>NVWQ02000059.1 GCA_002733715.2 Methylophaga sp.
AATGCGGCTTTGATTGCCCGTTGAATGGCGTCAAAGCTAAGTTCATCGGCGCCATTGCGGCCCATGATTCGATGCAGCATAAGCTCACGCTTTCCAGACGTTATCTGGCACCCTGCCCATTGGAGCCCGGACTTTCCTCACAATTAGTCAAGCTAAAAGCGCGATTGTCTGGCCATCTCTTGGGCGTATTTTACTCTATAATACCCGTGACCATTCAATTTATTAATTTCTTCTGTCACTTCCCCGTTCCCCGTCATACGCTTAGTTAAACTATAAAAGACCGTCATCCCGGCAGGTTTGTAGCCGGGATGACAAGATATCGTTTATTGCTTAAGTTTCAGCGCCATGTCGTAAGCTGTATTTTTGCTTACATCTAATAGTGATGCAGTAACTGCTGCTGCTTTTTTCACCGGTAGCTCTTTGAGTAAAATAGTCAGCATATGATTTATTTCTATTTCATCACTTGTTACTTGTTCTTTGATACCTTCAACAAGCAATACACATTCGCCTCGCTGCTGATTGCTGTCACTGCTTACCCATTCAAGCAGATCAGCCAAAGGTTTGGTAGTTATGGTTTCATGTAATTTTGTTACTTCTCGTGCGAGGCAAGCAGTTCGGTCTTTTCCAAAAACAGCTACCATATCGGTCAAGCTTGCTTGTAACCGGCGGGGGCTTTCATAAAAAATTAGTGTTCGGCTATCATTTACTAATGCCTCTAAGGTTTGCTGACGAGCGCCCTGCTTCGATGACAAAAAACCCTCAAAACTAAATCTATCTGACGGTAATCCTGAAGCTGATAATGCGCTAATCAAGGCGCAACTTCCGGGAATGGGCACTACACGGATATCATGTTCGCGCACCAATGACACTAGGCGATACCCGGGGTCGCTAATTAATGGCGTGCCTGCATCACTAATAAGTGCTACTGATTCACCTTGTTGCAATCTCGCTAACAATACTTCACTGCGTTGTTGCTCATTATGTTCATGAACAGAAATCATCGGGGTAGAAATTGAATAGTGCTGCAATAAGGTGCCGCTATGCCGCGTGTCTTCCGCGGCGATGACATCAACTTCTTTCAGAGTATCAATTGCACGCTGTGAGATATCTGACAAGTTACCAATCGGTGTAGCTACTATATAAAGCGTTGCTGCTTGATTTTCTGACACTGGGAATGGCCTCTTTTACTAAAAATCTAGTCGTAATATACGCGAACAGGTAAGATGTTTATTTTATATATTTATTATCTTGATATTAAACCATGAATTCACGCATTTATTTGTTTTTGATTGCCTGCTTTGTTATTACCCTCAGTGCATGTCAACCTACAGACCCAAATATATCTACACGCCCCAATCAATCTGATGTTTTAGCAGCTCAGCAAGCAGAGCAGTCAGGAGATTACGCGACTGCGGCAAAGCAGTATATTGATCTCGCTGAGAAAAATAATAATGAAAAACAAGCGCTATTCTATTTATACGCTGCCCAAAGTTTTTGGCAGCTTGACGATTCAGAGCAAGCATCTAGCAGCCTCGATAAAATAAATCATGAAAAACTAAGTGAAGCACAGCAATATGACGCCGGTATTTTAACAGCCGAAATAGCGCTGAGTGATGCTCAGCCCGAAGATGCATTGCGCGCATTAGAATCATTTGATTTAAAAGCTGTGCCAGATATGCAAAAAAAGGCCATGCTTGAGTTACAAATTCAATCCTATAACCTCACTGAAAACTGGTTAGAAAAAGCCAATAGTCATATCTTATTAGCACCACTGTTAGATGATGCTGATCGCGAGCAAAACCAACAGGCCTTGTGGCAAGCATTAATGCATTTGTCACCTCAAATTTTAGATTTATTTAATCCAGGTGTGCCGCCCTCTATTGATAGTGGTTGGTTTGCTTTAGCTTATGCCGTCAAGGCCTACCCAGCAAATTCAGATTCATTAGCGGTTGCCATTGAAGACTGGTACCGCAGTTATCCCAATCACCCTGCTGATCCTACGCTTTTCCCATCACCTGGTGGTACGGATACAGCTATCGTAATAGCAACAGATTTACCTCTAAACATTACTGATATTGCTATTTTATTACCTGAATCTGGGCCTTATAAAATAGCGGCAAAAGCAATTAGAGAAGGCATTATTGCAGCACACCTTACCGCACAATCAAATACACAATTACATTTTTTATCTGTAGACACAGATCGTCAATATGGCACTAGTAATGTTTTACAACAATATCAACGTGCTATCGATAAAAATGTCAGCTTGATTATTGGCCCACTTGATAAAATTGCTGTGCAATTACTTGCTGAATCAGTGTCATTACCTGTGCCCGTATTAGCGCTCAATAGACTTGCAGAACAAACCAGCAAGGCTAACCTTTTCCAGTTTGGCTTAGCGCCAGAAGATGATGCCATCGCTGTGGCTAACTATGCACAAGCGCAAGGTTTTGAGCGGGCAATAATTCTTTCCCCTCAAAATAGTTGGGGAGAACGTATCAGCACAGCATTTATTGACCAATGGCAAATAAACAATGGCATAGTATTGAATCAAGCCACCTATGATGTAACACAGAATGATTTTTCAGACGTTCTAAAACCACTGTTAGGTTTGGTGACAAGTAAACAACGTAGCCAAGCATTAACGCGAGTACTTGGCCGAAATTTAGAGTTTGAACCACGCCGACGTCAAGACATTGATTTTCTGTTCTTAGTTGCTAAGCCACCTAAAGCAAGACAGCTCGTGCCACAGCTTAAATTTTATCGTAGCGGAAGACTGCCTATTATCGCGACATCACATGCCTATACTGGTTATCAAAATGCAAAGCAAGATATCGACCTCAATAGACTTATCATTGGTGATGTTCCTTGGGTTTATGATGAGATAGCTGCATCTGATCCCACTTATATAGCACTATCAACTAGCCAAGCTGAAAGTTTTAATCGCTTCAAACGTCTTTATGCTTTGGGAGCCGATGCCTATCATTTAGTACCTGAATTAAATACCTTAAGTAATGACTCAACTCTAAGTTTTAGTGGCGCAACGGGAGAAATTTCCATTGACCAATTTGGTTACATTACACATGAAATACGTTGGGGGAAATTTGATCAAGGCATACTACAAGCATTGCCTATATACCCATAATCATTGAATTTGCAGGTAGCTCGTCATTGCGAGCAACGCGAAGCAATCTAGGCAGGGCAGAGCTGGATTGCCGCACTGCGTTCGCAATGACAAATAAAAAACAGCAGTTTGAAAGGACACGGATATAAATGAATAATTTAGGCAAACAAGCTGAAGAGCTCGCAAGCCAGTATTTACAAAAACAAAACCTCACATTAATAGACCAAAATTATCATTGCCGTCGAGGTGAAATTGACTTAATTATGCAAGATCAACACACCTTAGTTTTTGTCGAGGTACGCTATCGAAAAAATGCGCGATTTGGTAGTGCGCTCGAAAGTATTAATCATAAAAAACAAGCAAAAATCATCACAACTGCCGAGCATTATTTACTGCAATCTAAGGATGATTATTTTGATTGTCGTTTTGATGTTATCGCAATAATGCCAATACACAATAGCGACAAACCAGAAATTACTTGGATAAAGAATGCTTTTCAGCTAAATTAATATGAACTACTTTAATTCTGTGTGTTCAGATAATTTAGACTATACTCAATAAAAATTACGTAGGAATGCAACCATGCAAAAACATAAACTCATATTACTTATTTTATTATCAACAATACTATTACAAGGCTGTGCTGCAGCTGTTGTTACCGGTGCTGCAACAGGTGCAACAGTTGCAGCTGATCGACGCACAACGGGTACGGTGATTGACGATCAAGGTATTGAATTCAAAGCATCTCGCGCTATATTTACCAATAAAGACATTTATGACCAAAGCCACATCAATGTCACAAGCTATAACGGTTTAGTTTTGATTACAGGTGAAACACCAACTGAATCATTAAAACAACAAATTGAGTCTATTGTAAAAAGTCTCCCAAAAGTACGCCGTGTTTTTAATGAAGTGATCATTGCTGCGCCAAGTTCATTGCCTTCTCGAAGCAGTGATACGTGGATTACATCAAAAATTAAAACAAAATTAACAGCTGAAAAAGGGGTTAACCCACTTAATATTAAAGTGGTTACTGAGCATGGCGTCGTTTATTTAATGGGCATTATTAGTCGTGCTGAAGCAGACCAAGCCATTCTCGTTATCACCCAATCAGCAGGTGTGCAGCGTGTTGTAAAATTATTCGAATATACTGACTAAGTAACTACTCAGCGTATTCATATTCTACTTAATACCTGCGTTATTTCCGTACTCAAATGGTCACATATTATTATATGCTCACATTTTCCGTGCGAAAATGCCTTGTTCTGAAGCAGAATCTAAACACGCTGAGCAGTTACCTGATTAGAATGGTTTAACGACCACTAAAATAACGGCAGCGATAAGAATAAAAACAGGGAACTCATTAAACCAGCGATAAAATATATGTGAATGAGTATTTTCATCATTGCTAAACTGTTTTAATAATTTCCCACAATACCCGTGGTAACCATAAAGTATTGCGACGAGTAATAATTTGGCATGCAGCCAATGCATAGATAAAATCTGATCTAATGAATAAAAGCTGAGGGTCCATACACCAAAAATGAGTGTCAAAATAGCACTTGGCATCATAATGCCCCGATATAATTTACGCTCCATAACTTTGAAGCGTTCATTCCCTGCTTCATCATCACATTCGGCATGATAGACAAACAGTCGCGGCAAATAAAATAGCGCTGCAAACCATGTCACTACAAATATAATATGAAAGGCTTTAGCCCAAAGCATTGTTTTCTCCTTTTTGTTCGATCAATGTTACTATTATTACAATTATATTGAGAAGCTTAACATGACAAATACCCCTTCAGCTGAGCGTCGTCGATTCAGCCGTATTCCCTTCCCCGCTACTGCCCATATTAAAGCTTATAAGGGAGAATTACACCTTAATTGTGATGTGATTGACATATCTTTGAAAGGTATTTTAATTAGCTTGCCTACTGGTTGGCTAGGTCAAATGCACGATAAATATAAAGTCGACCTTCTATTAGAAAATGCACAATTAGTAATTCACATGTACGCCTCTGTCGCTCATCTTGATGATAATTCTGTTGGTTTTCTATGTGAACACATCGATCTCGATAGTATTAGCCATTTGAAGCGCTTAGTTGAGCTTAACTTAGGTGATGAAGAATTACTTCACCGCGAATTATCGGCTTTAATAAATAGTTGAATACACTTTATTTTGTAACTGCTCAGCGTGTTTATATTCTGCTTCAGAACAAGGCATTTTCGCACGGAAAATGTGAGCATATAATAATATGTGTCCATTTGAGTACGAAAATAACGCAGGGATGGAGTAGAAGATGAATACGATGAGTAGTTACTTCAAAGCATCAATTGCTTCTGATAGATGCTGTACAGCAATCACCTTAATGCCTTTAATCGCTTTGCGAGGCGCATTAGCTTTTGGCACAATAGCATGAGTAAAACCATGTTTAGCTGCATCATTAATACGCTCTTCGCCTGCTTGCACAGGGCGAATTTCACCCGTTAACCCTACCTCACCAAAAATAATCCAATCGCTGGCAATCGCCTTATCTCTCAGGCTTGATAATACTGCTGCTAAGATAGCTAAATCGGCACCCGTTTCACTGAGTTTAACGCCACCCACCACATTAATAAAAACATCTTGATCGCTGCAGGTGATGCCGCCATGACGATGTAAAACAGCCAAAAGCATCGCTAAACGATTTTGATCTAAGCCTACACAAACCCGCCTCGGATTACCCAAAGGACTTTCATCAACTAAGGCCTGAACCTCAACTAACATCGGTCGACTGCCTTCTCGAATAACGGTAACTAAACTGCCTGCAAGCGGTGCATCACTGCGTGATAGAAATATAGCTGAAGGATTACTTACTTCTTTTAAACCCAGCTCGGTCATGGCGAATACGCCTAATTCATTAATCGCTCCAAAGCGATTTTTAACTGCGCGTAATATTCTAAATCGCGTCGAATTATCGCCTTCAAAATACAATACAGTATCAACCATATGCTCTAATACTCGAGGACCCGCTAATGCCCCCTGTTTAGTGACATGGCCTACTAGAATTAGGGTGGTACCGCTCGATTTAGCAAAACGGACTAATTGGGCTGCACTTTCTCGTACTTGTGCAACAGTTCCCGGTGCTGATTGTAGTAATTCGGTAAACACAGTTTGAATAGAATCAATCACCACTACTTGTGGTTTGCGTTCTTTTGCTACGGCAATAATTTGTTCGGTATGCGTTTCAGCTAATAAATCTAGTGGGGTCTGTTCTAAATTAAGCCGCTCAGCACGTAAGCGAATTTGTTGTAATGATTCTTCACCACTAATATAGAGCGGACTAATACCGCTCGTTTTAGCCATTATCGCCATCGCCTGCAGCAATAATGTCGATTTTCCAATCCCAGGATCACCACCGATTAAAACGACCGAACCCGTAACCAAGCCTCCGCCTAAAACACGATCTAATTCAGCTAGGCCGGTTGTCCAACGAACGGCTTGCTCAGATGTAATTTCACTTAGTGATTGCACATCATTTTTCTGCTCACCCGCATAGCCGGTATGACGAACAATTGTTTCTAAACTGGTTGATGATGCTGGTGATTGCACCTCTTCTTGCAAGCTATTCCATGCTCCGCATTCACCACAACGTCCTGCCCACTGCGGCGTTTGTCCACCGCAGTCTTTGCAGCTATAGACTCTTTTTATCTTAGCCATGATATTCTCGCGTCACCCGTTCACTTATTTGGCATAATAATTCGTAGGAAATGGTGTTTGCTTTATTAGCAATATCGTCTATTGGCAATTGTTCACAGCCCCAGAGAATAACGTCATTACCCACTTTGGCATGAAGTACATGAGACAAATCAATTGCGATCATATCCATTGATACACGCCCAAGTACATCTACAATTTTATCCTGAATCATCACTAATCCAGTATTTGATAATTGTCGAAGATAACCATCACCATAGCCAATATTAACAATACCAACACGGGTGGCATACTCAGCCACCCAATCACCGCCATACCCCACTTCATCGCCTGCTTGCAGGTTCTGAATTGCAATTAATGTTGATGTTAATTTCATCACTGGTTTCAAATTTAAGCTACTAGCAGATTGCGCTTTAAAAGGTGATGACCCATAGAGCATTATGCCTGGTCTCACCCAATCAGCATGGCTATCAGGAAACGATAGTATTGCTGCAGAATTAGCCATACTTACGGCTAAGTCATATTGGTGAGCACATTGCTTAATCTTATCTAGCTGTTGTTGATTACGGTCATCCCCTAATAAATCTGCATTAGCAAAATGACTCATTAAACCGATAGAACCTAAAATATTGTCTGTTCTATTTAAGTTTTGTATTGCTTGTTCTAGCTTTTCAGCCTGAATACCTAACCGATGCATCCCTGTTTCAACCATTACCCAGCAAAAGTGTAGCGCTTTACTCAAGGTTGTTGATACCGCTATCTCAACTTGTAATAAGGTATTAAATACTACTGATATCTCATTATCAGCTGCTAGCTGTAACTCACTTGCTGTATTTACGCCTTCTAAAACTACAATGGCATGTTTAATACCTGCTTCTCGCAAACGTAAGCCTTCAGATAATCGTGCCACACTAAAAGCATCACTCGCTGATAGTGCTCGGGCAACTTCGATTATGCCATGTCCATAAGCATTAGCTTTAATAACAGACATAACTCGGCTATCAGGTGCAAACTGTTTTACACACGCTAAATTGTGTTGAAGCGCTGTTAAATCAATATGAGCAACAGGATATAACTGCACGGCTACTTTCCGTCAAAGCCCACTTGAGCGCTATTATCATATCCACCACCCGTGTCATAGTCATCATAATTATTGTAGGCAAAATTCTCAAAACGAGTATATTTTCCTTGGAATGTAAGCGCAACCGTACCAATTGGGCCATTACGTTGTTTTGCAATATTGATTTCGGCTTTACCTTTTTCAGGTGAATCTTCATTGTAGACTTCATCACGATAGATAAATACGATTAAATCTGCATCTTGCTCAATTGCTCCCGATTCCCGTAAATCTGACATGATCGGACGTTTATTCGGTCTTTGCTCTAAACTTCGGTTTAACTGTGACAAAGCCACAACCGGTACATTTAATTCTTTAGCTAATGCTTTAAGTCCGCGTGAAATTTCTGAGACTTCCGTGGTGCGGTTTTCATTAGCCTTACCGCTGCCTTGCATCAATTGAATATAATCGATCACAATCAAACTTAAACCTTTATCACGTTTTAATCGACGGGCTCGGGCGCGTAGCTCTGTTACCGTTAATGCGGGTGTATCATCAATAAATAAAGGCGCTTCATTTAATAAGGCAATCGCCGAGGTTAAACGCGGCCAATCATCATCATTTAATTTCCCCGTACGTAAGCGATGTTGATCAATTTGACCTAGTGATGACAGCATACGCATTGCTAATGAATCCGCAGGCATTTCCATGCTAAATACCGCGACGGGTTCCTTGCTTTTAATCGCAGCATGTTCAGCTAAATTCATAGCAAACGTCGTTTTACCCATCGACGGTCTTCCTGCTACAATCACTAAGTCTGCAGGCTGTAAACCTGCCGTTTGCATATCAAAATCAGTGAAGCCAGAAGATAAGCCTGTGATCGGACTGTCTTGCTCAAATAAAGTATCAATGCGATCAACAACTTTACTTAACACTTCTTTAACTTGAACGAAGCCGCCACCTCGATTAATACTTTGTTCGGCAATCGCAAGGACCTTTTGCTCCGCTTTATCCAACATGTCATCACTATTTAATCCCTCAGGATTAAAAGCTACATTTGAAATTTCGGTACCTACTGCAATAAGTTGGCGAATAACGGAGCGTTCTCGAACAATAGTGGCATAGGCCACTATATTTGCGGCGGTAGGGGTATTTCTAGCTAGCATGCCAAGATAAGCAAGCTCACCGACCTCTTCTAGTTCACCTCGACTATCATGCCACTCGGCCAGCGTGATCATATCAACCGGTTCGGATTTTTCAAATAACTCGGAAATCGCACGAAAGATCAAACGATGATCATGACGATAAAAATCTGCTTCAACTAATAGATCAGCAATTTTATCCCAGCTATTATTATCAAGAAGAAGGCCGCCCAGCACAGATTGCTCGGCTTCAACAGAATGAGGGGGGACTTTAAGTGCCTCGGTGGCAGGATCCGTATAGGATTCAGGATAACTTATATCTTCCACGGTTCACCTTAAAGTTTTGACAAGAATCAGCCAAATAATAATATTTAGCTTTAAAACTGAAGTATACCCAAGCGACTTGAAAGTTCAAGCTTGCTTAAGCATAAATGGAGCTGTACTTGAGTACAGCTCCAAACATTTTTTACTAAGCTTCGTCTTCTTGCGCTTTCGCGATTTCTTCAGCTTCTTCTAGTGCTTTTGCTTTTGCAGCATCGGCTAATTCAGCTTCAGCTTGTGCTAGCAGTTGCGCTTCAGAAGTGATGTTCACTTTCACCGTCACAATAACATCTAAGTGTAATTGGATATCAATATCAAATTCACCGGTATGGCGTAATGGACCAGCTGGCAATCGTACTTCATTACGCTCAATGTCAGCACCTGCCGCATTCAATTGTTCAGCAATATCTGCTGCGCCCACTGAACCAAACAGTTTGCCTTCAATACCTGCGTTGGCTTTGACGTTAACATCACCAGCAGCAACAAGTTTAACCTTGCGTTGCTCTGCTTCGGCTTGCAATTTAGCAGCCGCTGCTTCTAAGTCAGCACGACGTGCTTCAAAGATTTCACGGTTACGGTTGTTAGCAGGCAAAGCTTTACCTGTTGGTACTAAGAAGTTACGTCCAAAGCCCGATTTAACGGCTACTTCATCACCTAAGTTTCCAAGTCTTTGAACTTTCTCTAGCAAAATTACTTGCATCGTTCTATCCTCATTCGCAGTTTAATACTGCTGTTAACTCGCATCATTCAATGAACGATGTCGAAAATTAAACCATTGTTCCAAAATACCTATCACCGCAAGTATTACTGCCATCTGCGGTAGAATCATGATTAGTAAGGCATAAATTGCCACTAACCAAAATGCTGATTTTTGTTGGTTTTTGACAATAGCGTGAACTACTGACAAACCTTGCAAAGCAAATATAGCTAACACGACAGGTAAACACTCTCGCAGAAATGTCAACTCACTGCCCAATGGTAAAATAGTGATCACCATTAAGCCAATTGTTAATATTGCTGCGGGCTTGCCCAATCTGAGTTGCTGAAACTCACCTGCAAAACCACCTGGGTTATATAGTCTCGCTTGTAATGCCCTACCTATCAATAAGCCCACTACCATATTAATAGTTAGGCTTGCTGCTACCAACCCTGTCATCATAGTTGATAACACGACCACCATTGCCTGCGTTTCTTTTGGGTCTAACTTCCAGCCAGCTTGCTGGCTAACTACATCCCAAAATGGTGTCATTAACTCACGCCACCATAGTGCAGGGTCAGGTACAAATAAATAGGTACCGACAACAAACAAAATTCCCATTCCACCGGCAGCTAACAAACTTGCTGCTAGTGATCGGGTATATCCCAATACCAAACTAGCCACCAAAACGGGCAACCAGCTCGATAACAAAAATACAGCTGAAATAAAAGCCTTGTCTGAAAACAACACAGTGACTAATGTCACCATCACAGTCGTAAGACCGATAACTTTCATTCCATCTTTCGGCCCCATACGCAAGGTATAGAGCGCGATAATTCCACTTGCAATATAATTGAAAGGTGGCAACACTAAAGCTGCTAATGAAAATAATGCAATTATGCCGGCAGCATATAGCGCACCTTTCATTGAAAACACTGCAATTGTTCGCAGCATACTTTCCTACCTTTTAATTATTTAGATATTTTGACTAAAATTCTTACTTATGCATATCGCAGTAAGGAATCAATGCCAAGAAACGCGCGCGCTTTACACAAGTAGAAAGCTGACGTTGGTAACGCGCTTTAGTACCAGTAATACGGCTAGGAACAATCTTTCCTGTTTCAGTAATGTAATTTTTTAATAAATTTACATCTTTATAATCGATTTGCTTAACACCTTCAGCGGTGAAGCGACAAAATCTTCTACGTCTAAAAAAACGTGCCATTTTTATGCTCCTTTAAGTGTTAGTTTCGTTCGCGTCGCGGTTTTTCATCTTCATCTTTTTGCATCATTGGTGAAGGCTCAGTAACTGCCCCATCCATTGATACAACAAGATTACGAAGAACAGCGTCATTAAAACGGAAAGCGGTAGTAATTTCGTCCATTTGCGCAACACCACATTCAATATTCATTAAAATGTAATGGGCTTTATGAACTTTATTGATTGGGTAAGCCAATTGACGGCGACCCCAGTCTTCTTGACGGTGTACAACACCCCCATCGCTAGTGATGATCTGCGTATATTTCTCAATCATAGCAGGCACTTGCTCGCTCTGGTCAGGGTGGACCAGAAACACAATTTCGTAATGTCTCATTAGAGCTCCTCACGGTTTATACAGCCCCATTAACTATTGTTAATAAGGCAAGGAGTATTACCTAAGTTAGGTAGGCAATCAATCATTATACGCCAATCAATCACTTATTGACAATTAAGTATACTCCACCATTCAAGCTGAACTGTATAGAAGTTGTACAAAAACTAAGAGCTCCCCTAAAACAATTGACTCCTGCGCCACTAACTTACAGACGATACCGCACCCGATCGCTTACAACAAGCACAGCAAAGTGATTTAATTCTTCTCCACAAACCGGTTCAACCTGCCAAGCTTTGCACTGTGCTTAATCTCTTATAGGTGCTGTTCGGTACATTTCATGTTGATATTTATCCTTATTTTTCAGCAACTTAAAGTAAACATGTCAGTCAAGTCGAGGCTTCCCCGTAATATTAAACACAATACCTTCAGACGAAGTTGCACTACACTGAACATTGGCTTGTCTAGGTGTTGATGTCCATATAGGTTTTATCTTATAGGTTTGACCTGCTTTAAGATTAGGAAAATGGTAGATACCATTGTCATTTACTTCAGCTTCAGCAAAGGCTTGACTAGAATTTTCTGTGTAAATATAAACAGGTACAGTCCATGTAGATAGTGGCCCCGATGTTCGCTCACGTATTTCTTGGCGCCACTTGCCTTTTAATTGACCTGAAATAGTACATGTATTTATAGGTTCAATATCGTTATTAACCTGAACAGTGAAGGTTTTAGTAATTTTTTCAGAGGCAGCGTTATCTGCCTCTAGGCGAAATGTGGTTGTTTTATCTATCGTTGTTGAAAACCAAGAATTGCTAACTCTATCTCGCTGATGTTCGCTCCTAAGATCAATTTCACCTAAGTCATCATACAAGCGAACAGTGTCGGCATGCTCCACATCCCAGTGGAATTGGATCCAGTCACCAGGATTAGACATGGTAGGAGTTATCCTAAATGACAATATTTTAGGTGGAAGCTTTTTGTTTTGTGGGGCCTTTGATACCTTAGCAGCAGATTTTTTTATATCAATCGTAAACTCTTTGAAAGTGCTTTCCCCTAATAGGTTCTCAGCATACAGCCGATAAGTAGCAGAATTTTTTAGTTTTGTGCGTAAACGAGACATTGAGTTTGACCAGCCAACATTTGTACCCGTTCTATGGCTTTCTCTTGATAGCATTTCTTCGCCATTTTTATATAATCTAACACGGTCAGCGTCAACAACTTCCCAGTAATATTGATGCCACACCTCACCTTTAATTATTGTAGGTAACAGTTTAAATAATAGGATTTTGGGCTCCGTTGTATCATGAGCCAAAACTGCATGAGGCATCAGCACAAAGCAAAAAACACAAAAAGCAAATATGTGTCGCCAAATGAGTGTGAAAAAATGAGATTTATTATTTGTCATCTATACCTCCCTAATATCAAAAATAAATTATAGAATATATAAGTTTAGCCTACTTAACTTTCAACTCTATTGCTTTCATATCTATTCTTTGAAAAAATACTTTTTGTATGTTTTTTACTTCAGTAATACATGCTCCCTTCCTTCCTGAACTAATTGCTTTAGGGTGGTTTTGAGCATATTTAGACTTCAGTGTAGTCCAAATCCCTACCGTTTTTTTACACTGAGTGGCAGTCTTAACAGATCGCCATCGGCAAACATCTTTCACCGAGCCTTTTCTGTCACTAAGCACTTCACAACTGGCCTTTTTACTTTGACACGTTTTATTCGATGCCGCAGAGCACGATTTTTTAGTAATTATTTCGACTATTTTGTCGGGAAAAGTTACAACAGGGCCCCCACCAGCAACAGCGTAGCGGCCATCAATATTAAACCAGATAGGATTGGTGAATGCTTTATAAGGAATTTCACCCTTCAATTTTCCTTTTAATTCAGCTCGAATATACATTCGGTCTGCTGTCATAGGTTTTTCAAAATAGGTAAAGCTACAGACTGGACCGTCTGGTATATTTGGTCCTCCAGGGCCATCATCAAGAATATCTAAATCACCAATATTGCCAAGTTTAGGTTTGTCTACTCTATAGCCATCCTGCTGTTTTTTGTAAACAACCCCAGTCCCTTTAGGAGGCGTTATTGATTTAGTATTAAGTGTCGCTTTATTGTTCACTATCGATGCGATTGCTTTTTCATCTAATTGCATTGAAAGCCCGAAAACAGGCAAAGATTGTGCATCACATTCTGACTGCTTGTAGAAATGTTCGCGATAGGGTGCTGTTGCAATCGGAAAATCTTGTGGATTAACATTAATCTTTCTGATTCCTGCATAAGCTTCAGCAGCTGAAATATCCAGAGTCATAATGGTATCGGCTGAGGGATCAGCAAATTGATACTTAAATTCTCCACGACTACCAGTGCGTGGTTGTATTAACTGGTAGATCATTCTTCCTGTTTTCTTTTCTCTCCAAAGTTCTGTAACCCCTGGAATCTTAAACGGTTTTTCTGCACTAGGGTGCTTCCATGGTCGATAAAACCAGCCATTGGAATAGTGGTCTGAAAACACACCTATTTCAAGATCAATTTCTTTTACCGGACCAAACTCGGGAGTCGACTTCCATTCTACCAATAGAGGAAAATTAATATGTCTTGCCTTAGGGCTGCCCCCTATCTTAGCAAGACCTCCCATAGGAATATCTTGAGGATCAATAATGCCATTACCATTTTTATCATAGGCCAGTCGAATAATAGGCCCATCGGTGACGATAAAATTGCCATCTCGGAATGCATCAACTATTTGTTTTTGACTCACTGGAGTTCCGGTATCTTGACCAACCATAATAGGGCTACCTTGAGGAGAACCTGCAAATACCAAGTTTCTAGGCGATCCCATGGCACCATCACTTATCGAATTAATGCCTGTAAAATAACCATGTCGCATATAGTTGTAGTCACCATGTGCATCTGATCCCCCCGCCATAAATACTTTTCTTGGCTCACCTTGTGGTAACCAATCTATTGATGAGGTTAAGCTTGGATCAAGCCCCCACATTAACATTGAATCCCACATCCGAAGTTTCTTACCAAAGCTAGTATCCATTTTGACTGTTTGATGCTGCCAGTTTTTTAAATCCTTAACAGGAATCAGCTCTCCTGTTAGCCCTGAAGGTTTATAATCTGATGCGAGACTCTTATCTGGTCGAGTACTTATTGCATCACCATATTTATTTTTAATGGCGTTGTATTTTGATTCATCGAGAATCTGCCGCGCCTTGCGTAGCTCTTCCTGAGTTATTTCTTCTTCATCTATATCAGCTATAAAATTTGCTGTATGCGCATCACGCACTTCTATCGCTAGTAGTATCTCTTCCTGAGTTGGTGGTACATAACTATCCGAATTTAATAGCTCTTTCATCCACGTAGGTATAGGCGTTCCCATGTCAGATTTAAAGTGATGATTTTCATTCCATAACTGCAAACCTAACACATGTTTTGAACGAAAAGCATCTAATAAAGAAGCTTCAGAATAGGGCATGATATCTGGACCTAAACGTTCAATCCCATCACCTGAAGCAGTGCTGAGAGGATGAGCAAGAAAAAGAATACCGTTAGGGCTGGTGAATTCACTATTTAATATATCTTTTAACCTACGCGTTGCCCCGCCATATTTACTGGTTTTACTGGAAATGAAAGCATCCGTCTTCTGTGGATCTTCTGGTAGGTGTAATACATGTTGGCGACCATAAAAACCCTTACTTAACTGATAGTTACCATCTGGGCCTTGGACATCTTTGATCAGACTTCGACCATCATTAAGCGGTTGGAGAAGATCATTCGGATCACACACTTGAAAACTCTCCTGCCCTGATGGAAATAAGGCCTCACCTACTCTATCAGTAGCAGTAGAGATGAATCCTTGATCAAGTGCTATTAACCAAGGGCTAAGTGCAGTGCATGATGCCCCCCACGGAAAAGGAGGAATTTTATTTGATGCAACTTCAGCTATCACATCAACTTCAGCACCTAAAAATAATTGCGGCGTTACTAAGCTTCGTTCTACGGCCCCTGGAAGTGAGGTTGATAGTGGTTGATAAAGCTTTCGTGGATATGAAGTAACTTGTCGATTAGCACCACTTTCATTATTTACGATGCCTATATTATGAGCGAAGCGATCAGAGCTTAAATCACGTAACACACCGGGCGTTAGTGGTCCCAAACCTTGTAGCGAACCGGGATAATCAGAACCAGGAGCTGCAGATATTATTTGTTTGCTATCTGAAGCATGATCCGTAGCAAACGCAAAATCCAAGCCCAATGCACTCATTGCTTGGAGTGCACTTCGGTATGAATATCCAGATTCACCATCGTTATCAGTACCTTGTGAGTGATAATGAATATCACCGTAATACCAGTTCTGATTGAATTTGGGAAGGGGGGCTTCTCCGAGGTGAATATTCACATATTGGGTAAATGTATTTGTGTCTCGTGTGCCGGGATTTAGTCTCCGTGTACTGGTGCCTAACGTTAGTTCCAGTTTAAGTTTTACATTTGTACCCGGTGTTTTGTTTAATGGTTGATACATAGCGATACCATACCATTCGCTACTGTTTCGCAAACCCGAAAGGAAAGTACAGCTAGCACCTTGCCAACGGCGACAAAGGTCCCTTGTTGGGCGTGTGGGCGGATTGGCACTATTCGCAGACCATTTCCAAAAACCGGTGGTACGCTCCACTTCGTGTAATTGGTTAATTTGATAGCTTGCTCGCTGTACAAATCGCCCTTCAATTTCTTCATAAACAGTTAATAGCTGAAAATCTTCCAGTATCATATTAGGATATTGAGTGAGAAGAGCGTTAAGGTTAGTTGCTGGATTACGGCTTTTTATGACATCGATAAAAAGACTCCAGTAAGAAATATCATCACGCTCCATTGCTTGCCAAGCACGTTGAAGAAACCTAGAGTTTGTGACACCAGAACGTGGAAGGAAAGCATCAAGAATCGCAATATTGATCGGGATGGCGCCATACGTATACGGTGTACCTGAACCACAATTTTGCCCTGATTGGCAAAGTTGTGGTGGTTTTAATCTGGGCTCCATCCGCCACGGTGCATCGATAGCGATTTCAAAATCCCCAACGCGTTGCTCCATCGCAAATGCCATGTGATTAAAAGAAAAGACCAAAAAGACCGTGTAAGCACTGACAATAAAGTATTTCAAGCTATTCGCCTCTGAAAAAAAAATATTTTGTTTCAGTCACCTTATAGCTTGTTCCACTATCCTTATAATCCATGACTATAAAAACATTGTAATCTAATAATAATACTTTCCTACCCCTAGGATTAGGGGTTAACTTAAACCTTTCGTACTCAATGTCTTCTTGTTAACTTAGGTGCTGTACTTAGAATTTTAATTCTCCTATGCTTTCATTACGACTGTGGAAATTGCGTCTCTTTGTTTACTATTGCCGTCTGTTCCTGCTTCACAAGTCTGTTCAACCTGCCAAGCTTCGAGCTGCGCTTAGCTCAGTAAGCGTTGTCTGCCTGCTTCAAACAAACAAACCCCTGCCGCCACGGAAACATTTAAACTTTCAGCGCCACCTTTCATCGGGATATAAACTGTTTGATCACAATTCTCACGGGTTAACCGTCTAATACCTCGGCCTTCTGCACCTAATATTATTGCCAGTGGACCTTTTAAATCTGCTTCAAAAATGGTGGTTTCACTATCACCTGATGTACCCACTAGCCATATACCGTGATGTTGCAATTCACGTAATACCCGAGCTAAATTAGTAATTTGAATAAACGGTAATCGCTCTGCGGCACCACTAGAGACTTTTAATGCCGTGTGTGTAAGACTTGAGGCGCGATCTTTGGGGGCGATAACGGCATGTGCGCCAGCCGCTTCAGCTGTTCGTATACATGCGCCCAGATTATGTGGATCTTGCACACCATCGAGAATTAATAAAAAGGGTGGTTCATCTAAGCTTTCTAATAATTTGACTAAATCGGTTTCATCTAATGCTTTAAGTGGTCTACTTTTAGCGATGCTGCCTTGGTGTTGTACATCGGGAAGCATTTCATCAAGCTCTTCTCGTGCTATTTTTTGTATCGTAATATCGTGCTTTTTTGCACCTTTAACAATGCTATCAATACGTGCATCGTGTCGTTCATCTGCCAACCAAATTTCTGTGATCCGCGATACAGGCACATCGAGTGCTGCCTGTATCGCGTGTAAACCAAAGATTAGATCATTTTGCGGTGGCTTTGAATCAGTTTTAGATGCCTTGCGGCGTCTCGTATGCTTGTGATTCTTGTCCTTCGATGACGGGTTTGACATATATTTCTACTCGACGATTTAATTGACGACCAGCCTCGGTATCGTTGCTAGCTCTTGGTTCTGTTTCACCTCGTCCTACCGTAACCAATCGACTTTGAGAAATATCTTGTAGCACGAAGTAGTTGATAACTGATTGGGCACGATGACGTGAAAGATCCCTATTATAACTCTCTGAGCCCACGCTGTCGGTATGACCGACCACATGAATCACTGTTTTTGGATAACGCACTAGAATTTCTGATACTTTTTGAAGCGTCGGCATAAATGCTGGTTTCAAATCTGCACTACCAAAATCAAATGAAATCTCACTAGACACGTCAATTTTTAATGTTTCATCTTCTAAACGTTGAATTTCAATGTCATGGCGCGCTTGTTCTTCTGCTAAAGCCGCTTCCATTTCTTTTTGCTGGCTATCCATATAGTAACCAATACCACCTCCTGCCGCCGCGCCTACTACCGCGCCTACTGCGGCTCCACCTGCGTCTCCCTCAACTACATAACCAACTACTGCGCCCGCTGCTGCGCCCACTGCAGCGCCAATTTTAGTTTGACGATTGGGATCATCCATTGTTGTACATGCACTCATTAAGGTAACCATTGTGGCAACAATTACTAATTTTTTCATTTTCAAACTCCTGTTTAACATTTTGAGGTACTTATTTATTTAAAGGATTATACTGGTCTTTAACACTATTACCGAGAGCCACATCATGGAAAAAATTTTTATTCCCGTCAATATTGCCCTACTTACAATCTCCGATACTCGCACCTTAGAAACCGACACATCGGGAAAAGTTCTCCGAGAACGTGTTTTAGCTGCAGATCACTTAGTGGCCGATCAAAAAATCGTGCGTGACGATATGTATCAAATTCGTGCTGCTGTTTCTCAGTGGATTGCTGATGCTGATGTGCAGGCTATCATTACTACAGGAGGCACCGGCTTAACTGGGCGTGATGGCACTCCCGAAGCAGTAAGCATTTTACTAGATAAAGAAATCACCGGTTTTGGTGAATTATTTCGACAAATTTCTTATCAAGATATTCGTACATCCACCATTCAATCTCGTGCGATCGGTGGGGTGGCCAATGGCACCTTTATCTTTTGTCTGCCAGGGTCATCTGGTGCATGTAAAACAGCGTGGGATGATATTTTAAAAGATCAGTTAGATATGCGTCATCGGCCCTGTAATTTTGTTGAGTTAATGCCTCGGCTTTTGGAAAAATGACAATCATCTTGTTGACTACTGCAGGATGCCACTTGTGTGAGCTTGCATCTGCAATGTTAAGTAATATAGACATCGTTATAAAACCTATTGAGATAGGTGACGATGATGATCTTGTTGCCCAGTATGGTACTCGTATTCCTGTATTAAAATTTGCTGATGGTAGCGAACTTAATTGGCCTTTTGAACAACATGATATAGAAACCAAAATTCAGCAATTATTAGCATAATGAAACTTTTACTTTGTTGAGGCGTCCGATAACGTGTAACCCTTATTAAAGGTCGTGTATGCGTTTTCTTTATCTGATTATCTTTTCCTGCGTGATCTATCCTATTGCTAATGCAGCAGATATGCCCCCACTCCCAGGAAAACGCTATGATATTGGTGGTTATAGCTTACATCTAAATTGTCTAGGCAAAGGTAAACCGATAGTTATTATGGATGTTGGTCTTGGTGATGACTCCTCGGATTGGCAATCATTGCTCGAACAATCTGCCAAGATAACCCGTACATGCATTTATGACCGAGCCGGTTATGGCTGGAGTGATTATGGCCCAAGACCACGTAATAGTCGGCGCATTGCCTATGAATTAGGCCAATTACTACATCAAGCAAACGTTCCGCCCCCTTATATTCTTGTCGGTCATTCATTTGGCGGTTTCAACCTAAGATTATTTGCTAATTTTTATCCCAAACTTGTAGCTGGAATGATACTAATTGATGCCTCACATGAGTTGCAATATGACCGTCTAAATATAAAACTGCCTGCACCTTACAAAGGTCGGCGCAATATTATTGTCACACAATCTGCAAAAAAATCCCCAACGCCGGATGGAAAACATCAAGTTCTTCGCGATCACGCTTATCGTGCGGCTAGCCAAGAAATTGCAGGTTTATATCAAAGTTCACGCCAAGTTCAACTTAATGGCAGCATTCCAACCGTTCCTTTAATTGTAATTAGTAGAGGCATGCCAGAATGGGAAGGTAATGAAAGGCTTCGTCGGCGTGAAAAAATATGGATTGAACTGCAGCAAGATTTAACGCGCTTATCTCCTTATAGCCAACATCTATTTGCCAACCAAAGTGGCCATGATATTCCACACGACCAACCTGAAATTATTCTTGATGCCATTTCGGATGTTATTGCACAGGCAAAGCTTTACGATTTACACTAAAAAAACCGTTATACTGTTTGTTTAATTTAAACGCCCTAACAATATGACCGTTCAATATATTGATACCGAAGTCGAACTCGACCAATTTTGCCAACAAATAGCCAATAGCACATGGATAACAGTTGACACCGAATTTTTACGTGAGAAAACCTATTATCCACAACTGTGTTTGATCCAAGTAGCCAATGACGAGCATATCGCTTGTATTGATCCATTGGCATTAGATGATTTAACACCATTATTAGATATCATTTACAATCCAGAAATTACAATAGTATTTCATGCGGCGCGCCAAGATCTTGAATTGTTTTATATGCTTCGTGATGATCTTCCCAGCAATGTATTCGACACTCAACTCGCAGCAACTGTTTTAGGTTATGGCGATCAAATTGGTTATGGCAACTTAGTTCAGCAATGTATCAATGTTGATCTCGACAAAGCCCATTCACGTACCGATTGGACAAAACGTCCGTTGGATCCTGCCCAAATTACCTATGCCGCTGATGATGTTCGTTATCTACGTGATGTTTACAAATTACTCACTCAACAATTGGCTGAAAAGAATCGTACACACTGGTTAGAAGATGATTTTGCAACATTAACAAACATCAACACCTACAAACCTGATCCCGATAATATTTGGCGTAAGGTGAAAGGCTTTGGACGTTTAAAGGGCGTGCAACTTGCGGTGCTCAAACAACTTGCAGCTTGGCGTGAACAACGCGCGATTAAATCTAACCGCCCACGCCGCTGGATCATAAAAGATGACGTACTACTTGATCTTGCTAAGTTACAACCAGAATCAACGGATAAATTCAGCATGATTCGCGGCTTAGAAAACAGTACCGTTAACCGCTATGGCGATACACTTTTAGCAGAAATCAAACACGCTAAATCGATACCTAAAGAACAGTGGCCTGTCTTGAAAAAAATACAAGCTTTATCACAGCAACAAAATGCGATTGTCGATGCCTTAATGGCATTGGTCAGAAAATTCTGTGATGAACAATCTATTGCACCCGTTGCAGTTGCCTCACGAAAAGAAATTGAACGTATGGTCAGTGGTGAAACAGATTTACCGATATTGCAAGGCTGGCGCAATGAAATAGTTGGCCATCATTTAAAACAATTCTTAGATGGTAAACTATCAATTACAGCCGATACAACCCAGTTAAATACAAAAGGATAAAACTATGTCAGCACTAATTTGTGGCTCTTTCGCCTACGACACTATTATGGTGTTCCCCGATCAATTCAAAAACCATATTTTGCCTGACAAAGTACACATGCTAAATGTGTCATTCCTAGTACCCAATTTACGCCGTGAATTTGGTGGTTGTGCAGGCAATATTGCTTACAACCTAAAACTACTAGGTGATGAACCCATCCCAATGGGCACAGTAGGTAGTGACTTCACCAGCTATGCAACTTGGATGGATAAACACGGCATCAACCGTCGCCATGTCCATGTTAAAGAAGGCAGTTACACCGCCCAAGCGTTTATCACCACCGACATGGATGATAACCAAATCACCGCATTCCACCCTGGCGCAATGAATTTAGCCCATGAAACCTTAATTAGCGAAGCCAAAGATATTAGCATTGCCATCGTATCACCAGACGGTCGTGATGGCATGATTCAACATGCTCAACAGCTACATGAAGCAGGCATCCCGTTTATCTTCGATCCCGGTCAAGGCTTACCCATGTTTGATGGCGATGATTTATTAAACTTCGCCAAACAAGCAACATACATCACGCTAAATGATTATGAAGCCCAATTATTTCAAGACAGAACAGGCTTATCACCCAATGAAATCGCCGAACACGTAGAAGCACTAATCATCACCCGAGGTGGTGAAGGCTCATACATCTACACTGATGGCAACCGCCTAGATATCCCCAGTGCAAAAGTAGGCCAACTAGCCGATCCAACCGGCTGTGGTGATGCTTATCGTGCAGGCTTATTACACGGTATTATGCACGGCAAAGATTGGGAAACTACAGGGCGCATTGCTTCTTTGTTAGGTGCTATTAAAATTGAGCAGCATGGTACACAGAATCATACGTTTACTATGGATGAGTTTGCTGAGCGGTTTGAGCAGAGTTTTGGGCGAGCATTGTAGGAAATATAGAAATTGAAGATCCCTGTTTCATCTGTAACTTAGATCTTGCGGAGGAACCTTTCCCATTAATAACAAATTAGGACAGATCGGCCGTAAAAGTAAGCCGTTAAGCACCCATGAAATTTGACAAACTATTCATATCGGAAGATTTACCTTACAAAGGTAGATCTAAAAGAGATAAATTCTTATCGAGAATATTTGGGATTTTCAATGAAGAAATCATCCGTATCTGGTGTAATAACAAAAATTCTCCATTTATTGACCTAGGAAGACCAACTGTCTACGATAATGATGGTAAACATTACACGCTGGATTTCTTATTAAAGGACGACGCTGGGAATATTTTTCTTACGGAAATGAAATGTGAAATCGAATACCAGAAATATAAATATCTTACACTATCAGAAATAGGGCAGCTTAAACATCATAGTAATAAACGTGCATTTCAATTGTTTTTAGAAGTTGCACATAAGCCAGACTTATACGATATAAAGTGCAATTCTGAAATAATAAAAGTCTCAGGTTCAGCCTTGGTATGGGGTAAAGTATCTGAGCTGGGTGGGCAAGCTGTTAAAAGTGAGTTTGGCTTATCTCATCTAATTTCTACAGAGTCGGCTGTTCGTGACTTAGTTAAGTGGCAAGATAAAAGTTATTTAGATCTAATTGCAATGCATGAATTATGGTGTCAACAATTATTCTCTGGTTTAAAAACTGTGAATTAAATGTGACATTACCTTTAAATCACTAATCGCTGCCGCTGGGCGTTCATTTCTTTTGCTTGCACAAAAGAAACAGAACCAAAGAAAAATGCACCCGGCATTATTGCTAGTCCTCAAAAACACATCTATTTCACGGATCAGGTAAAAACTCGCTACGCTCAGACACTTACCTGCTTTATCCGTGGAATAGATATGTTTTTAAGGGCAATAAGAACGGGATCCTACACCATCTTATCTTAATCACTTATTTTCAGTAGTAACACTCCTCTCCCCGTCATATCGCCGCCAAAATTAAAATTTATTTGTGGATTAAGTGGTCGAGTGTCTGAGCGTAGCGAGTTTTCGACCACGCCACAAATCAAGTTGAATTTTGGAAGTCAGGCGATATCGGGTGCCCTTTTTTGGTTCGTTTTTTGGGCACGCAAAAAATGAACGCCATGCGGCGAGCAAGCTACTCAACCTTTATGATAAAACATGTCCTGCCATTCATCCTTGCTGTGAAGATATCCACTATCGTTGGATTCCGCATTAAATGCATTAAATGAAACGCTATCCTTTATGTATAATCTATTTCATTACTAGTGCCTATAAGGATAAAAAGTCATGGAAGCACAGCGGAAATCATTCTTTGGTGCTTTAGCAACACCATTGGCATCAATTTTTGGTAGTGGCTTCTTAGTGATTATCCCTATCCTAGCAGCCACTACGGGTATTTGGTCTGTTGTTGCAATGCTCTTAATAACGGCTATCGCATTTTGCATAGGCGGAGTAATTCGCTTCAATATTCGATATGCTGAACCGGCATTAAAGAAGCCTGAAATTCACAAGCTGACGGTTACTTTCGAACGTATTGCTGATATTGCTTTAGTCTTTGCCTACATTATTTCAATTTCATTATACCTGCGAATACTTGCCTCATTTCTGTTAGTGCCATTTGATGCTGATATTGAATTTAACGAACAAGTCATTACCACGACTATTATTGCCTTCATTATATTGTTTGGTATATTAAAAGGGCTTAAATCAATAGAAAATCTAGAGGTTTGGTCATTAGGTCTCACCATGATTATTATCTTTCTCATTCTGCTATCTTTTGGTATTTATGATATTGATATGCTTGCTAACCATTCACTACAATGGCCTGAGGCTATTGATTTAGCACCTTGGAATATAGCCACCATTTTGGCGGGTACGTTAATTGTCGTACAAGGTTTTGAGACCAGTCGCTACCTTGGTGAAGAATATAATAGCAATACCCGAATACGTTCTAGCCGAGCATCTCAACTTATCTCCATGATTGTTTATCTACTTTTTGTTGCACTAGCAACACCGTTAATGCACTACCTGCATAGCCCTGTGAAAAGCAATGATCTGATCATATTATCTGGAAAAGTCATCTTCTTTTTGCCCATGATGGTTATCTTTGCAGCTATTTTGAGTCAATTCAGTGCGGCGGTAGCTGATACGATTGCTGGCGTAGGGAATTTATTTGAAGAATCAAAGTCCAAGATAAGTATCAACATTGCTTATCTTATTATAGGCGTTAGTGCTGTAGCGCTCACATGGTCTATTTCAACCTTTCAACTCGTGGCATTCGCTTCCAGAGGGTTCGCCCTATATTATCTGTTGCAGTGCTTTGTTGCGCTATCAGTGTGCCATAAAGTCTCGCAAAAAATCATGATCAGTTTAGTTGCCAGCATCCTACTGTTTGTCACCCTATTTGCTGTTCCTATTGGATAGTTTGAATGCTTCGTCACAAAACACACAGAAAACTAGTTTTATCTAGCTTATTTATAGCTTCATTGCTTAGCTCTTTCACTGGTATGACGGCATCAAATCAGACTGAATCTAATCATAATTCATCACAATATAACACCGTAGATTCTTGTTCTATTGCGATAGATAAACCTGTTCCTGATGATTTTTCAGCGGCTTTGAATAGCGATAAAATCACACTCATTAGCTGGAATATTGAAAAAGGTCACAATACTGGTTGGAAGCGTGCGCTGAAAAATATAGCCAGAAAAAGCTCTTTCTCTGGCAAATCCTATTATATTGAATGTCAGCAAGATGAATTAATTTCGATGAAAACATGGCTCAATACAGAATTAGCAGTAATAAGAAGTAACTTGCGTCCATAATTCTACCAACAGAAGCTGCTCCAACCCGCACCTAAGATTGCCTGCTCGCTACCCTTTATAGGATTCTACGATATACGTTGATAACGTTTGTGATAACATCAGACTAGATGAGTAATTATCAACACTAATCTACAAAAATAGTGACTTGGTAGTTTTAGTTTCCTAAGGTAAAAATCAGACCATGATATGAGTACCAAAGCTTCTGGATTTCAGCTAATTCCCGACACTACGGACAAAATTTCTCTCGTCTTGCAGGGAGATTGGACTCAAGATCAGCAATCTCCCGACTTTTCTGGTCTACACTCAGCACTTCAATCTAACGCATCTCTTCGTCACCTTCTGGTTACTGGATCTGACTTAGATGAATGGGACTCCACACTCATGGCATTTTTGTTGCAATGCCACAATTATTGCCAAGCTAACAATATAGACTTTAAAACACAGAACTTGCCTGATGGCGCCGAAAAACTACTTGAAGTCGCAACTGCTGTAGCTCCTCACCAACGACCAGAAGACGCTAAAAAATCATGGTTAGTCTCGGTTAGTCCAGCGAATATAATAAAATATTTCACCTCTTCCCTAGCATTTATTGGCGAAGTAGCCATTGCGCTAGCAAAACTAGTGGCGGGAAAATCCAATACTCGCATGGTTGACTTCAAAACCTTTTGCTATGAAGCGGGGCCAAGTGCATTTGCTATTATCAGCTTAGTCAGTGTACTCGTAGGGATGATTCTCGCCTACCTGGGTGCGGTACAACTGGCACAATTTGGTGCCGAAGTATATGTTGCCGACCTTGTGGTCGTTGGTATCCTACGTGAAATGGGCGTGCTAATGACCGCCATTGTGATAGCGGGGCGTACCGGAGCAGCTTATGCTGCCCAGCTTGGAACAATGCAGACTAACGATGAAATTGATGCCATTATTACCATGGGGATATCGCCAATTGAATTCCTAGTTATACCTAGAATATTGGCGTTAGTGCTGGTGATGCCACTACTGACTATTTATGCTAACCTTCTAGGAATCATCGGAGGAGGTATTGTTGCAGGTAGTATGGATATTAGCCCTTTACAATATATCCATCAAGCTGGGGGCGCTTTGTCTTGGACTCATATCTCAGTAGGGCTGATAAAAAGTATCGTCTTTGCCCTATTAATCGCCGTTGCTGGTTGTCGTGCAGGCATTAACTCTGGACGTAGCTCCGCAGCGGTGGGACAAGCTGCCACCCAAGCCGTGGTCACCTCAATTGTGTATCTTATAATTGCAGATGCCGCGATCAATATCATCTCTCAGCAAATAGGTGTGTAAGATGACCAATAATACGGCAGCACATATAGAGATTCGAAACCTGACAATGGCCTATGGTTCATTTGTTATTCAGCGCGACTTAAACTTCGATATAAACCGTGGTGATATATTCGTTATTATGGGTGGCAGTGGTTGTGGCAAAAGCACCTTACTCAAGCACATGCTTGGCCTGATTACACCTAAAAAAGGTGACATTCTTTACAATGGCGATAGCTTTGTTAATGCTTCTTCTGAACAGCAAGATGCTGTACGTCAACATTGGGGAATCACCTACCAATCTGGCGGTCTATTTAGCGCGATGACCTTAGCAGAAAACATAAACCTGCCTTTACAGCTCTATACAAACTACAGCAAATCAGAAATAGCCGATATTATCGCCTACAAACTAGCCTTGGTTGGGCTGGCAGGCTATCAAGACTATTATCCATCTGAAATAAGTGGTGGTATGCGTAAACGTGCCGCACTGGCTAGAGCGATTGCTTTAGACCCAGAGATTCTCTTTTTTGATGAACCTTCTGCGGGTCTAGATCCCATTAGCTCTCGATTGCTCGATGAATTAATCGTGCAAATGAAAGAATCACTCGGCGCCACTGTAGTAATGGTGACGCATGAATTACCTAGCATCTTTGATATAGCAACAAATTCCATCTACCTAGATGCAAATACACGTACAATGATCGGCTACGGCGATCCTCAATACTTACGAGATCACAGTGACCAGGTCGTTGTTAAACAATTTCTAGCTAGAGGCATTGAGCCCAAAAAAACAACAGGTGAGTATTGATGAGAGATAATCCCAATACAGTAACGATAGGTGCATTCATCATCGGTGCCGTGTTAATCGCGATCTCTACGTTCATATTTATTAACAGTTCTGGCTGGGGAAGTCATGGTAATAAGGTCGTCATGGCGTTTGAAGAATCAGTTAAAGGTTTATCTGTCGGCGCGCCCATTGCCTTGCGTGGCGTACAAATTGGTCAAGTCACTGATATTCGTCTTATTTTCGACACTGATACAATCGAAGTAATCACCATTGTAGAAGCCGATATTGATAAAAATACCTATGAAACAAAAGGAAATCTTAGTAACGATATATCCCATCAACTTGTTGATAAAGGCTTACGTGCACAACTAGGCAGCCAAAGCTTACTGACGGGGCTGTTATACATCCAACTAGATTTTCACCCAAACAGTGGAATAAATCTTGTTAAAATCGACTCACCCTACGCCCAAATCCCCACCATACCTACTGATCTGCAACGCATAACTCAAGAGCTTCAATCAATGAATTTTGGTGCCATTGCTAAAGACATAGAATCTATTGCAAGTGGTATAGAACATTTTATAAATATTGAGTCTGTTAAAAATTTACCTGACGATTTACACAACACGTTAATCTCACTAACTGCAATGGCAAGGCAATTCGAAACGACTGTTGAGCGGTTTGTTGGCGCAGAGGCTTTTCAAAAATTACCTGACGACTTACATTCTGCTTTAAATTCAATAACAAAAATGACCCATCGGCTCACAGTACAAATTGATAGTTCTGGACCAAAACTTGATAAGGTATTAGTTGATGCATCCAAAAGCATGGATACATTCAACACTGAAATTCCAAAAATCTCATCGGCGGCAATTACCACACTCACAACACTTCAACCGGCTATTGTGGCGTTTGAACAAACCATGTCAGAAATTAACGCTCTTGTTTCTGATGACTCGGCTACAATCTACAGACTCCGGCAGGCGCTACGTGAAGTCGCTCTCGCTGGCCGAGAATTACAGCTGTTGGCGAAAACATTAGAAGAGCACCCTGAAGCCCTCATCAGAGGCTTAAGTAAGGATAAGGAATGAGCACACTTATTAAAACCATTATGATCGCCTTTACCATGTTAGCGGTAGTAAGCGGATGTGGAACAACACCTAACAGCAATTACTATTTGTTAAACAGCAGCGCAGCACAAGCACCTATCGGCTCTAGCCCTTCGTTAGGTATTGGTCCTATCACTATTCCCGAATACCTGAACCGTAATGCCTTTATTTACACACTTGATGGCAACAAACTGCATATTGCCAAGTTTGAACGCTGGGCAGAACCGTTAGATACCGGCATTATGCGTATTATCCAATTAAACTTAGCTTCTTTATTGAACACTCAAAATGTACAGAGTTACCCTTGGTCTGGAAAAAAACGACCTGAATACGGCATTGAAGTATCGGTATTAATCTTAGATGCCAATGATACGCAGGCAAAATTAACGGCTGAATGGCATATTTACAGACCCGAAAGCAATGAAACCGTTATTAGAAGAATAAGTGAATTAAAACAAACAATGGCAGAAGGCTCCATTGTCGCAACCGATATTGAACCGGCTTATAGCAAATTATTTTTCCAGCTAAGTGAAGTTATTGCTACTGCGATTACTGAAGATATTAAAATGTCACACACTGGGCCATAGCTTTAGTATGGATGAATTTTCGGAGCGATTTGAGTTGAGTTTTGGAGGAGTATTTAAAATAGGTAGCACCGTAGGTCGGATAAGCGTAGCGTCATCCGACAAATGACTCAAGATACTTTCTACTGCACGCTGCCGCTGAGCATCAATCTTCTAAAGAAAAACCCAACTGCAACTCTTCAATACCTCCAACATCAGAATCCCGAACAAACCCACCAGCCGTAACCCCAACCAAGCGAACAGCCTGTTTACCAGCATCGGTTCGAGAAAGAAGTTCGGGCAATAACATTTTAAAATCATTCAACGTAGCTAATACCTCAGATGAACTCTGAGCCCGAGTAACCTGCTGAAAATTAGCATACTTCACTTTAACCGTCAGCGTTCGAGCTTCTAATTCAAGCGCTTGCAAGCGTTCAAATACAATCTCAGCAAGCAATTCCAACTGCCTAAGTAATTCATCCACATCCATCATATCTGAAGAAAAGGTCGTTTCCTTACCTAAAGATTTACGAATGCGAGTACTCCGCACAGGACGCTCATCAATAGCACGAGAAATATTGTAATAATATTGACCTGACTTACCAAAGTGAGTAGTTAAATTTTTCTGTGACCATTGGCGTAAATCTTTGCCGGTTTTAATGTCCAACTTATTCATCTTAGCTTCAGTTGCAGGGCCAATACCATGAAACTTGCCAATCGCTAATTGGGCAACAAAGGCTTCACCCTGCTCAGGTTTGATCAGATATAAACCATCGGGCTTATCCATATCAGATGCAATTTTGGCTAAAAATTTATTATAGGAAACACCGGCAGAAGCGACTAAGTTAGTCTCTTCTAAAATATCACGTTTAATGGCCTGGGCTATACGTGTCGCCGAACCATCAAAATCTGCCGTGTAGGTAACATCTAAAGATGCTTCATCTAAAGATAACGGTTCAACTTCAGATGCATAACGCCAAAATATTTCACGTATTTTTTCTGATACTTCACGGTAGGCTTCAAAGCGTGGAGGAACAAATAAGGCTTGCGGGCATAAGCGATAAGCTTGAGAACACGGCATGGCTGAATGAATACCAAATTGTCGCGCTTCATAACTACAGGCTGCCACCACACCTCGGCTATTAGGCTGACCACCTACAATCAGTGGTTTTCCTTTAAATTCAGGATTATCACGTTGTTCAACGGAGGCAAAAAAGGCATCCATATCAACATGGATTATTTTACGTTGTTGCGGCATTTACCAAGTGATAGTCGGCGCTACATGATATAGCCATTGAATAACTGCAAGCGAAAATATCCCCGCAATGACATCATCCACCATAATGCCTAAACCACCATGAATTGCTTTATCGGCTAGATTAATCGGCCATGGTTTTAAAATATCGAAAAAACGGAATAATACAAAACCTAACACCATCCACTGCCAACCAGAAGGTGCGGCAATCATTGTAATTAAATAACCGACAATTTCATCCCACACTACTGCAGAAGGGTCATCTGACCGAAGCCATTCAGCCGATTTTTGGCAAATCCAAATGCCAGCAAGAAAGGCTAACACCACCAATGATATATAGGTAATTAACGGCAAGTCTTGCATTAACCAATAAATGGGTAAGGCAGCTAAAGTGCCGAATGTACCGGGTGCTTTTGGTGCCAAGCCTGAACCAAACCCTAGCCCCAGAAAACAAGCGGGTCGCTTTAGTAATTCACTAAAGTTAATTTGCGAAGTGTTCATAGCCTATTCCTGTTAATTCGATTAACTTATCGTTGTCATCAATATAATAAATACCGTCATCATCAGTGATCATTCCGATTCGAGTTACTTGGCCTTTGAATCGCTTTTCAATTTCGGCATAGTGTTGTGGCGGCACGATAAAGCATAATTCGTAATCATCCCCCGAATGTAATGCTAGTGCTAATGCAACTTTGTGATTAATTTTTGTTAATGCTTTCGATAGAGGTAAGTTATCTAGATTTAACCTGGCACCTACATTACTTCTATCAAGGATATGTTCTAAATCAACCAATAATCCATCTGAAATATCGATTGCAGATGTGGCTAAACCTAATAACTGTTGCCCAAGAGCTATTTGAGCTGTCGGCTGCTCTAATCTCTGCTGCAAATAACGTATATCGTCACTATTTAACTTATCATCATTCAGCTGTTGTAGCTTTTGCTGTAGTGCTGCGCCGGCATCGCCTAGCGTGCCCGATACATAAATCATATCACCTAGTTTTGCATTACTACGACGCATTGTTTTAGTTTGGTCGACAAAGCCATGTACTTGAATACTTATCGTTAACGGCCCTTCGGTTGTATCACCGCCGACTAGCTGAATATTATGTTCGTTTGCTAATTTAGCAAGGCCTTGAGAAAACTTTTTTAGCCAAGTGTCATTAACTTCAGGCAAAGTAAGCGCTAAGGTAAACCAAGCGGGTTGAGCCCCCATAGCAGCTAGATCACTTAAACCAACTGCTAGGCTTTTATAACCCAAATTTTCAGGGGCGACATCGGCGAAAAAATGAATGCCTTCAACCAGCGTGTCAATAGAAACGGCAATAGCATGATTAGGTAAAGGTATTAGTAACGCACAATCATCACCAATGCCTAGTTCGACATCATCACGCTGAGTAGTTAGCTGTTCAAAATATTTCTGGATTAGAGAGAATTCGTTCACTGATCCTGACACCTCTTAATTCGTCATCCCCGTACTTTTTAGCGGGGATCTTTGAAAATATTATAGATTCCGGCTAACAAGCCTACCGAAACGAAGTAACCGCAGGATCAATGACGGGGATATTTTTAACTTACGACTTTTTACGTCGCTCTTTTGAAGCTTTATACTCGACAGCGCGAAGCTTAGAACCCATTTTATCCAAGACGCCATTAACGTATTTATGGCCTTTCTCACCGCCAAATGATTTTGCCAATTCAACCGCTTCATTTAACACCACACGATAAGGCACTTCTGGGCGGTGAATAAATTCAAATACAGCAAGCCGCAACACAGAACTTTCTACAGGATCGATTTCAGCTAAATCACGATCAACTGCAAAGGCTAACTCTGTATCTAAGTTAGATATTTCTTTTGATACACCATCAACCAAGCCGTTAAAATATTTCATATCCATCTTGTCAGAATTTTCAGCTGTTACAAAATCGAGTGCTGCTTTTTCTAATTCTTGCTTGTTCACTAGTGCTTGATACAACGCTTGCACAGCAGCTGCACGAGAATGAGAACGCGGTAAAACTCTTGCCATTTATTGTGCACTCTCAATTTGACGTAATACATTGACCATTTCAATGGTGCCCATTGCCGCTTCAGCGCCTTTATTGCCTGCTTTAGTACCAGCACGCTCAATAGCTTGCTCAATGGTATCAACCGTTAACACACCAAACGAGACCGGAATATCCATTTGCAAAGTTAGCTGACCTAAGCCTTTTGCACATTCACCTGCTACATATTCAAAATGAGGCGTGCCCCCACGAATAACGGCACCTAGTGCAATAATGGCATCATATTTTCCCGTTTTCCCCATACGTTGCACGGCTAACGGAATTTCTACGGCACCTGGAACTCGTGCTAAATCAATATCACTTTCACTGACACCATGACGCACTAAACAATCAATTGCACCTGAGATTAAATTAGCGACAATAAAGTCATTAAAGCGACCGGCGACGATACCTATTTTCATGCCTTTTGCTGAAAAATCACCCGAAAATGTTGTGATATTACTCATGGTTTTGATCTGTCCACATAGTCTAAAGTAGTTATTGTACTGTTTTTAGCGAGTTTCTGCCCGCTCAACGCATTGTTTTATAAATTTTTATTCTTGGCGTGGGGTAATCCCGCCGGATCAGCATCAATCATAAACCATTGATAAGGCTTTTTATCAATACGTACAGCAGTGAGTTGATCTCCCCACACTGCACCACTATCAGTTGAAAACACATTGCCGTATTGTCCTGTTCCTAATGTTGACCAATGGCCAAAGACAATACGATCATTTTTTGTTTTACGGTTAGGCATTTCAAACCACGGTAATTCACCCTTTGGTTTGTCTTTAGGTGCACCTTTAAACTTTAAGGCAAGTCGGCCATCTTCGTGACAATATCGTAAACGCGTTAGGCAGTTGGTGATGTAACGTAATCTATCCCAACCTTCCATTCCCTTTTTCCATTTATCTGGTTTATTGCCATACATATTTTTGAAGAATTCTCGCCAATTATCTCCACGCAGTACTTTTTCAACTTCCTTGGCTCTTTTTTTCACTTTTTTAAGTGACCACTGTGCAGGTAGGCCAGCATGCACCATACTAAAACCTAATTCGGCATCGTGATGAAATAAGGGTTGATGGCGCAGCCATGTAATTAGCTCTTCCCTATCGCCAGCATTGAGAATAGATTCCATGGTATCCATACGGTGCTTGTGTTCGTTTACACCCGCCGCGGTTGCTAATAAATGAAGATCGTGATTGCCTAACACCACTTTAACAACATCAGGCCCCAGCAATTTTGCAAAACGAAGAACTTCCGCTGATTTAGGGCCACGATTAACAAGATCACCCGCCAGCCAGATTTGATCAATCGTAGGGTCAAACTCTACGAATTTAAGCAAATTTTGAAGCTCATCAAAACAACCTTGAACATCGCCTATTGCGTACACTGCCATCGAAAATAAACCCTTCTTATTAATGAGACCTGTTCATGGTAAATATTTTTCATCATGGCAAGGCGAAAATGTTCTAAAAAGCGCAGTTTACACGAAGTAAACGAGCATTTTTAGGTTATTTTTAACGCCGCCATGTTGAAAATATGCTCCATGCTCAGATCTCATCTGCGACGATATAACGGCTCAGGTTTCAATACTGTAGTTTGATAGCTTTCACTAAAATCATCAAATGCTGCCATAGCGTCAATTAAACGATGTGAGCTTGCCATTTCAAAACTATTTATACCGCATTGTGACATATAAAATAGTTGATCATGCAAAATATCGCCTTGTGCTCTAATTTCACCTTTATAGTCATAACGATCACGCAAAAGCCGTGCAAAAGAATAACATCGACCATCAGTAAAGGCCGGAAAGTTAAGCACAACTAATTTGAATTTATCTAAGTCAGGAATGATTTCTTCCAATGGATCATCACCACTTAATCGTATGCCTAGGCCTCCATTATGCTTAACTAACGATTCATGTTCAGCTTGCCAACGTTCTAATGTTACCGTGACATCACCCAACACTAAATCTGCAGCTTCATCATCCAAATGCAGCCAATTGTCTTCAACAATTTTGCGATCTTTAATTATCTGCATAAACACGCTCCTTAAACGGATCAACACCAACACGCCGTACTGTAGCCAAGAATAATTCATCATCATGTCTAAGATCTTTAAACACATCAATTAATGTTTCAACCGTTTCAAGTACTTTATCTTTAGCAATGGCTCGTCCTAAACGTTCACCTAACGAAGCATCCTCTTCAGAACTGCCTCCTAGGGTAAATTGATACCACTCTTCACCTTTTTTATCGACACCTAAAATGCCAATATGGCCGACGCTTTGATGGGCACAACCGTTCATGCAACCCGACAGTTTGATTTTTATATCGCCTAGGTCATAAAGATAATCTAAATCATTAAAGCGATCGGTAATTTCTTTTGCTAAAGGAATAGACGTTGCATTTGCTAAACCACAAAAATCTAGACCTGGGCAACAGATAATATCAGTCAGTGTATTAATATTTGCTGTCGCTAAATCATTAGATTTAAGCTGGCACCATAAAGCATAAAGATCGCCCTGTTTTACATCACTCAACAATAAATTTTGATTATGTGTTGAACGCACTTCACCAAGGCTAAATTCATCAGCCAAATCAGCAATAATATCTAATTGCTCAGCAGACACATCGCCTGGAGGAGCTGTCGGTGATTTTAATGAAATATAGGCTGCTTTATAACCAGCGATTTTGTGTTCCACGACGTTTTGTTTAACCCATGCTGCAAAACCGGCATCCTCTGCCTGCATTTTTACAAAGCTTTCATCTTCACCCGCGGTGGTATCGTAATCGGGTTCAGTGAAATGTCTTTTCACACGCTCAATTTCTTTATCATCCAACTCAAGTTGCTCACGAATGTGCACCCATTCTGCTTCAACCAATTCACGAATATGGTTGATTCCATGTTCACGTACCGTAATTTTAATACGCGCTTTATATTTATTATCACGACGACCTAGGCGGTTATAAACACGTAATATGGCTTCTAAATAAGATAACAAATCTTTCTTTTCTAAGAATGGACGGATCTGCTGACCTAAGATCGGTGTGCGACCTAAACCACCACCAACAAAAACCTCAAAACCAATTTCACCTCCATTATTTTTAACTAGGTGCAAACCAATATCATGCAATTTGGTCGCCGCACGATCTTCATCACCACCAATTACAGCAATCTTAAATTTTCGTGGTAAATAGGCAAACTCAGGATGAAACGTCGACCATTGGCGAATAATTTCACACCAAGGGCGAGGATCCTCTAGCTCATTGGCGTTGATGCCCGCTAATTGATCAGAAGTCGTATTACGAATGCAGTTACCACTGCTTTGAATCGCATGCATTTGCACTGAAGCTAACTCAGCTAAAATATCAGGCACGGTTTCTAATGCAGGCCAATTTAATTGGAAGTTTTGCCGCGTAGTAAAATGCACATAACCCTTGTCATAACGGCGAGAAATATCGGCAATTTTACGTATTTGTTTTGACGACATCAGGCCATATGGAATAGCGACACGTAACATCGGCGCATGGATCTGTACATAAAGACCATTCATCAATCGTAAAGGACGGAATTGCTCTTCGGTTAATTCACCGGCCAAAAAGCGACGTGTTTGATCGCGGTATTGCTCTACCCGCTGATCCACCATCGCCTGATCGTAGTTATCATACTGATACATAATGTTTATTAAAACTCATAATCGGACTCCTCATTATATGCGATCATCGCTTATAACAGGAAATTATAAATAACTATATCTATAGAATATTATCTTCTATAGATTCTATTCATCAATTTCAGCTATCCCCATAATCATTCAATCTGTAACATTTCAATCGTCCGCTACTCCAGTATGTTTTAAGCGAGCGTTTTGTTTGTGCGGAGATCTCAGGTAAAAGCATGCCGAGATGACGAGGATTTTTTTGAAAATTGTATCATTGTGAGGGATACATCAGAATTGCAGATTATGCTTGATAAACGTAATATATAATTTTATTTCTTATAGATATGCCTATGTCATTAACATCTCGCCAAAAACAACGTATTGGGCTTATTATCGGCTTTATTGTTCTAAGCTATTACGCCAGTCAATTTTCACCTGATCAAGCTTATTCTAACTCTAATCAACAGGTTAATATTGAACAGCTTATCGAACAACATCAAAGTGATGTTCAAATTAGTCTAACAGCACAGGTTTTTAAGATCCTTGACGATGATTTAAAAGGTAGCCGCCATCAACGCTTTCTTATCAAACTATCAGGTGGCGAAACAATCTTAATCGCGCACAATATTGATCTCGCCCCCAGAATAGACGATCTTAAAAAAGGCGATATTGTCAGTATTAATGGTGAATATGAATGGAATAACAAAGGCGGCGTAATTCATTGGACACATCATGATCCTGCCAAACGACATATTGATGGCTGGATCGAACACAATGGTAACCGCTATCAGTAAGATTACTGTAGAAACTGGTTTTCCACCTATTGCAGATAAAAATGCACAAATACTAATCCTAGGCTCAATGCCGAGTGTTAAATCATTGCAGCAACAACAATATTATGCCCATCCACGTAATGCATTTTGGCCAATAATGTCTGCTTTATTGGGTATGGATAAAGAATGGGGGTACCAACAACGGTGTGATCATTTAAGAAAAAATCATATTGCGGTTTGGGATGCACTCAAAGTATGCCAGCGACAGGGTAGTTTAGATAGCAATATTGAAACCAGTAGCATGATTGCCAATGACTTTAATGCCTTTTTCCAGCAACATCCGAAGATTGGACAAATATTGTTTAATGGTGGCAAGGCTGAACAAGTGTTTAAGCAATATGTCATACCAAACTTAGATAAACAGTTTAGACATATTACTCAAATGCGGTTACCTTCCACTAGCCCCGCTCATGCTGCGATGACACTTGAACAAAAATTACACTCCTGGCGGCTCATAAAGCCTAGCTAAGTTGACGTTATTTTCATTTATGCTTACAATACGTACGTAAAAACGTACAGGAAATAATCATGGATGCAATAAGCTATACCTCTGCTCGAGCCAATCTAGCCAAGACTATGGAAAAAGTCTGCGACGATCACGCGCCTATTATTATAACTCGCAAAAGTGAAGCGCCCGTTGTAATGATGTCATTAGATGATTTCCAAGCAATGGAAGAAACAACATATCTGCTTCGCTCACCAGCCAATGCACAGCATTTATTAGCCTCAATCGCAGAGCTTGAATCAGGCAAAGGAGTCGGGCGAGAATTGATTGAATGACCATCACTTTCTCATCAAAAGCATGGGATAATTATCAGTATTGGCAAAAAACCGATAAAGCGCTACTTAAACGCATTAACCTCCTTATTAAAGAAATCCAGCGCTCACCCTTTGAAGGCATCGGCAAACCAGAACCACTAAAACATGCTCTATCTGGCTATTGGTCTCGCCGCATTAATGATGAACATCGAATTGTCTATAAAATAGACGATGGCAACCTACTCATTGCCCAACTACGTTATCATTATCAGTGATATTTATCGATGTTTCTTCATCACCAACAAACCTAAAATATCCCTAATTCTAAAAAACCGACGTTGCTCAAAATAGCTTTCAAAATCCTTCTCACCGGGCATCGGATAATACATATCCTTCTCTTTTTCGATAGCAAGAGGCTGCAAGTCCTCACCTGCAATTAACTTTCTTACAACCCGCCTAATCAAACTAGCACCAATAACAGCGGTGATCATCAATACAGTTTCTTGCGTGGTATTCGCTTTAAGCGGGAAAGATCGTCGTGCTAATACATCCCCAGTATCAACTCCTTCATCAATCCAATGCACAGTAACTCCACCGCGATCACTGCCATTTTTTAACACCCAAAAATAAGCCATCGCCCCTTTATAAGAGGGTAACCAACCCGGATGGACATTTAATATGCCCATTTTAGGTACAGAGATAACTTCTTTTTTCAGAATTTGTGAAAAATAAGCCGAAATTAACAAATCAGGATTGTGCTGTTTAATAAATGCTTGGCTCGCAGGATTATTTATATTTTGACTGTGAAATATCGGAATATTGTGATCAGCCGCAATCTTCCAAGCAGGTTTTAATCTTTTGCGTAAAAAAGGAAAAACTAGCGTAATTAAATAGCCCAAACCTTGAATACAACGCTGCCAAAACAACAACCAAGCAAAACGCCAACCGACTTTTATTAAATGCCGCTTAATGCGAGTCCAGCCCTTGAGTGATAATGTCATTGGTTGCGCTTTCACCACACCAACAATATTTATTTCTGGCACCGCGAGTAGCTTATTCATAATCATCGCACTGCCAAGATGGCCTGCTGAATATAGAACTACAACATTAAGCTTCATTGAGGTTATTTTTTCCTAGCATCCTTGATGTACATTGAGCTAGTATTTCTCATATCTACTTCAAACAGCTCACTAACCTTAACTATTTCACCAAGCTTTTTGTACCCATAATTAACGGGAGAAAATGAGGAATTGTTTGATATATATTTACCTACTTGACCTAAATGTGACCAACCATCATCTTCCATTGTTTGCTCAACGGCTGTCCTTAACAATCTAACTAAGCCTGCATCCCTTCCCAATTCACTACGAGAAAGTTTATTCTTCTCTGCTTGACTAGTTTCTTTATCTTCTTTTGCTGATTCAACTTCAATTAATTTTTCTATGAATATGAATTGAGAGCAAGCATTAATAAATGGGGAGGGAGTTTTCTCTTCGCCAAAACCGTAGACTTTAAGACCGCTAGACAAAAACCTCATAACTAAGGGTGTAAAATCACTGTCACTTGTCATCAATGCAAAACCATCCAAATCATGGCTGTACAATAAATCCATTGCATCGATAATCATGGCAGAATCCGTTGCATTTTTACCAGATGTATAGGCAAATTGTTGAACTGGAGTAATCGCGAATGGATGAAGCTGTTCCTCCCATCCTTGCAAATTCGGTCGCTTCCAATCACCATAAGCTCTACGGATATTAACTACTCCGTAGTTTGCTAGCTCATTCAAAACGCCGTCAATTGATTTATAACTTACGTTATCACAATCAATGAGTAATGCTATTCTCTTTTCCTTATCCATAAGCGCGTACCTTGTTAATTTATTTCAACAACCCACCCAAATCCTTAGCATCCCAATGCGGGAAGTGTTTTCTAATCAAAGCATTCAACTCAATTTCAAAATCAGAAATATGTTCTGGGCTAATCACTTGTTGTGCTTGTGAGCCTGATACCGCTTCGGTAATCATGCCTGCACCGATGGTGACATTGGTGAGTCGATCAATAATGATAAATGAACCTGTGCTTCGGTTGCGCTTGTAGGCATCGAACACTACTGGCTTGCCGAGTGAAAACTCACATTGACCAATTTCGTTTAACTTCAATTCACTGGCTTCATTTTCGGCTAGTGTATTAACATCAATTTGGCTATCGAGCTTGGTTAAAATACCGGTGCTTTCACTCACACCTACTTTGAAATTGTATTGTTTTCCACTGACCAATGGTTTTTCGGTCATCCATACTACGGTGGCTTTGAAGTGACTGCCGACATGTGGCTGATTATTACGATGCACAATCATATCGCCACGGCTGGCATCTATTTCATCTTCTAAAGTAACGGTGATCGCTTCACCCGGAATAGCTTCATCTAAATCACCATCATAGGTGACTAAGGCTTTTACTTTACTCTCTACGCCTGATGGCAATACGGTGATCTCATCGCCCGGCTTTAAAACACCTGATGCTAATGTACCGCAATAACCACGGAAATCTAGGTTGGGGCGATTAACGTATTGCACTGGAAAACGTACTGCATCGACATTAGCATCTTGTGAAAGCTCGATGTTTTCTAATAAATTCATCAATGTTTCACCTTGATACCAAGGCATATTGTCACTTTTATTCACCACATTGTCGCCGACTAAGGCGGATAACGGCACAAAGTGCACATCGTCCATTTCTAGTTCACGGGCAAACTCGGTGTATTCTTTGCGAATATCGTTATACACCTGTTCGCTATAGTCTTTGATATCCATTTTATTAATGGCAACAATAATGTGTTTAATGCCTAATAAATTAGCAATAAAGCTATGGCGACGGGTTTGGGTTTGCACGCCATAACGTGCATCAATTAATATTACTGCTAACTGGCAATTCGATGCGCCTGTTGCCATATTACGGGTGTATTGTTCATGCCCCGGTGTGTCGGCAATAATAAATTTACGCTTGGTGGTTGAGAAGTAGCGATACGCTACATCAATGGTAATGCCTTGCTCACGCTCGGCTTGCAAGCCATCCACCAGCAAGGCTAAATCAACTGTTTCACCTGTTGTGCCTGACTTCACACTGTCTTTTGTGATTGATTCTAATTGATCTTCATAGATCATTTTTGAATCATAAAGCAGACGTCCGATTAGCGTACTTTTGCCATCGTCGACATTGCCACAAGTTAGAAAACGTAAGATTTCTTTGTTTTCGTGTTGCTTTAAATAGGCATCGATATCTGTAGCAATTAGGCTATCTGTTTGGTAGTTATTTTCTGTGCTCATTATACTCTCGCCCCTTTCAATGGGGTCAGACTCGATTGATTGATTTTGACGCCATTCACAACTGTATTTTCTTGTCGAAAATCAATCGAGTCTGACCCCATTGAAAAAAGAATACCCATTAGAAGTAGCCCTCTTGTTTTTTCTTCTCCATCGAACCAGACTCATCGTGATCAATCGCACGACCTTGCCGTTCTGATGTGGTGGTTAGTAACATTTCTTGAATAATTTCTGGCAAGGTGTGGGCATTAGATTCAACTGCACCCGTCAATGGATAACAACCTAATGTTCTGAAACGCACCATTTCCATTTTAGGTTCTTCGCCTTCTTCTAAACGCATACGATCATCATCCACCATGATTTTCAAACCATTTCGCTCAACAACTGGGCGTAGTGCTGCATAATAAAGCGGCACAATTGGAATGCCTTCTAAATGGATATATTGCCAAATATCTAATTCAGTCCAGTTTGATAATGGGAATACACGAATACTTTCGCCTTGATTAACCTTGCTGTTATAGGTATTCCACAATTCTGGGCGTTGTTGCTTTGGATCCCAGCGATGATTTTTATCACGAAAAGAATATACACGCTCTTTAGCACGTGATTTTTCTTCATCACGACGTGCGCCACCAAAGGCCGCATCAAAGCCATATTTATCCAACGCTGCTTTCAACGCATCTGTTTTCATAATATCGGTGTAGCGCGCATGATCAAAAGGATTAATGCCATCATCAATACCTTGTTGATTACTATGTACTAACAGATCTAGCCCTAACTCTTTTACCCGTTGATCACGAAAAGCAATCATTTCTTTAAACTTCCACGTAGTATCAATATGCATTAATGGAAACGGGGGCTTACCCGGCGCAAAAGCCTTCATCGCCAAATGTAACATCACCGCTGAATCTTTACCTACCGAATACAGCATGACCGGATTATCAAACTCCGCTGCCACTTCACGCATGATATGAATACTTTCTGCTTCTAAATGTTGCAGATGGGTTAGTTTTTTAGTCATAATTTTACTCTAAAATAAATACCGTTTTTCTTCTTCTATCTTAAATACAACCGCTGTCATTCTCACGAACGTGGGAATCCAACGATAGTAAATACTTTCACAGCCCATGGATCCCCGATAAAAGATCTCGGGGATGACGGTTTGTTGTGTTCGGAAACAAACTTGTGACATATTAAATCTTTGAGGCTTTCACATGCAGTCCACACTCTTTCGATTCAGGGTTTTCCCACCACCAGCGACCTGCACGGATATCTTCACCCGCAGTGATCGCTCGTGTACAAGGCGCGCAGCCGATACTAGCCACACCCTGATCATGTAACTTATTATACGGCACATCAAAGGCTTTAATATACGCCCAAACATCGCCATTCGACCAATCCGTCAGTGGGCTAAATTTCTGTAAACCAAAGGTTTCATCATATTCAGAAACGGGCAATTCATTTCGAGTGACAGCCTGCGAGCGACGCATACCCGTTAACCATGCTTTTTTGCCTTCCAAAGCACGTTTTAACGGTTTTACTTTACGAATCCCACAACATTCTTTACGCAATTCAACACTATCATAAAAGGCATTAGGCCCATTATTTGTAACATAGTCTCCCACATCAGTCGCATCAGGAAAATAAACCATCACTTCTGTCTCATAACGCAGCTTCGCTTCTTGCATTACGTCATAGGTTTCTTTCGGCAAGCGCCCTGTATCCAGCGTAAAGATCTCAATCCCCGGAGCAAACTTATTGATCAAATCCATTAGCACCATGTCTTCGGCACCATAACTTGATGCTAGTGTTGCAGAATCATAATCGGCAACCACATCCACTAACACCTGTTTTACGGCTTCAACCTTTGCAGCTAATTTTTCATTAATCTCTGTCATGATTTTTTGACTACTTTAATTATCGATGTCAGTGTTTGTTCTGACACTATTTCACACCATTGGCCATCGTGACGCAAACTAGTTATCACTTCGCCTACCGCATCGCCATTATTGACCTCTAATAATATTTCTTGTTCGATAGTCATATCAGTCAGCGCTTCTCTCGCCTTAATATAATGTAGCGGGCATCCGTATAAAGTGAGATTAACTGTTTCAATTAAAGTAGACATTTTACCCCCACACCTAATAATAAAACGGCTAATAAAGGCCTCATTACAGTATCTGGAATTTTAACACCCAAATGACTACCTATATAAATGCCTGGCAATGAACCCATCACCAGAAATGATAACAAAGACCAATCGACTGTACCCACCGCTGAATGCCCCAAACCTGCAATAGCCGTTAAAGGAACAGCATGGGCAATATCAGTAGCAACAATTTCTACACCTTTCATTTTTGGATACAAAAATAACAGGATCACTGCGCCCAGCGCTCCAGCACCTACTGATGATATGGTAACCATCACACCTAAAAAAGCACCTGTCGTAATCGTTGCAACAGCTTTATGATTTTCATCTTGTCGTACACGATATAAGGCACTCACCACAGGGTGACCTACCCGTGCATGTAAAATATTAGTAATCGTACCTTTTAATAATAAAGCACTAGATGTCAAAATCAACGCCACACCTAATGCTGATGTAATCAGATCAGCATGCTGGCCTTCACTTACACCTGTTTCATGCAGGAAATATAAGGTGATTAAAGATGCGGGCACACTACCTGCCGCAAGGCGTTTTACTACGTTCCAGTGAATAACGCCATGGCGCCAATAGGCCCAAATACCACCAGATTTAGTAATAGCCGCAAATAATAAATCTGTCCCCACTGCTATTGCAGGTTGCACCGCAAATCCAAAAATAAGAATAGGTGTCATCAGCGATCCCCCGCCCACACCCGTCATTCCGACCATAATGCCGACAAACAACCCTGCTACTGTATATCCCCATTCCACGTTAAGTTAATCTTTTATGAATTCTAAAAAAGATGACAATTTTAACAGTTACGCATATTCTATCAATGAATATTATTAACTATTGTTATAATAAAATCGTATATAAAGGTTTTAAAGAAATGAAATTACAACAATTAAAATATGTCCGTGAAATCGCTCGTCGTGGTTTAAGCGTTTCAGCTGCGGCTAATGCCTTACATGCCTCTCAACCAGGCGTCAGTAATCAAGTGCAACAACTAGAAGATGAATTAGGTCTACAAATCTTTGAACGTCATGGCAAGCGCCTAACTGGATTAACAGCTGTAGGAAAAAGTGTTGTTGAGATGGCCGATCGCGTTTTGCTCGACGTTGACAATATTCGCCAACTTGCCGCTGATAGTAAAAATGACCAATTAGGCACGCTATCGATCGGCACAACTCATACTCAAGCGCGCTATGCCCTGCCGAAGGCGATTAAAACTTTTTCAGAACATTACCCCAATGTACACTTAAACATGGTTCAAGGTACGCCAACAGAAATTGCTGAAATGGCAGCAACAGGTCGTGTTGATATCGCCATTGCCACTGAAGGCTTATCGCAATTTGAATCTTTAGCTATCTTGCCCTGCTACGATTGGAATAGATCTATTGTTGTTCCACCAGATCATCCGCTTTTATCCGAAAAGAAACTTAACTTAGAAGCTATTTCCAAATACCCAATTTTGACTTATGTAATGGGATTCACTGGTCGCGAACAACAAGATAAGGCTTTTATTAAATGTGGGTTACAACCAAATGTAGTTTTTACCGCTACTGATGCCGATGTAATAAAAACCTATGTAGAAGTTGGTTTGGGTATAGGTATTATTGCCAGTATGGCATTTGATGAAACCAAAGATGCCCCTTTAAAAGCACTCAATGCAAATCATTTGTTTAAAGCTAGCACCACTCATTTAGGTATAAAAAGGGGATCTTATCTTCGCGGTTATAGCTATGCATTTATTGAGTTTTTAGCGCCTCAATTAACACGAAAAGTAGTTGAGCATGCTATTGCCTAGGAAAACTAATGACCATTTTTAAATCTATCGACCAAGCTAAATCACTTGTAAAACAACTTTCAAAGAATAAGAGCGATGAACTGATATTACGCTCTATTTCAAAAGAATTAGAAAGTATCACTGTCTTTGCTAGACAGTTAACAGACGAGACAGTTCTAAGTCCATCGCCATCCAAACCAGAAATAAAATCTGGCTGCTATATTTTTGCTAATGCAAAAGGTTTTTTCTGCCCCAATTGCTATGACAACACCGGAAATAAAGTAGCAACCAAACGATTGAACAGCAAGCTTCGTGTTTGCCCCGAGTGTAGAGCAAGCATAAAATAGTTTCTCAAAAATAGTCGATTAGTTCCTTGTTGATATTTTTATAGTTGCGTAATGTGGATAGACGATCAAAAGAATTTTAGAGAATTTCACAATGTCTGAAAATGATTTAGCCGAAAGACGTAACTGTATACGGATCCCCATAGAAACGCTGATCACTTTTACAATTGATAGTAACGACGGCTTAACGTACCAAGGCACTAGCCAGAACTTATGTAGTAACGGTATCTATATCACCACCGATTATGCAGCCAAATTAGATGACCATATTAAAATTGTGCTTGATACCTATGAAGACAATATAGAACCTTTAATTGCAGAAGGAAAAGTGGTCCGCTGCAGGTTTGATAAAAAGAATGCTGACTTATTTCATATATCTGTTGAATTTTCTGAAACACATGAAAACTGGATCCAAGTTTTCACTGACGCCACAAGTTTAGCTAGCTAAAATCACCTCTTTACCGTATAATTTCGTCTGAATTTGAAAGCGTTATAAATCAAATTCAAGCCTAGGGGTGGCACAAAATAATCCGCCTGAGACTTTCTTTTAAGAAAGAACCCTATGAACCTGATCCAGTTAATACTGGCGTAGGGACAGGCCGAGATACATTTTATGCTTTAGTCCAAGTAAATTACGTTATCCCCTGTCCTTTTTGATTTTTAAAAAGGATACACATGAAATTTAAATCTTTATCTGCTGTTATCGCAGCATTATTATCAGCAAACACATTTGCTGAAAACTCCTCAACCGAACTACCATCAATGCTTATTAGCGCTGATTTTAGACCTAGTCTTGCTCAAGAAACGCCTATTAGCCTAACCACAATAGATAGTGACATGATTGAATCTCGTGGCGCTCAGCATATTGAAGATGTATTAAATCTTGCGCCTAATGTTAATATTTCGAGCGGTGCATCTCGCGGCCAATATTTTCAAATACGTGGGATTGGTGAACGCAGCCAATTTGCTGCACCAATAAACCCATCCGTAGGTCTAATTATTGATGGTATTGATTTCAGCCGAACTGGTGGAGCCGCCACCTTATTTGATATTGAACAGGTCGAAATTCTTCGTGGTCCTCAAGGCACTAAGTTTGGTACTAATGCGCTTGCCGGCGTGATCAATATGCAAAGTAAACAACCGACCGAAGATCTTGAAATTCATGTTGAAACAGGCATCGCCGAATACGACACTCACAACCTTGGCGTTGCCATCGGTGGTGCACTTGTCGAAAACAAACTATTAGGCCGAGCATCAATCCACAGCCAACAATCCGATGGCTATATGGATAATGAATTTCTGAATCGTGACGATACCCAAGATCGTGATGAAATTACGGCGCGCGGTCAATTAAAATGGTTAGTGAGTGATGATTTAACGGTAGATTTAAATGTACTCCATCTCAATATAGATAATGGCTATGATGCGTTTACATTTGATAACAGTCGAAATACATTAACTGATGAACCCGGTGAAGATAAACAGCGCACTAATGCCTTTGCACTAAAAACAGATTGGCGTGCCAGTGATGCTGTTCAATTACAATCAGCAGTGACTTATGTAAAATCTGATGTTACTTACAGTTATGATGCTGATTGGGATAATAACCCTGCTTTTAATGCATTTGAAGAATTTAACCGAAATAGAGAAAACTATTCTTTAGAAGTTAAAGCGCTATCAAATGAACAGGGTCGAATATTTAAGGATTCAACTGAATGGGCTATAGGTTTATATTATTTATCTCAAAATGAAGATTTAGACTTAAACTCTGACTTTGGCAACCTCGATAATTCATATGAAACAGAAAACACATCCATCTTTGGTCAGCTCGATACCCATCTTAATGAAAAACTAACATTAATTTCAGGTTTACGAGTTGAATACTTTACTGCTGATTATGCGGACTCAAACTCTATTCTAGTTGATCTCAATGAAGTATTGTTTGGAGGTAAGCTAGGCTTAAATTACCAACTCGAAGACAATCAACTAATTTATACCGCTCTATCTCGAGGCTATAAATCAGGTGGTGTAAATAATAAAACTTCTCTGCTCGATTCTCAACGTGAGTTCGAAACCGAATATATGTGGAATTTAGAAGCCGGTGTTAAATCATCATGGCTTGAGGGTGATTTAGTAACAAATATTACTGCTTTTTACTCACTACGTCGAGATGCACAAGTCCAAACTTCTGTTGATATTGGTGGGGGAAATTTCAAAACATATATTGCCAATGCCGCAAAAGGCACAAACTATGGAATCGAGGCCGATCTGAACTGGTCAATTAACCATCAATGGCGTTTACTTGCATCTGTAGGGCTACTGAATGCCACGTTTGATGAATATGATAATCCAGATCTAAGTGATATTAATGTTAAAGATCGCCGCCAAGCTCATGCACCAGCCTACACCTTTAGTATTGGTAGTGAATATTATTTTGAATCAAACTGGATATTCCGAGCAAATATTGAAGGCAAGGATGAGTTCTACTACTCAAATAGTCACAACTCAAAATCAAGCTCGTACGCAATTGTGAACTCAAGCCTTGACTACCGTAATGGCAATTGGAAAGTCTCTCTGTGGGGCAGAAATTTATTTGATAAAGACTATTACACCCGTGGTTTTTTCTTTGATAACACACCACCAGCTTATGATGGTTCTAATTCGAAAACATACACTCAATATGGCGATCCTCGTGTAGTTGGTATCAACCTAACTTGGGACTATTAATAATGAGAATTTCAGTAGATATCAGTCTTTACCCTTTAAATGAAAACTACGTTGAACCCATTTTGAAGTTTATTCTAAAGCTGGAGAACAACCCGAATCTTATAGTAAAAAGAAATAGTTTAAGTACCCAGGTATTCGGTGAATACTGCGATGTAATGAATTGTTTAGATGATGAAATCGAAGCTGTATTTGATGCCATACCTGAATCGGTATTTGTCTTGAAGATGGTCGGTAGCGATCGTGCTGATGTGGTCGATGTTTAACTCTGATTTGTTTAATACTGTTATCAATGCCCTCTCAGCCATGTCTGGCTGGGAGGCTTTTGCTGCCACATTAGGTATTCTTTATGTCGTTCTTGCGGCACGCGAATCGCAATGGTGCTGGCCTTTTGCCTTTGTTAGCACAGTTATTTACACGCTTTTATTTTGGGAAGGCCAACTGCCCATGCAAGCCCTGCTCAACTTTTATTATATGGCTATGGCAATCTATGGTTATCTGCTTTGGAAAAAACACGGCAATATAGAAGATAATTTAGCCATCACCAGCTGGTCGTTATTATCACAAATAGAATTTATGATCTTGGGTGCTTTTTTAACCATTGCAGTGGGTATGTATCTTAACTATTATCAACTATCGAAAAGCCCCTATCTCGATGCAGGCGTCACCGTATTTTCAGTAATGAACACTTGGTTAATGGCAAAGAAAGTACTGCAAAACTGGCCTTATTGGATTGTGATTAACTCCGCTGCCATTGTCTTGTATGTTCAAAATGGCTTCTATGCCACGGTTGTTATGTTCAGTTTGTATTTTGTTTTAGCCATAATAGGTTTTATCAGTTGGCAAAAACGCTACCGCCAACAATCAAGTTAGAAGCGCGTTGGTGCTTGCATCCAAGCATCAACACTTTTCTCACCTAACACATTCATCAAAAATAATAATAGTCGATATGCTGTTCTGACAGGTGATAAATCTGGCATGGAATGATATTGTTGATAAGCTTTGCTAAACAGTAATGTCTGTTGCTCATCAAAAATATATTCCAACAATACTAATTCCAATTCTCTAGGGCCATATACAAAGGCATCTAAATCAACCAATGCTGATAAAACGCCATTTTCTTGTAGAAATTGATCCCACCGTAAATCAAGCATAATAGGTACAAACTGTTCTACGATGCACTGATCTGCCAGTTCAATTGCTTCAGCTAATATCTGACGAGGCACGACTAAAGACTGTTTTTTTCCTAATGAATCAAGCGTTATTTTCAAACGCTGTACCCACAACCCTGAACCCAATTCAGTTTGGCCTAATCGTCCCCATTTAATATTAGTTTGTGAATGTAGCTTTGCTAGATGCTTGGCAAGATCGATAACCATTCCATCATCCACATCTTCTATGGTAACCATGGTTCCGGATACTTTCTTTACTACTATAAATGCATTTTCATCTTCAGTCATCGATCCAGCAGCAATAAAGTCGGGTATTACTAATGTGTCAAGCTTGGTCAGCATATTGAAAACAGACTCAAACTCATTCAACTGCTGCGGCAAGTCTACAGCGAACAAAGATGACATGCCTTGCCAGAAAGTGGACTCCGCGACGTTGTCACTATTACATACTTTTAGAATCATCGTTCCTTGTTTCGTCTCACAATCCCATAGCCGATGCGTGCTGTCTTCATACATTACAGGCATAGGAGTTGCCTGAATTAAGTCCGGCAAGTTCTGCTGTTGTTCAGGTGACAAACAGGGGTAGTTTACCAAGGTAACAAATCACCATTGGTATGCCAAAATGAACCACTGGTTTCTAGCGTAAGTTCATCCATTCTTTCTAACAGCCCTCTGGCTGATTCATCAGTATCAATCAAACCGTTATGCCCTGTCATATCAGTTCTAACCCAACCTGGATGCAGAATCGCCACTGCGATACCTTTTGGTTTTAAATCAATAGATAATGATTTACCTGCTGCATTCACCGCTGCTTTTGACATTCGATACCCGTAACTGCCACCCGAGTCATTATCGTCAATTGAACCCATGCGGCTAGTAATAATGCCAACTTTGCTGCCCTCACCTAAGTTATTGACTAAGGCTTGTGTCGTTAATAGTGGCCCTAGGCTATTGACCTCAAACATGCGTTTACAACTGGCAATGGTCTGTTCGTTCAGTTCATCCATGGCAATACCATCGGCGATACCTGCATTATTGATTAGCCAATCAATGCGGCGACCGTCTAGTAAACGCACTAAGTTAGTTAAGCTTTCGGGATCACTTACTTCAACATTTTCTATTACCTGTACATCTACATTATTTAGTTCTTCCGAGCTAGTACGACAGGTAGCAATCACATCAAAACCGCGATATTTTAGTTGCTTACAAAATTCCAAGCCGATACCTCGGTTACTGCCTGTTACTAATGCTGTTTTTGTCATCTTAATATCCTCATATTTTCTAACGATGGTGATAATACTACACCAGCTTCAGTGACAATGGCATCAATTAAACTAGCTGGGGTCACATCAAATGCGGGATTAAGAGCAGCCACACCTTCTGGTGCAATCTTGTTGCCATTTATTGTGGTCACTTCTTGTCCGGGGCGTTGCTCTATTGGAATTTCATTACCCTCATGCAATTGCCAATCTATTGTTGAAGTTGGTGCAACCACCATCATCTTCACATTATGATATTTGGCTAAAATTGCTAGCATATAAGTACCAATTTTATTAGCGACATCACCGTTTGCGGTGATGCGATCTGCTCCGACAATCACCCAATCTACTTTAGTTGTCGCCATTAACGCCGCCGCTGCGCCATCAGCTTGCAATGTCACCGGAATATTATCTTGTTGTAATTCCCACGCCGTTAATCTCGCACCCTGTAACCAGGGCCGAGTTTCATCAGCATAAACATGTTTTATTTTGCCCTCAGTATAAGCGTGTCTAATTACGCCTAAAGCGGTGCCAAAACCGCCTGTCGCCAATGCGCCCGCATTGCAATGGGTAATCACAATACTGTTATTATCAATCAAAGTAGCACCGAGTTTCCCCATCTTATAATTAGCAGAAATATCTTCATTATGAATACGTTTTGCTTCTTCTAGCAATGCGCTTTCGGGCGATTTATCATCATCTAAATCTTGATAAAACGTTATCATTCTCTCAATCGCCCAATGCAAATTCACCGCAGTGGGACGAGATTTAGCCAATACCGCTAAAGGTTCAACCATCGCCGTTTTCCATGTTCCACCTTTGTTATTCCACGCATCTCGTGCCGCCAGAACAACAGCATAAGCCGCGCTAATGCCAATAGCCGGTGCGCCGCGTACCACCATTTCAAAAATAGCATTTGCAACATCATCTGCGTGTTCATATTGCAACCAATTTTGCTGATGCGGCAACGCTCTTTGATCCAATAAAAAAAGCATATTATTACGCCATTTTATCGGCTGAATTGAATCCATATTTTTAGCCAATGTTTTTTCCTTTAAGGGGCGGTATAATCTATACCCATGAAAAATGTTGATCTTATTATACATGCACGCTGGATAGTTCCTGTTGATGCGAAACAGTCTGTTTTGGAACACCATTCTGTGGTGATAGATGACGGCCGAATTTTAACCCTGCTTCCACAAGAAAAGGCTAAAGAAAAGTACACTGCGACCACTACGCAGACATTTGAACAGCATTGCATTATGCCGGGGCTAATTAATAATCACACCCACGCAGCGATGTCACTATTACGTGGGCTTGCTGATGATTTGCCGTTAATGACTTGGCTCAATGACCATATTTGGCCAGCCGAAAAACAATGGGTAAGTGATGCCTTTGTTGAGGCAGGTTCAGAACTGGCCATTGCTGAAATGATTCGTGGCGGTACGACCTGCTTTAATGATATGTACTTTTTCCCAGAGGCGACTGCACGCGTTGTGGATCAATGTGGCATTCGTGCCAGTCTGGGTATGACGGTAATCGATTTTCCTAGTGCTTGGGCAGCGAATATTGAAGAGTATCTCTATAAAGGTCAGCAATTACATGACCACACCCGCCATCATTCACGCATCACCACGCATTATGCAGCGCATGCACCTTATACAGTTCCTGATCACGCTTTAGAAAAAATTATCATGAATGCTGAAGAACTAGATATTCCGATTGCGATGCATATTCATGAAACGGCTGGCGAAACAGCACAAAGTGTCGAACAAATAGGCGTTAGGCCATTAGAGCGATTAAAAGAGCTTGGTCTTTTGTCCCCTCGTCTTATTGCCGTGCATATGACACAGCTTAATGAACAAGAAATTGATTGGTGTGCTGATGCTGGGGTGCATATTGCTCATTGCCCTGAATCCAATTTAAAACTAGCTAGTGGCTTTTGCCCTATTGCAGCGCTGGTTAGCAAAGGTATTAATGTCACGCTGGGAACAGACGGTGCAGCATCAAATAATGATTTAGATATGTTTGGCGAAATGCGCCAAGCCGCATTACTGGCTAAAGCTGTGGCACAAGATGCCAGTGCTATTCCTGCACACACCGCATTAGAAATGGCAACAATAAATGGTGCCAAAGCATTAGGAATTGATACGATTACCGGCTCACTCAAAAAAGGAAAAGCCGCTGATATTATTGCGGTTGATTTAAGTGATATCGAATCGAATCCTTGTTATGACGTGGCATCTCAACTGGTTTATGCCACCGGCCGAAATCAAGTGACTGATGTGTGGGTAGATGGCAAACAACTCTTAAAAAATCGACAATTAACAACCCTAAACCAAACAAAGATAATCCAAAACACCCAAGATTGGGCAGCAAAAATAAGGCGGATAGATTCATGACAACACAAGCAAACGTCGATCCTGTAGAAGTAGCCAAATTTGAGGCTTTAGCGACCAGTTGGTGGGATACTGAAGGTGAATCAAAACCACTACATGACCTGAACCCCATTCGTTTAGGCTATATTCAACAGCGTTGTCAGCTTAATGATAAACACGTTATTGATATCGGCTGTGGTGGTGGAATTTTGTCAGAAGCGCTTGCTAAAAATGGCGCTCAAGTAACCGGTATTGATATGGGTAAGATGCCACTAGATATTGCTAAATTACATGCATTAGAAGCAGAATTAATTATTGATTACCAACAAATAACAGCCGAACAAAAAGCAGAGCAATCGGCAGAACAATTTGATGTGGTCACTTGCATGGAAATGTTGGAGCATGTGCCTGATCCAGTTTCCATTATTCAAGCTTGCTCAGATCTAGTCAAACCCGGTGGCGATCTGTTTTTTTCAACATTAAATCGTCATCCTAAAGCCTATTTACTGGCTGTGCTCGGCGCTGAATATATTATGAAAATGTTGCCTAAAGGCACGCATGACTATAAACGTTTTATTCGTCCATCTGAAATGGCAGCTTGGTGCCGACAAGCAGGTTTAGAAGTCCGAGATATTACCGGCATGAGCTACAATCCAATTAATAAAACATTTAAATTAAGTGATGATGTCAAAGTGAATTATTTAATGCATTGCCGCAAAGCTTTAGATTAATGACAAATATGTCTGAAACATATTGGCACGGCGAAGCGGCCCAGAGGGTTAAGTATAAGGAATATACTTAATGAATATTCAAAAAACCGTCACTCCCGCATGTTGTTAGCGGGAGTCTTGTTTATACTCAGATCCCGGATAAAAACCTGCCGGGATGACGAAATAGTAAGAGCTGAAATTGAAGTAATATGGATATAACTATGAAACCATTTTCTGCCGTTTTATTTGATCTCGATGGCACCTTAGTTGATACAGCCCCTGATCTTGCCTTTGCATTAAACAGTTTGATGGCAGAAGAAGGGCTTGAAGTATTACCCTACGACACAGTTAGACCTGTCGCTAGTCACGGCAGTGCAGGTCTATTAGGTTTAGGATTTGGTATTTCACCTGATCACGAAGATTACCCATCACTGCAACAGCGTTTTTTACAGTTATATCAAGATAATATTGCTAGAGAAACAACATTATTTGAGGGCATGGAAGAGGTTATTACAGCATTAGAAAATGCCAATATCACATGGGGTATTGTCACTAATAAACCTGCATTTCTTACTGATCCTTTGGTTGAAAAGTTAAATCTAACGCACCGAGCTGGCTGTGTTGTAAGCGCTGATACCACACCGTTTAGCAAACCTCATCCTGCACCAATGTTACATGCTTGTGATGTTATTAAGCAAATACCCGAAGCGTGTATTTACATTGGCGATGCTGCACGAGATATTGAAGCAGGCAAGAATGCTAATATGCGAACTGTGGCTGCACTTTATGGTTATTTGAGCGATCAAGACCAACCAGAAAATTGGCAAGCCGATGCCAGCATTGAACATCCACGTGACATTCTAAAATGGATCTAATTTTTAGTACTATCCAGCAGTTTTCCCTGCAACAAAATGGTCTGCTGATATTATTGCTAATAAGTGCCGTGGTCGGTGGGCTTATCGTATTTATTATTCGTGGTCGTAAAGTAAGGCGATTAACCGCTGAGAATGCTGAATTAACCATGAAGCTATCGATAGAAAAACAAGCAGTTGAACGCTTTGATGACATACTGGATCACACCCACAACCAACTCGCTAACACTTTCAATCAACTATCAAATGAAGCGTTAAGCCGTAACAATGATAACTTCCTCAAATTAGCTGAAGAAAATCTCAAACGGCATCAAAGTGAGGCGAATGCTGAATTGCAAAGCCGAGAAAAAGCCATTGAACAGCTGATTAAGCCTATTAATGACGCGCTGCTCAATACATCTAAACAAATTCACGATATTGAAAAAGAGCGTAAAGAATCCTACGGTAATCTTCGTAGTACCATTGAACAAATGTCACAAGGTCAGCAAAGCTTACAACAAGAAACACAAAACTTAGTGCAAGCACTACGTCGCCCTGAAGTGCGTGGTCAATGGGGAGAAATGACACTTCGTCGATTGGCCGAGCTCAGTGGCATGGTGGCACATTGTGATTTCTTCGAACAAACCCATACCGTGACTGAAACAGGTAGTATTCGTCCGGATATGATTGTACGTTTACCAGAAAACCGTGAAATCATTGTCGATGCCAAGACTCCTTTAGATGCCTATTTATCTGCGATACAAGCCAGCGATGATCAAGTGCGCGCTAAAGAATTAAAACGCCATGCCCAAATTATTCGCCAACGGGTAAAAGAATTAGCCGCAAAAAACTATTGGGCTGAATTTTCACAGTCCCCCGAGTTTGTTGTGCTGTTTATCCCCGGCGAACACTTTTTATCCGCCGCCTTAGAGCTAGACCAAAAACTACTTGAAGATGCCATTCAACAGAATATTATCTTAGCTACACCCACTAATTTTATTGCATTACTAAGAACAATTTCTTATGGCTGGAAGCAGCAATCCTTGGCTGACAATGCAATCGAAATTCGTGAGTTGGGAGAAAGCCTCTATAAACGTTTAAATGTATTCACCAATCATTTGGCTAAGGTAGGCGCAAGTCTAAACACTACTGTCGAGAATTTTAATAAAACCGTAGGTTCGCTAGAACGACAAGTAATCCCTAGCGGTAAACGGTTTCTTGATATGGGGATTAGAGCTAAGGATGAAATTAATACTGTGACACCGATTGATAATCAGGTGAGAGACGTTAAAGAAGACGATGATCATGCTTGAATTAGAACATGCCTATACCTTCTGCCAGAATATGGCTAAAAGTCATTATGAAAACTTTCCCGTTGCTTCTGTATTCCTGCCCAAGGAGCTACGTCGGCCTATTAGCGTGATTTATGCGTTTGCCAGAACAGCCGATGATTTTGCCGATGAAGGCGATGCAACGGAGCAACAGCGGTTAGCTCAATTAGAAGAATTCAGTATTTCACTTCTAGCTATTAAAGAAAAGAACTACCAAGGCGATAACCCCATTTTTATTGCCTTAGCCAAAGTCATTCTTCAATATCAATTACCCATCAAATTGTTTGAAGATTTACTCGATGCATTTAAGCAAGACGTCACTAAAAATCGCTATGCTAATTTTGAAGAGGTGCTCGACTATTGCACACGTTCTGCCAATCCTGTCGGGCGACTATTATTACATTTAGTGGGTCAAACCAACACCGAACAACTTCAGCAATCTGATGCGGTTTGCACCGCGTTGCAACTGATTAATTTTTATCAAGATATCGTGCAAGATTACACGGAATCTAATCGCATCTATATTCCACAAGATGAACTGGCTGCGGCAGGATTAAAAGAAAGCGATTTAATTAATCCCAATAGTCAGAAAATTGCTCCGCTTATCCGTAGCCTCTATCAACGCACGGAATTAATCATAGCTTACGGTGCAGAGTTAGGAACACATTTATCAGGTCGAATGGGCTGGGAAGTAAGAGCAATGACTTTGGGCGGAATCACGACTTTGAAAAAATTAATGTTACAAAGTGATAATGAATTGTTAAATCGTCCACGACTTAGTAAGCAGGCACTTCTACAGATATTAATGCTTAGTTTCTCTAAACCTCTTTATCTAAAGAAAGTCCAGAAGCAGCTAAATATTAATTAATTATCTAATTTCGCAGCGGCACGCATTTCAATTGCCTTTTGGAAGAAATCATCTTGCACATCATCTGGACCACAAGAATCTACAGGCCTTGGTTTACGTCGGTCTGACAAGCGTACCGTCCAGCATTCATCAAATACTGAACAATAACAGACTTCCATATCAACATCTTTCATAGGCGGGCCATAAAGACCTCGTAGATAAGCATCAATATCACCTCGGCCACTTTTTCCCCATTCAAACTGCCATGGAGTCACAGATTCACCAGAACTTATAAACCCTGCCGCCGCATGCTCTGTAAACTTTGAAAAACCTAACATCCGTCCAATCATTGTTGCTTTTTTGCAGTTCTTTGTAATTAGCCATAGGTCTATCGCCAATTAAAGGCTGAACATTTTGAACATAAGCAATGCCGGGGCCTGAATTTGTAAGCATGACCTTGAATGAATAAGGTAATGTTTTGTATTGATAGTCCATATCAATCTGAATCACAGGTAAAACGCTCGCTTTTTGTGTTGCTTGTGCTATTTCAATTTGTTGTTTTGATGTAAGCAAAGCCAAAAAACTCACTAACACTGCCATCATCCCTATAAATAGACCGATATCAATTCGTTTGAGCAGGCTTGATGATACTGCCACTGCGTTCTGGACTGGCTATTTATTCTTCCTTTAATACTGACACATCAGACTCTAATGGAATTCATTATTGAATAATAGCATGTATCACAAAAATTAGAGGTATATTGCTAATAGACCTCGTTCTGGTACCTTGCCGGAATAAGGAATTTTCACTTTGTGACCACTACCCGGTGCAACATCAATTATCTTACCATCACTATTTTGCATTTTATCTAGCATTAATTCAATATTGCCTTCTGGTAAAATAAGCTCTAATTTATCACCCACTGAAAACTTATTTTTCACATCAATATCTAAACACTGAGCTTCTTTATCATAGCCCATCACTTCGCCTACATATTGCTGGCGATCACTACTTGAATAACCCACCATATAATTTTGTTGTTCTTGTGTTGGGTGACGCTGATAAAAGCCATCGGTGTAGCCGCGATTAGCTAAATTATCTAGCTTTCCAATTAATGTGGGATCAAATTTATTGCCTGCCAATGCATCATCTATAGCCCGTCGATACAGTTGTGCTGTTCTAGCAACGTAATAAATCGATTTAGTTCGACCTTCTATTTTTAAAGAATCTACGCCAATTTTAGCCAAGCGTTCAATATGCTGAATAGCACGTAGATCTTTTGAGTTCATAATATAGGTGCCGTGCTCATCTTCAAAAATAGGCATCATTTCACCGGGCCTATTACCTTCTTCTATCAAATAAATATCATCGGCAAGTGGATGGCGTTCTTGGCTACCACAATCAGAAAGCCCACCTTGGTTCATCGCGTCAAACGCTTTGAAATCTATTTTTTGCGGCGAATCATCATTGCCATCACTGGCATGTGTTTTATAATCCCATCGACATGAGTTAGTGCATGAGCCTTGATTGGGATCGCGGTGATTAAAATAGCCTGATAATAAACAACGTCCAGAATAGGCAATGCAAAGTGCACCATGAACAAAGACTTCTATTTCCATTTCAGGACATTCTTGGCGAATCTCTTCAATTTCGTCTAGTGACAATTCACGAGACAAAATCACCCTACTCACACCCACAGCCTTCCAAAATTTAACGGCTTGATAATTCACTGTATTAGCTTGAACGGATAAATGAATAGGCATTTCAGGCCAGCGTTCTCGCACCATCATAATCAAGCCTGGATCAGCCATAATTAAAGCATCAGGCTTCATGGCAATAACCGGGTCCATATCCGCCATATAGGTTTTAATTTTCACATTATGTGGCATCAAATTGCTCGCCACAAAAAATTTCTTTCCTAGAGCGTGAGCTTCTTCAATTCCTTGAGCTAAAACAGGCAGCTTATGAAAAGCATTATTACGGACACGCAAACTATATCTAGGCTGACCAGCATAGACGGCATCAGCACCAAAAGCATAAGCATAACGCATGTGTTGCAGACTGCCGGCGGGTAAAAGTAGTTCAGGTGAATTCATGTAATCTTGGTCTTAAAATATAAAAAAGAGCTAAATTATAATCTATCTAGAAAAAAATCCAATAAAAACAATGTGATTCACATATATTAGAACTTAAACCATTCAACAGGGGCAATATAAGGCATAATCGTTGTTAAAATAGCATGAAGGAGTCATGTTTGAAGTTTATTAGTTTACTGCTTATTTCATTAGGTTTTCTCGTTGCGTGCGGTGAAGCACTGCCACATTTAGAAGAAATTCGTGAACGCGGTGAATTACGTGTACTCACTCGTTATGGACCCTCTACATATTATGTGAAAGGTGAGGAGCTAGTTGGCTTTGAATATGAACTCGCAAAACGTTTTGCTGAACATCTTAATGTTAAGCTTAAAATTATTGTGCCAGATAATTTAGGCGACATGCTCAATCTTATTGAGCAGGGCAAAGCAGATATTGCAGCAGCTGGGCTTACCGTTACACCCGCGCGTAAAGACATTATTCGTTTTGGCCCGGTATATCAACAAGTAACGCAGCAATTTGTTTATCGTTTAGGCACAAAAAAACCTAAAAACATTACTCATTTGGCTGATGGCCACCTAGAAGTCGTTGCCTCTAGTAGCCATGTAGAACAATTACAATCTCTACAAGAAGAAATTCCTTCACTTATATGGACAGAAAATACTGAGCTTGATAGCAGCGGCCTACTTGAACTGGTGCAATTAGAGCTTATTGATTACACCATTGCAGATTCTAATGAGGTTGCTGCCAATCAAATTAAATTCCCCGAGTTACGCGTTGCATTTAATATTTCAGATCCTCAGCCTCTTGCTTGGGCAATGCCTTTTTCAGAAGATGGCTCACTTGCTGATGCAATGGCTAAATTCTTTGACAAAATGGATGAATCAGGTGACCTGAGCCGGTTAAAAGAAAAATATTATGGGCATATTCGACATTTTGATTATCTCGATACACGAGCAATTGATCGCCGAATTCAGACGCGCCTTCCTAAATATCAAACAATGTTCGAACAAGCTGGAGAAAAATTTGATCTTGACTGGCGTTTATTAGCGGCAGTGTCATACCAAGAGTCACACTGGGATCGTCATGCTGTTTCACCGACAGGTGTAAAAGGCTTAATGATGTTGACTCAAAGCACGGCGAAACTCATGAACGTTGCTAACAGAGAAGATCCAGCCCAAAGTATCGAAGGCGGTGCCGCTTATTTAGCATCCATGATAAAACGACTGCCTGATGACATTGTAGAACCTGATCGTACTTGGATTGCGCTCGCGTCATACAATGTCGGCCTAGGTCATGTGGAAGATGCACGTAAACTAACTGAAAGTGGTGGTGGCAATCCCGACTTATGGCCCGATATAAAAGCACATTTACCATTATTGAGTAAACGAAAATGGTATGAAAAAACACGCCACGGTTATGCCCGTGGTGGTGAGCCCGTACATTATGTCCAGAATATTCGACGATACTACGATATTTTATTACAGCAACAAGCTAATATTGAATTGAATGCTGATGCAAACGAAGAACAAAATATACTACCAGGTGCATTATAGGCAGGAAAGAGAGTTCGCCTGAACTGAGTATAAGTTCAAAGTTTTATCTTCCAAAGAATGCTATTTTACTATCTGTACGTAGCGAAATATCACATTCAAGGATCAACAACGTCATGGCAGATGACAACACCGTTCAACAGCTAGAAGAATGGAAAAAGAAATATTACAAATCACTTGCTGAATTTGAAGAGCAACAACGTTATGACGAGTTACTACAGCGTAGTTTAGGCAGGCTTGCTCTTGCCGCTGACGGTATCGATCCCGCACTCGACACGCAACTTAAATCGCTACGCAATGTACTAAAAGGCAAAAAAAGTCATCGTGATATTGAGCTTATACTTGAAAAAATGGAGCGTGCTATATCTCAGATGGATGCAGATATTAATGATGGTTCCGTAGCAGCCAAAATTCTAGCTGAGCTACTTAGTTCGCTGCAAATACCTAAGAAATTTAAAGCTGAATCAAAATCATTAATAAAACAACTAAGCACAGCTGATAAAAAAGTTTCTCAACTGATTCCACAGGTATTGTCCTTGCTTGATGAGTGCATAGGAAGTACAAGTGCTAGCAAGGCCTCTTCTGGTTTTAGCTTTAATCTATTTGGCTCGAGCAAGTCATCTGAGGCTGAAGAAGCTGTAACAGAAGACTCGTCGTCAGATCTAGATAACGAACCACTCGATCTTAATAGTAATTCAGCAATGCCTAATCATCTTGTTCTAATGAAATTATTAGAGCGCTTATCCTTACCAACAGACTTAAGTAAAATGGCAACTAAAATACGTCATGATATAGAAGAAGGTGTTGCCGATGAACAGTTGCCTAATGTTATTAATAATATCGCCGAAATCGTAAGTTCACTTGGATCCCAAGCTGTAACAGAAAAACTAGAATATCAAGAATTTTTAGAAGCGCTGACCACTAAACTACAGTCACTTGATGATCATATTAGAGAAACGAGTAGTAGTGATTTAGAAGCATTTAAAGAGCGACATGCCATGAGCCAAGCAATGGAAGATGAAGTAAAAGGTATTCGCGGCCATGTTGAAAAAGCCGATGATCTTGCTCAACTAAAATCAACCGTTAACGAACGCTTAGATTCACTTAATCAACATTTTGAAAATTCGCAAGAATCCGATCGTACGCGCTTCGAACAATCACAAAAACAAATCCGTGAACTTAATAATCGTTTAAAAGCGATGGAAGATGAAAGTGTTCTATTACGTAAATCTGCCATCAAGTCTAGGGAGTTAGCACTAAAAGACGCTTTAACTGGGATTTGGAACCGCCAAGCACTAGATGAAGATCTAGAGAAAGAATTTATTCGCTGGCAACGTTATCAAAAACCGCTCAGTTTAGTAATTTGGGATATAGATTTTTTTAAACGCGTAAATGATACTTATGGTCATGCCGCAGGCGATAAAGTATTAAAAACAATTGCACGTTTATTCACACAAGCAACACGCGACGCAGATTTTATTGCCCGTTTCGGTGGCGAGGAATTTGTGGGTATATTTCCTGAAACACGGCTAGAAGAAGCCCTAAGCTTAGCCAATAAAATTCGTGAAAAAATACAGAACTCAAAATTTCATTATGAACATAAACCTGTGCCTATTACTGCTTCTGCTGGCTTAGCAACCTTTAGCCCCAATGACACAATTGAAGATGTATTTAAACGGGCTGATGCGGCACTATACCGTGCTAAAGAAGGCGGTCGTAACCGCTGCATAGCAGACTAAGAACCGACTGTTCTTTCGATCCTTAATCTGTTTTAAACTTACTCTGATTCTTTAAGAATTAAAAAATCAACGGCTTTTAATAGGTTGGGTTGGCCACCAGCCATAGGTGCATCACTAATATATTTACCATTTACGATCATTGATGGTACACCGGTAATGCCTGATAGTTGACTCATAATTAATGCTTTTTTTACTTTGCCTTTTACTGCAAATGAATTCATCATTTTTTCGAAACTTTCTCTATCAATACCTTGGTCAGCAGCAAAGTTCAGCATATCTTCTTCTGTTACCATTCTGCGTTTTTCTACATGGATAGCTTTAAAAATAAGAGGGTGTAACTTTTCTAAATCACCCGTTGCTTCTGCCGTATAAAAAAGCTTGGCAAGCTCTAACCAGCTATCACGGAAAATAGCAGGGACAGCAACAAAAACCACATTTTCTGGTATCGTTTTCTTCCACTCTTCAACTAATGGATCTAAGTCATAACAATGTGGGCATGCATACGAAAACATTTCTATGACTTCAACTTTATCTTCACTACTTGTAGCAAGCAGTTGAGCCGTTGATTTATAGTGTACGCCTGCAATAAAGGCTTCTGGCATTGCCATGGTGTTAATCGGTAATAAGGCCGCACCCAATAATAATGCTGCTGTAATCATTTTTTTCATTTTACTATTTCCTTAATTTCTAACATTTAACAGAATTTATAATTCACCGTAGGAATGGAGCCCAGATAGGAACATATTGACGCCTAAGAAAGCGAATAGCGTTACAAATAAGCCAATTACAGCCCACCATGCCATTGGATTACCATTCCAGCCTTTAGACATGCGCATATGTAACCAAGCAGCATAATTTAGCCAAACGATTAATGCCCATGTTTCTTTTGGATCCCAAGACCAATAACCACCCCATGCTTCAGCCGCCCATAATGCACCTAATATTGTTGCTAACGTGAAAAATGCAAAACCTAAAGCAATTGCTTTATACATTAGATCATCCATAACCGAAAAATCAGGCAATACGTTAGCCAATAAGCCTTGTGGGTTTATATTTTGCTGCCATGACTTTAATAAATAAGCAACACCGATCATTGCCGCTATGGCAAATGTGCCATAGCCTACAAAATTGGCAGGAACATGGATCTTCATCCAATAACTTTGTAATGCTGGCACTAAGGGTTGAATTTCATGTGCGCCTTTACCAAAGGTATACCAAAGCTGGAAGACTACTGCAGCAGTAATAATTAATAATACGAAGCCGCCTAAGCTACGTGTTTGATAGCGGCGCTCATAATATAAATATAATAATGCGGTAATAACTGCGAATAAAATAAAGACTTCATACAAGTTGCTAACCGGGATATGACCTACATCTGGGCTAATAAGGTAAGATTCACGCCAACGAACCATCAAGCCCACCAGCCCCATGGTGGTAGCCGACCACGTTAATGCACTGCCCACTTTCTCTGTAAAGCTAGAACGCATAAACAAACCAGCAAAATAAGCAAATGTTGCCATTACAAATAAAGCACTCATCCACATAAAGGCAGACTGGCTAGATATTAAATATTTTAAAAAGAAGTTTGATTCAGCTAAGCCAAGATCTTGACCATAGAGCCAAATTGCAAAAAAGCTAAGTGCCGTTACAACAACAAAATGTTGACGAAATCCAGACCAGTTTTGACCTAGAAATGAAAAACCAACTGCTGCAAGAATAACGATGCCTATTTCATAGCTATCAAACACGCTAGAATAAAGCACTAGCAATGTCACCGCCGCTAGAGCCATTAAACCACGCCATGACCATCGTGCCATGGGCGTACTAGTGCCTGTATACATTGTGTTTACGCTATTAATAGTCATTATCAATTCTCTTGTTTTACAGTTCTATGAACCTTATCTTGTCTCAGAGTTCCCGGTTGCCGTTTCTAACTGTTCGGCAACCTGCTCAAAAAACAAATCAATTTCACGTGGGTTTCGATTACTCATTCCGGCCAGCAGTACATCCGTTCCGCTATTATTAGCTTTTACTATTGCCCAGAAACGACGTTGTGGCAAATAAAATAACAGGAACACGCCAATAATTAGGAAAGCACAGCCCAGATAAACAATAGGCTGACCTGGTGAATGTGTTACTTGTAAACCACTGGCTTCAACATGTTCATAATCTGATAATTCTAAAAACAAGGGGGAACCATACTGAGACAAACTACTCACCGCATCCACTGCATCTTGAAAAAATAACAGCTCCGCCTGCTGAATTTTAGCATTTTCTTCAGGATCATCTGTTCCATATTTATACAGCGTCCCACCAAGATAAATGCGTGATAACATTTCTCTTAGCATGCTTAAATAAGCGGGTCCTAATGTTTCTTTTTCGGCTTCAGGTAAGGTAGTTTCTATAAACTCACCTACTGATGCAAAGCCACCTTCGACAAACATCGTCACTAACATCGTTAAGGTTTCTTGCAGACTTTGTTCTAATTTTTTATCTTGATTATTTATTTCAGCTAATGTTTCAGTCATCATTGTATGAGCAATATCATTTACAATATTTTCATCATGTAAGCGTTGTAAAAAATGACTAAAGTGTGTCAAGCCGCCATCTATATCAACTGGCAAATAAAGATAACCAAAGGGTTCAGCAACGCTTGATCGCACACCACTTAAATAATATTCACGTCCATTACGTTTTATAGGCAGCATATAGTTTGTATATTCCAATGCTTCGCCCGTATCTTTGCGTAATTTATAATCAAAACTAGGGCCAAAATTCCTCTGTCTATTAGGATCGTCATCAGTTGGATCAGGGTTAATATTAAACAAACGGAATGATAAGACTTCTAGACCTAAATTTTGCTCTCCCCAAGATATATCACTGTTCTTAAAAACATTTGTTTCAAATTCAACGGGTGGGCTGCCTGCAGAACTATTTAAAGGCCAAATATTAAGCGTCAAAACTGATCCCCCATCTTCAAAGCTGGATTGGTAGATGGTGTAGCCTTTGTAAAACAAGGGATGATTGACAGAGATTGTAGTTTCTAATGGTTCAGATGAATCATCACGTATCACCAAGTCTGTTTCATACGATTTGGGTTGCCCTGTTTTGTAATGCTCCATGCGGAAATCTTTTACTTCAATTGAAAAAGGTAAGCGCTGAAACAAAGCCCCCCCTTTCATAGCGATGAGTGCTGTGCCTGATGATCGACCTTCAGCAATAATCATACTTGCCCGAAATGCTTTTGTTCCCGCCGCCAAATAACTTTTCGGCGAGATGGTTTTAGTTGCAAAGTCGTGAACCTTAACTTTTTCTGTCCACACTGCAAGTTTTAATGCAGGATTACTATCTATCAGACCGCCAATACAAATAATAATAATCGCCAAATGGGTCAAGATATAACCCAAACGGTTCATCCCTCCTCGCATCGCTGAAACTAATATTTCATCAGACTTAACGGTTTGTTTGGCTCGAAAGCCTAAATTGGAAAGTGTAGCTTCTAAAATAGTAGCACTGTTTCCCGCATCAGCATCAACAGACCACTGCTTTTGATGATGCATAGCTCGCAATGATTTTGATTGCACATGTGTTCGGAGATTACGCATATCTTTAATCATCGATGGTGTATTGCGAATCAAACAAACAGAAGTTGAAACAACTAACAGCGTCAAAATGGCAAGAAACCAAGAAGCACCATAAACATCATACAATCCAGCAGATTCAAATATATCAAACCAAAAAGGACCGAATTTAATTAAGTAGTCGGCATAGGGCTGGTTTTGCTGTAGCACCGTGCCAATAATTGAAGCAATAGCTAAAGCCAATAACAAAGTAATGGCTAGATCCATTGAACCTAGAAATTGGAAGAGGCGCTGGCCTAATGTGTGGTGGCGAGTGTTTGGATTACTATCGTCGGACATAATTTATGTTAAACCAATTGAAATTAGCATCAAGTGCGATGCCAATTAATATAAAACCCACATGACATAAGGCCATGCGGCTTTTATAAAATTTTAAATATTAATGTAAACCAGAAGCATAAGCAGAAACGGCTTTAATTTCATCAGCCGTCATTTTAGCCGCAATATCACGCATCATATTGCTTGGATCATTACTGCGAGCGCCACTAGCAAAGGCGTTTAATTGTGCTTCAATATACGCAGCGTGTTGTCCTGATAATGCAGGCCATTTAGCAGCAGGAACGCCAGCGCCAGTTGGACCGTGACATGCCATACATGCGGGTACACCTGTTTCTTTATTGCCACCACGATAGAGTGTTTGACCCGATTCTAATAACGCTTCAGGCGTGCCGCCTTCAGTTATTTTAGAAGCTGCATAATAGGCCGCTAGATCAGCCATGTCTTGCTCAGTTAATGCCGCGACCATCGGTGCCATAATGGCATTTTCTCGCGTGCCATCTTTAAATTCGATTAGCTGTTTAACTAAATATGCTTCGCCCTGTCCTGCCAATTTGGGGAACATATTTGAAGGACTGTTACCATCAGCACCATGACATGCTGCGCAAACTGCAGCTTTACCTTTCCCTGCAGACGCATCACCTGCAGCTATTACTGGCATAGCTGAAACTAAAGCTAAATATACTGCTGAGGCCATTATGATCTTTTTCATCACTGTTCCCTAAATTTGAATATCAATAAATAAACTTGTTGATATGCTACTCTTATTAGGCGATTTTTGCACCCTTTGAAAGCATCTTAAATCATCTGAAATCATCTGAAATCAAGAGTAGTTAACAATTCATGTCAAATATTTACCGCCAAGCTCACTATACAATTAGCGCGACCCAGTTATCTGAATTACCTGATGACATGGGAATTGAAGTCGCTTTTGCTGGCCGTTCTAATGCGGGGAAATCAAGTGCGATAAATACCATCACCGATCAAAGGGCATTAGCACGTATAAGTAAAACTCCTGGTCGAACTCAAATGATTAACTTTTTTGCGCTTGACCATGAGCGTGCATTGGTTGATTTACCCGGCTACGGTTATGCAAAAGTACCCGAAAAAATGAAAATTCGCTGGCAGCAAACCTTAGGAAAATACCTTGAAACACGTCAAGCACTAAAAGGCTTAATGCTAATGATGGATATTCGCCACCCATTAAAAGAATTTGATATTCAAATGGTGAAGTGGGCAAATAATGCTGAATTACCTGTTCATATTTTGCTGACAAAGTCCGATAAATTGAAACATGGTGCTGCTATGGCGAGCTTGCATTCCGTTGAAGCACAACTTAGAAAACTAAACCTGAATGCAGGTGTCCAATTATTTTCATCATTGAAAAAAACCGGTAAAGAACAGGCTATTGCACGATTAGACAACTGGTTTATTTCTGAAACCGAAAGAAACTCTGAATAAGTCAGAGCTTCTCTAAGCGAGGTTAACGTATGAATGACGTCACAACACAAAGTCGCCGAAAGTTTTTAAAAAAAGCTGCTCTAGGTAGCGCTTTTGCGGGAGGTGCATTCAGTTTGCCCGTGTTAACCCATTCAGAAGAATTAGGTTTTCCAGAAAACCTGCCAGAATCAATGCGTGTGCCCGGCGCTGATTTTTCTAATTATGGTCAACCTTCAGAACATGAACAAGGCGTGATTCGGTGGATTTCAGCCAATCCTGCCGCACCCGGCAACGGTGTTTCATGGACTCCTCTACATGATTTACAAGGTACGATTACACCAAACGGTCTGCATTATGAAAGACATCATAATGGTGTGCCTGAGATCGATCCGGCAAAACATATTCTGTTAATTGATGGCATGGTCGATAAACCGTTAAGCTTTGATGTTAAAAGTTTAATGCGTTATCCAATGGTCTCTCGCACCTGTTTTATAGAATGTGGTGGTAATAGTAATAGTGGCTGGCGCAGCAACCCTATTCAATCAAAAGTCGGTTATGCACACGGTTTAGTTTCAAATGCAGAATGGTCTGGTGTGCCACTTAAACTATTACTCAAAGAAGCAGGGATCAGACCTGATGCCAAATGGGTTATTGCCGAAGGTGCCGATGGCTCTTCACTCAATATCAGCATTCCGCTCGAAAAATTATTAGATGATGCCATCCTTGCTTTATATCAAAATGGTGAGCGCATTCGCCCTGAAAATGGCTATCCCATGCGTTTGGTTTTACCCGGATGGGAAGGAATTTTAAATGTTAAATGGTTACGCCAGTTACGCTTAACCGACCAACCGGCGATGTCACGTGATGAAACATCACAATATACTGAATTAATGCCCGATGGCACGGCGCGGCAATTTACCTTTATCAATGAAGCAAAATCATTAATTACCTCCCCGTCACTGGGCATGATGCTGCCAGATAACCCTGGGGTTTATCAAATCTCTGGGCTAGCCTGGTCTGGTCGCGGCAAAATAACCCGTGTTGAGATATCTGCTGATGGCGGTGATACATGGGTTGATGCCGAGTTGCAAGGCCCTGTATTAGACAAGGCCTTTACTCGATTCTGTTTACCATGGAAATGGCAAGGTGAATACGCCATTTTGCAAAGTAGATCGACGGATGAAACGGGTTATGTACAACCTGATCGTGAAACATTAATCAAAAATCGTGGTAAACATGGATTTTTCCATTACAACGCCATTGTAAGTTGGGAAATCACTGAAGAAGGAGATATCAACCATGTCTACGGCTATGACTTCTAACTTAATTATTAGCATTGCTTTACTTATATTTTCATCGCTATGCCATGCCGATATAGTATATCAACCACTGGGGAAACCGGCAGCAGATATCAGCAAACAATCAGAATGGAATTTAACTATTTCACCTGATGGCAAAAACCTACCCGAGGGTACAGGTAATGCCGCACAAGGCGCTAAAATATTTGCATTGCAATGTGCCGCTTGTCACGGACCTGAAGGCGTAGGCGGCAGTGCCGACCCTGTTATTGGAGAAGTGGGTTCACTTGCGAGCGAATATCCTGAAAAAACAGTCAACAGTTATTGGCCTTACGCTACAACATTATTTGATTATATTCGGCGTGCAATGCCTATTGATCGACCATTTTCATTGTCTGCAGACGAAGTTTATGCATTGAGTGCCTATATATTGAGTCAAGATGGTATAATAGACGCCGAATTAGATCTTACTGAAAAGAATCTACCCCAAGTGACGATGCCAAATCGTGATGGTTTTATTTCCATCTACCCTGATTAAGCTCCACTACTCACTGTATTTACTATTTTAAGGACCCATTTAAATGAGCCCTCGCTATGCTTGTACTGTTAATCCCAATCCTGAACTCAATAAAACCCCTGAATTGGGTATGGATGAAAAATCCTTAGAACGTGATTTTAAAAGTTACTACGGTAACCACCTAGCACAAGATAAAGGTTGTGCATCAGGTCATTATCTTTACACTTCCCTTGCCCTAACACTTCGCGATCGTTTGTTTGAACGTATGAAGCAAACTAAAATGGCTTACTCTGAAAGCAAGTGTAAACAAGCTTATTATATGTCTATGGAGTTTTTGATGGGCCGTGCAATGGGTAATGCAGCACTTAATCTTGGCTTAAGTGAGACCGTTACAAAAGCCATGGTCGATCTTGGTTTAGATTTTGAAGAATTAACAGAGCTTGAACATGATGCCGGTTTAGGCAACGGTGGTTTAGGCCGCTTAGCAGCATGCTTCATTGATAGCTGTGCAACATTACAACTGCCTGTTACCGGTTATGGTATCCGTTATGAATACGGCATGTTCCAACAGAGCATTGAAAACGGCAACCAAATGGAAAGCCCTGATCATTGGTTACGTGACGGCAACCCATGGGAGCTTGAGCGCCCTGAATACACTCAACGCATCAAGTTTGGTGGTCACACCGAGTTCCGCAAAAATACCGCGGGTGATATGACTGTACATTGGGTTGATAGTAATGATATTTTGGCCGTTCCTTATGATTTACCTATTCCTGGTTACCAAAATGGTACGGTAAACAAATTACGTTTGTGGAAATCAGAAGCTACTGACGAATTTAATCTAGAAGATTTTAATGCCGGTTCATATACAGAAGCGGTTGCCAGTAAAAATGCCGCTGAAAACATCAGCATGGTGTTATACCCAAATGACGCGAGCGAAAATGGTAAAGAGCTTCGCCTTCGCCAACAATATTTCTTAGCCTCTGCAAGCTTGCAAGATATTCTCGATCATTGGATCACTAATAATGGTGAAAACTTTGGTAACTTTGCTGAAAAGAACTGTTTCCAACTTAACGATACCCACCCAACCGTAGCCGTAGCTGAATTAATGCGTTTGCTGATGGATGAACATAGTATGGGGTGGGATAAAGCATGGACTATTGTGACCAAAACAATGGCCTATACCAACCATACATTATTACCAGAAGCACTTGAACGCTGGCCAGTACACATGTTTGGTCGCTTATTGCCTCGTGTTTTAGAAATAATTTATGAAATCAATGCACGCTTCCTAAGCGAAGTCGCACGCAAATGGCCCGGCGATAAAGCGCGCTTAGCTAGCATGTCAATCATCGAAGAAGGTGGTCAGCAACAAGTCCGCATGGCACACCTTGCCATTGTCGGTAGTTTTTCTGTGAATGGTGTTGCCGCTTTGCATTCTGAATTATTACAAAAAGGTTTATTTAATAATTTTTATCAGCTATGGCCAAAAAAATTCAATAACAAAACAAATGGTGTAACACAGCGTCGTTGGATGGCGTGGTGTAATCCAACATTAACTGAACTTATCACTGAAACTATTGGTGAACAATGGATTACCGATCTTGATCAGCTTAAAAAACTCACACCGTTTGCAAATAGCTCTGTATTCCAAAAAAAATGGAACAAAGTTAAAGAGTCAAACAAGCAACGTCTTGCAGATTTAGTTAAACAAAGCTGTGGCGTTACATTTGATACTGATGCGATGTTTGATATTCAAGTAAAACGTATTCATGAATACAAACGCCAGCTGCTTAACGTGCTACACGTTATTCACCTTTATGATCGCATCAAACGTGGTGATACTAAAGGTCTAGTTAAACGTTGTGTTTTATTCGGTGGTAAAGCAGCGCCTGGTTATGCCATGGCTAAAGACATTATCAAGCTGATTAATAATGTTGCTAATGTTGTAAATAACGACCCTGATGTGGGTGATAAATTAAAAGTAGTATTCTTACCCAACTATCAAGTATCAGCAATGGAAGTTATCTGCCCAGCAGCCGATTTATCTGAGCAAGTTTCTACGGCAGGTAAAGAAGCATCTGGTACCGGTAACATGAAATTCATGATGAATGGTGCGGTGACTATTGGCACTTTAGATGGTGCGAATATCGAGATCCGTGAAGAAGCAGGTGATGATAACTTCTTCCTATTCGGTTTAACTGAAGATGAAGTCGAAAAAGAGCGTGTTGGTTATAACCCTCGTGCTATCATCGCAAAAGATCGCGATCTTAAACGCGTGGTTGATTTACTCGAAGGCGGACATTTCAATCAGTTCGAACCCAATCGTTTTGACAATATTATTAATGCATTCACCAGCCATAATGACCCATGGATGACGATTGCTGACTTCCGTAGCTACATTGACGCTCAACACCTAGCTGGCCTTGCTTATCAGGACGCTGAGCGTTGGACTGCTATGGCTATTATGAACACGGCAACTAGCGGTAAATTCTCCACTGATCGTACAATGGAAGAATATAATAATGAGATTTGGAAGCTAGAGAAAATCAGCCCTAAATAAATTGGGAACGGGATAGCTTGCTTATCCCATTTTCAGATCCAAGTTAAATGTGCGCCTGTAGCTCAGTTGGATAGAGTACCAGTTTCCGAAACTGGGGGTCACAGGTTCGATTCCTGTCAGGCGCACCATTTATAAACAGCAAAAAGCCAGTTCAATTACATCTGGGTTTTTGCCATTTAATCATACACGTCCATTGTCTGTATTCTAGCTTTCCATCATATGATAATAAAGTGATTCAACTGCTTATATGCTGGTTCAATTTATCTAACATCAAACCAATAACTTAATAATATCCTCGCAACAAACTCCCCTCATTCAGCATCAATGTCTCTTCTTAACAAGACCGAATGACTAAAAATAAAGCATTAGCTTCATGCACATACCGAGCATCTCACACTTAGGCTCTTATTCTACCTCCAAGTAGACTTATAAGAATTAAGAGTAACCTTCCACTGTTCGTTCATTGCTCGCCTAGAAGAGTTTATTAAGAAATCAAAATAGATACCGGCAATCCATTTCATGCAGACAAAAAAAAGGCCCTTTTCAGGACCTTTTAGAATCAAACTATTTGTGTAAGCTTATTGATTTACATAGAAGTCAACACGACGGTTAGCCGCACGACCTTCTTCTGTATCATTACTAGCAACTGGAGTGCTTTCACCCATACCTACTGGTACTAAGCTACTACCATTCACACCACGAGAAACCAAGTAAGCAACTACTGATTCTGCACGACGTTGAGATAATGCTTGGTTATATGTTTCTGCACCACGGCTATCTGTATGGCCTTCAACTCGCACTTCAATAATATCGTGTGTTGCTTTAAGAAGCTCAACAGCTTGCTCTAAAATAGATTCAGCACTTGTTGTCAGTACTGCACTATTCGTAGCAAAGTTAACACCGGTTAGAGAAAGTAACTTCTGACCTTCTAAAGGACAACCGTCAGTATCAACAATTGTACCTAATGGTGTTTTAGGACATAAGTCTTGATAATCAGCAACACCATCGCGGTCTGTATCTAATGGACAACCAACACGGTCAACCGTCACACCAGAAGGTGTTCCTTGACAAAGGTCTACGCCATCAACAACGCCATCACCATCAGTATCAAATGCACAACCATTGGCATCAAGCAACGCACCTGGAGGAGGTGTAGTTGAACAAGCCGCTACTTCTTCTACCATTGGCGCAGCCATAACTTCTTCTTCATTAGAACAAAGAATCATACCCAATGCAGCACCTACTACAGCACCACCTATTGCCGCTTCACCACCACCATCTGCTACAACACCCATAGCTGCACCACCGAATAAAGCACCGGCAGCCGCACAAAAGAAGTCATCTCCTGACATAAGTTGTTTCTGGCCTGCACAGCCTGATAGCAAGCTGGCAAACAATACCGCCACTGCTAATTTAATCGATGTTTTCATTATTTAATTCCTTAAAAATTTACAAAATTTATTATTAATATACAGACAAATATATCGTTGAACGCACATATAATAGCATTGCTTTTAAACAATTCCTACCTAAAACTTACCCTGTTTACGACCTACTTTAAAGTCCCTACCTATAAAGCTAACCAAAGATGTGTTTTGAGTCTTCTTGTTCGGGTTCCAATGCCATCGTACCTGTGTCGCTATTCATATCAATAGTTGACGATCCTAATTTAATCATTAGGCGAACTTCATTCTCAGAATCTGAATTTTTAATAGCATCATCATAGGTAATTTCACCTGCCATATATAAGTCATAAACAGCTTGATCAAAAGTTTGCATACCTAGCTCGCCTGATCGTTTCATCACCTCTTTAATCTCAGCAATATTACCTTTTTCAATTAAATCACCGATAAGTGGTGTATTAATAAGGATCTCGACGGCAGCTACACGCCCAGTACCGTCTTTCTTAGGGATTAACCGCTGTGCAACAACCGCTTTCAGATTTAAGGATAAATCTAAGAATAGCTGCTTATGTCGCTCTTCAGAGAAGAAGTTGATAATTCGGTCCATTGCTTGGTTTGCATTATTCGCATGTAATGTCGATAAACATAAATGGCCTGTTTCTGCAAAAACAATTCCATATTCCATGGTGTCTTGAGAGCGGATCTCACCAATCATAATAACGTCTGGCGCTTGCCGTAATGAATTCTTCAATGCTACTTCATATGACTCTGTATCAATGCCTACTTCACGCTGTGTTACTACACAACCTCCGTGTTCATGATCAAACTCAATTGGATCTTCTATTGTTAAAATATGGCCTGTACTGTTTTGATTGCGGTAACCAATCATCGCTGCCAGTGATGTGGATTTACCTGAGCCCGTTGCACCCACAAAAATAATCAATCCTCGTTGAGTCATCGCCAGCTCTTCAATTATTTCTGGAAGATTAAGCTCATTAAATTTTGGGATTTGATCTTTTATTCGTCGCATCACCATGGCAATTTTATTACGCTGATACAATGCACTCACGCGAAAACGGCCGGCCCCAGCAGCACTAATAGCATAGTTACACTCTTTATCGCGATCAAAGCCTCTTTTTTGCTCATCGGTCATCGTACCGATAACTAAATCACGAGCATCTTCTTCCGATAATACATCTTGCGATATGGTTGCTAGTCGTCCATTTACTTTTAAACTTACCGGTCTGCCAGCAGTGATATAAATATCTGAAGCATCATGCTTCACCGCAGCCTTAAGTATCGTTACGATATCCATTGTGTGCTCCTATCGGAATAAGTCTTTATTAACAGCTAAAGGAAGTGCATCGGTTTTATTTATTTGTTTACGACGCACTAAATCTTGTAAACATTGATCCAATGTTTGCATACCTATCGCCCCACCAGTCTGGATTGCACTGTACATTTGCGGCACTTTATCTTCGCGAATAAGGTTTCGAATTGCTGGTGTACCGATCATAATTTCATGGGCTGCAATTCGCCCGCCCCCAACACGTTTCATCAATGTTTGTGATATAACGGCCCGTAATGATTCAGACAGCATTGAACGTACCATTGATTTTTCAGCAGCAGGGAATACATCAATAATCCTATCAATTGTTTTCGCAGCAGATGAGGTATGTAGTGTACCAAATACTAAATGGCCTGTTTCGGCAGCCGTGAGTGCTAATTCAATCGTTTCTAAGTCTCGCAACTCACCCACCAAAATAATATCAGGATCTTGTCGTAATGCAGATCGCAACGCTTCACTAAATCCCAATGTATCACGATGCACTTCTCTCTGATTGACTAGACATTTCTTACTCTTATGCACAAATTCAATCGGATCTTCAATGGTAAGAATATGCTCACTATCCTTATCATTTTTATAATCGACCATCGCCGCTAAGGTTGTTGACTTACCCGAACCTGTTGGACCTGTTACCAATACAATTCCGCGAGGGTTATCGGCAATCGACTTAAAAATATCTGGTGCACCTAAATCTTCTAAGCTAAGCACCTCTGATGGAATTGTTCTAAACACCGCACCAGCACCACGATTTTGATTAAACGCATTCACCCTAAAGCGCGCTAAGCCTGGAATTTCAAATGAAAAATCGGTTTCAAGGAATTCTTCATAATCCTTGCGCTGTTTATCATTCATAATGTCATACACCATGCTGTGTATGTCTTTATGTTCTAACGGCGGAATATTGATTCGTCTAATATCACCATCAACACGAATCATTGGAGGTTCGCCTGCCGAAATATGTAAATCAGATGCTTTATTTTTTGCACTAAACGTTAGTAATTCAGTAATATCCATCCTATCCTCTACTATTATTTTTCGTCTATCCTTACGTAAAGGTAGCGCGCTCACAACAGGCTTGCAACATGACTGATATAAAAAAGAGACTTGTCTCTATTAAAAATACAATTGATACGGCTGAAAATACAGCGCACAGGCCTCATGGTTCAGTCGAATTGCTAGCTGTTAGCAAAACATGGCCTGCGCAAGCTCTTCGCCAAGCAAACCAAGCAGGGCAACGACTTTTCGGCGAAAATTACATACAGGAAGCGCTTAAAAAGATATCAGACTTGGCTGATTTAGATATTGAATGGCATTTCATTGGACCCATTCAATCCAATAAAACTAGAGATATTGCCGCACATTTTGATTGGGTACAAAGTCTTGACCGCGCAAAAATTGCGCAACGCCTTGCGAAACAGCGCCCAGAAAACATGCCTGACTTGAATGTCTGCATCCAAGTAAATATCGATGATGAATCGAGTAAATCAGGAATAACGTCTACTGAATTGTTCTCTTTTGCCCACGAAATCAATCAAATTGACAGGCTTGTTCTGCGCGGACTTATGATTATTCCAACAAAAACAGAGCATGCAAAACAGCAACTTCTTGCATTTAAAAAAGCTCATTGCCTTTTTGAAAAATTAACAGAGCAATATCCAACTGTTGATACCTTATCAATGGGCATGTCTTCTGATATGATTCTGGCAATTGAAGAAGGCAGCTCGATGGTACGTATTGGCACTGCATTATTTGGCGAAAGAACGACTGGTCGCGTAAACTATACCCAAATTACTTGAAGATGCAGATATCAGAGCTTAGCACGAAGGTCAGAACAAGGCGCAAGGCGCAGGCAATGACTAGTCCTTGTCAAGCATTGTAACGCAGTGCTGGCATTCGTGCTAAGCTCCCGTAGGGCAAGAGGATAAGCTACACTCTTCGTCGTCATAAATCCTTAAATGAGAATGACTCATTCTGCGGATTTATGCCCAGAATATAATGGCTTCTTCTCTTGCTGAAACCTGCATATTCAAGTAGTTTGGGTATATACCCAATAGCTTATAGGTTCA
>NVWQ02000060.1 GCA_002733715.2 Methylophaga sp.
GATGGTTTCGATGCAGTGTTGATAGGTCCATGTGTGCAGAGCTTCTTCATACACTTGGCGTGCTTGATAGATTTGCAACTCAGGTGCGGTCATTTTTTCCATCGCCGCTAGGCCAATATTACGCATGGCTAGAATGTCAGATGTCGTTAGATAGGACATGACATTGGTATAAACATGCTTTTCTTCTAGCGTCAGTTTATGGTTATAGTCATGAATATCCGCTGTCATGTTGATGTCTAGCGGTGTCCAATGATTTTTATTGGCATTTAAAAAATATTCCCATGCCCATGGATATTTGAACGGGGCTAGTTGATTGACATCGGTTAGTCCATTTACAACACGTTTATCATCGGCATTCACCGGTGCTATGTTGTTGAGTGGCATCGGCGATACCTCAGCTTTTACGTTGGGCACTGCGCCTTGTTCATTGGCTGCTGGCTTTGCTGGCGTATTTGTTTCACCTGCTTCGGCATCGGGCAACGCTTTAGCCGTTGATGCAAATGGATCATCCCAATCTAACATTATTGACATGCCTCGCAATCTGGTTCGAGGATTGAGCAGGCTTGAGGTGCTTCAACACCGCCACTTGCCGTAATATCATCTAATGAACTGTTGACTACAGCAACAACGGGGGCTGGGGAAGAAGAGCTTGTTTTTTCAGCCGCTGTTGCGCCCATAGAACGGAGATAATAGGTTGTTTTAAGACCACGTAACCATGCTAGTTTGTATAGGTTATCCATCTTCTTACCTGATGGCTCTGCCATGTATAGATTTAAGCTTTGTGCTTGATCTAACCATTTTTGACGACGTGATGCCGCTTCAATTAACCAACGGGCATCCATTTCAAAGGCGGTGACATACAGTTCTTTTAAATCTTGTGGAATACGGTCGATTGATTGCAAGCTACCATCGAAGTATTTTAGGTCGTTGACCATGACTTCATCCCACAGGCCTTTTTCTTTTAAGTCATCAACCATATAAGGGTTGATTACGGTAAATTCACCTGACAGATTCGATTTAACGAATAAGTTTTGATAAGTCGGTTCAACGGATTGACTAACACCACAGATATTTGAAATGGTTGCTGTCGGTGCAATTGCCATGGTGTTTGAGTTACGCATGCCTTGGCGTTTTATTTTGTCACGCAACATCGGCCAATCTAGCGTTGAACTGTCATCTTGTTGCAGATATTCACCACGCGCTTCTTGCAGTAGTTTGATTGAGTCAATTGGCATAATGCCTTGGCTCCATAAACTGCCTTCGTATGATTTATAGCTGCCACGTTCTTCGGCTAGGTCAGATGAGGCTTCAATGGTGTAGAAACTGACGGCTTCCATTGAGGTATCAGCAAAAGTAACGGCTTCTTCTGAGCTGTAAGGCAGACGCATTTTATAGAGTGCATCTTGGAAACCCATAATTCCTAGACCAACAGGGCGATGTTGCAGATTAGATTTTCGCGCTTGTGGCACGCTGTAATAGTTGTATTCAATTACATTATCTAACATACGCATTGCGGTGGTGATGGTGCGTTTTAGTTTTTCTAAATCAAGACCATTTTCGCCAACATGTTGCGGCAAGTTGACTGAGCCTAAGTTACATACCGCAATTTCATCATCTGATGTGTTCAGTGTGATTTCTGTACATAAATTTGAGCTATGTACCATGCCGACATGTTGTTGTGGGCTGCGGATATTACAGGGATCTTTAAATGTAATCCAAGGATGACCTGTTTCAAACAACATACCCAGCATTTTGCGCCATAGATCGGTGGCTTTAAGTGTTTTGGTGTTGCGAATTTCGCCACGTTCTGCTTTCGCTTCATATTCAGTGTAGGCTTTTTCAAATGCTAAACCGGTTAGGTCATGCAAGTCGGGTGTTTCTTCTGGCGAGAAGAGTGTCCAGTTACCTTCTTCAACCACACGTTTCATGAATAAATCAGGGATCCAGTTGGCGGTATTCATATCATGAGTACGGCGGCGATCATCACCGGTGTTTTTACGCATATCGAGGAACTCTTCGATATCGATGTGCCATGTTTCTAAATAAGCACAAACTGCACCTTTACGCTTGCCACCTTGGTTAACGGCGACCGCAGTGTCGTTTGCTACTTTTAAGAACGGTACCACACCTTGTGATTGACCATTAGTACCTTTGATATGTGAACCGAGACCACGAACACGGGTCCAGTCATTGCCTAAACCACCGGCATATTTAGACAAGAGGGCATTGTCACGCATGGCGCTGTAAATGCCGCCTAAATCATCGGGCACTGAGGTTAAGTAACATGATGATAATTGTGGACGCAGTGTGCCTGAATTGAATAGGGTAGGCGTGCTGCTCATAAAGTCGAATGATGATAATAGGTTATAGAACTCAATCGCACGTTCTTCACGGTGGATCTCATTACTCGCTAAGCCCATTGCAACGCGCATATAGAATGCTTGTGGCAATTCAAAGCGGGTGTTGTCTTGGTGAATAAAATAGCGGTCATAAAGCGTTTGTAGACCAAGGTAGGTAAAGCTGAAATCATTTTCAGGTTTTAAGGCTTTACCTAATAGTTCTAGATCATATTGAGCTAAATCAGGCGCTAATAATTCATGCTCAATCGCTAATTTGATGTAGTGTTTAAAATAGTCTGGATATGCGTCACTCATTTCATGTTGTGAAGCTTGGCGAGGTTGCTTATAGACAAAGGTCAATGCTTCACGGCGGATGTTATCCATTAACAGGCGAGCCGATACCGTGCTGTAAGCAGGATCTTGCTCAATAAATGTACGTGATGACATGATCAGTGCTTTTTCAACATCTGACTCGGCAACACCATCAAAAATATTACGTTGGGTATCACGTAGAATTGCGCTGCCATCAACACCATCAAGGCCGTCACAGGCTTCATCTATTAGATTACGCAGGCGGTCGATATCTAATGGATGCTTGGTGCCATCGGGCGCAGTCACTTGAATGGTGGTTTCATTAACTGCAGTGGGGTGTTTCTTTTCTTCTTCAAGTCGTTTTTGGGTTTGTTGTTCACGATAAAGTACATAAGCACGTGCCGCTTTATATTCACCACCACGCATTAATGCTAATTCAACTTGATCTTGAATATCTTCAATATGAACGGTGCCACCATCATCTAAGCGCCGCGTTAGGCTGTCAGAAATTTGTTTGGTGATACCCGCAACTGTTTCATGAATACGCTGGCTATCGCCTGCTGAATCACCTTCAACAGCAAGAAATGCCTTAGTAATTGCGACCGAAATTTTGCTGCTGTCAAAATCAGTGACTTGGCCATTACGGCGGATAACTTGATACTGAGAATGTGTGTTTGATTGAGCTGTAGCTTCGCCTGTCATAATGATAAACCCGTAATATTATTGAATAGTGCTTGAAATGTACCTAACCACAAGCTGTTGTGGTTTTTAGATGATTGAACCACAAGATGATGTGGTTTGGAAATACCCTATTGTCAATAAATTGTGTACAAACTGTGGATAACTTTAGGGTGTTATTGGCTTAGCTTAGTGTGAATGCGGGATACGGAATTATGATTTTTTTTTGCCTGCTAAAAAAGTTTTTTAGCAGGCAATATTGCTTAAAGTTGCTTCACAGCCTCTAAAACTTCGACTAGATGCTCTTTCACTTTGACTTTGCGCCATTGTTGTCGCAAAACACCTTGTTTATCGATCAAAAAAGTACTGCGCACAATTCCCATGTATTCGCGGCCGTAATTTTTTTGAGGTGAAGTACATCGAAAAGTTTGCATGCAAGCTCTTCAGAATCAGAAAGTAATTCGAATGGAAACGACTGTTTAGCTTTGAAGTTTTCATGAACACGGACACTGTCACGCGAGATACCAAAGATTAGTGTATCTTTTGCCTCAAACTCACTAATATGATCACGGAAGTTTTGGCCTTCTAATGTGCAACCTGGCGTATTATCTTTAGGGTAGAAATAGATAATGATGTTTTTGCCTTTATGCGCAGATAGTTTAAAAATAGTATCGTTAGTGCTAGGTAGTTCGAAGTCTGGTACGGCTTGGTCAAGTTGCACTTGAGTCATTCTAGTTCCTTGGGTGGATGTTGTTATATAATGTCTACTTTAATATAGAGAGCTGGTTCTTGTCATCTAACGATGAGCAAAGTATCATGGCTGATTATTTTTTGGAGCGATTAATCATGTTTAGCGGCAGTATGGTAGCACTGGTTACACCGATGCGAGCGAATGGCTCGTTGGATGCTGACTGCCTAAATAAATTAATCGAGTTCCATATTGATGCAGGTACCGACGCGATTGTAGCCATGGGCACAACCGGTGAGTCGGCCACTTTAAATGTAGAAGAGCATTGCAATGTAATCCGTCAGGTTGTGGAACAAGTTGCCGGTCGTATCCCTGTTATTGCAGGCACGGGTGCTAATTCAACTAGTGAGGCGATTGAACTTACTCAATCTGCCAAAGATCTGGGTGCTGATGCGGCATTGCTTGTGACGCCGTATTACAATAAACCTACGCAAGAAGGTTTATATCTGCATTACAAAGCAATTGCTGAGGCTGTTGACCTTCCTCAGATCCTTTATAATGTGCCGAGTCGTACGGCTTGTGACCTTTTACCCGAAACAGTTGCTCGCCTAGCCGGTGTGCCTAATATTATAGGTATAAAAGAAGCAACAGGTGATTTATCGCGCCTTGAACAGATAAAAGTACTATGTGACGATCATTTGGAACTATATACGGGTGATGATGCCAATACTGTAGAATTTATTTTAGCAGGTGGGCAGGGTGCAATTTCTGTTACAGCCAATGTTGCCCCCGCTAAAATGCACGATATGTGTGCTGCAGCATTATCCGGTGATGCAAAAACGGCTCGTCAAATTGATAATGATTTGGCACTGTTACATGAACGATTATTTGTTGAGTCGAACCCAATTCCTGTTAAATGGGCGCTTACAGAAATGAACTTAATTCCAAACGGAATTCGATTGCCTATGACGGTGTTGTCAGAAAATCATCATCAGCCAGTGCGTGAGGCATTACATGCCGCTGGCATTAATATAATGAGTGAACTAACATAATGAATTTAAAGACGATTATTTCTATTTCTTTAACAGTAACACTTTTAAGTGGTTGTGGTGCCTTCTCGGGATTGGATCAAGTTGTGCCAGACAACTCAAAAAAATACCGCAAAGCTGAAACAATGCCACCACTTGATGTACCTCCTGATTTAAGCTCAGAAAGCATTAATGATGAAATAGCGGGTAATCAAAAAGGTTCAGCCACTTATTCTGAATTTGAAGAAGCCGCAACAAATCCACTGGCAAGTAAATATAATATTGCTCCAGAAGTGAAACCTTCACTTTCTGGTGAAGGCGCTAAACGTCATTTGGTTATTCCCGGTGACCGTGAAGTGACATGGCAGCGGTTATTAGATTTTTGGTCAGATAAAGGTGTTGCAGTCAAACGTAAAGACTTACGCATCGGTTTAATGGACACGGAAGTAGGTGGTGATGCTTATGCTTATAGGTTACGTATGGAGCGTGGAGACACATCAAAGATAGCTAAAGTATATGTAAGTGCGGCTGGCATGGAAGATAATGCACAGAAAAATGAAGCCATGTTACGTCAGATTGCTGATTATTTAGGCGGTTTATACCAACAAGATAAAGTGGTTGAAAAAGAAATTGAACAAAGCCAACCACAAGTAGTAGCAGTGAGTGCTGTATTGATAGATGAAGCTAACGATCATAAAGCACTGCTAATTGACCAAGATTTCCCCGATGTATGGCAACGTACAGGTCGCATTTTAGACAGTAAAGGCTTTGCGGTTGAAGAGCAGGATCGTTCGCGCGGTATTTATTTCGTACATTATCTAGATCCATTCAATAAGATTGAAAAAGACGAAGAGGGCATTCTTAGCAAATTAGCTTTCTGGAGAGATGATGAAGAAAAAGCACCCACGGAATATTATTATATTAAGTTAATTTCAGATGCTGAAAAAACTAAAATGATTATCTTAGATGCTGACGAAACGCGTACATCTTCAGACACCGCTAAACGATTACTAGGGCTAATGCAGGAACAATTGAGTAAATAAGCATGCGATTTGCATCTCTCGGAAGCGGTAGCCGAGGCAATGCAACGCTTGTATCGCACAAAAGAACCACATTGCTGGTCGATTGTGGTTTTTCTGCTAAAGAAACAGAGAAACGTTTACAGCGATTGAATGTAAATGCTGATGCGTTGACTGCAATTGTTATTACACATGAGCATTCGGATCATATTAATGGTGTTCGTGTTCTTGCTCGAAAGTATAAATTGCCCGTTTATGCCACTGCCGGAACAGCAAGTTGTTTATCTGCGGATGTTAAAGCGTTAATTGCTGAATTTAGTAGTCATGAAAGTTTTGCTATTAATGATATAGAAATCAATCCATTTCCGGTGCCACATGATGCACGAGAACCCAGCCAGTTTGTGTTTAATAGTGGCAAACATAGTCTAGGTTTGTTAACCGATGTAGGTATGAGTACACCTGTTATAGAGCAAGCTCTATCAGGCTGTGATGCACTTTTATTAGAAGCAAACCATGATATGGAAATGCTTGATAATAGCATCTATCCTGAACATTTAAAATATCGTGTATCAGGGCGGTTAGGTCATTTAAATAATGTACAATCATCAAAATTATTAGAAAAAATTGATACGTCGCATTTGCAACATATTATTGCAATGCATTTAAGTGAAAAAAATAACTCGCCTAATATAGTCGCTCCTTTATTTTCACAAGCATTAAACTGCGATGAAAGCTGGATAGGTATTGCTAGTCAAAACTCTGGTTTTGATTGGCGAGAATTAGATTAAGAGAGTAAGTGATGGAAAAAAGACAAGAATTATTCGCTGGCAAAGCAAAAAGTATTTATGCAACCGACAATGATGATTATGTCATTATGAGTTTTCGTGATGATACATCAGCCTTTGATGGCGAAAAGATAGAGCAATTGAGCCGTAAAGGTGAAGTTAATAATAAGTTTAATGCTTTCATCATGGATTACCTTAGCAAGGCAGGTATTCCTACCCATTTTGAAAAACTACTTAGTGCAACTGACTCGCTAGTTAAAAGCATGCAAATGATGCCTGTAGAGTGCGTTGTCCGTAATGTGGCATCGGGTAGTTTATGTCGTCGTTTAGGTGTTGAAGATGGCATGGAATTAAATCCACCCGTATTCGAGTTTTTCTTAAAAAACGATGAATTACATGACCCCATGATCAATGAATATCATATCGAAACATTCGGTTGGGCTAAAGCAGAAGATGTAAATAAAATGAAAGAGTTAACATTTAAAGTTAATGTTGTTTTAACCAATCTGTTTGCCGATGCTGGTATGATATTAGTGGACTATAAACTGGAGTTTGGCTTGTTTAATGGTGAGGTGATTTTGGGCGATGAATTCAGCCCTGATGGGTGCCGCTTGTGGGATGCTGAAACACGTAAAAAGTTAGATAAAGATCGTTTTCGTCAAGGATTGGGCGGCGTAATTGAAGCTTATGAAGAAGTGGCGCATCGTATTGGTGTTCCACTGTAATATTTGGAACTTGACATCATGATGTTTAAGCAGCTTTTTGATGATAAAACATGGACTTATACTTACCTTATAGCTGATGCTGTTAGTAAAGAAGCTTTGCTTATCGATCCCGTTATTACTGACGTTGATAGATATATCACCCTTCTTGAGAAGAGGGCGTTGAAGCTCAAATATTCATTAGAAACGCATGTTCATGCTGACCATGTCACTGCGAGTGGTGTGTTGCGAAAAAAATTGGGCACACAAACGGCTGTTAGTTCTTTTTGTGGTGTAGAATTAGCAGATATTCAAATCACTGATGGACACGTTTTTGAGCTTGGAACAAGTGAGAAGATTCAGGTGATTGCAACTCCCGGTCATACGCTTGGAAGTGTCTCTTATTTATGGCGTGATCGCGTGATGACAGGCGATTCTCTTTTAATAGGAGGGTGTGGACGAACAGATTTTCAGGCTGGCAGTGCTACCGATCTTTATCAGTCCATTACCCAACGACTTTTTACCTTAGCAGATGATACGCTAGTGTATCCCGGACATGATTATCAAGGTCGGTGGGTAAGTAATATTATTCAAGAACGTACTACTAACCCTCGTCTTGCAGGTAAAACACAAGAAGAATTTGTTGAGATTATGAATAATTTAAATTTGCCTAAACCGAAACTGATTGATGAAGCTGTTCCTGCTAACCGCTATTGTGGTTTGGATGAAAATGAACGTCAAGATGCTATTGAACAACGTGAATTGAATAAAACGACAAAATATAACTAGCGTAAGCAGTGTAAAAGCCTTTAAGCTAATTCACTTGCCAATGAATCTTTTCACCTGCTCGCATAGCCACTAAATCACCACCAGAAAAAGCTAAGGTTTCAGGTACTAACCAAGTTGTTTTAGTTAAGCTTATTTTTTGAGTATTTCGCGGTAACCCATAAAAGTCAGCACCAAAATGGCTAGCAAACCCTTCTAGCTTATCTAATGCGCCAGCTGATTCGAATGCTTCAGCATAGAGTTCAATCGCAGCATGGCTGCTGTAAATTCCCGCGCAACCACAAGCACTCTCTTTTGTTTGTTGTTCGTGTGGCGCACTGTCAGTCCCTAAAAAGAACTTGGCGTTACCACTGGTTGCTGCTTTAATTAAAGCTTGTTGGTGAGTATTTCGTTTGAGTACAGGTAAACAATAATTATGTGGGTGAATTCCACCGACTAATAAATCATTTCTGTTCAGCAATAGATGGTGAGGCGTTATTGTAGCTGCTATATTTGAATTTGCTGAGGTTACAAAACTAACCGCATCTGCGGTGGTTATATGTTCAAAGACGACTTTAAGTTCAGGATAATCTTCAAGAAGAGGGATCAATATTCGATCAATAAAGACTTTTTCACGATCAAACACATCAATTTCAGCACTGGTTACTTCACCATGCACTAATAATGGCATTTGCAGTCGTTGCATAGCCTCTAATGCTTGAGTGCAATGTTTAAGATCTGTTACGCCAGCATCAGAATTAGTTGTTGCGCCAGCAGGGTAGAGCTTTACTGCATGGATTAGTCTACTACCATGTGCGCGTTGAATTTCATCCGCAGATGTTTTATCTGTCAGATATAAGGTCATTAACGGTTCAAATGTATTACCGTCAGGTCGCGCGGCTAAAATACGGTCTCGGTAACTTAAAGCAAGTGCTGTTGTGGTCACTGGTGGACGTAAATTAGGCATGATAACCGCACGTCCAAAATAGCGTGCGGCATCTGGAACTGTTCGATTTAATGCATCATCATCGCGCAAGTGAAGGTGCCAGTCATCTGGTTGAGTAATTGTTAGTTGTTTTGTCATAGGGCGTAATTATGCCACAGCTCTACAAATAACGCTTTAAAGCCTTAATAAAAAGAAGGTCTTAGCCTTTGTTTTACTTGACCTAAGGCGGTATTCCACGTAAATTGAGCTGTTTATATTTTTAACTGTAATATTTTTGAGGGAAACACGTGGAATTAAGCGGTGGTGAAATTCTAATTCGTTCTTTAAAAGACGAAGGTGTTGAATTTTTATTTGGCTATCCTGGCGGTGCTGTATTGCATATTTACGATGCAATCTACCGACAAGATGATGTGAA
>NVWQ02000061.1 GCA_002733715.2 Methylophaga sp.
GTCGTTATAAAACTTGGAATTAGACAATAAATTGCTCCTGCATTTATTGCATACACTCCATCCATGGAAATAAATGACTAATCCCTGCGCTTTATGCCTAGAATATGCTAGCTTCTCATCTTGCTGAATCATGCAGTTTCAATGGTTTTGGGTATCTATGAAATTATTTGTTTATGAACACATTACTAGTGGTGCTCTCATTAATGAGTCTCTGCCGACTAGTTTAGCGCATGAAGGCAATAATATGCTGCTTGCATTAATAAATGATTTATTTCAATTACCCAATCTTGAGTTAATTATCCTTCGCGATGCCCGCCTTATTCCTCTGCCTGATGTGACCAATTATCATCAATGCCACACTGTCCACACTGCTGAAGACTTTGATCACTATTATGCTCTTGCATTAAATGATGCTGATGCAATGTTGCCTATTGCTCCCGAAACTGACAATACACTCAGCAAGGTTCAGCAATCTGTACTCGATAACAATAAACAACTTTTAGCCAGCCCACCTGCAACATCTAAATTATGTAGTGATAAATATCGCTGTTATCAATATTTGCATACTCATAATGTAGCTAGCCCACAAACCTGTCTTGCAGATAACTGGTCGCATCAGACCATGTCATCTACCACAGGCTATATTGTTAAACCAAGAGATGGTGCTGGATGTGTAGACACCCTGTTTTTTCCCTATACCAGTACATTAGAGATGTGGCTAGCCAAGCAGTCAACAGCACTCGATACGCTAATCGTGCAGCCTTATATTGAAGGCCATCACATTAGTTTAAACCTACTATGTTCAGATAATGATTGTATGGTGCTTGCTATTAACGAGCAGCATATCAAAATGAAAAATGACCAGCTTTTCTTTGCTGGCAGCACTGTAAATGGTGTCAGCGAAAATCAATTAAACTTTTCGGATGCATCAGAGCTTGCCACGCAAGTCCATCAAGCGATTACTGGCTTATGGGGATTTGTTGGCATTGATCTTATTGTGAGCAAAAATGCTATCCTAGTAATCGATATTAACCCACGGCTCACCAGCTCGTATGTCGGTTTAGCCAATTCATTAACACACAATCCCACCGAATTATTATTTTCAATGATGGAGCACAATAAATTGCCTTTAACTACTCCATTACAACGCCGTCCGGTTGAGGTACGACTATGATCAGTGGCTGGGATATTGGCGGTGCTCATCTCAAAGTTGCTCGTTGTGATGAGCAGGGTAATAATTTCCAAATTATTCAGGTTCCATGCCCACTTTGGCAGGGTATTGAATATTTAGAGCAAGCCATTGAGAGTATTTTGGCAAAGCTTAATAGTCAACATGATCTTACTGTAATTACCATGACCGGTGAATTAGTTGATATTTTTGCTAATCGGCAATCTGGCGTCAGTGAGATATTAGCGTGTGTCACTAAATATATAAGTTTCAATAAGATCTTGGTCTATGGTGCTGATGCCGGTTGGCTATCGCCCCAACAAGCTGAGAAACAATGGCGACAGGTTGCATCACGAAACTGGCAAGCTACCGCTAGCCTAGTGGCAACACGACAAAAACAAGGTATTTTAATTGATATTGGTAGCACCACTTGTGACATTATTGTGGTTGAAGATGGTCAAGAACAAGTGCAAGGCCTCACCGACTATCAGCGACAAACATCGCGAGAATTACTCTATACCGGTGCTATTAGAACGCCTCTGATTGCGCTCAGCCAAACAGCGCCTTTTAATGGAAAATCAGTAAGTCTAGCCGCAGAAGTATTTGCAACAACGGGGGATTGTTGGTGTTTGTTAGAGCAACTTGCTCCCAATTCAATTCAAGATAATAGTGCAGACGGCAAACCATGGCAGCAACAATTTTGTGCTGATAGAATCGCGCGTTTACTCGGCTGTGATTCTGATCAAGAAAAATTATCACAATGGCAGCAATTAGCACACTGGTTCGCTGAGCAACAATATCATCTTGTTGCCAATGCCGTGTTACATGTTATTTCCGCACATAAAAATCTGCCGGCAAATGCACCCATCATTGGTGCTGGCATAGGCCGCTTTATTGCTAAAGAATGTGCACAACGATTAAATCGTCCTTACCTTGATTTTCATGATCTTATCTCCGTGTCTCAAGCCTCAGCATCCGATCATGCGCCGGCTGTCGCAGTAGCACTTTTAGCTCAAGACCAGTTAGCGTAAAATGGCGGCTATGACTTTACCTCCGTTATGTGCTGAATTACCCTATCACGCTGATACTGAAATCTACTTTGAGGCTATTCGCCAAAAGGCTTGGCCAATCTTTCTTGATAGTGCCAATGACAATCACGTAGATTCACGCTTTGATATTCAAACGGCCGATCCTTTTATCACCTTGATGACATTGGGTGACAATACCTTGATCACTTATGACTCCGGTGAGACACAGCTATCAAGCGGTGATCCTTTTCATTTATTAAATGACATTCTACAACAGTATCAGCCTGTGCAGAAGTCAGGCTTACCTTTTTGTGGTGGTGCACTAGGTTATTTTGCTTATGACCTAGGCCGTCGCCTTGAGACGCTACCTGAGCTCGCGCAAGATGCGGAGCATATACCGAGCATGGCTATTGGTATATATGATTGGGCGATAGTAAGTGATCACCAACACCAAAAATGTTGGCTGGTTAGTTATGGTCTAAATCCTAATACACACTCCATTTGGGATGATTTAGTTGCCAAATTCCAGCAAGCTACATTACCTAAAAAACCGGCCAAATTTCAAGTTACCAGCCCATTACGCTACAACCTTGATCGCCAGCACTATCAGCAAGCATTTGATAAAATTCAACATTACATTCATGACGGCGATTGTTATCAGGTCAACCTAGCCAAACGATTTGAAGTCGAAGCTGAAGGCGATCCTTGGCTTGCCTATCAACTATTACGAAAGCAAAATGCTGCGCCCTTTTCAGCTTATTTTTCAACACCACATGTCACATTACTTAGCTCATCACCTGAGCGCTTGCTTAAAGTTAATGATAAACAAGTAGAAACAAAACCCATCAAGGGGACTCGACCACGTGACTTAGACGATCCTAAGCGAGATAAGGCCCTCGCAGATGAATTACAATCCAGTTTGAAAGACCGCGCCGAAAACTTAATGATCGTTGACTTATTGCGTAATGATTTAGGTAAAGTGTGTGAACCCGGATCAATAAAAGTACCCAAACCCTTTGAACTAGAATCCTTTGCTACAGTGCATCATTTGGTGAGCACTATTACTGGCACATTAGCAGATGGCCATGATGCCATTTCACTATTACGCGCCTGCTTCCCCGGTGGCTCAATAACAGGCGCTCCTAAGCTGCGTGCAATGGAAATTATTGAAGAACTCGAGCCCCATCAACGCGGCATTTATTGTGGCAGCATTGCCTATGTCGGTTTTGATGGAAAAATGGACAGTAACATTACTATTCGTACCTTAGTGTATAGTCAAAATCGGCTGCGATTTTGGGCAGGTGGTGGGGTTGTCGCTGATTCAGAAGCTGAAGCCGAATATCAAGAAATAGATGATAAAGCAGCCGCTATGCTTAGCATTATCAAACAGCTTTCACGATGATTGTCGTCAAATTAGGCGGCAGCTTATTTGGCACACCAGAATTAAACGCTTGGATGCAAATATTAGCCGATTATTCAAAGCAAACACCCATTGTTGTTGTTCCCGGTGGCGGCCCCTTTGCAGATCAGGTGCGTTTAGTGGATACTCAGTACAATCTAAAAGCTGAATCAGCTCATCACATGGCACTGCTTGCCATGAAACAATTTGGGCTATTGCTAGCTGACATAGAGCCTAAAGCCAAACTGATAAGCACCAATGGGGAAATAACATCGCCTCTTTCTATTTGGCTGCCTGATGACAGTCTAGTTCAAGAAGCGAGCCTAAACCACAGTTGGGCTGTAACATCAGACAGTATTGCATTATGGCTAGCATCAAAACTCTCTGCCAATAATTTATTGCTTATTAAGCGCTCTCAAATTAATACAGCATCCATTAGAAAATTGATACAAACTCATGTCATTGACTCCGCTTTTTCAGCCATTTTTGCTAGCAATAAAATTGATGCAAAAATACTTCATTATCAAAATTTTGAGCACTTTGATTCTTTCTCGCAGCTACGAAGCTTATATCTACCATGAGCCAATTTTCCGCGCTGCTTGAATCATTACTTAAATTAAGCAATACCGAACATTCTGAAGCACATAAATTAATCGACAGCTTAATTGCTGAAGGCAACTTACATCACGGCGACTCGTGGGCGGCACATATGACCCCTGCTATTGATTCATCAGCATTGTTGGGGCAGTTATTAGCAGGGCTGCATAATGGCAATCTACTTTCACCTGAACTCTACCCACAATTAGTTAAAATTGAAAAACAACTTATCAATTGGTTTTGCCAATTATTTCAACACGACTATGGCCATTTCACCCACGGCAGCACTTATGCCAATCTAGAAGCACTCTGGCAGGCTAGAGAGCACTCGCCCACGGATTCAATCATCGTTTATGCTTCTAAAGATGCACATTACTCTATTGCCAAAGCCTGCCATATCTTAGGGCTACAGTTTAAAAGCATTATCACTAATGATCGCGGCGAAATGTCGATTGAGGCATTACGTAAAGCCTGTCAACAACAAGTCCCTCTTGCCATCATTGCGACTGCTGGCACCTCATCATGTGGCGCTATTGACTCTATTTCATCATGTACGGCATTAGCCGGACAGTTTTCTAGCTGGTGTCATGTTGACGCTGCTTGGGGTGGCGGGCTAATACTAACATCCAAATCACAGCTACTTGACGGTTTAAAAGAAGCTGATTCTGTCAGTTTTGATCCCCATAAAGCGTTTGCACAACCAAGGCCTTGTGGTGTATTGCTATATCGACAACCATTAGAATCTATTTCTGATGTTGGTTATTTAATGCAATCTCCCAAGCAAACATTATTAGGGTCATATGGTGGGGAGCTTTTCTTGCCATTGTGGTTTAGCTTGCTCTTATCAGGTGAGGAACAGTTACTTCGTCAGCTCAATCATCGTCTACAACAAGCCAGACAGTTTTATTCCACGCTTAAAGAGCGAACTGACTGGTGGCTATTGTCATCCCCTACCGGCATTGTCTGTTTTCGACCACCTAATCATCCTGATTTATCAGTTCTCGTGCAGCAAGGCATATTCTCGAAGATAACAATCAATGAGCAAGCAGTATATCGCGCCGTATTTGCCAGTCATAAAACTCAGGCTAAAACACTTATAACGACTCTTGAAGATTATTTCTGAATTTGTTGTTGCACACTATCAAATCGGCGTAACCACTTTGGCAGCCCCTTAAGTGTTGCTGGCCAAGTGTTGCTGGCCCGCAATGCTATCTCTTTGCTTTCAAATACACCATAAATTAAGGCATACCATGTCCGGCCATTGCGTTTACTTTGAAAGATGGCTATATCGCCAGATAACTCATATTTATTAATATAAGCTAACACCTTTTCTTCATCCCATGAGCCCATCATCTGAAAGGTATAATAATTTCTATCCTGCTGAAATATCCATTCTTGTGAATTATTGTTTTCCTTTTTATCAACTAACTTAGAGGAAGTAAGTACTTCCTTATAGTCTTGTTGGATATCTATATTGATTATTTCTTCAACTTCTATTTGGCTCGGTTCTTCTTCAGACTCCACAACAGGAAGTTCAGCAATCAAAGCTTCAAGCTCTTCTCGTCCTTGCTCGTCAGTATTTAAATTAGTCATGTCTTCAGCAAAACTAGACTCCGTTGCCAGCAACTCTTCAACTGACCTACTGGCATCCAATTCAGAATCGGCAACAACGGTTGCTATCGGTGATTCTGGTGTTAATTCAGATAATTGATCAAACTGAGTATCTTCTTTGATAGGTGAAAATAGACTATTAATTTTATCCTGAAAAACTAATAATAATATAAGTAAGATAGTTAATGAACCAACAGCTAACCATTTCAACCCAGTAACCCAATTAAAAGCTTTAGAATCTGATACAGGCTTAATGCCTTGTAATTCTTGATGTGCTAATTGATTAATCAGCTCAGGGTTACCCGCAGACTTCTTAAAGATCTGTTTCAAAACTTTGGCTTTAAAGGGGGGAGCACCTTGATAGCCTGCTACAGATAACCTATGAGTAAGATACGCACTAAGTTCTATTTCGGTGAAAACAGGTAAATCAACACGTTGAATACGTCCATGAAGGGTATTAAGTTCCGGCATCGTATTTTTTGCAGTTAATACTGCCTGCAATAAAAACTGGTCATTTGCTTGCCAAGATAACCAAGTTAATATTGTATCTACGCTATTTTCTGATAACTGATCGACATCATCAATTAGAAGTAGAGGTTTAATGTTCAAATTTTGTAAGCTAAGACATCGGTGCTGCAACAGTTCTAAATGATCGGAGCTTAACCGTATGTCATTATCATCCACACCAAATGCACGTAAGCAGTCTAATATTAGTTCTTTAGGAACTACTGAGGACTTAGCCTCAATATGGAAAATACGAACATCTTCACTCATGGCTTGCTGTAGTTGCATTAACAAAGCACTTTTACCAAAACCTTTTTCAGCAAATAGCAATGCAACCTTGTCACTAGCTCGAACTAAATGTTGCAGCAAGTTAAGACGCTGCTCTATTTGCTCACTTTTGAAAAAAAATTTTAAATCATCAGTCTGATTAAACGGCGCTACAGTTAATGCTAATGGTATTAGATAACTAGGTTCGGCTGAGGATGTAACAAATTCATTCATTTAAAATCCTACTGCTACTGTGAAAAGAAGCGATGCTAACCTCAATATTACATCACTTCATCAGTATATGCCCGTGTTCATTGAAAATGCACAAAACAACGATGATTATACAAAAAGCCCGTCATCCTCGCGATGACCGTATAAACAAATTGAAACATTTATCATCTCGACGTTAGGGGAGATCTTAGAATGCCGTAAGATCCCTCCACTACGGTCGGGATGACAGTTTATATATACCTAAATAAATTGACGGTGTATGAGTATAAATACTATGCCCATAATTCCGCTAATTTATCAGCAGAGTAATCGTCACTTATTACCGCTTGGCCAATCGCTTTCAATAAAATTAATCTAATTTTACCATTTTGTACTTTTTTATCTACTGACATTAAGCTCATAAATTGCTCGGTGGTCAATTCTTTAGGTGGTGAAATAGGCAGGCCAGCAGCTACTAATATTTCTTTTATTCGAGTGCAATCACTCTCTGCAATCCAGCCCATAGAAAATGATAACTCTGCTGCCATAACCATGCCTATCGCAACACCTTCACCATGAAGTACTGTACCGTAGCCCATGCCTGTTTCTATTGCATGGCCAAAGGTATGACCTAGATTTAATAATGCGCGCACACCCTGTTCTCGCTCATCTTGCGCCACAATATCTGCTTTATCTCGACATGACCGCTCGATGGCTTCGGCCAAAACGGTCTGATCCCGATTGCGCAAGGCTGACATGTTCTGCTCTAGCCAGACAAAAAATTCCATGTCATTGATCAATCCATATTTTATAACTTCTGCTAAGCCGGACGATAACTGCCTATCATCTAAGGTATTCAATGTTGAGGTGTCCGCTATTACACATTGAGGCTGATAAAATGCACCTATCATATTCTTACCTAGAGCATGATTAACGGCTGTTTTTCCACCTACCGACGAATCAACTTGCGATAATAGTGTCGTGGGGATTTGAATAAAAGGAACACCTCGTTGGTAGCATGCTGCTGCAAAGCCCGTCATATCACCAATAACACCACCACCTAGCGCAATCAGCGTAACACTCCTTGAAAATTGTGATGATAAGGTTTTATCAAATATTTGGTTAAGGACCGTTAAGTTTTTGAACTCTTCTCCATCGGGCAGTACTACCGCCTCACAACGATAGGCTGTTAATCTATCTAATACTTTCTGCAAATAAAGAGGTGCAACTGTTTCATTTGTCACAATAAGCACTTCTTTTCCACGGATATGCTGCGTTAATAAATCCGGTTGAGACAATAAATTATCGCCAATATAAATAGGATAACTGCGTTCATCAAGTGCAACTTGAAGTGTTTTCATCATTATTGTTATTGCCCTATCTCTTCTAGTTTCTTGATTAAGCCCGAGACAACATGCTGAATCGATTGTTCACCCGTGCGCAATTCTATATCTGCCACATCTCTATACAATGGATCACGCAGTTCTAATAACTCTACTATCTGACGCTTAGGATCATCAGTTTGTAGTAGTGGTCTATTTTTATCCTTCGCTGTTCGGCGAAATAATTGCTCGACAGATGCAGATAAGTAAACGACCTGCCCTCGCGATCGTAAATGGCGCCTATTTTCTTCTGCTAATATTGCGCCGCCACCTGTTGCTAATACAATGTCTTTCATGCTGGTTAGGTCATCTAACACTTTTTGTTCACGGTGCCTGAAACCTACCTCACCTTCCATTTCAAAGATCCATGAAATAGAGACACCTGTCCGTTTTTCAATTTCTTTATCACTGTCATAAAAATCACGGCCAAGCGATTTTGCCAACTGACGGCCAACTGTTGATTTTCCGGCACCCATCGGACCGACCAAAAAAATATTTCCTGAAATCACGTATTCATCATCTTAAAACTATTACTCATAAAAAAAGCCGGATCATGTAATGATCCGGCTTATTATACTTAAATTTAACCTTTTCTATAACTTAAGACTATCTTTAATAATTTTTGGTGTTACAAAAATCAATAATTCTTGTTTATTATCCACATTTTTTGTTGTTTTAAATAAAAATCCAACATACGGTAAGTCACCAAAGAAAGGAACCCGTGATGAACTTTTAGATTTTGTCTGTTCATACACGCCACCTAATACCACTGTTTCACCGTTATCAACTAACACTTGTGTTTCAACCTTTTTGGTATCAATACTTGGCACTGTGAATCGAGCATCAAAGACAGCCTGATCTTTGTTCACCTTCAAGTCCATAATGATTTTATCATCAGGCGTGATCTGTGGTGTCACTTCTAGCTTAAGCACTGCTTTTTTGAAAGATACTGCCGTTGCTCCACTTGAACTTGCTTGTTGATAAGGTATTTCAGTACCTTGTTCAATAATGGCCGTCGATTGGTTAGAAGTAATCACTCGAGGACTTGAAATCACCTCTCCTTTGCCTTCTGCTTGTAATGCCTGTAATTCTAGCTCTAATAATGTTCCAAACGGAAGCTTAGCTAGTGCTAATGCAAAAGTTCCGGCAGGATTCGCAAGACCTAAATCTACATTCAATCTATCATTTTGCTCAAGATCATCTCCGTTATTTATTTGGTCGGTCCCATTAAGTGTTCCAGATATTATTTGCTGGTTAAGCAACCCATTACCATTATGGTTCGCAGAAGAAACACCAAATCGCACCCCTAATTCCTTAGTAAAGTCATTAGTGGCTATAACAATGCGAGACTCAATCAATACTTGACGAATGGCTACGTCTAATCTGTCTATTAATTTACGAATTTGAACCAGTTGATCCGCAGTATCTCGCAATAGCAGAGAATTAGTACGCTGATCAACGGTCACACTACCACGGCTGGATAAAAACCCTGCCACGCCTGCGCCACTACTAGATTGCTCTGGTCCACTTTGAAGTAACGTTGCTAGTTCAGATGCTTTTGCAAAATTAACTTCAATAATTTCTGAATACAAGGGTTCTAATTGAATAAGCTGATTTTTAGCCGCTAGTTCCTGTTTTTCACGAGCCGCAATTTCAGAAGCTGGGGCAATAAGCATAACATTACCGTTCTGCCGCATTGCTAAACCCTTAGTTTTCAGGATAATGTCTAATGCTTGATCCCAAGGGACATTTTTAAGCCTGAGTGTTAGGTTACCCTGAACTGTATCGCTAGTAACCAAGTTCATGCCTGTGAAATCAGCTAATAGTTGCAATACTGCTCGCACTTCAATTTGTTGGAAATTTAAAGATAATTTCTCACCGCTATAGCCAAATTTCTCCCTACCTGTAGCTGTGATTTCTTCTATTATTGGCCTTACTTCAATCACTAGTTTATTATCAGCCTGGTAGGCTAAATGGTCAAATTTACCCGTTGCTGATAAAACTAAGCGTGTATTTTGCCCTTTTTGTACACTATCAATCATCTGTACCGGCGTTCCAAAATCAATAACATCTAGTCTTCTATGTAATTCTTCAGGAAGTGAAACCCCCATTAAATCCACCACTATAGTATCGCGTTCTTGGTGAACATCAACCAAAGCGCCAGGTTTATTGAGCTCTATCGAAAGGCGTGCTTCACCCGTTTCTCCGCGTCGGAAATCAATATTTTCCACTTGGTAATTTGTATTTCTTGCTACTGATTTCTGCTTAGCACCACCGTCGATAGTAACAATAATTACATTTCCATCGTGCTCAATTGTATACGGTACTTTTTGTGAAAGATTAATAACCATGCGTGTTCTATCACCAGATTCAACAGTGGAAACACTTCGTGTTGCACCTACATTTATTTGCTGTGTCTTCTTATCTAATTTATTGGAAACACCAGCGAAATCTAATACTATCCGTGCAGGGTCGTCGATAGAAAAACTATTAGGGTCTCCAACAGATTCTGAAAATGTCAGCACCAACTGGGCTTTTTCGCCTGGCAAGGATGAATAACCCAATGATTTAAGATCGGTTGCAAATGCATTTATACCGAATATCATTAACCAACTGGTAAGTATTATATTCAAAGCTTTTTTCATAGTAATTACTCTATCTTTATTTTTTGTTTGATTCATGCAAAGCATTTTTATTCTGTCGCTATTATTAGTCATGTTTATATGCCTTATCCTTAATTATTCACGAACAGATATGATGTTGTTTCGATGGATATAGCCACCATTTCCATCAGGCACAGTTTCTTTAAATGCTACTTCTGCGTCTGAAATAGTCAAAATTTGACCATAATGTTTTCCGATATAATTGCCCACCTGAACTCTGTGTATAACCCCTTCTGGTGACCGAATTAATGCCCACATATTTTCCTGTTCTAATGTACCGACAAGAGATAATTCTGCCAAACCATATTCTTCTAAAGCTTCTTTTAAACGATTTGTATCTGGTCGAACACCATTGTCGACAATTATTTTTTCTTCAACTATGGCATCCGGTAAATCAACTACCACAGGTAAAAAAGGATTATGTAAATCTGATGCTGCATATTCAAACTTCTCATATGGTTTTAGCACAGGGATAGGTGCGATAGTTGATGGCGGCCGCGCCTCAATTTTAGCAACATAGGCATTAAGATCATCTTTTTCCTGCTGGCATGCAGTTATCGACAAAATTAAGATCGGCATGAATACTTTTAATAACTTTACCATCTTGCTTTACTTCCTAAGTTTTCCATTTTGTACTCCAGCAAATACCCGTTATTCTGCTTCATCAAAGTATCGATACGTTTTTGCAGTTACTGTCATTGTCATTTGCTCTTCGCCACCCTTAGTTGTTAATGGCTTCATCGAAAAGTCATGTAACGTTACAATTCTAGGCAGCGCAGCTATCCCGCTGGCAAATTCCCCTAGCTGATGATATGTACCCGTTACCATCATCGAAATAGGCAATTCTGCATAAAAATCAACCGGGCGTTCGCCGCCGGGTTTGAATAACTGGAATTCTAATCCGTTTATTAATCCTGTCCGAGAAATATCAATGAGCAAGTCCGCCACTTCATTTTTTCGTGGTAACTGCTGAAGCATTGAGGCAAAACTAGTTTTGATTTCTTTCATCTGTGTCTTATATGCTTCTAAATTACTTGCTTTTACTTGTTTTGCTTCAAATGTACTCTTAAGCTGACTTTCTTTTTGTTCTAAAACAACTAATGCTTCTTGTTTCTCTTTAATGATAAACCAGTAGCTTGCACCCCAGACTAAGGCGCATAAAATTAATATTGAAATAACCTTGATCGGAAGTGGCCATTCTCCACTTTCGTTAAAATCTAATTCATTTAAAGATGACAGTTCCATTAGATTTCTCCATCATCGGCTTTAAGGCTTGATTCTTTCACACTCAAGGTAAACGTTCTTATGGCATTATCATTTGTAGAGCTTCGTTTGACAATATTCAAAACTGCATCTCCTGAGAACTCTGCATTTTCATCTAGCTGTCGCATAAAGACAGAGACCCGTGCATTTGACTGGGCAACCCCATTAAAAGTAAGTGAATGTCCCGTGCGTTTTGCAGAGTTCAGATGCACACCATCTGGTACCGTTCGAACAATCGCATCTAATACTTTTACAACTTTAGGCCGGCTGGCTTGTAATTGTTGAATCACCTGAATCCGTGCCAATAATTTTGCACGCTCAGCTTCTAAGGTGGCAATTTCTTTAATCTGCCTATCAAGCAAAGCAATTTCTTTATTCAAAAAAGCATTTCGATTATTTTGTTCGTCCATAAGCCCATTAACAAAGCTAATTGCTCCGTAGGCGATCACAGCAGCTACAATAAGTCCAGCTATAACGGATGTGAAAAATTGTTTTTGTCGTTCTTGCCTGCGGTCTTCACGCCAAGGTAATAGATTTATATGAGGCATTAATCAAAACTCCTTAGCGCTAATCCACATGCAATCAACATTGATGGACTATCATTGCTAAGTGCCTGGACTTTAACTTTGTGCTGATTCACCGTCATATCTGCAAACGGATTTGCAACAGATGTTGTCGTGCCTATTTCTTCCGCGATCATGGCGTCAACACCTTGAATTGAAGCGCAGCCGCCTGCTAATACAACATGATCTATGGATTGGTATTGTGTTGATGCTGAGAAGAAAAATTGTAAAGCGCGTGTTACTGTTGTTGTCATAGCCTCCTTAAATGGCTCCAACACTTTCAATCCATAATCATCGGGTAGATTATGTTCTTTTTTAGCGCGGCCCGCTTCTTGGTAAGACATGCCGTAATGGCGTTCAATATCTTCTGTCAGCATATTGCCGCCGAAAGTTTGTTCACGGGTGAACACTATTTTGCCATCAACCAGTACATATAATGTCGTTACTGTTGCACCAATATCGACAACAGCGACGGTTAAACCTTGCCCGTGATTAGTCAGTTGTCTAGATATTAAGGTAAAAGCATTTTCCATCGTGTACGCTTCCACATCAACTAGCTTGGCTTCTAAGCCTGCTTTTTCAACAACTTCAATTCGCGTATCTACATTTTCACTTCTTGATGCGGCCAGCAACACATCGACAGCATCAACATCAGATTCTGAAGGACCTAACACCTCAAAATCTAATCGTACTTCTTCTAGAGGATAAGGAATGAGGCTTTCCGCTTCTATCATAATTTGTTCTTCGATAGCTCGTTCGGACAAATCTGCGGGGTAAGATATTGTTTTAGTGATCGCTGAGTTTGCCGAAACAGCAACCGCAATGTTTTTTGCTTTAGTACCAGAACGTTTAACCGCTCGCTTTATGGCACCAGCCACTTCATCTTTGTTTACTATTTTACCTTCCACAACGGCATTAAGAGGCAACGGCTCAACAGCATAAGCCTCAACCGAATATTTATCGCCTTTTTGATTAAGCTCTAAAATTTTAACTACTGAAGAACTAATATCAACACCAACAAGTGGAGCTTTTTTTCGTCCAAACATTTTTGCCTCAACTAACAATAAAGAAATAGTGACTTATTGTTCAAATTTAAAGTGATTTCTCAAGACTATAATTCATATAGTTCTAAAATACAATAGATCTAAGGATTTACCCTGTTCCCTCAAATATATACAGTCTGAAACCTAACATCTAATATAACAAAAAGTATATAAAATACTGAGAGTCACGTATCACTTTTAAACTAAAATATAGTGCTCTCACACTGAGCTGAGCTATACTCTTGACTCAACAATCAATAAGCAAAAAATAAGCCAGTTTTATTTATATATAAAAATTCTTTAGGGTATTAAGTTAATTGGGGTTAATTTCATTTGCGTAATATACCCAAAATACTTGAAGATGCAGGTTTCAGCAAGAGAAGAAGCCACACTATTCTAGGCATAAAACGCAGGGGTTAGTCGTTCTCGGCAACTGCTCCTGCGTTGTTCTACTTACCTACATTCATGTAGGCATAATGCTAAGTTTTATAACAACGAAAGTAATGGCTTGTCCTCTTGCTCTACGAGAGCTTAGCACGAATGCCAGCACTGCGTTACAATGCTCGACAAGGACTAGTCATTACCTTTACATTGCGCCTTGTTCTGACCTTCGTGCTAAACTCTGAAATCTGCATCTTCAAGTAATTTGGGTATATACTAAGCCCCTTCGAATACTACTAACTTAAACACATACTTATGTATCAATTTGTGCGTCGACTCCTTATCGCTTTCATCCTTCTCCTTAGTTTAATAGCGATTACGGCTGTCACTATTTATAAAACGCTCGCACCTAAATTACCTGATGCCAGCACACTTCGTGAAACACAACTACAAGTACCCTTAAGAATTTTTAGCGCTGAAGGATTATTGATTGCTGAATTTGGTGAGAAACGACGGATCCCTCTTGAGTATATGGAGATGCCCGCACCGCTCATTCAGGCTGTGCTTGCTGCTGAAGATGATCGTTTTTTTAGTCATCCTGGTGTTGATTATCAAGGCATTCTTCGGGCGATTTATTCACTGGCAACAACGGGGGTAAAAGCCCAAGGCGGTAGCACTATTACCATGCAGGTTGCCCGTAATTTTTTCTTAAGCCGTGAAAAAACATACCTGAGAAAATTAAATGAAATTATTTTAGCCTTAGAAATTGAACAGGTACTTACTAAAGAAGAAATTCTTACGCTATATCTAAATAAAATTTATTTGGGCAATCGTTCTTATGGTGTGGGTGCCGCAGCTAAAGTATATTATGGAAAGCCATTAGGTGAACTTAGTTTACCTCAGTTTGCAATGATTGCAGGGCTTCCAAAAGCACCTTCAAAGTTTAACCCTCTTGTTAATCCTGATCGAGCAAAATTACGCCGTGACTATGTGCTCCGTCGTATGTGGCAAGTGGGCTATATTAAACAGCAAGAATACCTGACCGCTATTGAAGCCCCTGTCACAGCTAGTTATCATCATCGCGTTGTTGACGTTTACGCCCCTTATGTTGCTGAAATGGTCCGCACAAAATTAATCGAACAGTATGGTGATGATGCCTACAGCATGGGATTAAATGTGCATACAACCGTTCGCTCGAAACACCAGCAAGCCGCTAATGATGCATTACAATCAGCTCTGCTCGCTTATGACAAACGCCATGGATTCCGCGGCGCCCAAAATACACTATTGCTTGAAGATGGCATGACAACTGAGGATTACGAGCAATTATTATCCACATTTGGACACATCGGTCCATTATCAGCCGGAATTGTTATTAAACTAGAGTCTCAGCTTGCCCATATTTATATCAAACAAACTGGAATGGCAACGCTCAATATCAGTGACCTAGCTTGGGCAAGAAAACAATTAGGCACCAACAGTAAGGGAAGGATACCCACAAAAGTTGAAGATGTGTTTAGCATAGGCGATGTGATTTACATGCACCAAGATAGTGAACAAAAATGGCAACTGGCTCAACTTCCAGAAGTGGAGGGGGCAATTATTGCCGTTTCTCCTTTTGATGGAGCCGTTACTGCATTAACAGGTGGATTTGAATATTTCCAGAATAAATTTAACCGCGTTACGCAATCGCACCGACAACCCGGCTCAGGTTTTAAACCTTTCCTTTATTCTGCAGCATTAGAAAAAGGCTATACCGCGGCCACCATTATAAACGATGCTCCTGTAGTACTGGATGACCCCAGCCTAGAAAACGTTTGGCGTCCTAAAAATTCCAGCGGGAAGTTTTATGGTCCAACTCGCTTAAGAGTTGCACTCACCAACTCACGTAATCTTGTTTCAATACGCATATTACGAGATATTGGTATTAAATATATAATTAATTATGCAGATAAATTTGGTTTTGATACCAGTAAAATTCCTCGGAGTCTTTCCCTTGCATTAGGTAGTGGCAGTGTTTCCCCATGGGATATGTCTCGTGCCTACTCAGTACTAGCTAATGGTGGTTATCGTATTGATCCTTATGTTATTCAACGAATAGAAGATGCCTCAGGCACCATTCTCATGCAGTCACAGCCTGCTACAGTATGTGAAACATGTATTACCATCTCAAATCAAAAAGCTACGGAAGAACTTGACCCCACAGCTCTGAGACCCGCTGCCCGTGTAATGACGCCACAAAACAACTACATCATGAATAGTTTATTACGCGATGTAGTGCGTTATGGAACGGGCCGTAAAGCAATGGAGCTTGGGCGAAAAGATCTCGCAGGGAAAACAGGCACAACCAATGAGCAAGTAGATGCATGGTTTAATGGCTTCCACCCCGAATTAGTTGCCATAAGTTGGGTAGGGTTTGATTCTCCGAGATCTTTAGGCAGAGGAGAATATGGCGGAAGAGCGGCACTTCCTATGTGGATGGATTTTATGAAAGTTGCACTGGATGGTATGCCTGAAGAGCTCTTAAAGAGACCCGCTGACATGGTAACGGTGAAAATTGATCCGAAAACAGGTTTGCTCGCACGGGCTAATACCGAAGGCGCCATTTCTGAAACGTTTCGTAGCGACCATATCCCCGAACTAATGCCACGCCCTATTGATGACAGTATAGGTGGAGGAGCTTATTCCAATCCATATGCAACTGAGGATAGTGATCTATTTTAACTTTTCCTCGCTAAGACAGCTTATTTCACTCGCTTAGCCTGTGTACCCGGCTCTAATTCTCCCTCAGGATAATCACCATTTAGCAATCGAAGCTGTGCTTCTGGGTTATTGCTAATATGAGACATTGCTGTCCATTTAGTGTAATTATCATGTTTGGTAACTGTGACGATTTCGATTGTTTTTGCTTTAGCTAAACGCTTTTCATCATTTCGTAGTCGATGAAAACTAATCGCGGTATTAATAAAATCTTTATCAAAACTACTAAAGCTCTGCTTATCTTTAACGGTTGCAAAGAAAATAAAGGCTTGTGTGCCTTTATAGATAACAGAAATTCTCGCGGGTTGACCGTTAGCATCAAATAATCCTGTGTAGCCTTTTAAACCATGGACACTTAACTTTCGACCAGATCTTAAATTATTTATTTTTAACCGCTGCTTAATAAATTCTTTTGGTGATAGTTTTTGTTTAATCCCATCAACACCCACTTCAATAGAGGCCTTACCTCCGTCTGAAATAGCCTGCAAACTATTAGGATTATTATTTATTTGCCAGCCATCGGGGAAACTAAGGCTAAAGTCCATAGCTAGGTGATAAAAATTTTGTCCAGATCTAATACCCTGCTCTTCACTGTCGCCAAAGACCATACCATTGATTTGCGCTAAATATTCTTTGTGTTTGATAAGCCCTTTTTGCGAATTAGTATATTTATCCGCAGCGGCGACCACACCTTGTAACCGTGTATCGTTATCTGGATGAGAGGCAAACACACCATGATAACCTTGCACCTCACGTCCTTGTTTTTTTGCTTGTGCGGCAGCAAACACCTCTTGATCTTTCAATACTCGAATGACTTCTATCATCGCCTTGGGGTCATAACCCGAGCGTGCTAAATATTCAGCACCAAGCCCATCAGATTGCAGCTCATGCTCACGTCCATAGCCGCTTAATAAAGCACCACCCAGCATATTAAATATATTCTGAGCACCGGCTCCTCGGAGCTCAGGTACAAGAATTGAACTAACAACATATCCTAGGTTTGCGGCCTGTGATGCACTTTGCTGACGCACACCGTGCCGTGCCGTCACATGTCCAATTTCATGTCCCAGTACCGCAGCCAACTCAGCCTCTGAATTTAAGTAGGACATTAAGCCACGTGTGATATAAATATATCCGCCCGGCAAAGCAAATGCATTAATAACGGATGAATCTAATACGGTAAAACGATAATCAAGGTTTTCACGATGGCTGACCACGGCTAATTTATCACCAACAGATTGCACATAGCGTTGCAATTTCTCATCATCATACTGGCCAAACTGAGCGATTATTTTAGGATGATTGGTTCTGCCCATGGCGATCTCACCATCTTCGCTTAACATTACAAAATCACTCTCACCAGTTACTGGATTTTGTGCACAGCCTGTTAACCCCATAAACAACAAAGCCCCTACTAATGATAAGCAGAGGCTTCTTAATATGTTACGATATGTGTCTTTTAAAATCACACTATCTTTCCTTGCCCAGATGTTAATCTGGCTTAAGTTATTTTCCGTATTTTTGGCGGAACTTATCAACACGACCAGCCGTATCTAATACTTTTTGCTTGCCCGTGTAAAATGGATGACATTCAGAACAAACATCTAACGTAAGCGCTTTATCCCGTGTTGAGCTTGTTTTAAATTTGTTACCACAACTACAAGTAACATCGATTTCATTATATTCTGGATGGATATCCGCTTTCATATCTATACTCATTCAAATTTTAGTGTGTTGTAGCCTCAGTTGATCTAGGCCACTTAGAACCGCGTAAGTCTACTGATCAAAGCTTATGACATCAAGCTTTTTATTTAGTTCGTCTAATTATATCTTCTCTGCTACTAATATTGCTTGATTTCGTAGCCCTTGCTTAGCATCGCCTAAGAATGCATCTTGCTGATAAATGCGCACTTTCATTTGTGAAAACAGTTGTAATAACTCATTATCTGCCAATAAGTAATCAGGGTTCTTTGGCCCTTGCTTACTTGTCTTTTGTTGGCAATAGGTTTGATAAAAAAGTATACCGCCAGGTTTCAGTGCCGAATAGAGTTGGGAGCATAACTCACGATCTAAGAAAAAGCTTACTACCAAAACATCTATACTTTCGGGTAATGGTGGAGAGGTGATGACATCGCGCACCCGCGCATCAATATCGAGTTTTTTTAATTTGGCTTGTTTCTTCAACTGCTCAATAGCAACAGGTGATGTATCCCAAGCCTGAACTTCAAGGCCTGATTGCGCTAAAAATAAAGCATTTCCTCCTTGTCCACAAGCAAGGTCCAATGCTATTCCTTCCGTAATAAGGAGATAACTATACTGTGATAATACAAATGATGCTGTAGGCTCTTCTGGTTTATCTTGATAAATATTATCCCACTTTTCTTGCAGGCCACCCATAATCTAACGCCTCCAAAAAGCAGGACTTAGTACCACTAATAGCGTGAATATTTCCAAGCGCCCTAAGAGCATCGCCATACACAATACCCATTTTGCAGGTGAATTAATTGAACCAAAATTAGCGCCCACTTCACCAAGGCCCGGTCCCAAATTATTCAAACACGCTGTTACAGCCGAAAACGAAGTAATAATATCCAGCCCCGTTGCCATTAAAAACAAATGCATAATGCTAAAACAAAATACATATAATGCAAAAAATCCCCAAACGGCTCCGACCACTTTTCTCGGTATCGCTTTATCATTCACTTTAATCGCAAATATTGCATTAGGGTGGATAAGTCTCAATACTTCACGATAACCTTGTTTAAATAGCAACATAACGCGGATAACCTTTATGCCTCCGCCTGTCGAACCCGCACAACCACCCACATAACTGGTCATTAATAATAAAACAGGTAAAAAGCTTGGCCACAAATAATAATCTGCCGTAGTGAATCCTGCTGTTGTGCCTATCGAGACGGTCTGAAATACGCCTTGGTGAATCGCATCCCAAGGGGTATTAAAAGTATGGCTGAAATAGAGATAGGTTGAAGTCACAATTGAAATAACAGCAAGAATTGAAAGGTAGGTTCTTAACTCTGCATCACGTAAATAATGACTAATTGAACGATGACGCCATGCTAAAAAATGCAAGGCAAAATTCATTCCCGCCAATAACATAAATACCACTGTAACCATTTCAATTGTTGGGCTGGAAAAATAGCCTATACTGGCATCATGGGTTGAAAATCCGCCAATCGCTACCGTTGAAAAACTATGGCCTATAGCGTCAAACCAACTCATTCCAGCCCACTTGAAAGACACGGCGCATGCGATAGTTAATGTTAAATAAATATACCAAAGTGCTTTTGCTGTTTCAGTGATCCTCGGTGTTAACTTAGAATCTTTCATTGGTCCAGGCGTTTCAGCTCGATACAGCTGCATTCCACCCACGCCCAATAATGGCAAAATTGCAACGGCCAAAACCACGATCCCCATGCCGCCAAGCCACTGTAAAAACTGTCGGTAAAACAATACTGCTTCGGGCAAGTTATCGAGCCCGGTTAATACGGTTGCGCCCGTGGTGGTTAATCCAGACATTGACTCAAAGACAGCATCCGTAAACGACATGTTGGGTACTTCAGTTAGAAAGAAAGGTAATGCACCTGAAAAAGCTAAGGTTACCCAAAACATCACAACCACTAAAAAACCATCACGTATTTTTAGCTCTTTTCGATGCTTTCGAACCGGTAACCAGATAAGAAAGCCAGCAATAAGCAACAATATAAATGCTGTCACAAAGGCTCGAACAGAACCATCATCATAAAATAGTGAAACGGCAATCGGCGGCAACAAGGTAACGCTGAATAAGCTGAGTAAAATACCTAAAATTCGTTGTATGGTAAGAAACTGCATTAAGCTGCCTGGCGTATGAAATTAACACGATGATACGCCCAGATCATCAACATGAACAGCGACATCAACAATACAGTCCGTTGCCCCCACGCAACATACGGCGTTACCCCTTGGCGAGGCTGAACCATTGCTGTCAAAACTTGTTCTTCAAATTGCTTTGATGTTGCACGAATATTTCCACGCTCATCAATAAAAGCCGAAATACCATTTGTCGTTGCCCGCACAATAGATCGCCCTGTTTCTAAAGCGCGGTTCTGCGAGATTTGTAAATGTTGGTGAGGCGCTAACGAATCGCCATACCAGCCATTATTGCTTGCATTAACTAAAATAGTGGCTTCTGGCAGTGCGGTTAAAATTTCTCGTGAAAAAACATCTTCAAAACAAATCGATGCGCCAATTTTCTGGCCTGCCACATCAAATAATCCCTGCGTTTCTGGCCCTTGCTCAAAAGATGACATCGGCAAATCAAAAAAAGCGATCAAGCCACGTAGCCATGCAAAAGGTACAAATTCACCAAAGGGGACCAAGTGACGCTTATAATAAAACTCATGGTTTGAACCTAACGACATCATGCTGTTGTAATACTTATTAGAATCTGCCGCTTTTACCGGCAACCCAATTAATAAATCGGTATTATTCTGTTGAGCTAACTCACCTAATGGATCAAAAAATAGTTCTTTAGCTTGGTGATAAAAGATAGGAGTCGCGTTCTCAGGCCAAACAATTAGGTCACTATCCCAATGCTGCTCAGTTCTAGCTTGATACAATGCCAGCGTTTTAAATATTTGTTTTGGATCCCACTTGGTCGCTTGCGGTATGTTCCCCTGGATAATACTGACCTTAATTTCATCATCCACAGGATGCGTCCACACAATAGCGTTCAGAGAATAACCACCGATCCATATTGCGATAAAAATTGACATCAGCCACCAGCGCTTTGACTGCCAGGTCGCTGCTAATAACCCCGCTGAAAAAGTAACCAGTAATGAAACACCTAACACGCCAACAATAGGCGTATATCCTCGTAGCGGCCCATCAATTTGACTGATACCGAGCTCAAGCCATGGAAAGCCTGTTAAGAATACGATTTTTATCCATTCAAACACTAACCAAGCTACGGGAAGTAGTAGTAAATAGTCCCAACTAGAGAGCGTTGGGCCGGTTAGTTTTTTACTGCCCCATGTAATCAATCCGACAAAAATAGCAAGAAAGGCCACAAAAATAGCCGTTAGCAAACCCGCTAAGAGCACACCTGCCCCGCCAAAGTCATGGATGGCTACATAAACCCAAGAGATGCCAACACCAAAAAATCCTAAACCAAATATGTAGCCTCGCACTGCAGCCTGTTTTGCCGTGAGCGCTTGCAATGATAAAAATAGCAACATTAAACTGATAATGGCAATAGGGTAATAATGGAATGGTGAAAAAGCGAGTGGTAATGCCATGCCCGCTAACAATGCAATGATATTACCTTGCCATTGTGACCCGCCTTGTTTAGTGAAGCTCATCATTCTTCAGTATCACTATCCTGTTTCTCTGCAGTTTGTACCGTCATTTCAAGCAGGTGAATGCGTCGACTGTCTGCTCTAATCACCGTAAATTGAAACTGCCCAATTGTGATCTGCTCATCACGCTCTGGCAAATGACCCAATTGATTGGTTACAAAACCGCCCACCGTATCAAAATCTTCATCACTCCAGCCAGTTTTAAAATGTTCATTAAAATCTTCAACAGGAGTCAGAGCCTTCACAACAAACGTATTGTCATTACGCTGTAAAATGGGCGCGTCATCATCGATATCATGCTCATCATCAATTTCACCGACAATTTGCTCTAATACGTTTTCAATGGTGATCATACCCGCCACACCACCGTATTCATCAACCACAATGGCCATATGATTACGACGTGCTCTAAACTCTCGTAGTAAAACATTCAGCCGTTTACTTTCAGGAATAAAAACCGCCGGGCGTAATATTTCGCGCAAATTAAAATCAAAGTTGCCAGACGAAATTACCGCTGCCAATAAATCTTTAGCCAATAAAATACCGATCACATCATCGCGATCATCATCAATAACAGGGAATCGGGAATGGGCGGTATCAGCAACTAGCTTTAATGTATCTTCCGCTGAAGCATCACGCGACACCATTACAACCTGTGAGCGTGGGATCATCACATCACGCGCATGCAGCTGAGATACACTGAGCGCACCTTCTGCTGTCGCTAATGTTTCAGCATCAATTACATGCCGTTGCGATGCACTGCGTAGTGAATCAATAACCTGTTCTAAATCTTGTGGCTCCCAAAAAAACCGACTTAACTTTTGTAACCAAGTGCTCTTTTTAATTCTACTCGATCGCGCTTCACTCATCGATGTCGCCTTGATCCTGATAGGGATCGTTAATTAACAGTGATTTCAATATTGTTACTTCTAATGCTTCCATAACTTCTGCTTCATCATCTTCTATGTGATCATATGCTAATAGGTGCAAACAACCGTGCACTACCATATGCGCCCAATGAGCTTGTTGTGCCTTATTTTGCGCCAAAGCTTCTTTTTCTACAACACTCGTGCAAATAACTAAGTCACCTAATAATCTAGGCTCCATAGGTATAAGGGAATCAAATGGAAATGACAGAACATTAGTCGGTCCCACCTTATCTCGATAGCTTGAGTTTAGTTCCGCACTTTCTACCTCATCCACCAAGCGAATACTTAACTCACAGTCAGAAGAAATAGATCCTTCTTTATCCAATGCAACCTCAACCCATTGCTGAAATTGAGCAATATTAGGAACCTCGTCTGAACATGCATTTTGCAGATCAACAATCACTGTCATGAAGCAGAACGCTCAGCATTTTCATAAGCCACGATTACTTTTTGTACTAAGGAATGGCGTACTACATCTTTTGCTTGGAAAAAAGTGAAGCCAATATCATCCACATCTTTTAATACTTCAATGGCATGACGTAGACCCGACATTTGAGGATTGGGTAAGTCAATTTGAGTAATGTCGCCCGTAATAACAGCCGTAGAGCCGTAGCCCAAGCGCGTTAAAAACATCTTCATTTGTTCTCTAGTGGTGTTTTGCGCTTCATCTAAAATGATGAATGATTCATTTAATGTTCGACCTCGCATATAAGCCAACGGCGCAATCTCAATAACATTTTTTTCAATTAATTTGGCAACCCGCTCAAAACCTAACATTTCATACAAAGCATCATAAAGCGGCCGTAAATAAGGATCGACTTTCTGCGTTAAATCACCCGGCAAGAAGCCCAGTTTTTCACCCGCTTCAACCGCAGGGCGTACCAAAACAATCCGTCGAGCAAAGTCGCGCTCCAAAGCTTCAACCGCACAGGCAACGGCTAAATAGGTTTTACCCGTTCCCGCAGGTCCAACCCCAAAGCTAATATCATGGGTCATGACTTGTCTTAGGTATGCTTGCTGATTTTGACCGCGCGCTTTAACCAATCCACGCTTGGTTTTGATCATCACTTCTTTTTGCTCTGGTTCCACAATCGTATCCGTGCCACCTGTTTGTCTAATGGCTAAATGAACCTGCTCTGGCACTAAAACAGTTTGTGCTGTTTCGGCATATAGCTGATGAATAACCTCTTGTACTTTCGGCAATACCTCAGCTTTGCCAATGAGCTGAAATTTAATGCCTCTGTTATTCACTTCCACGCCAAATCCACGCTCTAACATGCGTAGGTGCTCATCAAGGTGACCACATAAGTTGGCTAATCGTGGATTGTCGGCAGGGCTTAATTCAAAACTAATGCTATCTAACGAAGGTGATGTAGTTACCACTCAATTTCCTATAATATAATTGTATCGGCAAGCAATTCGCCGCGTAAAGAATTACTATACGCTTCTGTAATATTCACATCTACAAATTTACCCATTAATGATTGAGCGCCAGTGAAAATAACTGATCGATTATTTTCTGTACGCCCTTTCATTTCACCGTCCACTCGGTCGCTGATGCTTTCAACTAAAATACGCTGTGTCGTGCCTAGCATCATTTGGCTATGACCCGCTTCTAATTCCAGTAAGCGCATTTGAATTTGTTTTAAACGGTCTTTTTTTACCTCATCGGAAACTGAGTCGGTAAATGCCGCTGCGGGAGTACCTGGACGGGCGCTATAAATAAAACTAAAAGAATGATCAAACTCAATCTCATTCACTAAATCCATTGTCGCCTGAAAATCAGCATCACTTTCGTCAGGGAAACCAATAATAAAGTCACTCGACATACTGATATTAGGGCGAACTTCACGTAGTTTACGAATTTTGGCTTTATATTCTAATGTAGTATGGCCTCGCTTCATCATCGCCAAAATACGATCTGCGCCTGATTGTACGGGTAGATGTAAATGATCCACTAACTCCGGCACTTCACCATAGGCTTCAATCAAACTGTCTGAAAATTCAACAGGGTGAGAAGTAGTAAAGCGAATGCGATCAATACCATCAATAGCGGCAACGTAATGAATTAATAATGCTAAATCAGCTGTATCATCGCCATCTAGTTCACCGCTATATGAATTTACATTTTGGCCCAATAAATTCACTTCACGCACACCTTGCGCAGCAAGGCCACGAATCTCCACCAATACTTTATCAACAGGTCGGCTGACTTCTTCGCCTCGCGTGTATGGCACCACACAGAATGTGCAGTATTTACTGCAACCTTCCATAATCGACACAAATGCCGTGGGCCCATCAGCTTTTGCCTCAGGTAAGTTATCAAACTTTTCAATTTCAGGAAATGAAATGTCAATGCTCGGTTGATGGCTTTTTCTGACATCATCCAACATGCCCGGCAGGCGATGTAATGTTTGCGGGCCAAAAATAAGATCAACATATGGCGCACGACGACGAATAGCATCACCCTCTTGGCTAGCGACACAGCCGCCCACGCCAATCACTAAATGCGGCTTATCATCTTTCCATTTCTTCCAGCGACCTAATTGGTGAAACACTTTTTCTTGTGCTTTTTCACGGATCGAACAGGTGTTAAGCAATAACACGTCAGCATCTTCTGCCACATCGGTTATTTCTAATTGATGAGATTCTGCTAATGCATCTGCCATTCTTGATGAATCATATTCATTCATCTGGCAACCAAAGGTTCTAATAAAAAGTTTACCGGCCATGTTCTTAAATCATATGTGAGGGGCGGGTATAATACTATTTCTAGCACTTTAATTCAAAATAAGTGCTTGTTTTTGTTAAAAACAGTCTGTAGCTTAGTCGTTTCCACTTTAAAGAAAGGATTCGGATAAATGGCAATCAAGGACTGGCCAGCAAATGAACGGCCTAGAGAGAAGTTACTACAGCGTGGTGCTCACGCACTATCTGATGCTGAATTATTAGCCATCTTTTTGCGTACAGGCGTCACAGGCGTTTCTGCCGTTGATCTAGCGAGGCAGTTACTCACCACTTTTGGCAGTTTACGCGCCCTACTTGAAGCCGATCAAAAACAGTTTTGCCAACAGCATGGCCTAGGGCCGGCAAAATATGCTCAACTCCAAGCCGTGTTAGAAATGAGTCATCGCCATCTCGAATCAACACTTGCTCGAGGAATATCGCTCACTGATGCCAGTGATACTAAGCTCTATTTGCAACAGCGACTTCGCCACTACAATCATGAAGTTTTTGCTTGTCTATTTCTTGATAACAAACACCGCTTAATTGCATTTGATGAATTATTTCGTGGCACTATTGATGGTGCAAGCGTTTATCCGAGAGAAGTAGTTAAGCAAGCATTAGCCCATAATGCCTCGGCGGTTATTTTTAGCCATAACCATCCATCAGGAATTGCCGAACCTAGTCAGGCCGACCAACAAATCACGCAACGACTAAAGTCTGCTCTTGAACTCGTTGATATACGCGTTTTAGATCACATTATCATTGGTGATGGTGAAAGCCTTTCTTTTGCGGAGAAGGGCTTACTGTAAACTTATACTTTAAATTGTGATGCTAACGCTTGTAAACTTGCTGCTTGCTCTGCTAACTCAGCCGAAGCTTGTGAAGCCTGATTTGAACCCTCTGTTGTTTGCTCAGTTAGTTGACTGATTCTAATAACGCTTTGACTCACTTCTTCAGCAACCGTACACTGCTCTTTTGCCGCCGTGGCAATAAGTGCATTCATATCATCAATATCAGCTACTTTGCTCGCAATATCATTTAAAGCCACACCAGCGGCCGTTGCTTTTTCTACGCCACTATTTGCATTTTCACAGCCCGTTGTCACCACTGCAACCGCTTCTTTTGAGCGAGCCTGTAATTGCTCAATAATACTTTTTATTTCTTCTGTTGCATCTTGAGTACGGCTAGCAAGCGTTCTAACTCCATCAGCCACCACAGCAAATCCTCGACCATATTCACCCGCTCGGGCAGCTTCAATAGCCGCGTTCAATGCTAATAAGTTAGTTTGTTCTGCAATACCTTGGATTACGGCTAATACAGAACCGATACTATCACTGTCACTTTCTAAACTATTAATGACTGATGATGCATCAGAAAGACTGCCTGCTAAGGCTCTTATTGTTTCAACCGCTTCATTCACAATCTTAGCACCTTTTTGTGCCTCATTGTCGGCCACTTTCGTCGCCTCCGCACCTAGCTGTGCATTGCGAGATACTTCTTGAGCTGAAGCAGATAATTCTGTGATGGCTGTTGCCACCTGATCCGTTTCTGTTTGCTGCGTGATCATGTTTGCACTTGACTCACTTACTAAGCGGCTCACCGTTTGTGTTGATATTGAAATATTATTAGTCGATTCACTAAATTTTCTTAAGGTATCAGAAAACTCGCTCAACATAGCATTGGTAGCTTTGCCTAAAGCTGATCCCATTTTTGTCGCACTGGGAGGGTTAAGAGGCTGTGTTAAATCAACATCACCTTTTTTAATATCTTTGGCAATAAAAGTCAGTGATCCAACTACATAGTTGAGTGGATCCATTATTGTTTTAACCAACGAGAAACAAATAAATACGGTGGTAGCAATAATAACAATGACTCCGCCAGCCAGAATATACATTTCTTTTGATGCTAGCGATGCATTATCACCACTCATTAACACCCATGCAAAAAATAGCGCCGTTAACAGTGCGGGCACTAAACCCAATAATAGTAATGTCGTCGTAAATTGTCTTTTCATTTTTTATAGCCTGTATTATTGAGTTAAGCTGTTTTTATTAGGTCACACTTAAATAACGGCATTTAATAATTTTTCTTAAATTAAACTACCCATTGCGTGTGACAAACTATACTCAATAACAAAGCATGTTATATGCCAACTATTTTAGTTCTATTCCAGATCAATAGGTTTATCTTTAAAGACCTTGTTACCTGTGAACATTGCTGAAACCAAGCCATTACGTTCTTTAAGCTCCGTTACAACCACGCCTAATAAATGCACAATAATCGCTAATAACAATAGAAAAAACACGTAATAGTGCGTGGTGATAAAGGGTTTTCTAAAATCACGCATCTCTAAATAAGACGCCTCATCAATCCCCTCTTTTGAATAAGGCTTAATCAGCTCAACAGCATTAGAATCAACAGCAATCCATTCTTTTATGGTATTGCCAAAGGGCGCCATATAGACATCTGTTCCCGCTAAAACCAGTCCTGTTATCGCTTGAATACTCATTAACAAAAATAACAATGCCACCATTAACCGTGCAATCGGATTATGGCCAAGATACGGTTTAGCAGGCCGGTTGTTTTTAAGATCGGCAATATAGTCCATTAATTCCACCCGGTTTTTCCTACCAAACGGCAAAATCATCCGCCAGCGGGCAAAATGACTACCGATAAAACCCCAAATAATTCGCCAAGATAAGTTGATGAAAAACACATAACCTATATAAACATGAACCGTTTTTAATAGAATCTTGCCATCACTAGGCACACCCAGCGCTTTAGCATTTAAAATTACCGTTCCCACGGCAATTAACCCCAAAACACACAATACATTCACCCAATGAAAAAGTCGGACTGTTTTATCCCATACTGGATAAGATGTTAATTTTTGTGTGGAATTTATCATTGCTTACTCCTTCATAGCTAATATCTTTATTACAACAGACAATTATTATCTAAACCTTAACAGTTTTCACTAGAATATATATTATTTGACGAGCAATATTCTCCTCGTTAATATCATGGTTAAACAATGATGGATTATTTCCCGGTTTGGTCTTGATTATCAACTTACTAGGAAAAACTGTCCGTATATGTATAGGAATTACAGGGAAAATATTTTCCCGTTAATAAGCAAGTTAGCTGTATAAAAATGGATATACCCGTAGAACTACAAGATAAGAAAATAAGTTTAAGCTCTATCGGCTTAAGTGAAGTCGCTTGGAAATATGAAGATGCAATTAAACTCATAGTGTATTTTGAAAATAATAAAATATTCATATTGGGAGGCGATGTTTTAGTAAAAGATGGTGATAAATACCGACACAATAATGACAATTGGTATTTGGATAAGGAACAAGGAAGTTATGAAGATAGTATTAAAAAAGCCACAAACTATATTGCTAATTACCCAAAGGGAGATTATGCTTTTGTCTTCGTTACAAGCTGAACAGCTAACAAAAAGTTCAAGTTTGTTCGCTGTCGCTCACGGGACCTCCGCTACGCTGCGGCCCCTTAACTAGATCGTTATGCTTTAAAAAATCGTCCACCAAATAGTTTGGTGCGATATACTGTACCAATTATTGTAAAGTATAAGGTACATAACTATGCGTAGAATGGTCATAGAACAAGATATTAGGCCAATGTCTGAGTTTCGTTCAGGTGTAGCATCTTTTGTAAAACAGGTTCACGATACTAAAAGACCTTTAATAATTACTCAACATGGGAAAGGTGTTGGCGTTTTATTGGATGTTGGCGAATTTGAGGCAATGCAAGAAAAAATTGAATTGCTGGAAGATATACAAACCTCGATTTCTCAGTTAGAAGCTGGAAATGGTGTTAGCCATAGTGATGCAAGACAGGAAGTATTGCAGAGGCTTGAAAGGTGAAAATAATTTGGTCTCCGTTAGCAATTGACCGTGTGGCTGAAATAGCACAATACATCGCTCAGGATAGTCCAAATTCAGCTCAAAAATGGGTTGAATCAACATTCCAAGTCGTCGAACGATTAGAACAGTTTCCGAAGAGCGGGCGTATTGTTCCTGAAATAAAGCAAGATGATTTTCGAGAAATAATTCATGGAAATTATCGTATTATTTATAGGTTACAACATGAGATTGTTTCAATCCTTACGGTTAGGCACGGTAGACAAATATTACCAATTGATGAAATCAAAGCATAACAAAAAGTTGCAGTTGACCGCTGGCAGCGTCACTCGTTTTCAGAGGTCATTTTTTATCAAAGTTAAATGTGTTTGTCAGAGTTCATCATATATCTGCCAGCGGCCCCTTAACTAGATCGTTAGCAATCAAAAAATGAGGTAATAAATGGTAATTTGGAAAGGTTGGGGAATATTAGCACTTGTAATTCCATTATTAATATCATTGGGGGTGGGTTCTGGAGTTGACTATTATTATGGAGAAAATTTCTATAAAAATAGCACCTGGGTAATGCCAATGGTACTGGGTTTGTCAGCAATTATTGTTTTTCTAGTAGGACGAAAAGTCAACAACAAGCCTGGGAAGATTGTAATTGACCCTGAAAATAATCAGGAGATTGAACTAAAAACCACACATACAATGTTTTGGGTTCCGTTTCAATATTGGGGAATAATTATACTGGGTATCAGTATTTGGATGTATGTTGCGAATATTGGCTTGATCTACGAGAATTAATTTGCTAAAAAATAGCTGGCTTTAAGCTCAAAAACTCAACAAATGGTAAAAAGTCTCTATCAGAAAATAAAAGCTGAATATTCTGTTCAATACAGTAAGTAGCAATAATCGTATCTATAGCTTTTCTTACTGTAATACCTTTTTTTCTAAGAGCACGATAATTGTCAGCACTTTTAACTGCAAGAGTTTTGTTTGAGAGCTGAAATATGGGTATAGCAGTTAATAATTGTTTTGCTATTTTATATTCTTTATCACCCCTAAAGCCTTGGAGAACTTCTGTCAGAATATTATCGCCAATCACTACTGGTTTTATGCCCAAAATAGCATCTAAATAAACCACTTCTGGGCATTCTTTGCCGTTAAAATAGTCAATCCAAACACTCGAATCTACCATAATCACTAGTCAGTTCTCATTCTATCTAAATCATCATCCCAAGTTAGCTTACCTTTAAACTGTTTAATCTCATCCTGCTTTTTTAATTTAAGCAAAGTCTTAAGCCCCAGTTCAACAGCATCCTTTTTTGTTTTCAGTCCCGTAACTCGAAGCACATCAATCATTAAGTTATCATCAATTACAATATTTGTTCTCATCACAACACCCTTGTGTATAATTTTTAATATCTTTACACATTATAGTGTTAAATAATGAACATAACAATAAACTCCCGTTGACCGCTGGCAGCGCAGTTCGTTTCCAAAGGTCATTTTTATACCAAAGCTCAGTGCGCTAGCAAAGTTCATCATATATCTGCCAGCGTCAACTGAATTTGGCGTTCAAGCTGTTTTAAATGCCTATCTTGACTTGTAGCTACAATGTAACTACATTTAACGTATGGATAGTCTAAAATTCGAGTGGGATAAAACGCCAGGTTAATTCCTGATCTCGATAGCTCAGAAGGTGAAGAGCGTTTTATTCTTATGGGTATCAGCGCACAAGAAAAACTATTAACGGTTTGTCACTGTGAAAGAGACTTGAATACTATCCGTATTATTTCTGTACGGAAAACTGATAAACAGGAAAGAAAACTAGCCATGCGTGAATCTTATGATTTCTCAAAATCTATTAAAAACCCCCTATGCAAAACGGTTAAAAAAACAGATTACTATCCGTATTGATGAGGAAACTATTTCTTATTTCAAAGAAATGGCTGAGACAAAGGGTATTCCTTATCAACGTTTAATAAATTTACCTTCGAGACTGTGCAAGTGAGCATAGGCAACTAGAAACAAAATGGGGATAACGGCTAATAATTAATCAAGTTCGTTCGCTATCGCTCACTGGGACTTTTAAAAGCCCCTTATGCAAAGCGTTACACCGAAAATGGATATTTGATCGGCTTATGGCACTGATAGTCCGTCACTTCAAAATCATCCATCGTGACCCATGTTTCTAGATCTTCTAGTGATTTAATATCGGGGTTAATTGCTAGTTGCGGTGAGGGGAAAGGCTCTCGCTTCACTTGCACATCTCGCATCAATTCAAGTTGATCTTCATAAATATGAGCATTAATAATCTTATGATAGGCCAAACCCGCCTTGTGGCCAGTGATCTGCGCCATGATCGCAAGAAAAGCGAACACTTGTACTTGATTAAAATTAAGCCCCAAAGGCACGTCACACGAGCGTTGATAAGATGTTAAATACAGCGTGTCATCTAATAATGAAAAAGTGTGGGTATGCATGCATGGGCGTAGGCAGCCCATATCGAATTCACCGGGATTATAAAACGTGAGAATTTCACCCCGATCATCAATGCCTTGAGATAAATTATCAACAATTTTCTTAAGTTGGTCTAAATGGCTACCATCAGGCTTGGCCCATGATCGGCCTTGAACACCATAAACCCGTCCCATATCATCTTCGCCTTTGCGAAAAGGGTTATTTAGCCATTGCTCGTTTTCATTAGCATTCGCGTCCCATGTTTTGGTGCCTAACGCGCGAAAATCAGCCGCATTATCATAACCACGAATATAGCCTAATATTTCAGCGATTGCTGATTTCCAATAACTTTTTCTAGTGGTGATTAACGGAAATTTATTATTGCCAACATCGTAGTTTAGATCCGCATTAATAACGGTAAGGCAGCGTTTACCGGTACGCTTATTCTCAATCCAATGGCCTTGGTCAATAATACGTTGGCATAAATCAAGATACTGTTTCATAACTAACCTTAGGAGTATAATTATACCCAAAACCATTGAAACTGCAGGTTTCAGAGCTCAACACGAATGTCAGAACAAGGCGCAAGGCGCGCAGGAAATGACGAGTCCTTTTCAAGCATTGTAACGCAGTGCTGGCATTCGTGCTGAACTCCCGTAGGGCAAGGTGATAAGCTAGCATCTTCGTCGTTATAAAACTTGGAATTAGAGTAACTAATCCCTGCGCTTTATGCCTAGAATATGCTAGCTTCTCATCTTGCTGAATCATGCAGTTTCAATGGTTTTGGGTATAAAGGTTATTATGGCAGCTTAAAAGCGGATGTTCTACAGGGAGTATTTTTGCATTCTATAAAGTAATGTATCTCGGCTTATGCCCAATAATCGTGCCGCTTTTGATCGGTTTCCCGCTGCCATTTCTAGTGCTTGCTCGATTAAATCTAATTCAACTTGCGCTAAATTTATACCCGTAGGTGGTAGGATAAAAGCATGCTGACTAGCAGCATGTTCAGGCATCATTTCAGTAGGTAAATCTTCGGGCTGAAGCAATTTTCCAGGGTTGAGCAATGCCATGCGCTGACAGAAACTAATCAGTTCGCGAATATTGCCAGGCCAGGCATAGGTCAACAAACAATGCTCTGTCGCTTTTGAGTAACGAACAACCGCATTATTTTCTGCAAACTCGCGCCCAAAATGATGCAGTAATAAGTTGATGTCATCACTGCGCTCTTTTAGTGTAGGCAAAACTATTGGCACAACTTGCAGGCGGTAAAATAAGTCAGCTCTAAACCGGCCTTCCGTCACTTCTTTCTGTAAGTCGGCGCTGGTGGCAGCTAAGATCCGTACATCAGTCGTATGCAATTTGTGACTGCCCTGTAGCTGGCATTCACCTGCCTCTAGAAAGCGTAATACTTTTGCTTGAATAGTTAAAGGTAAGGCATTAACTTCATCAAGAAAAATCGTTCCCCCATCTGCAGCTAAGATTCGGCCACGGTGTTCTATTTCACCTTCTGCATTACATCGACCAAATAAATCCGCTTCAATGTTTTCAAGCTGCAGTGCTGCGCAGTTAATAATGGTAAGAGATTCAGCCTTGCGGCCGCTTTCAGAGTGTAGTGCATGTGCAAATAATTCTTTACCCGTGCCTGTTTCACCATAAATCAGCACACTCACATCACTGGTAGCGATCATCGGTATCGTTCGGAGTAAATGTGTTATTTGAGGAGATTGGCCTAGAATTTTGTTCATCGAATTGCTCTCATTACATATTCTGATGCATATGCTCAGAGTGTTGCTGTGAAGAATCACCCCCTTCATGATGCATATTGCTATGGTCCATAGGCCAGAATGCAGTGGCCAAGGCCATAGCAATAATGAGCACTCCAGCAATTTGTCTCAAATGCTTTATGCCCGCCATCGCTGATAAAAATCCAGTAAATAGACCCGCTCCCATCACCGCAGGCAAAGTACCCGCACCAAAAGCCAGCATAACAAGTGATGCTTTAACCGGCTCGCCAGCTGTCGCCGCCACGGCCAAAGCCGCATAAACCAACCCGCATGGCAACCAACCCCACACCATGCCTAAATAAAAAGCTTGGGATAATTTTCGAACAGGTAATAATTTTTGCCCTATAGGTTGCAACCACCGCCAGATCGGCGCACCCATCCGTTCCATATAAGCAAATTTAGGAAACCATCCTGCCAAATAAAGTCCCATAGCAATCATGACTATAATTGATATGTAACGTAACACCGCATGGCCATCAAACGTAGCCAGAGGTGAACTCAATAAGCCCACAATCGCACCCGCCATTGCGTAACTAATGAGTCGGCCTAGATTGTAATTGAATACATAGGGAAACATCTTCGCCTGATTTTCTCGTACTTCGCTCGGCAAACTTAATGTGAGCGCCCCGATGACAGAGCCACACATTGCAATGCAGTGTACCGTGCTAAAAAGCCCTAATAAAAATGCGGTGACATATGAGCCAACAATTCCATCTACCATTTATAACTCAAATTCTTAAATTTTCAAACAAGCAGAATACCATGCCCTCAAAACACATAAATGCGTTATTTCACACACTTTAACATCATAAAACACATTTTATGCAATGTTTAACCCTATAAAATGTATGACATATTTTTTATGGAAATTATTGATATGCATTCTTTAAAGTTATTACCCTTGCCTTTGTTAATGCTAGGTTTAAATAGTGCGGTTCAGGCGGAACACATTAACCTCCCAACCATTTCGGTTGAGGGTGTTTCTGCCGAAGCGGCACCTTATGCTTTGCCTAGCTCTATTATTAGTGTGCCTGACACGGGAGAGTTATTAAAAAAACTTCCCGGTGCCAACATTAATCGAAATGGGCCGCTCACCAGCATTGCTCAATACCGTGGGCTTTTTGGCGATCGCGTAAATGTATTAATCGATGGCGTAAGAATCAATTCGGCTGGTCCAAACTCAATGGATACGCCACTCAGCTATATTCCAGCCTCGCGACTTGAAAGTCTTTCACTTTACAGAGGTATAGCACCTGTTAGTTCTGGCATAGAAACAATCGGTGGCACTATTCTAGCGCACTCAAAAACTACAACATTTAGCAGCGGAGAAGAATTCCAATCTCAAGGAAATTTTAGTGCTGGGTATGCAGAAAATGGCAATGGAAAATACGGTTCCGTATTGGCGGGAATAGCGAATAACCAGCACCGTTTACATATAACAGGCAGCCTTGAACATGGTGATGACCTTGAGTTTGATGGTGGCGACATTCTACCTACCGAACATAAGCGAGGAACAGTCGGCGGTGGTTATGCATTCCAAAACGGTGCGCAAACCTTCACTTTAAACGCACAGCATCATGATACCGGAAAAACAGGTACGCCAGCTCTGCCTATGGATATTATCTATGCAAAAGGCAATCACTATGATGGTTCATTCAGCAACACCTTTGCTAATGGTGGTGTACTAAGTACAAAACTGTCTTATCAAGATTCTGAACATTGGATGTCTAATTATGAATTAAGAGCCAGTGCTCTTGCTAAACGTCGCCATGCAATAACAGATGTGAAATCAACTGGTTTTGGTTTAGCTTATTCTGTTTCTGGCTGGACGGTGGGAATTGATGCCGATAGGGCAAAACATAATGCCGACATTTTCAACCCCGGCAACACCCTGTTCTTTGTCAATAATTACAATAACATTGAACGTGATCGTTACAGTATTTTTGGTGAAAAAGAATTAACCCTTAATCAATGGAAGTTTGAAGCCGGCTTGCGTTATAGTCGTGTTGAAATGGATGCCGGTGAAGTGAGTACGAGTTTGGGGGCTGCACCTGTTGTCGCACTCAAAAATACATTTAATAACGCGGATCGTAAGCAAGATGAAAGCTTAGTCGATCTGGTCTTAAATACCACTTATACCGTTTCATCAGAGTTCGACCTAATTGCCGGCATCGCTCGAAAAGAACGGGCTGCTAGCTATCAAGAACGTTATTTATGGCTGCCATTAGAATCAACTGCTGGGCTCGCTGACGGCAACAATTACATCGGGAATATTGGGCTTGACACTGAGGTTGCCTACCAAATTGAATTAGGTTTCGATTGGCATACACCTCGTGCAACATTCTCACCGCATATTTTCTATCACCACATCAACGACTACATCCAAGGCACACCAAATACAAACTCTACTGCCGCAATGGTTAGCGCCATGATGGCTGGGCCAGAGAAATTGGTATTGGAATATAACAATGTCGATGCAAAATTATATGGTTTAGATGCAAACTGGTCATTTGCCATTACACCAACATGGCAGTTAGATGGTGTGGTGAGTTATGTACGTGGCGAGCGCCGTGACACCAGTGATGATCTCTACCGCATTGCACCGTTGACTGCTCGTACTATGCTGAGCTATGTGCAAACTGACTGGACTGTTGGTTTTGAAGCTGAAACCGTTTCATCACAAAATAAAGTATCGGATGAAAACCGTGAGCAAAAAACAAGTGGTTATGCCGTATTTAACCTGTCAGCAAACTATCAGCCTACACAAAACGTCATAATAACTGCTGGTGTGAACAATCTATTTGATCGTGGATATGAAAATCATTTAGGTGGTTATAACCGTATTGCTAACAATCCTGATATTGCTCAGGGTGATCGTCTTCCTGGCCTAGGCCGCAGTGCTTATGCCGGTGTAAGTATAAGTTGGTAAATTATACCCGTGATAGCTCAATGTGCAGATTGAATTATTACGGGTATAGACATCACATCTTCCCCACGAGCTTGCTTGTGGGGATCGATTGGGATTAAAGATTTCTGATCTGTTCGTACTCAGAAGCTAAATTGAATAGCGCCTCGCGAGGCTCATCTGCATCAGTCGTGTAGTGAAAAACAATCTGTTTTCCTTGCTGAAATTGCGGCCATAATGATTCAAGTGCAATAGGACCTTGTATGGGAAAATCTACTACATTTGGCCTGCGATCTGATTTCATATGGTGATAAAACTCTTTATCCCAACCCGTCAGCTTTAGAATATCACTCTGTGCTGACTCAACTTGGCTAAACTGCCATTGTTGATCTGTTGCCTGCTCTGTTTGAAAAACATAATCCACTTTTTGTGCTTCACCCGCTGGTGTACCACAGCGTTTTTCATGGTCCAGTTTAATAGGCTTATGTTGATCAACTTGTAGAACAATAAGTTCAGAAGCAGAGAAACTATCAGCCACTTGATCAGTAATAATCAAACTGCCCCATATTTCACCATTGCTTAAACGGTGAATCATCAACGTATCACCCGTCTCACTAGACAAACTAATCGAATCATTTGCCTGTGCAGATAAAGCGGTAACACCCAATAATATAGTCAAACTTATAAGTTTTAGTAATTTCATAAATACCTTCCTTAATAGTCTGACACACTAAAGAATCATTGGTTCTAAGATTTAATTTTTAACTTAAATCCTATTGCCTCAAGATAATCAGCTTCTTGCAACAAGTCAGCCTCTGTTAATGGATGCTCAATTAACCAGCCTTTTGGTAGTTTTAAGCGCACACCTTTTTTTATCTTTTTTAATTTCACAAATGTATCTGTCGTCTCGCTACGACCTCGGTTAAACACGGTGGCCAAACGCAATAAAATCATCAATCTTAGGGTTGATTTTTGTAACTCATCGGATAAACCTTCAATCTCTTTCAGCGGGATCTTTTTGCGTTGTCCGTTGACGATAGTAGCTAAAGCATGCTGCTCTTCACGCGAAAAACCCGGCAAACCTGAATGTGCTACTAGATAGGCAGAGTGCTTATGAAACTGATCATGTGAAATAGACAATCCAACTTCATGTAGCTCGGCCGCCCATTGCAATCGATCTAGATAATCCTCTTCATCTATTTTCCAGTCATCTGCAATTTGTTCATAAAGCTGAATCGCCATAACGCTGACTCGTTTCGCGTGCTCTACATCTACTTGATAACGACGAGCCAAAGCTAACACTGTGCGATCACGTTCATCATCATGTTGGATACGACCCAGCAAGTCATACAGCAAACCTTCACGTAAAGCGCCATCAGAAACAATCATACGATCAATCTTAAGACGATCAAATGCTGCTTTTAAAACGGCCACTCCACCAGGGATAACAGATTTTCTCTCGTCACTTAAACCGTCTAGTTCAAGCTTGTCTACATGGCCCGCTTCCACCAAGGCTTCGATCAGTTTATCTAACGATTTAGGCGTAATCACACCATCATCAGACCAACCATTTTCTTTTACGATATTGGCAACGGTTCGAATGGTGCCTGATGCACCAATGGCTTCAACCCAGCCTTTGTTTCGATAGGGTCTCTGGATGGATCTCAATCGTGTGCCCGCTGCAATTAATGCCGTTTTCATTCGAGTTTGTGATATTTTACCACCACCAAAAAACCGTTGAGAAAAACTCACACAACCCATTTCTAGGCTTTCACGCATCAACCCAGTGAAGCCTTCACCAATAATAAATTCGGTACTACCACCACCGATATCCATCACTAAACGGGAGGAGTCGTCAAAGGCTAAGGCATGTGCCACACCCAAATAAATCAGCCGTGCCTCCTCTTCACCGGGAATAATTTCGATAGGATGTCCTAAGGCTAATCGCGCTTTTCGTAAAAAAAGTTGGCTATTTTTAGCCACGCGTAAGGTATTCGTGCCTACTACTCGCACACTGCCTGCGGGTAAATCTTTAATCCGCTCACCAAAACGTTGCAGACATGCTATAGCGCGCTCTTGCGCCTCGTTAGATAAATAGTCATTTTCATCTAGTCCGGCACGCAGTTGCACCATCTCACGTAACTTATCAACCACTTGAAAATGCCCATCACGTAAACGGGAAATAATCATGTGGAAACTATTTGAGCCTAAATCAATGGCTGCCAGTATTTCATCAGCATGCTGTGTCATAAACATCTTTTCTATAAAAGCAAGATGCCGCTATTTTGCATCACATTGAGCACAATGAACAAGTAATAAAAAAGCCCTCACTAAAAAGTGAGGGCTTTAATTTGGTAACGTCACATCACAAAATGCGATTAATCTCGCTGTAAAACTCTTTCCATATGCTCCACACTCAAGTGACGAACATCTTTGCCTTCCACCAAATAAATAACGTATTCACATAGGTTTCGGGCATGATCGCCAATCCGTTCTAGTGCTCGTGCAGACCACATTAAGTCTAATACACGTGAGATTGTACGGGGGTCTTCCATCATATAGGTGATCATTGTTCGAGTGAAACTTTCATACTCTTCATCTATTTCTAAATCCTGGCGTGCAACCTCAATCGCCGCATCAACATCCAACCTTGCAAAGGCATCTAATGCATCTCGCAACATGCCGCGCACATGGTTTCCTATCGATGATAATTCACGATAACTTTTTTTAGGATGTTCTTTATCCGCTAAATTTAACGCCTTTCTCGCGATACTTGTCGCTTCATCACCGATACGCTCTAGGTCTGTCAGGGTTTTCAAAATAACACTGACTAATCTTAAGTCGCTCGCTGTAGGTTGACGCAACGCAATAATTTGAATACATTCTTCATCAATGCTCATTTCAAGATTATTAACTTCATTATCATCAGCGATGACTTGATGAGCTAATTCAAGATCCGCTTTTTTAAGCGCTTTTAACGCACTGCCGACTTGTTGCTCAACTAGGCCGCCCATTGCTAATACACGCGAACGAATATCTTGAAGTTCAGCCTCAAATTGCTGCGAAATATGTTGTGAATCATTTCTTACCATGTTGTTCTCCTAAACTTATCCATAACGACCCGTAATATAATCTTCTGTTTGTTTTTGACTAGGGTTGGTAAACAGTGAATCTGTCGCCCCAAACTCAATCAACTCTCCCATATACATAAAGGCTGTATAGTCAGACACCCGTGCCGCTTGTTGCATATTATGGGTAACAATCACAATGGTATATTTGTCTTTCAACTCATGAATCAACTCTTCAATTTTTAATGTTGAAAGTGGATCCAGTGCTGATGCGGGTTCATCTAACAATAACACTTCTGGTTCAATCGCAATCGCGCGTGCAATCACTAAACGTTGTTGCTGACCACCTGACATGCCCATAGCTGATTCATTCAAACGGTCTTTAACTTCATCCCATAACGCGGCACCTTTAAGTGATTGTTCAACCACCTTATCTAAGGTTGCTCGATCATTGACACCTTGCAACCTCAAGCCATACGCTACATTTTCATAAATTGTTTTAGGGAAAGGGTTAGGTTTTTGGAATACCATACCAACTTGGCGACGCAAATCTGCCACGTTGACTGAAGGCGCATTCAAATCACTACCTTCTAGTAACATTTGACCATTGATACTCACACTATCAATCAAGTCATTCATTCGATTGAAACAACGCAATAACGTTGATTTACCACAACCACTTGGGCCGATAAACGCCGTGACTCGGTTTTTAGCAATTTTCATATTGATGCCATGTAAAGCCTGTTTATCACCGTAAAACAAGTTAAAGTCTTTCACTTCAAGACAGGTTGTTTCTTCGGCTATATCAAGCTTCGACACGCCTCGCCCCATAGCACCAAGATCAATTTCTCTGGCTATATTTCGTGCTTGTTGTTTTGCTGTTAGCTCCATTTAAGGATACCTCTATTAATTGATTGCTCAGCCTAAGGCTTAACCTTCACTTGCTTTATAGTTTTCACGTAGTCGATTACGAATACTAATTGCTGCCATGTTTAATACGATAATGATCAATACCAATAAAAATGCGGTGGCATACACTAACGGTCTCGCTGCTTCTACATTCGGGCTTTGGAAACCGACATCATAAATATGGAAACCTAGATGCATAAACTGACGATCTAAATGTAAATAAGGTGCGATAGTATCCACAGCCAGAGCCGGAGCAAGTTTAACCACGCCCACCATCATTAACGGTGCAACCTCACCCGCTGCTCGTGCTACAGCTAAAATAAGGCCAGTCATCATCGCGGGCGCCGCCATTGGCAACACAGTTCGCCACAAGGTTTCTGCTTTGGTTGCGCCCAACGCCAAACTACCTTCACGAATGGCGCGTGGAATACGTGACAACCCCTCTTCCGTCGCCACAATAACAACAGGAACGGTCAAAATAGCCAAGGTCAGCGATGCCCACATCAAACCTGGTGTACCAAAAGTGGGTGCAGGTAGTGCGGCAGAAAAGAATATCTCATCAATATTGCCACCTAAGTAATAAACAAAGAAGCCCAGCCCAAACACACCGTAAACAATCGACGGTACGCCCGCCAAATTATTAACCGCAATACGAATTAGGCGAATCATTGGCCCTTGTTTGGCATATTCTTTTAGATATACAGCGGCCACCACACCAAATGGCGTCACTAATACGGCCATGATCATCACCATCATTACCGTGCCAAAGATTGCTGGGAATATTCCACCCTCAGTATTAGCCTCACGCGGATCATCCGACACAAATTTCCACACTTCGTGTCCATATGTTCTTATTTTAAGCCACACACTCATTGCATTGGGTCGTGTTGCTTCAACCACTTTTGCTAGTGGAATTTCAACTTCGCGACCGTCTGACATTTTAATGATCATCTGATCTCGGTTTAAAGCCATATTTAAGTCTGACAGCTGTTTTTGCAAGCCGGCATATTGCACGTCCCACTGCTTACGTTCTTGCTCAATCTCTAGATGTTGTACCGAGCCTGCTGCAACGCCATCTAACTCAAGTCGTCTAGTTCTAAGACGAAGCTCTTCTAGGCCATGATTAATATTGCCAATTTCGGCCTTTTCAATCTTTTTGATTTCAAAAACTAAATTATTACTGCGCTCTAAACGTTTTTGTAATTCAGCCCAAGCATCATCGCCACTCGCAACAATTTTCCCCTGCTGTTTAACTTCCATCAAATAACCAAAGAAATCACCCCATTCGCGTCGCTCTACAGACACTAGATTTTCAGGATAGTTAATTTCACCCACCCAAGGTCCGTTAATCCAACGAAAATCCAGACCAAAGTAATCACGGTTACCGACCTTCACTAAATGACGCTCAGCACTCACCTGACCTTCAGGTAAGTCAACGCCTGTCATCTTTAAGCGTAAAGCAGTCACAACTTCGGTCTCAATAGCTTCACCAATTAGGGTAATCGCTTCACCACCAGGTTCTTGATAACTGAGCTCCATAATATCTGCTGGCCAAAAATGGCTAAGACCTCGCACGGCGATTAATAGCAATAAGCCCACGACCATTACTACGCTAATGCTAACCGCACCCGCATTTAGCCAAACCCATGGGCTACCGCTTTTGTACCAAGTTGAAAATGATTGTTTAGACATCGAATTACTCATTTATAAAGAGCTATATTTAGTACGCAAACGCTGACGAACAATCTCAGCAACCGTATTGAAAATGAAGGTGGCACCAAAGAGCACTAAGGCAGCTAAGAACAACACACGATAATGCGTGCTTGCTACTTCAGCTTCAGGCATCTCAACCGCAATATTGGCTGATAAAGCACGGAAACCTTCAAAGATATTAAAGTCCATAATCGGTGTATTACCGGTTGCCATTAATACAATCATAGTTTCACCTACGGCTCGGCCTAAGCCAATCATTACCGCTGAAAATATACCTGGGCTCGCTGTAAGCAACACAACTCTAGTCAATGTTTGCCACGGCGTAGCACCTAAAGCCAAAGAGCCTACAGTTAAGTGTTTCGGAACACCAAAAATCGCATCTTCGGTAATTGAGAAAATAGTAGGTATAACGGCAAACCCCATCACCAACCCCACCACTAATGAGTTACGCTGATCAAAATTAATACCCACTTCATTCAGCCATTTGGGCATATTGCCATCAAACAACCATAATTCCAGTGTCGGGCTTGCCATCATTGATAACATGCCAACAGCAATCACCACTGGAATTAAAATAGCGGCTTCCCAGCCATCAGGAATACGTTCTCGAAACGAACTTGGCAACCGTGACCAAGACCAAGCCGTGACGATCGTCATGATGGGCAACATAATCAGCAAGGTGAATACCCCAGGCAAGTTACCTTCCACCAATGGTGCTAACCATAATCCGGCAAGAAAACCTAAAATAACGGTCGGTAATGCTTCCATAATTTCAATGGTGGGTTTCACTATGGTTCGCATGCGTGCTGACATAAAGTAGGCCGCATATATCGCCCCCATAATCGCTAGTGGCACTGCTACCATCATCGCGTAAAGCGCTGCCTTGATCGTACCGAATGTCAACGGGCTTAAGCTGAATTTAGGTTCAAAATCATTACTAGCCGATGATGACTGCCAAATATATTCTGGCTGATCACGACTTTCATACCAGACTTTTTCCCATAATGAATGCCATGAGACTTCTGGGTGCTCATTATCAATTAAGGTTAATTTAGCCTGACCATCAGAAGTCACGCTAAGCAAACCATTAGCACGTGGAGAAATAGCAATAACGGCATCACTGTCAACCAAAGGTTCAACCAGCATGGTGCGATGTGCGGTGGTGTGATAAATACCTATTTGACCTGTTTTATCTAAAGCCAAGAATCCTTTACGTGCATACTCAGTTGCAATAGATACAATCGCTGTTGTTTGATCATTAAAACTACGTACATTATGCAAAGTGTAGTTATTATTTTCATCACGTACTGGGAACCACTGATCAATTTGCCCATCGCTTCGACCCACTAAGATAGAAATACCGCCGGTTAGAAATTCGATTGATGTAACGTCAACACCTGATGGCACTGCTTTAATTTTTTGTATTAACTGCGGAGAGGCGACATCCGTAATATCGTAATAAGCAATAAAGCCATCGGCATCAACCAAGTATAGTTCTCGCTGATCGATATCCATGCGCAGATGTGTTGCCTGTAGATTGTCAGCTAATACAATCTCTGCTGTGGTTTGTTCAATCGTAAATAGATCTTCATCCATAAAGTCCTGTTCACGCACTAAACTGTTTAACACTAGACGGTTATCTTCCGTTAAACCCGCTAATGTCGTTTGCTCTTCATTGCTTTGCACACTAAGTAACTGCAAAGCTTTGCCTTGCGGATCGAGCACAATTAACTCTTCACCTATTGGATATTCAATAAGTGGCGTGATCATACGTTTATCGTTGGGATAGCTAATCTTATAGTCTTGCTTAAAAATTAATGCACGCCCGTCAGCAAAGCCATAAGAAAATACACCCGTTGGTGATGCCCCTTTACCGAAACCCGATATTTTAGTATCCGTAGGTAATGGTAAGTTTGGCTCAAGCATTAACTGACCATCATTTGCATTAAAAAACCGTGCTTTTCCTTCCATAGTTAGCATTAAAGCAACATCATTATATTCATTCAATGTCACATGGGTCGCATTTTGATAATCTGTCTTATATTCAGAGTTCGCTTCTGTTTCTGCACCATGAAAAAGCGGCACAACCACATAAAGCAAATAGAAAAAGATTAAAACAATGGCAAAGATAACCATCATGCCACCTGCCGCCACACCATATCGGGCTAGGCGATCTTTAAGCTCACGCCATGCCCGACGACGCAGTGCAACAGGTGAACCTGGAGCTGGTAATATACTAGTTTGAGATGCTTCAACCATAAGATTTAAATGCCACTTTAAAAGTATCTATTAAAAATAAAACGCCCCGCAAAAGTGCGAGGCGTTCAAATCAATCAGTTAAAAAACTTATTTAAGTTTCGCAAGTTCTTTTTCTGTTACTGAAGAAGGTAATGGGATATAACCGTCTTTAATAACAACTTGTTGACCAACTTTTGATAAAATCATCGTAATAAATTCACGATCAAGTGGTGCTAAAGGTTTGTTCGGCGCTTTGTTCACGTAAACGTAAAGGTAACGAGATAATGGGTATGTTCCATTTGCTGCATTTTCTTTAGATGCTTCGATAAAGGGTTGGCCCGGTTTTTTAGTTAAAGGAATCGCTTTAACACCAGACGTTTTATAACCAATACCTGAATAACCAATACCATTTAATGATTTAGTCACACCTTGCACTACAGATGCTGAACCTGGTTGCTCATTAACCGTATCCTTGTAATCTCCTTTACATAATGCTTTCTTCTTGAAGTAGCCATAGGTACCCGACACTGAGTTACGGCCGTAAACTTGGATCTTACCTAAGTCAGCACCCACTTGCTTCCAGCTTGTAATATCTTCAGCGTGACCACATTTGCGTGTTGCAGAGAAAATTGCATCAACTTGAGGAATAGACAAGCCTTCGATTGGATTATCTTTGTGTGCATAAACCGCTAAGGCATCAATTGCTACACGAATAGGGGTTGCTTTGTAGCCATACTTAGCTTCAAAAGCCGCGTTTTCTTTATCTTTCATTTTGCGGCTCATTGGACCGAAGTTTGATGTGCCTTCAGTCAAAGCAGGAGGCGCGGTTGAAGAGCCCGCCGCTTGAATTTGAATGTTTACATTTGGGTATTCACGTTTGAACTCTTCAGCCCAAAGTGTCATTAAGTTAGCTAAGGTATCAGACCCTACGCTAGATAGATTGCCTGAAATTCCACTGACTTTTTGATAATCAGGTAACTCAGGTACTTCTGCAGAAAATGTTGTAGCAGAAAATGCCAGTGTTACTGCAGCGCCTAATATTGCAAGTTTTTTTGTGAACATTGTGTCCAACTCCTAAATAAAAAGTTAACGTAATTAAATTACAGGAAGCAGTATTGCGTTAACGTGTTACAAGGATATGAATAAAATATTACAGTTTTATTACAAGGCTCATGAAAGCTTAATAGTTTTTGATTTTTTAATCACTTTCGTGGCAGGAAAACAACAACTAAACTGAGAGCCTACACCAAGCTCACTACTAATATTTAATCTGGCATCATGTCTTTTTAAGATATGTTTGACAATGGCTAGACCAAGCCCTGTTCCACCCGTCTCTTGTGCCCGACCACTATCTACGCGGTAGAATCGCTCGGTGAGCCTATCAAGATGATGTTCCGCTATGCCTAATCCATTGTCATTTACTTCAATACAAGCATTTTTCTTAGTCACGACCCACCGCAATGTTATTGCGGAACCTTCGGGGGTATATTTAATTGCATTAAATACCAAGTTTGAAATAGCACTGCGTAGTTCGCCAGCATCAGATAACAGCCATTTATCACTATCAAAATCTAATTGTATTTGATGCGACTGATACTCTTTTAATTGTCGAGCATCTTCCGCAATGGTCGTCAATAAGGCACAAATATCAACCGGCTCATGTTTTAACGCCTTTTCACCCATTTCTAGCTGCGAAAGGATCAATAAATCACTGATCAGCATATTCATCCGCTGTGTTTGCTGTCGCATAACAGGCAATGCCGCACTCCACATTTCTGGTGGACTCTCTTGATTAAACGTTTCTAAGTAACCATGCAACACGGTTAAAGGTGTTCGAAGCTCATGTGAAACATTAGCCACAAAATCACGCCGCATATTTTGTAATTTAACCGTTTGGCTCATATCGCGAGCAATCAATAATCGACCGTCACCCATATAATTAACAATTTTCATCTCTAAATAGAGATCTGAACTCAAAGGAGAGGTAACAATTTTGGCTTTCTTTTTAGGGGAGGCTAGTAATCCTTGAAAAACAGGATCGCGAATCAAATTATGCACACGTACATGACTGTCGCGCGGCCAGACAATTCCTAATAACTCTTTTGATGCTGTATTTGCCCAAGCTACTTGACCTTGCGGACCTAACACTACAACGGCATCCGGTAAAGCCGCCGTTGCGGCTTGAAATTGCTTTAAATAATCCGACAGTCTTTTTTTACGTGACTTATTTTGCTGGCGTACACTCTCAATACGCCGACAAATATCATCAATCGCACCTTCCGCAGAGGGTGGCTCATATTTTTTAGGGTTTTGAATCCATAACCACATTTGATTCCATTTTTTCTGCAACCAAAACGTATAAAGCAAGGCCGCAAAAAACATAAATAGAATCATTTGATCAAACAATAACCCTACAAAACCCACCAAACTGACAATGGTTAGTATTCGCCAATAATCCCAACTCATATTGCTATTACACTTATATTTTTATTCTGCTGAAAAACGATATCCCACCCCACGTACCGTTTGAATTAAACTATCATGTTTTGATGGCTCCAAAGCCTTACGTAAACGTCGGATATGCACGTCCACAGTTCGCTCTTCGATATAAACCATATCGCCCCAAACTTGATCCAGTAATTGACCACGGCTATAGGCACGCTCTGGGTTTTTCATAAAGAAATTAAGTAAACGAAACTCGGTTGGACCTAAGTCAATTCGCTGACCATTAACACTGGCACGGTGACTTTTAAGATCTAAAAGTAAACCTGAAAACTCCAGTTGGTTATCTTCATCTGATTCAGATGGTTTGCATCGACGTAACAGTGATTTAATCCGAGCAATAAGTTCCGTAGGTGTAAAAGGCTTATTAACATAGTCATCAGCGCCCACACTCAAACCTTTAACCATATCTTCACTTTCACCTTTAGCGGTCAGCATAATGACAGGGATTGAGGCCAGAAACTCATTGGCGCGCAAGCGGCGAATAAACTCAATACCATCAATGCCCGGCAACATCCAATCAAGCAAAATTAAATCTGGTTGCTGATTTTTCAACCATGCCAGCCCCTTTTCTGCATCACTGACAGGTTCACAAATAAAACCTGAATGTCTAAGCGTAAAACAAAGCATATCGCGAATTGCTACATCGTCTTCTACCACTAAAATTGTTGTTGCCATAATGTTTTCCTGATAATGATCAGTCCATCATACCGCCACTATATTACAGTTTTATAACAGTCTGGGAAGATTTACATAGCCGCTTGAATACATTTTAGAATGCCATAATCCACTTCACCGTCTAATTCATCAAAAACAGGTTTCAATCGTCCTTTTTCTTCTTCTGCAAAGGCTTCAATTAAATGTACAACTTCATTGTAACTGGCATCATCCAAGTTAATAACATCACGTACATCTAATAAACCTACTTCGATCGCATCGGCTAGATGCGTATAAATTGTGCTGCTTTTAATTTCACGTTTTTGGGCAATCCGCTCAATGCCTAGATTTTGTTGATAAAGCATCAGTGTTTCATTCACTGTTTCACTTAGGCGGTTATCAAGTAATTCTGACAAGGGAAACTGTTTTATTTCATCAATAAAGGCTTGACCATAACGTGAAAGTTTTTGACCGCCTACTCCTGAAATCTTATTAAAATCATTCAATGTCTGAGGACGCTTCTTAACCATCTCTTGCATGGTGGCATCGTGGAAAATTACAAATGAAGGCACGCCATGCTCTTCTGCTAATGTGGTTCGCAGTGCTCGTAATGCTTCCCATAATGGATTATCTTGCGGTCGAACAGCTGTTTTCTGTTTAGATGTCTTGGCTACTTTTTCTGCTTTAGCTTGTTTGCGTAGCGCTAGCTTTTGTTCACCATGTAATAATGAACGACATTTTTCAGTCAGGCGTAAAGCGCCGTGACGTTCCATATCGACACCTAGATAACCTAAAGCAATTAACTGCCTAAAAATACTGCGCCATTCAGCAACTGAAAAATCACGACCAATTCCAAATGTAGTTAACTGATCATGGCCGTTGCGCTGAATACGTTCATCACTTTTACCTAATAAAATATCAATAATATAGGTGACGCCAAAACGCTGATCGGTTCGATAAATACATGACAAGGCTTTTTGAGCAGGCTCGGTGCCATCCCATTTTTCAGGTGGATTTTGACAATTATCACAATGCCCACATTGCGCTGCACCCTGCTCATCAAAATAGGCGAGCAGTGTATGCCGCCGACAGGTGGTTAACTCACACAAACCCAACATTGATTCTAACTTGTGATATTCAACACGCTTATGTTGTTCATCGGCATTAGAATCCTGAGTGAATTGCCGAAGGGTAATCACATCTTGCAAACCATATGACATCCACGCATTAGCAGGCTCGCCATCACGTCCTGCTCGCCCCGTTTCTTGATAATACGCTTCAATACTCTTAGGCAAACTTAAATGTGCCACAAAGCGCACATCGGGTTTATCAATGCCCATTCCGAAAGCGATAGTGGCGACAATAATGACACCGTCTTCACGTAAAAACCGTTGTTGATTTTGTTGCCGCACTTCTTGAGGCAAGCCCGCATGATAAGGCAAGGCTAAACGCCCCTGATCAGCAAGCCACTCAGCCGTTTGTTCCACTTTTTTACGCGACAAACAATACACAATACCGGCATCATTGGGATGATTTTGTTCAAGAAACGTCCACAATCGCTGTTTAGGGTTATTACCCTCTGAAATAGCATAATGAATATTTGGGCGATCAAAACTATTTACAAAAACCTGAGCATCACCCAATTGCAGTTGAGCAATAATCTCATCACGAGTACGTTGATCAGCCGTTGCGGTTAAAGCAATACGGGGAACCGTAGGAAAACGCTCATGCAGTATTTTTAACTGCTGATAATTAGGCCGAAAATCATGACCCCACTGCGACACACAATGCGCCTCATCAATGGCAAATAATGCCACTTTGCACTGATCGAGTAGCTCCATCATTTGTGGCTTCAACAAACGCTCAGGTGCAACATAAAGCAAATCTAACTCACCATCAAGCAACTGCTGCTCAATAGCACGCGCCTCACCAACACGCTGACTAGAATTAAGAAACGCCGCCTTAATCCCCAACAACTGCAACGCATCCACCTGATCCTGCATCAACGCAATCAACGGTGAAATAACAATCGCCGTACCTTCACGCACCAAAGCCGGGATCTGATAACACAAAGACTTCCCCCCACCCGTAGGCATCAACACCAAAGCATCACCACCATCAAGCAAAGCCTGAATTATCGCCTGCTGAGCATGACGAAATTCGTCATAACCAAAAGTGGATTGGAGGATTTTTTGGGCGCGTTTCATATGATTTTATTGATCAACTTTTCTATACCCAAATTACTTGAAAATACAGGTTTCATATTTTAGCACGAAGCTCATATACCCGTAATCAATCAAGTTGCAGATGATCTTGTATAAACATCGTCATCCTCGAGATCTTACCCAGTCGAGCTGAGCACAA
>NVWQ02000062.1 GCA_002733715.2 Methylophaga sp.
ACTTGACTGATCGTGAACACTTAGTGTAAAAATACGCCAAGCCCAATGTCTGGTTTGTTAGGTGTTCACGATCATAAGATTGGGTGTTCACGTTCGTAAGAATACGCATTTGCGACGTTTTGGTTGCGCACTGCATGAATAAGTAATTTCGAGGCATGGGGAGTTACCGTTCCCGAATACTCTCTTGCTTATAGCGTAGCAGTGGTGCAAGGAAGTACTCAATTAACCTGCGTTGGCCTATTTTAATCTCAACCGCCACCGTCATACCGGGGCTGAGTTTAACCAACTTGTTTTTTACTTGAATATCCATCTTAGCCATGGTCACTTCGGCTTTGTAAATCCAACCTAATTGCTCATCGGCACTCACATCATTTGATAAGTGGTTAAGGGTGCCATCAATTACACAGTATTTGTAAACGTAAACGCATCTATTTTTATTTCAACGACTTGGTTTTCTGTAACAAAACCAATATCTAAATTAACGACCATTACCTCGACTTCAAGATCATGTTGATTAGGCACAATGACCATCAGTTGTTGAGCAGGAGTTGAATCTGGAATATACCCTCAGCCTGTTCGCTTGAGACTATGAATGTGGGCATGGAGAGTGAAAGGTATTAGCGATCTAATATCAATGTTATCACGCGGTAACAGTAAGCGACCTTAATTGTCGCATTGAATAATTATTATGTCATTAACTTAAAGAAGTAAAGGCATAATATGTTTGATAAAATAAGTAAACGTAAAGGCATGACACATGTAAGAATGCTCAGAAGTAGTGATATGTCACACCAACATGAATGCCATGATCTTATTGCAAGGTGGATGCTTAGAATATTAATTGATTTAAACACATGGAAATCTTCACGAATTGGGAATGATGATGATAATCTCAAGGCAATCGGTCTATTGGAAGAGAAATGTGGTGACTTAAATGAGCAGTTCTTATTCAAATTATTGAAAAAAACTAAAAAGAAATTAGATCAAAAGCCTATTCAGATAAGTAATATCGCTGAGAATAATCTTATTTGGCTACAAACATTAGTTGGATTAACGGATGTTGAGCTAGAAATATTACTTTTCGCGATATGCATTTCAACATATAGCCCTTTAGATTCTATCGCTAATGATATTGGTAACTTAACACGTTCTGGGGCGATTAAAGCATTGTCGGGAATTTTACATATTTCACATGCAGACATTAGTGATGCACTATCTCGAAAAGGAAACTTATTAAACTCTGGATTATTGAAAATAAACAAGGGTAACAACACTGATCTTGAATCATTACTTGAAATTCCAGACGGTATTAGTGAAATTTTATCAATAGATGAAAACGAACGTCAAAATCTACTTAATCAGTTTTTTCATCAAGCGAATAATTCTAGTTTAAAACTTAAAGATTACCCACATGTTAAAAAGGACATTACGTTAATCAAACAGTATTTATCTACGGTGATAGAAAAGAATATACATGGAGTGAATATATTGGTTCATGGTGTTCCTGGAACAGGTAAAACAGAATTGGTTGGAGTCTTAGCGAGGTCAATGAGTGCTAAGCTATATCAAATTAGCATTGCAGATAATGATGGTGATGATCTTCCTAGTTCTGGTCGGATCAGTGCCTATCAAATGGCGCAACGAGTACTAGCAAATCAGGAAAAATCATTAAGACTATTTGATGAGATAGAAGATGTTTTCCCGGCAAACTCTTTTTTTGATCGGGAACCAAAGATAGGTAAAGCATGGTTCAATAATCTGCTAGAAACAAATGCTATTCCAACATTTTGGTTGAGTAATAGTATAGAGCAGATCGATAATGCTTATATAAGACGGTTTGATTATGTTTTAGAGTTGAAAACGCCACCTAAATCCGTCCGTAAAAATATCCTTAAGAAGAATTTAGGTGATCTAGATATATCTACCGAGTGGATTGAGAAGATGAGCAAGGACAAGAAGTTAGTGCCTGGGATTATTTCTCGAGCTGCTAAAGTTGTTGCTAACATTCCTTCATCACCTAATGCTTCGGTTGAAGACAATATGGAGCATGTAGTGGCTAACACACTACGAGCAATGGGCAATCGTGTACAAAAAACTGATTTACAAAAGAGTACGATAGATTATCAATTAGATGCACTTAATCCCAGCCATGACGTTCATCAATTAGTTAATGGACTTAAAGGTGTATCAGGTGCACGTCTGTGTTTATACGGGCCACCTGGAACAGGAAAAACGGCATTTGGTCATTACATTAGTTCAACACTAGATAAACCTATTATTGTAAAACGAGCCTCTGATATTTTAAGCCCTTTTGTCGGTGTGGCTGAAATGAATATGGCTGCAATGTTTGAAGAGGCGCGAGAAGAAGATGCTGTATTGCTGCTAGATGAAGCAGATAGTTTCTTACAAGAACGCTCCACATTAAAGCAGAGCTGGGAAGTAACACAAGTAAATGAACTACTGACTCAAATGGAAACGTTTGATGGTCTCTTTGTGTGTTCTACCAATTTAATGGATAAATTAGATGTAGCTGTATTAAGACGCTTTGATTTTAAGATCAAACTAGACTATTTAAAAATAGAACAGGTTTGGAAGCTATTTTCTAATGCACTTAATTGGGATAAAAAACAAGTAGCGTCAAATTCTAAATGGAAGTCTGAATTGTCTCTATACAACAATCTAACGCCAGGTGATTTCGCCAATGTGCTAAGACAACATCGGCTGAGCAGTAAATCATTAACAGCAGAGGAGTTATTCAGCGGATTGAAACAAGAATCGTTATTTAAGAAAGATAGTAATCAGATAAAGGAGATTGGGTTTCATGCCAATTATTAGAATATTTGCTGTTTTGCGAAAGCTTACAGCTTACAAAACCCTGTTAGCAACTTTACTTGGAGAACGATAATGGAAAATACTGGATCGTGTGCAGAATTAAAATTAATCTTATCAAGCTTAACGGAAAAAGAAGGTCAAGTATTATCAGCCCGTTTTGGCTTAAATGAACAAGAGGCGCAGACCTTAGAGCAAGTAGGGAAAAGGTTGGGAGTTACACGTGAACGTATTCGCCAGATCGAGGCGAAGGCATTACGAAAGCTAAGGCAAAAAGCCATGCATTTAAAGGCTCAGCGGGATGATTATCTTGATTAGAAAATTAGAATATGTGTAGCCTGAAAGTAAAAAATACACTAGGATTGAACACCAAAACAGATTCTGTTGCAGGACAACAGAATGAAGCAGGTATTTTTTTGATAAAAATAGTTAATAGAAAGGATGTTTAATGTATAAAAAGTCTTCGAGATACATCTTCTCAGCATCAGATTTAATCACTTACATGAATTCACCCTTTGCAGCATGGATGGCCCGAATTGCAATTGATAAACCTGAGCGGCTTCAGGGCATTGAGAAAGATCATGATGAGATGATGGGCTTGTTAGCTGAGAAAGGTAATGAGCATGAAGAACTATTCTTACAATACCTCAAAGAAGAATATGGCTGTGAACATGTCGCTGAGATAGAAGACGATAGGCGCACGGCGGCAGAATCCACCAAGAAAGCAATGGCGAAGGGTTATAAGGTTATATCCCAAGCCTATCTTGAGCGAGATAGCTTTGCAGGTTTTGCTGATTTTTTGGTACGACGAGAAGGAAAATCAGACTTAGGTGATTATTATTACGAAGCGTGGGATACCAAGCTTTCTAAATCCACACGGCCCTATTTTATCGTACAGTTATGCTGCTACAGCTGGATGCTTGAGCTGATACAAGGTGTGATCCCTGATGAAGCCGTTGTTGTTTTAGGTGATAGAAAAAAAGAACGCTTTCGAATAGCAGCTCATTACAGTTATTTCCAAAGTCTCAAACAACGATTTTTACATGCACAAGATAACTTCACGGGTGATGATGAAACCATGCCCGATCCTTCATTGGAAACAAACTTTGGTGCATGGGGAGCTTATGCCAAACAGTTGATGGAACAATCCGATAGTCTTGCTTTAGTGGCAACAATTCGTAAAAAGCAGATCAAAATATTGCAAGAGCAGGGCATCACCACCTTAACGCAATTAGCTGAATCAGAACTCACTTATATTAAAGGCATCACGCCAGAGACCTTTACTAAGATCCATGATCAAGCTGAAATACAACTACGATCACGAGGCAAAGACAAGCCTCATTTCAAAGTAATTGCAAATGATAACGGAAAAGGTTTATCCGCCTTACCAGATGCCTCAAGCCTTGATATGTTCTTTGATATAGAAGGGCATCCTTTAGTTGAAGGAGGCCTTGAATACCTGTGGGGCGTGAGTTATCACGATACGACAGCCACACAAGGCAAAGACTATGCGTTCAAAGATTTCTGGGCACATGACCAGTACCAAGAAAAGAAAGCCTTTGAAGACTTTATAGATTGGACTTATCAGCGTTGGCAGCAAGATAAAACAATGCACGTTTACCATTATGCTAGTTATGAAATAACCGCTATTCGAAAACTCTCGACTCGAAATCAAACACGATTAGATGAAGTGGCTGAATTACTAACAAACGGTGTATTCATTGATTTATATAAAGTGGTTAAAAATGGTTTGCTCATTGGTGAACCAAAATATTCAATAAAAAATGTAGAGCGTCTATATCGTGGCAAGCGGACAACAGATGTTGCTAATGGTGGTGAATCAATCGTTTTTTATGAGAACTGGTGTGAAGAGGGTGGTACTGAAAATTGGGCTACACAAGCTAATGGTTATAAAAGCTGGTTAGATGATCCTGATGCTTTTGATTGGGCAGAGTGGCAAACACTAAAAGATATCCGTGATTACAATATTGATGATTGTGAATCGACACTTGAATTGGTTGATTGGCTCCGTATACAACAGCAAGAATCAGGTGTTAGTTATTCGCCGATAGAAGACATTAAATCAGATAAAGAACAGACAGAAAGACAAGTTCAGAACCAAGAAAAGCGAGAAGCATTAATAGCTCGCCAAAAAGCCTTAATTGATCGTTTTGAAACTGATGAACAATTAAAAGACGATCCCCATGCAGCACTACTCACATCGTTATTACACTTCTATGATAGAGAGCGTAAACCACAAATATGGGCGTATTTTGAACGCCTAGAGAAAACCGATGAACAACTGTTTGATGATGACACTGTATTATTTGAGATTACACTGACAGAAACAAATTATGATGAAGGGAAAATATACTGCGTAGCGAGCTACAATAGAGATCAATCAGTACGAACCGACAAAATGGTAACGGCAACAATCCAAGGCAGTGATGCCAAAGTGAGCAAAATCAGCTTTAATGAATTAAATGAACATCAAGGTGAAATTAGCTTTGAGCTGAAAGCCGATGAAGAAGAAGCCCTACAACAGGCACAACTCACTTTATTTGGTGATGAGGGACGAATAAATACCGATACATTAGAAAATAGACTATGTGAGATTACTGAACATTACTTTGATACAGGTAAGCTATCAGGTGTCATTGAAACTATATTAAATCAAGAAAATCCTAATTTCGGTAAAACAGAATCGCCACTGCCAGTCTCACGCGCTCGTTACCCAGATGATAACGAGTATATGCAAGCAATGATTAGCATGATTGAAACATTGGAAAACTCCTGCCTATGTATTCAAGGCCCACCAGGAGCAGGCAAAACATTCACTGCTAAAAATGTGATCACAAGCTTAGTGAAAGATGGCAAGCGTGTAGGTATCATGTCTAATAGTCATGCCGCCATTATGAATCTACTTAAAGAGTTACCAAAGTTGTTGCCTGAAGCAAACTTAGTGAAGGTAGGTGGTTACGGAGCAATAAAAGACTTCAAAGAATTATACCAAGAAGAGCTTTATCCAAATTTAGATTATCGTAGTGGTATGAGTTTTACACAAAGATCACCATATGACAGTTATAGCGTTATTGGTGCGACTGTGTACGGCTTTGCAAAAGATGAAGCCTATGAAGAGCCCGTAGATTACTTATTTGTAGATGAAGCTAGCCAAGTCGCCCTTGCCAATTTAATTGCCGTATCAGGTGCAGCCAAAAACATCATACTAATGGGCGACCAAATGCAATTAGAGCAACCCATTCAAGGATCACACCCTGGCAATGCAGGTGCATCAGCACTCGAGTTCATGCTTAAAGGTCATGCCGTTATTCCTGATGACCAAGGCGTATTTTTAGAGCGAACATATCGAATGCACCCCGATGTTTGCCAGCCCTTGTCTGAGATAGTCTATGAGGGGAAATTAAAATCAGATAAGCAAACAGAAATTCAATCTGTCAGTATTCAAGAGCCTGATCTCATTATCAAGAAAACGGGTATTCTACCGATAGCTGTTATACATGATGGCAATACACAAAGCAGTGAAGAAGAAGTTATTATCGTCCAACAATTAATTGATGAATTAAAAACAGGTACATTCACCAATAATAAAGGTGAGACAACACCGATAACAGATGATGATATTCTGATTGTCGCCCCCTACAATATGCAAGTAAATTTACTAAAAGAAAAGCTCAAAGGCAATTTGGAAATTGGCACCATTGATAAGTTTCAAGGGCAAGAAGCTCCGGTCGTCATTATTTCAATGGCAGTGAGCGATGTGGCTGAATCAAGTAGAGGATTAGGTTTCGTGTTCGATATAAACCGCCTTAATGTGGCTGTATCACGTGCACAAGCATTAGCGGTTATTGTGGCAAATGAGGAGCTGGAACAGTGTCAGGTGAATAGCTTGGGGCAGATGGAGAAGGTTGGTTTTTTTGTTAGGTTGCAAAACCGAAAGTTAGAGGGATAAAATATGATTGAAGAAATTAAAAAAATTCTAGAAATGTCTGTGAAGTTTCATGAGTTTTATGATAGTGATAATTCGGTTGTTAGTGCGTTAAACAATTTAACATTAAATGAGCTGGATGCTATTAAAAAGGATTTATTACTAAGGCTGAAAGATAGGCCTATCAATCAGTGTCGACTAAAAGTGGTAGATCAGCTGTTGGTGGACGGGGTAATCACAAGTGAAAATATAGAAAATATAAAAAGTGAAATTACAGCTAAAGAAGGGAAAAATGTTTTCCAAGCATGGGGGCGTTATTTTAGGCTTTTTTATACATTTTTCTACAACCCAAATAAACAAGAGTTTAAAAGAAAATTAAATGATTTAGCTAATAGATTGATAGTAGATTTAGATTTAAGTGATATAGCAAAAATAAAAATTGTTGGTTTTGATGGGGCTCAATCTCAAGGTTCAGTTAATTCATGGGTAGCTATTTACAATAGAAATCAACCTAAACAAAGTACTTCTTTGCAGTTGTTTGTTAATTTTGATGCGGACATAATATCGTATGGTTTATATCATCATATTACGAAAGGCTATATAACCAAGAAAATAGTCAGTGCAAAAGCGTTTTCGTATGAGGGATTGAAGCAGTTTTTAGAAGAAAGCCGACAAGACATAGTAGATGACAATAACTTATTACTTGGGGAGGTTGACGGTGACTCTGAAAAAAATAACACTGAGTTAATTGCTGAAATTAATAGCATTTTGTTTGGTCCTCCTGGTACAGGAAAAACATATAACACAGTCAATAAAGCAATTAATATAATCTCACCTGATTTTATTGAAATGCTAAACTCAGAAGACCTATCAGAAGTTGAGATGCGGGCTATTATAAAAGAAAAATTTGATGGTCATATTCGAACAGGAAATATTGCATTCACTACGTTCCATCAAAGCTATGGTTACGAAGATTTTGTTGAAGGGATAAAGGCCGAAACTATAGATAATCAAGTTAATTATTCAGTCGAGCCTGGAATCTTTAAACAACTTTGTGAAAAAGCCTCTGCAAATATTGAACGGGTAGCTGATGAGTCTGATTTTCAGTTAGGTAATAAACGTGTTTGGAAAATGTCATTAGGTAACTCTCAAACAGATGAAGGTGATAGTGTTTTTCAGGAGTGCCGCAGTAATTCTTATGTTTTATTGGGTTACGGGGATGATATAGATTTTTCAGGGTGTGACTCACACCAAAAGGTTAAAGACAAATATATATCTTCTGGATATGAACCCAAAAATCAAGATTACTCGGTGTCTTCAGTTCACACTTTCATCAATAAAATAAAGGTTGGAGATATAATTGTTGTATCGGATGGTAATCATAGATACCGGGCGATTGCAGAGGTAACAGGTGAGTACAGAAAGTTAGTTGATGACCGTGATCATTGGTTTCAAATGCGCTCAGTTAAGTGGCATGTAGTTTTTAATCCATCACAGCAGAGGGAAAATATTTGTAAGAAAGCATTTTCACAAATGACGCTTTATGAATTGAAAACTAATACGCTTGATCGTACAGCTTTACAAGAGTTGTTAGTGCCTAAAAATATGAGTGAGGATGGAGATAAGCAACCTTATGTTCTTATTATCGATGAAATAAATCGAGGAAATATTTCAAAAATATTCGGTGAATTAATTACTTTGATTGAGCCAGATAAGCGAGAAGGTGAAGCAGAGGCTTTGACTGTTATACTTCCTTATTCAAAGGAACCATTCTCCGTGCCTAAAAATGTTCATATAATCGGCACAATGAATACTGCAGATGCCAGCATCGCTAAATTGGATGTGGCGTTACGTCGCCGGTTTAAATTTACAGAAATGCCACCTGAACCTTCGTTATTAAGGACAGTCAATTTCATAATTGATGACAATAATGAAATTGATATCAATCTTAAATCAATGTTGATAGCAATCAACCAACGCATTGAATTATTGTATGACCGAGATCACACCATTGGACATAGTTTCTTTATGAAGCTAACAAATGGTCGACCCATTGCTGATTTAGCTTCAATATTTGAAAAGGAAATAATTCCACTTTTACAAGAATATTTCTTTGATGATTGGGAACGAATCCATTGGGTACTTGATGCGTATAAGGCTAATGATGAATTTTGGTTTATTCGTAAAAAGAAAAATGCTATTGACGTGATGGGAGGGCGGTGGAAGAGCGATACGAATCAATCTGCACTTGCAGATGTTTGGGAGTTGAACCTTAATGATAACCGCGAATTGACACAAGAGCCAGAGGCATATATTGGAATTTATTCTGAAAGTGTAAATAAACCTAAATCAGACCAAGCAGAGAAATGAGCCCTGTAACGATTAGGGAGTACGGCGTTTTATATCGAGCGGAAACTGATAGTTTGAATGTGGCTGATAATTTAGATAGTCGCGAGATTACAAAAACCGCGTGGGATTGGTTGTTAGCAACAACAGGAACGGACGAACATAAATTTCTGGTTAAGCCGATCAGACGAAATAACCAAATAGGTCTGCAGGTTGTTAACTATGTGGGCGTTATCACTACGCCTTGTGGTTATCAGATCGAAATCTTACCTAAAATTGTTTCCCACCTTAATGAGAATGATAAAAAGTACTTGAAGACTGTTCGTAAAAAGCTCTTCACGATGTTAAATGCTGTGCAAAGGCTGAAATTTAAGTCATTTCATAATGCATCCTTAGAAATATTTGATCAGCCATTACCTGATGTGTTGATTCGTATATTTCTGGAAGAAGTCAAAATGCTGATAAAAAAAGGTATTCGTAATGACTATGTATCAATAAGAGAACAAACGCCCTTTCTCAAAGGACGACTGAAAGTGGCCGCTCAAATTCGTCAACCCGTTGGACGACAGCATTTATTTCAAGTTGAGTATGACGAGTTCCTTCCTGACAGAGCAGAGAATCGTTTGATTCACTCATCATTGAAGAAGGTAGCCAAGTGGAGTCATTCAGTTGGAAATAAACGATTAGCTAATGAGTTGTTATTTGTTTTTGATGACATTCCTGTATCAATGAACACTAAACTTGATTTTAACCGATGGTTAGATCGTGATCGATCAATGGTGCATTATCGAGGTCTGAAAGAATGGTGTGAGTTGATCATTAATGAAGAATCGCCATTTTCTTTAGTTGGTCATCAACATGGACTTTCATTCCTCTTTCCTATGAATGATTTGTTTGAAGAGTATGTAGCAAGATGTCTGGAAAAAAGGTTAGCCCATGGTTTTGGTCTGACGGAGCAAAAACCTCAGAAATATTTGGCTTATCGAGAAACTAATCAAGGACAAAAAGGATTGTTTACGATGAAACCCGATATCGTTATACATGAAGGAACTGTAGAAAATAGTATTAGTATTTTAGATACAAAGTGGAAACGTATTGAACAAGAAAAATCCTATGAAAATGGGAGTGAAGACTATAAGAGAGGCGTTAGTCAGGCAGATATGTATCAGCTTTATGCCTATGGTCAGAAATATTTATCGGGTAAGGGTAATATTTTTTTGATCTATCCTGAAACTGATAAGTTCAAACTTCCTCTTCCGGCCTTTGACTTTGGTGAAGGATTAAAACTGTGGGCTGTTCCCTTTGTATGGAATGATGCCGGTGATTATATTGAATTTGGTGAGTCAGAAGTGTGTGGGTGGATAGATCTGACAAAGAGCAATAAAATAAGCGTATAGCATGACTAAATTCTACGAAATAGAGCCTAATATAGAAAACTACTGGCGTTCAATCATCCTTTTTGGGCGTAACGTCGCCTCGTATAAGTTCGCATTGGCAAAGTCACTCTATGATTTGAAAGATGATGGCGAAACATTAATTACTTTAGATCGCTTAGCTGTACCATTTGCTAAACATATTACGGAACATTTAACTATTTGTGATAAGCAAGGTACATCGCCAAATAGTCAGTTTCTTACGACTTGTCGTGAATTTAATAAGGGTAATATTACTAAAGATGTCTTAATTGATAAGACGGTTAAAAATGGTTTTGTGAATGTAATCGATGCCTTTCATAATGTTCACAATGCTGAAGTACCTACTCGGTTTTTTATGGATGAGCGAAAAACGAAAGGTGGTATTTTATTAACCGATGCCTTTTTTGAATTAGGCGAGCAGTTTCAATATCAAAGCTTGGTTGAAGAAACTGAGGCAAGGTGGCGTTTGGTCGAGGCTGCATGGGAGTTGAACCTGCCAAAGCACCTTATTCAAATTGATTATAAAGAAGAGACGCGTGAGTTCTTCGCTGATAATAAGCTTCGCCGTGTTGCGGTTACGTCGGCGAAACCATCCCTTAATGGTTATCAGAAAGGGCGGTGCTTTTATTGTTACCGCGATATTTCGATTGAACAAGGGCAAAATGAGTCGGCTGCGTATTCTTACGAACGTGAACACCCAATCTTATGATCGTGAACACCTAACAAACCAGACATTGGGCTTGGCGTATTTTTACACTAAGTGTTCACGATCA
>NVWQ02000063.1 GCA_002733715.2 Methylophaga sp.
CCAGTTCCGCCACCCCGGCCAAATTAAGAATGCGAATTATACCGAGATAGGGCGATTATTGGAAGTTTTATATTGATGGATTTAACGCTTATAACCCGTAGCATGCATGATCATTTTTGTTATAGGTGGTGTTAGCCAGTTTAAGAATAAAATAACCCGTGCCATAAATGGAGCCGTAATATCTTGTCGACCTTTTTCAACACCGTTTACAACAGCTCTAGCGGCTGTTTCAGTGCTAATAATTGGAATAAGTTTTTGCGCTAATGGTAACCGCTCTTCGCTACCGGGATTGTTATCCCAAAAGCTACTTTCAACCTTAGCAAAATAGCTGAGTGATGCTGTTATGCCGGTACCGTGGAGATCCATCGTTAAGGCTTCATGGAGTCCAATCATTGCTTTACGTGATGCAACATAGGCCGTAGCACCAGAGAACGGCATTTTGGCTGCCATTGATGTCATATTTACTATTTGGCCAGAATTTCTCTCTAACATTTCTGGCATAAATGCTTTTGTCATATAGGCTGCAGCCAGATAAGGAGCTTTTATATTGCTCAATATTTCTTCATAACTTGTTTCTTCAATAAAACGCCATAAACCACTGCCTGCGTTATTAATGATCACATCAGGTATTCCATGGCTTTCTTTTATAGTGTTTGTAATTGCTTGTACCTGATCATATTCGCCCACATCGCAACTGTATGAATAAGCTTGCCCACCAGTTGTCTTTATTTTAGAGCAGACTTCATCGAGTTTTTGTGAATTTCGTGCGAGCAGCAATAGTGTGTGGCCTTGCTGTGCAAATTGTCTGGCCATTTCTGCGCCTATGCCGCTTGATGCGCCCGTTATTAAAATGAGTTTTGATTGCATGTTCATCTCCTATCAAATTGGTTTTAGCACCATTAATGTAATACTGATCAATGGCAGTATTGTGGCAATAATGCCGAAAATTATCCACAGATTCTCACGGCGCCAATATTCTGGTGAAATAGTTGTTTCAGGTGTAAATGTTTTGGCTTCTCGAGCTTGCTTGATTTGCAGAGGAATGAGAATTCCGACCCAAATAATCCCTGATAAAGTGAATAGGGCGAGCGCCCAAGAAATCCATAATGTACCGCTGATACTGATGCTGTAAATACCAATATTTGCCATACCTGTAACCAGCAAGAGTGTTGAACCACCCGCAGTGAAAATGAAGTCGGTGAGTGTTACTTGTCGCTGTGCAAAAGCAATGATAACGGGATTATTTGTTCTGTTAGCCATTAGCTTCCACCATCCGGTGATGATGATATTACCTAAAAATAATACTGCGGCAATGATATGAATAGTTTTTAAAATTAAGTATGTATCCAAGACAGTATTTCCTTTTTAAATATTGTGCCCGTGTTTATTAGATTTTAAATAAAAAAGTAGACATCGTCAACATCGAGGAGGTAACATACTGTTATGATTAAAAATATACAGCAAAGATATCACCACGGTGATTTGCGAACTAGCCTAATCAAAGCAACTGTTGAGATGATAAATAAACAGGGCGTTGAAGCCATCACTATGCGTAGTTTAAGTAATTGGGTGGGAGTTTCAAGAACGGCTGCATATCGACACTTTTCTAATAAAGTAGATTTGTTGACGGCAACAGCGACTGAAGGGTTCAAGCAATTTAGCCTAGCCTTGAGAGTGGCACGTTTGGATTATTCTGAGGATGAGCTTGGACGATTTAGGTTAATGGGTCAGGCTTATGTGCAATTTGCCATTGAGCACTCCGCATACTACGGTCTAATGTTTAGTGATGCTTCTATTCAAAAAACGGATGCGTTCGATGAAGCCTCTAGTGCGGCTTTTACAGAACTTGTGGATATATTGGTCACTTTGCAAGAGGCAAATAAAATTAAAACGGAAGATCCTAAAATGCAGGCCAACTTCGTTTGGTCACTTATGCATGGTTTTTCTAGTCTTCTGATTAACGGTAAGTTACAGCATATAGATGATTTATCGAAAGAAATGACCTATTTAGATCAAAAAATAATGGCAAGTTTGGTAGAATGAGGACTTTGCACATTTAAATGTGCGAAGTCCTCATGTGATCTATTTATGCAACGTACCGACTTTCAATTTGAACTCCCAGAGCAGCTTATTGCTCAATATCCACCTGCTGAGCGAAATGCCAGTCGCTTATTAGTGCTTGATGGCAAGTCGGCGCAGGCTGCGGATTGTCACTTTATTGATTTACCGTCCTTATTACAGCCAGATGATTTGTTGGTGTTCAACAATACCAGAGTCATACCTGCACGATTATTAGGTAAAAAGGACAGTGGCGGTCAAATTGAAGTGTTAGTTGAGCGCGTGTTGGATGATCATCGTGTACTAGCGCATATACGTAGTAGCAAATCACCCAAAGCAGGTCGACGACTAGTGCTTGAAGATCTACTAGATGTTGAGGTGTTAGGACGGCAACAAGCCCTATTTGAATTGTATTTCCATAACGACGACATTGTAAGTGATTTGCTCGAGAAATATGGAAGATTACCACTGCCACCTTATATTGAACGGGAAGTAGATAAAGAAGATTTAGAACGATATCAGACCGTTTACGCAGAACATACTGGAGCAGTAGCTGCGCCAACCGCAGGTTTGCACTTTGATCAGACAATGCTGGATACGATTAGTAAGTTGGGTATTGAAACCGCACAGCTTACTTTGCATGTAGGGGCGGGCACATTTCAGCCAGTACGGGTGGATGATATTAAAACGCATCAAATGCATTTTGAACGGATTAATGTTTCAAAGGAAGTGTGTGAGCAGGTGAATGCAGCGCGTGCACGAGGCGGGCGCGTTATAGCGGTTGGCACAACCAGTGTGCGTGCCTTAGAAAGTGCTTCGCAATCAGGTGAAATTCAGCCATTTGATGGCGAGACAGATATTTTCATCTACCCTGGATACCAATTTAAAAGCGTAGATGCAACGATCACTAATTTTCATTTATCAGAGTCAACCTTATTAATGCTTGTTTCAGCATTTGCAGGCAGAGATGCAATTATGGCCGCTTATCAACATGCAATTGAACAAAAATATCGATTTTTTAGCTATGGTGATGCGATGTTTATTTCTAGGAAAAACCCGTGAAAAATATACGATTTGTTTTGGTAGGTACAACCCATCCCGGAAATATCGGCGCGGCAGCTCGTGCTATGAAAACAATGGGTTTATCTAATCTACATTTGGTGCAACCTAAGCATTATCCCAGTGCCGAAGCAACTGCGAGAGCATCTGGTGCTGATGATGTGTTAGCTAGTGCACAGGTGCATGATAGTCTTGCTGAGGCCATTGCTGATTGTCAGCATGTTTATGGAATGAGTGCACGATTACGGCATTTACCTGTGCCTGTTGTCAATCCGAGAGAAGCCATAACCCACATCCAGCAACTGCCTGATACTAGTGAGATCGCAATTGTATTTGGGCGAGAACATTCTGGTTTATCTAATGAAGAGCTAGATCGTTGCCAGTATTTGATTAATATTCCGGCGAACCCTGACTATAGTTCTTTGAACTTAGCGGCAGCCGTGCAGGTCTTAGCCTATGAAATTAAAATGAGTTTTGATCCCAGCATTACAGTTGGGCGCATAGGAGAAGATCGCGAGGCAATAGATGCGGGTGATTTGGAGCATTTATACAGTCACTTTGAACAAACATTAACAACAATAGGTTTTTTAGACCCTGAAAATCCACGAAATTTAATGCGACGTCTGCGGAGGTTGTATAATCGTGCCGATTTAGATCGCAATGAGTTACAAATACTACACGGTATTTTACGGGCCGCAGAAACAGGAGGACAAGATAAATGAGCGAAAAAGTTACCTTATGGCAACAAATTAAGGAAGATGTGAACTGCGTATTTGATCGTGATCCTGCTGCGCGTAATGGTTTTGAAATCATTACAACCTATCCCGGTGTACAAGCACTGCAATGGCATCGATTAAGCCATTGGTTTTGGAAGCGTAAACTGAAATGGGTGGCCCGCTTTTTATCAACTATTAGTCGCTGGTTAACAGGTATTGAAATTCATCCTGCGGTTAAGATTGGTCGACGATTTTTTATCGATCATGGCATGGGGGTAGTGATTGGTGAAACTGCTGAAATAGGCGATGATTGCACACTTTATCATGGCGTGACATTAGGTGGTACGTCATGGAAAGAGGGTAAACGTCATCCAACGTTGGCTAATAATGTGGTTGTGGGAGCAGGCGCAAAAGTATTAGGGCCTATATGTGTGCATGAAGGCGCACGAGTGGGTTCAAATGCAGTGGTTATTAAAGATGTCCCCGCTGGTGAAACCGTTATTGGCGTGCCCGGACGAGTGGTAAGAAGAGATGTGAGTGACGATAAAAAGCAGCAGCAAAAATTGGCAGAAGCTGTTGGTTTTGATGCCTATGGCACATCGAATGACACTTTAGATCCGGTGGAATCTGCGATACATGGTTTGATTGAGCATATCCAAGCTTTAGACAAGCGTGTTGAAATGATGTTGGAGACGATTGAAAGCTTGGGCGGTACGGTTACTGATATTGAAATGCCAGAATTATCTAAATGCAATTTAGAGCAACCAGTAGAAACAGAATCATCAGATATAAAAGTTGACTAAAATAGTTGGTCATGTGAAGATCAAAACTATACGACAGACTAAGGTTTTGATATGCGCTTAACAACCAAAGGCCGATATGCGGTAACAGCAATGTTGGATTTGAGTATAAATTATGGTTCAGGTTCGATAACATTGGCTGATATTTCTGAGCGCCAGTCTATTTCATTGTCGTATTTAGAACAGTTATTTTCAAAACTAAGAAAACATAATCTAGTGAGTAGCGCGCGTGGTCCTGGCGGTGGTTATAAACTAAGCCGACCCGCAGAAGAAATTACGGTTTTTGATGTTATATCAGCTGTTGATGAGAATATTGATAGCACTGCCTGCAAAAAACAAGCGAATTGTCGAAATGGTGAAAAATGTTTGAGTCATCACCTGTGGTGCAGTTTGAGCGATCAAATTCAGAATTTTCTGTCGGGAATTACGTTAGGACAAGTTATTTCTGACTATCAAAATTCACCTGATGATGCACAAAAGATAAATATAAGTGGGTTATAAAAATGATTACATTAACTGAAACTGCCGTAGAACGAGTACGCGATATGGTCACTAAACGCGGAAGTGGCCTTGGTTTACGCATTGGCGTAACGGAGAGTGGTTGCTCAGGTTATAGCTATGCACTTGATTATGCTGAAACAGCAGAAGAAGATGATGTAGTGATTGAGCAAGATGGCATTAATGTTGTTATTGCCGAGTCTAGTTTGTCACTCTTAGATGGTATGGAATTAGATTTTGTTACTCAAGGCTTAAATCAAAGCTTTAAATTTAACAATCCAAATGTAATCTCATCTTGTGGTTGTGGTGAAAGCTTTAGTGTAACGAAGTAGAGCTTTAAGACCTACTTTAGCCATCCACCAGTAGTTTGCAAGGGCTTTAAGTTATTTTCACTGTTGACCCAGGCGCTTATTGCTAATGTATTTGACTGCACACTAAGTTGCGGCAACTTATCGACAGAAGCAGAATACAAGCCATTTTCAGCTCGCTTTAGAGCAATACGCTGAAAACCTAATACAACAAAATCATGAGTAAAAGTATGCCCGCTATTTTCGCCTGCATTAACATCGCTTTTAACATTAAAACCTAAAATAGCAATGTTCAGAATTAAATCAGATGTTTGTGATTTTGTTGCCTGATAATCCGCAGTGATCATGCCTTCATCAACCATCACAGATAATATACCTGTAGTTGTAGTATTCGAAGGTAATTTTAAACTGGATTGTCTACGCCATGAAGTCCATTCTTGGCCACTGATTAACATGCCGGGGGTGTACACGCTCGAAAGGTTAGCTTCTCGGGCGTATTGACGCTGACGATTGCTAAATTGTGTGTTGGCAAAGGGGTCTTTCCAGCCAATATAGTCCCAATAATCAACATGAAATGCGACGGGAATAAATTCAGACCATAGTTTAGGGTGTTGTTTTAGTTTATTGATCCATCTATCGGCGGGAGGACAGCTGCTGCAGCCTTCAAAGGTAAATAATTCAATTAGCTGAGTAGCTTGAGTGGTACTGGTAAATGTTTGGGAAAAAGTGCTGGAACTGAAGAGTGCTAGTAATAAAGCAAAAGTGCTATAGCTTAGGGCTTTCATATTATTTCCCCTCTAGAAAAAATTAAAGCGCCAGCATGATGCTGACGCTTTAACTTCGTTAAGTTTATTGCGTGATAGCGATTAATTCAATGTCAAAAATTAATGTTTCATTAGGGCCAATAGGTGAGTTAGGACCAGCACCTTGAGGGCCATATGCCAAGCTTCCAGGAATCACAACTTCATACTTTGCGCCTTCTTTCATCATGGGTAGGATTTCTTGCCAACCCTGAATAACACCTTTTACAGGGAAGGTTGCAGGTTCACCGCGATCATAAGAACTGTCAAATACAGTACCGTCTAATAATGTACCTTTGTAGTGTGCGATAACTTTATCTTCAGCTGTTGGTTTTGCGCCGTCACCTTCTGTGATAATACGATATTGCAAACCACTTGCAGTAGTTATAACGCCGTCTTTCTTAGCATTTTCTTCCATATAAGCCTGTGAAGCTTGTTGTTTTTTGTTCATTTCTTTGGCCATCTCGGCCGCTTTTTTCTGTTGGAATTCACCAATAACTCTTCCTGCCTCTTCTTGGCTAAGTTGAGGTTGTTTGCCAGACATAATGTCGGCAACACCCGCAGTGAATGCATCCATTTCTAAATCAACGCCTTCAGCCATCATATTTTGACCGACTTGAATACCGAAGATATAGCTTAGTTTTTGTTGTTCTGTGTCCAAAGTTGCGGCGTGCGTATCAGCCATTGCATGTGCTCCAAAAAATAAAAAGGGAAGAAGTAAGAGAGGTTTTAAATTCATTTTATATGCTCTTTAATTAGTAATCGGTTAATAACGCCATCAACATTATGATGCTGACGTATTAGTAAGCAAAACAGTTAAAAAGTTCAGCAGTCGCGCATTATCGCATAATTATTATAGGATTATTACAGATAATAACTGAGTATAAGGCTTGGTTATTAGTTTAATTGGTACTATAATAGTCTCATTAGGAGGAATTCACATGTTACGCATGAGTAAATTGACAGATTACGGTATTGTTTTGATGAGCCATTTAGCTTCAAAAACATATCAGCAGCACAGTGCTCACACATTGTCTGACGCGGTGAGCATGCCGTTGCCGACAGTGCGTAAAGTGCTGAAGGCACTATCAAATAGTGGTTTATTAATCTCGGAACGTGGTGCGCAAGGTGGGTATAATTTGAGTCGTAATCCAAAGCAAATCTCGGTGGCTGAAATTATTTCGGCAATTGAAGGCCCCATTGCGTTAACGGAATGTGTCAGTGATGAGAGTCATTGCGAACAAGAATCACACTGTGATGTACAAACTAATTGGACGCGCATCAATAATGCAGTTTTTCATGCATTAGATGAAGTGAAATTATCTGATATGTTAGTGCCGCAACCGTCGGATGTGAGTCCCATACATTTTTATCCCTCAGCAACATTACACAATGGTGAGCTACATGGCTGAACAAGAACTACAACAAATAGATGACGTATTAGACAGTGATTATCAAGCTGGTTTTGTTACCGATATTGAAGCAGATACGTTTTTACCCGGCTTATCGGAACAAACTGTACGTGATATTTCTAAAATTAAGGGTGAGCCTGAATTTTTATTGGAATGGCGTCTGCAAGCGTATCGTCATTGGCTAACACTTGAAACACCTGAGTGGGCGCATGTTCATTATCCAGAAATTGACTATCAATCGATCAGTTATTATTCATCGCCTAAACAGAAAAAAGATGGCCCAAAGAGTTTAGATGAAGTCGATCCTGAGTTATTGCGTACCTATGAAAAACTCGGTGTTCCGTTAGATGAGCGAGCTCGCTTAGCCGGTGTGGCGGTTGATGCCGTGTTTGATAGTGTATCTGTTGCCAATACATTCCAAGATAAATTAGCAGAAGATGGCATTTTATTTATGCCTTTCTCAAAAGCGGTACATGAACATCCAGAGTTAATTAAAAAATATTTGGGTAGTGTGTGTCGTATAAAGATAATTTTTATGCCGCATTGAACTCAGCCGTGTTTAGTGATGGTTCATTTGTTTATATTCCTAAAGGCACACGTTGCCCAATGGAATTATCAACCTATTTCCGCATTAATGCAGCGAATACAGGGCAGTTTGAACGCACATTAATTATTGCCGATGATGATGCTTATGTCAGTTATTTAGAAGGCTGTACTGCACCGATGCGTGATGAGAATCAACTGCATGCGGCAGTGGTGGAATTAGTCGCACATGATCGGGCTGAAATCAAATACTCAACAGTACAAAACTGGTACCCCGGTGATGAGAATGGTGTTGGTGGTATTTTTAATTTTGTCACTAAACGCGCAGCCTGCCGTGGTGAAAGCTCAAAAGTATCATGGACACAAGTTGAAACGGGTTCAGCAGTCACGTGGAAGTACCCAAGTGTAATTTTGCAGGGCGATAATTCTGTTGGTGAGTTCTATTCTGTTGCTGTGACTAACAATATGCAACAAGCAGATACCGGTACGAAAATGATTCATCTAGGTAAAAACACTAGCTCAACCATTATTTCTAAAGGGATTTCGGCGGGTCGCTCTCAAAACTCTTATCGTGGTTTGGTTCGTATTGGTCCTAATGCTGAAAATGCCCGTAATTACACTGAATGTGATTCATTATTAATGGGCGACCAATGCGGTGCGCATACTTTCCCATATATTGAAGTGAAGAACCCGACGGCACAAGTAGAACATGAAGCTTCAACATCAAAAATTAGTGAAGATCAGTTGTTCTATTGTAAACAGCGTGGCTTAGACACAGAAGATGCGGTTTCGATGATTGTAAATGGCTTTTGTAAGCAAGTGATGCGTCAACTGCCAATGGAATTTGCAGTGGAAGCACAAAACCTTCTAGGTCTTTCTTTAGAAGGTTCTGTAGGTTAATTTAAGCTTGTCATTCTCGAGATCTTTTATCGGGAATCTTATGGATAAGTGATGTGAAATAGTGCTTAGATGATTATTTAAGCAAATAGTTAGATCCCCGATAAAAGATCTCGGGGATGACGATTTAAATAAAGAGATTATAAATGTTAGAAATTAAAAACCTTCATGCCAGTGTTGATGGCAAAGAAATTTTACGTGGTATTAACTTAACGGTTAACGCAGGTGAAGTGCATGCAATCATGGGCCCTAATGGCGCAGGTAAAAGCACCTTATCTAATGTATTGGCTGGTCGTGATGGTTATGAAATCACGCAAGGAACTGTCACATACAAAGGTGAAAAATTATTAGAGTTGAAAGCGGAAGAACGCGCCCAACGTGGTGTGTTTTTAGCCTTTCAATACCCTGTAGAAATTCCCGGTGTAAGTAATATCTATTTACTTAAGGCAGCACTTAATGCAGTACGCAAATATCAAGGCTTAGATGATCTTGATGCGATTGATTTTTTAACATTGGTGCGTAGCAAATTAGAACTCGTTAAAATGGATGAAGAATTCTTGCACCGTGGTGTTAATGAAGGGTTCTCTGGTGGTGAGAAAAAGCGTAACGAAATCTTGCAAATGGCTTTATTAGAACCCTCGTTAGCTATTCTAGATGAAACAGACTCAGGTTTAGATATTGATGCAATGAAAACGGTATCAGATGGCGTGAATGCTCTACGCTCATCAGATCGCTCTATCGTTATGATCACCCACTATCAACGGCTGCTTGATTATATTGTGCCTGATTTTGTACATGTTTTATCAAATGGACAGATTGTTAAATCAGGTGATAAAGAGTTAGCAAAAGAATTGGAAGCAAAAGGGTATAGTTGGATTCATGGGGCGCCTGAAGGTCAAACAGCATGAAGCAGTTGACCGAATTGGCAACACCGTTTGCCAGTATTGCGGAAAATAAACAACTGGTTGGTGCTGACTTGGTTTGGCTGAATGATTTGCGCCTGCAAGCATTAAATGAATTTGATCAAAATGGCTTGCCTGCGAAAAAACAAGAAGATTGGAAGTACACCAGCTTATGGGCATTGACACAACAAGAATTTAGCCATAATGCTGAGACAAGCAAGCTTAGTACATCACAATGTGAACAATTAGCATTATTAAAAGAGTGCTATCGTGTTGTTATTGTTGATGGTGTGTTTTCAGAGCTGCATTCGCAGATTGAAGGCTTGCAGAAGGGCTTAACAATTAACTCTTTATCTTCGGGCTTAGATCACGTCCAATCACACCTTGGTCAACAGATAGATATTGAAAAATCAGGTTTCAACGCGCTTAATACATTGCTAATGAATGATGGTGTTGTTATTACTGTGGATAAGAATATTAAGGTTTCAAAATCGATTGAAATCCTAGTTGTGAATACAGGAAAAACCGACAACTTAGCAACGCATTTACGTCATGTAATCGTATTAGATGAAAAGAGTGAAGCGACAGTGATTGAGCACTATGTTGCTTTAACAGAAGCAACATCATTTACCAATGTTGTGACTGAGGTGGTGCTGGCTGAAAATGCCGAACTTAATCATTATAAGTTACAACAAGAATCATTAAATACAACGCATATTGCAACGCTAGCAGCTAAACAGGCAGCAGGTAGCCAATGGAAAACTAATAGTATTTCATTAGGTGCAAAATTAGCCCGAAATGATGTGCATACTCAGTTACTAGGTGAACAAGCGCATGTGGTGATGGATGGTTTGTATCTGCCGATTAATGAACAACATGTTGATTTTCATACCCGAATTGATCATGTCGTGCCCAATACTACGAGTGATGAGCTATTTAAGGGCGTGATTGATGATAAAGCCCATGGCGTATTTAATGGCAAAGTGATTGTGCACAAAGATGCTCAAAAGACCGATTCAAATCAGCAAAATCACAATCTATTGTTATCACGAAGCTGTGAAATTGATAGCAAACCAGAATTAGAAATTTATGCTGATGATGTTAAATGTGCTCATGGTAGTACGGTCGGCCAAATGAATGAAGACCATTTGTTCTTTTTACGATCACGTGGTTTGGATGAAGTTAGTGCACGGAGTTTGTTAACGTATGCATTTGCGGTTGAAGTATTGGAACGTATACCTGCTAAAGATATCCGCGAGGCGTTGTCTGCAGTTATTGAAGAGCGCTTGCCGCAAGGTGGCAAATAAATGTTGGATTTACAGGCCATCAGAAATGACTTTCCCATTCTTGATCAAGAAGTTAATGGTTATCCATTAGTTTATTTAGATAATGCAGCCAGCAGTCAAAAGCCAGTTCAAGTCATTGATGCAGTTGCTAATTATTATCGACAAGATAATGCAAATGTACATCGCGGTGTACATAAACTAAGCCAACGCGCAACGGATGCCTATGAAGGATCGCGTAGTAAAGTACGCGACTTCCTACATGCAAAATCAGATAAAGAAATTGTCTTTGTTCGAGGCGCTACAGAAGCAATCAATTTAATTGCTCAAAGCTTTGTCAGGCCGATGCTAAATACGGGTGATGAAGTACTTATTAGTCATATGGAACATCATGCCAATATTGTTCCGTGGCAGATGCTGTGTGAGCAAACTGGAGCGAACTTAAAAGTCATACCTATGACAACAATAGGTGAGCTGGATTTATCGACTATTGATGAATTACTTAATGAACGTACTAAAATATTAGCTGTGGGTCATGTATCTAATGCATTAGGCACTATTAATCCAATCAAGGACATGATCAAAAAAGCACATGCTAAAGATATTCCAGTTTTGATTGATGGTGCACAAGCCGTGCCTCATATGGTTGTTGATGTGCAAGACTTGGATTGTGACTTTTATGTGTTCTCAGGTCATAAAATGTTTGCACCAACGGGTATCGGAGCATTGTATGGTAAGCAAGAATTATTAGAAGCAATGCCGCCTTGGCAGGGCGGGGGCGATATGATCTTGTCGGTCAGTTTTGAACACACTCAATACAATGAATTGCCTTATAAATTCGAAGCAGGCACCCCCAATATTGCAGGTGCAATTGGTATGGGTACCGCCATTGATTATATGCAAGGTTTGGGTATTGCTAATTTAGCTCAGCATGAACACGAGCTATTAGTGGCGGCGACAGAAAAAGTGACAGCACTAGAGGGTGTCAAAATCATCGGTACAGCTAAACAAAAAGCCAGTGTATTGTCGTTTATGATCGAAGGTGTGCATCCCCATGATGTCGGTACGATATTCGACCAACAAGGTGTGGCTATTCGCACTGGTCATCACTGTGCACAACCAGTAATGCAGTTTTTTGGCATACCTGCGACAGCACGAGCCTCATTTGCTTTTTACAATACGATGGAAGAAGTGGATGCTTTAGTTATGGGCATAAAAAAAGTACAGGAGCTTTTTGCATGAGCAGTGCAGACTTAAGAGATCTTTATCAACAAGTGATTATGGATCACAATAAAAAACCACGTAATTTCCGTGAGATGGAAAATGCTAATCATCTCGCTCATGGTAATAATCCATTATGTGGCGATGCACTAGTGGTATTCGTTAAGCTTGATGGTGATGTGATTGAAGATCTTAGCTTTCAAGGCAGCGGCTGCGCTATTTCAGTGGCATCAGCTTCATTGATGACCGAAGCATTAAAAGGAAAAACGCTTGAACAAGCTGAGCATATTTATCAGCAGATGCATAAACAGTTAACGGGTGAAGAATTTGAGCAAGCTGCCTTAGGAAAATTAGAAGTATTAGGTGGCGTTAAAGAATTCCCGGCACGTGTTAAATGTGCAACATTATCGTGGCATACCATGCATGCAGCAATGGACAGTGACCATGATATTTCAGTGAGTACGGAGTAATAAAATGGCTGAACATTATTTTGAAATTAGTGCTGATGAGCTGAAAGATGATGTGATTGAGATGTTGAAAACCATCTACGATCCTGAAATCCCAATCAATATCTATGAACTAGGCTTAATTTACGACATTAATATTGATGAAAATATGAAAGTTGATATTAATATGACACTGACTGCACCTGGTTGCCCAGTGGCGCAATCATTTCCTGGTGAGATTGAAGCGAAAGTAGCTTCCGTTCCCAATGTCAACGAAGTTAAAGTTGAATTGGTTTGGGATCCACCATGGACCAAAGATCAGATGAGCGAGGCAGCCCAGCTTCAACTAGGTATGTTCTAAAGATTTATTTCTTCACAGCGCCCTCGAATAGTTTGTAACGCTTCATCATCAGGGTAAATAGTTAAACCTTCCCGCGTGATTGCACAGGCATGTTTATTTTTTTGCAAATAACTTAATGCTTCAACGGTCAGTTTGTAATACAAAATATGGGGGTTTGCTTTTAACTCTTGCTCACTCCACTCGGCAAATGCTCGCACATTATCATCAAGCCCATGTTTCGCGCTAGCATAAAAGAGAGACGTTATCATTGTTTCTGTAGCAAGCTGTTTAAAGTAAGGGTTCTGAATAGATACCGGAAATGATTTGTCGGCCGAGCTTTTTTTCAAGATGAAGTCTTTAAACTCCAAAGTGGATGCCATAGTATGAGATAAAAATATGGCGACAGATAAACCTCCGAAAATTACGAGCACTTTAATTAACATTCTAGCGGCAGCAGAAAGAATAACTCGGCGTCTATGATTATATGGATGCATGATTGCAAACAGTATGATCAGAAATACAAACCAATGGCTGGCAGAAATATAAAAGGGCAATTCTACCTGTGTATGCAAAGTAATCGGTAGCAGTAAAGCGGCATAGGCATATCTTCTACAAGGAGGTAAGTTTTTCAGTGTAAGTAAGATAGCTATTAAAAATAGCAGTAAGCCGATACCTGCAACAAGCCCACCTTCCATCAGCCAGAAAATAGTTTCGTTATGAGGGTGGGCGACGCGTTGATTAGGCAAATTTGCATTAGGGTGATCGGCATAGAATTGTGGTTTCCCTAACTGCCATACACGAATAAAACTACCTATTCCGTGTCCAAAAATAGGCTGCTCTTTAAAAGCATCATAGGCGATAGTGTAAATGCCTAATCGTGAAGAGCCTGAAAATCCAGAATTCATGGCCGTCGTTTTTTCTATAACGCTTGTAATGCCTGAATTACCATGCTTGCTATTATTGAGAATGTTACTAGAAAAAATTGAGATAAGGATTATTGAAGCGATTAACCACCACCTCTTTTTATCAATAGTGATTTGATGCCATCGACTTAATAGCAATAATGGTAATGCAAAGATAAAAGCTAAAGCAGCCACACGAGAGCCAGAGTAACTTACGATAAATGCACCGAGACCAATAGATAATAGTATTAACCAAAATCGCCAAGACTTACCATGTTTGATGTAGGGGCGAGATGACAGCCATAATGCGGTTAAAATACTGGTGATCTGAAAGCTAGCCTGGTTGTTAATTTGTTGAAATAAACCTGTTGGAATGCCATTTGGATTTATTGGCAGCCATGTGGGAATATTTTTTACCAATACTATTTGTGCTAAACCGACAAGAGCATGGAGCAATCCTGAAATAACAATTAAAAATAAAATTCGGTCAATACGCCCTTGTTTTAAACCATGCTGATAAAGACCGAAGAAAAATAATAAGCCGCCCCAGATATACAGCAATCTAAATACCCATTGATTCGCTATTTCAACCCCAGCAGACATGCCGCTAAAAAAGGCAAGAATAGGGAAGGCTATGATGAATAGAAAGTAACGCGGTATATAAAAATATTCAGCTTGACTGAATTTATACAGGGAATAAAAGCCAATTACAGAAGCAAAAAACCGGATAACAATATTGTTGGGAATACGAAAACCGGTTCCACCAATATTAGGATGAAAATAAAAAGGGGCAAGAAGTAATAAAACTCCTAATAGCCATTCAATTGGCTTTAATGTGGGAAGGCTAGATATTTTCATATTATTTAACATTTTTGACGAAGTAACGTGGGTATAATAGCTTAGCAAAACTAATAAACAAAGAAATGAAAAAATATGAGCAAACCAATTGAACTTAGCTATGCCGGTCCGACATTATTAAGTATGTCTCTGTTGAATAAAGGCTGTGCTTTTAGTCATGAAGAACGTGAACAGTTCAACTTGGTTGGTTTGCTTCCTAAACGACATGAAACATTGCAGCAGCAAGTTGATCGTGCCTATGCTCAATATTCAAGCTTTGATGAACCGATAAATAAGCATATTTATTTGCGTGCAACTCAAGATAGTAATGAGACCTTATTCTATCAATTAGTGCAACAGCATATTGAAGAAATGATGCCTATCATCTATACGCCCGTTGTAGGAGAGGCATGTGAGCGTTTTTCTGAAATATATCGACGTTCAAGAGGATTATTTATTGCTTATCCAGAACGCGATCAAATTGATGAGATTCTTGCTAATGTAACCAAGAATAATATAAAGATTATTGTCGTCACAGATGGTAGTCGTATATTAGGCCTTGGTGATCAAGGTATTGGCGGCATGGGAATTCCGATTGGAAAATTGTCTTTGTATACCGCTTGCGCTGGTATTAGCCCTGCTTATACCTTACCAATAACACTTGATGTAGGTACCAATAATCAGCAATTGTTAGACGATCCCTTTTACATGGGGTGGCATCATCCTCGAATTGTTCCTCAACAATACGATGAGTTTTTAGAGCTATTTGTTCAGGCGGTTAAAAAACGCTGGCCAGAAGTGTTACTGCAATTTGAAGATTTTGAACAAGCTAAGGCTTTACCTTTACTTAACCGTTATCGAGAGCAGATATGTTGCTTTAATGATGATATCCAAGGTACGGCGGCCGTGACTGTTGGTACTTTATTGGCTGCAAGTCATGTTAAAAATGAAAAGTTGTCACAGCAACGAATTGTATTTGTTGGTGCAGGCGCTGCGGGTTGTGGTATTGCCGAACAAATTGTAGAACAAATGTGCGCCGAAGGATTAACAACGCAGCAAGCACGTAGCCAAATCTTTATGGTGGGGCGATACGGCCTATTAACGGAAAGCTCAGCTGATTTATTAGATTTCCAACAAGATTTAGCTCAAAGAGATGCAGATTTAACTGAATGGGAATTCACTGAGGAATATGCCAGTCTGATTGAGGTAATGAAGTTTGCTAAACCTACTGTTTTGATAGGTGTATCTGGCCAACCGGGTTTATTTACTGAATCAGTGATCAAAACTATGTTGAAAGCTTGTGATAGACCGATTGTCTTTCCATTAAGTAATCCATCGAAAAAAATTGAGGCAACACCGCAACAATTGATCGAATGGACCGATGGCAATGCCATTATTGCAACAGGTAGTCCTTTCGAACCCATTCAATACAAAGGTAAGACCTATCCTATCCCGCAATGTAACAATAGTTATATATTCCCTGGCTTTGGTTTAGCTGTGGTCGCAGCTAAAATAACGCGGATCACTGATGAAATGTTGATGACATCAAGTGAAGTATTAGCGGCAGCCTCACCGGTTGTCTCTACCGGCGAAGGGGCTTTATTGCCACCATTGGTAGATATTGCTAAATTAAGTAAGAAAATTGCATTTGCAGTGGCTAAAATAGCTCAACAACAGGGCTTTGCTGAGAAAATGACTGATCAACAGCTAACGGATTCAATTGAGAAGAATTTCTGGATACCTGAATATAGAGAATACAAACGTGTGGACAGCAAGGCTCGCTAATGTCTTTTACCTTATATCTTATGCGTCATGCTAAATCAGACTGGTCTGGCTCGGGCAGTTCGGATTTTGAACGCCCAATTAATGAGCGCGGCAAAAGAAGTGCACTAATCATAGGTCAATGGTTGCTTGATAATGAGCATATACCGCAACACATTGTGTCATCATCAGCTGTTCGGGCAAAACAAACAACAGAATTAGCCACATCGATAATTTCTCCAGAGATTATTAGCTACGAAAAAGAACTGTATCTTGCAAGTGTAGAAACTTTATTACACCTTATCCAAACCTATAAAACAGGATTGAACAGCCTGATGGTGGTAGCCCATAACCCAGGCTTAGAAGAATTGGTAGAATACTTAATAGTTAAGTCAGAACAGTCAGGCAGTGGCATCACTTCAATGACAACGGCAAATATGGCAATATTTGAATATTCAGACAATCAGTTTGATATAAAAAATGATAAAGGAAGACTAATTGAGTTTATAAGGCCAAGTGTCGCGGTTGAGAATAAGGCCAATTAGCGGCATTAATCCCCGGCTATTTCCACTAAAAATTTAGGGGAAAGACGGGTAAAAATATTAAGCTAAAGAATCTCGTTGCTGCTCTAATTGGGACAACGCTTGTTCCATTTCTGCTAATTTATCACGCTCTTTTTGTACCACTTCAGCGGGTGCTTTTGCTGTATAGTTTTCATTACTTAATTTACCTGAAGACTGTTTGATAACCTTCTCCAATTTAACAACTTCTTTATTAAGACGTTGGATCTCAGCATCTTTATCAATTAAACCTTCTAATGGAATTAAAATTTCCATTTTTCCGACCAATGCTGTTGAAGCAGCAGGAGCAGCACCGTCTAAAAGATCAATTTTTTCAAGGTTAGCTAAACGGCTTAAAAATTCGCGGTTAGCTTCAAGTCGAGTTTGATCTTCAGCGGTACTGTCTCTTAGCAATACCGGCAATTGTTTCTTTGGTGGAATATTCATTTGTGAACGGATAGAGCGTATGCCGGTTACAAATTCCATCATCCATTCCATATCGGCCACGGCATTTGAATCAATTTTAGCCTCATCAGCAATAGGGTAGGGCTGAGTCATTATCGTATCACCGGATTTTCCTGCAAGCGGTGCTACTGTTTGCCAAATTTCTTCAGTAATAAAAGGCATAAATGGATGTGTCAGACGTAGTGTAGTTTCTAATACACGCACTAGTGTTTGCCGCGTACCACGTTTAGCTGCATCAGATGCATTGTCATTATTTAGCACTGGCTTAGAAAGCTCTAAATACCAGTCACAATAATTATTCCAGATAAAGTCATAAATACCTTGTGCGGCATGGTCAAAACGATAGGCTTCAATCGCTGCCGTGACTTCTTGCTCGGTAGTTTGCAGCTTAGAAATGATCCAGCGATCTGCAAGACTTAGTTCAACCTCATCATTGTCAGTGCCGTTGTCTTGCCCTTCGGTATTCATCAATACATAACGTGCGGCATTCCATAGTTTGTTACAGAAGTTGCGATAACCGCCAATACGGCTCATATCGAAGTTAATATCACGTCCTGTTGATGCGAGTGAAGCAAAGGTAAAGCGCATTGCATCAGTACCGTGAGATTCGATGCCTTCGGGGAATTCTTTACGTGTCGCTTTTTCAATTTTGGGTGCATCTTTGGGCTGCATTAACCCCGTAGTACGTTTTGCAATTAAAGATTCAAGATCAATACCGTCAATAATATCAATGGGATCAAGCACGTTACCCTTAGATTTTGACATCTTATGACCATGAGAATCACGCACTAGCCCATGAATGTAAACTTCTTTAAAAGGTACCTCGCCCATAAATTTAAGACCCATCATCATCATTCTGGCGACCCAGAAGAAGATAATGTCAAAACCTGTCACTAATACGCTAGTCGGATACCATGTTTTTAAGGCATTGGTGTTTTCAGGCCAGCCTAATGTTGAAAACGGCCATAAGGCAGATGAAAACCATGTGTCGAGAACATCGTCATCTTGACGTAAAACGATATCGTCAGCTAAGTTATGCTTAGCACGAACAGCCGCTTCATCATGACCGACATAGATGCCACCATCTTCATCATACCAAGCAGGAATACGATGTCCCCACCAAATTTGACGTGAAATACACCAATCTTGAATGCCATCCATCCAGTTATAGAATGTTTTGTCCCAATTACCGGGTACAAACTTAATTTTACCTTCTTGCACCGCTTTAACTGCGGGCCCAGCTAACGCATCTGCTTTGACATACCATTGATCCGTTAATAAAGGCTCGATAACAGCACCACTACGATCACCACGCGGTACCATTAATGTGTGGTCTTTAATGCTTTCTAGTAAATCAAGTGCATCGAGATCTTCGACGATTTGTTTGCGAGCATCATAGCGGTCTAAGCCCCGGTATTTTTCAGGGGCTTCATCGTTGATAGCCGCATCAATCGTTAGAATATTGTATTTGGGCAGATCATGACGTTGCCCCATTTCGGCATCATTAAAATCATGTGCTGGAGTGATTTTGACACAACCGGTTCCGAATTCAGGATCAACATAATTATCAGCGATAATAGGAATTTCACGGCCTACTAGCGGCAAGGTAATTGTTTTTCCAATCAAGTGTTGGTAACGTTCATCATCTGGGTGAACTGCCACGGCGGAATCGCCTAACATTGTTTCTGGTCGAGTAGTTGCAACCACCAAATGGCCACTACCATCAGTTAATGGATAGCGGAAATGCCACATATGACCCGCTTCTTCTTCAGATAAAACTTCTAGGTCTGATACCGCTGTGTGCAAAACTGGATCCCAATTCACCAAGCGTTTGCCACGATAAATGAGACCTTCATCAAATAATTGCACAAAAACATTTTTCACTGATTCAGATAAGCCATCGTCCATAGTAAAACGTTCACGCGACCAATCCATTGATGTTCCCATGCGGCGTAATTGATTTGTAATCTCACCGCCGGATTCTTGTTTCCAATCCCAAATGCGGTTAACAAATTTTTCGCGGCCTAAATCATGACGTGTTTTACCTTCGGCATTTAATTGTCGTTCAACCACCATTTGAGTCGCAATGCCCGCATGGTCAGTACCAGCTTGCCATAAGGTATTATCACCTTTCATGCGATGGTAGCGAATTAACGTGTCCATTATCGTATCTTGAAAAGCATGCCCCATATGTAATCTACCGGTGACATTAGGAGGCGGGAGCATAATTGCATAAGGGCTTCCTTCACCTGATGGTTTGAAGTGACCATTATGCTCCCATACTTGGTACCAATCTTGCTCTATTAAATTAGGATTGTAAGTTTTGTCCATGGTGTTTTTAGGCTTGAAATATGACTATGAATCGCGCATTATACAACGATGTTAACCAGAGAAACACGGAAGCACTGGATAATGTGTAATTTTATTTTTAAGGGTAACCGATGAATCTTTCACGGAAGATAAGTGTGATAGTAATTCTCAGTGTGCTTTTGGTTTCACTGATATCGTTACTGACCTATTATCAGTATTCAAAACAAACATTATTATCGTCTGAATTGCAGGAGTTGCGCAGTCAAACTTCTGCAACGATAAGTCATTATGAAAATATAGTGCAGCTGGCTTCGCCTAGCCTGCAGGCATTATCGCAGCTGTTAAAAAACGAATTAGCAACATCTAATGCTAAAAAAATTGCATCATTTGATTCTCAAATAGTGCAATTTGATGACGGTGCATGGCGAAATATTCGTGATAATTTCAGTGGCATGCAACAAGCTGGCATATTTTTACCACCCGACATTCAATTAACACCGGAGATAAAGCAGTTTTATGCTACGGCGTTAAATACCTTTGATATGTTTGGTTCTTCAGCAACCTCTCATCCCATTTTTAATAATATTTGGATGTTGGGGCATGACAGGAGTGAGATAATTTTTGATCGCGGCTTCCCTGATTTTGTTTATTCAATGGAAGCTGATACAGATTACACTACGACGCCGTGGATGACACTAGTATCGCCTGTTAATAATCCACAACGCACCATAAAATGGACGCCTGCTTTATTTGATCCCGTATCAAAAATATGGGTGGTTAGCGCGCTTTTACCATTAGATGTCAATGATGAGTGGGTTGCAACACTCGGTATTGATGTAAGTTTAGATGTATTATTTTCGTTGTTATCTTCACAAGGTATTCAATATAAAAACGAGCAACATTTTTTAGTGGATAAAGATGGACATTTTATTTTGGCGGGACCATGGCAAAAACAATTACAAGCTAGCCCAGAAATATTTCATTTAGATAATAAGCAACATGACCTTATCAAGATGGTTACAGATAAAATTAATATAAAATCACAAACATTAAGCCTTGTTACTATTGGTAATATGGAATATCGTGTTATTGCGAATCAGATTCAAGCTAATGAATGGCGATATTTTCGCCTTATCCCAACGGCAGAAATTCTAAAACCGCTCAATAATTATTTACTAAAAGCGACAATATTTATTTTATTCACCATATTTATACTTGGTTTATTTATTAATACTGCTGTGCGGAAGATGGTAGTAAACCCATTACTAGAAATGGTTGACCGTGCGAAGGCTTATGCAACTGGGCAGTCTCCACCGATTAACGAGATCAAAGGGACAATAGAAATTGAGCAATTAGATAATGCTTTGCGAACAATGCACAATACATTAACAGTGGATACATTACAGCTGTTGGAATCTGAGCAGAGATATCGACAAGTTGTAACTAATATCAATGAAGTTGTTGTTCAAATTGGCAAAAACAAAGAATGGCAATTTTTGAGCCCGGTGTGGAAAGAATTATCTGGTTTTTTGTTAGAAGAATCTTTGTATAAGTCGGTGGGTGAATTTTTATCGCCCATTGATAGTGAATATGTAGAGCATGTGCTTGAATTATTATTCTCGGGCGAACAAGATGCTTGGGAAGGCAATGTTCGATTAAAATGCAGTGATGAGCGTTATATCTGGGTGCAATTCTCATTGCATATTAATAAAGAATCCCAACAAGCTGAACAAAGTATTTATGGCACAATTGAGAATGTTCATATTAATCGAATAACAGGTGACATTAATAAACTTATCAGGGAGGCGGAACAAAAGGTGCTCACATCTAATGTGACGATCGCTACATTACTTGAATTTGTAACCGAAGAATTGGTGTATATATTAGATATTTCATCGGCCTGGGTGAAAATATGTGTAGATAATAAAAGCCAAGTTTTAAGTCATGCTGGGGCTGTATCAGACTTTTTGTTTGAGGGTAGCCACACATGGGAAGGCTTACATAGTGACAAAGGCCCCGTGATCGAGTGCACCCATAATTATATCCCGATAAGAGTCACCAAGGACAGTGAGCTTCCCGAAGAGTGGCGGCAGCGATTACAGTTTGATGAAATTAATGACAGCCTGTTTTTACCTTTTTACATTGGTGGTGATACGAAAGCGGTACTTGGCTTTCATGCGTTTGAGTCAGATATCTTTACGGAAGATTTACAGTCGGTGTTAAGAAATTTTACTGAAGGATTACGCCTTATTTGTAAAATGCTTGAAGATCAAAACTTAATGCGTCTTCACCGTGCTGCAGTCGAAAAAACAGCAAATGCAATCACGATTATTGATGCACATGGCAATATTGAATGGGTCAATAATGCCTTTATTAAGCAGACATTATATCGATCAGAGGAAGTAATAGGTCAAAAGTTGACTACCTTAGAAGTAGAAGGTTCTAATAATGATTTGTGGCAGAAAGTTAAGACGGGCGAGGTTTGGAGTGGCGAGCTAACCTATCGTAGAAAAGATGGTAGTACGATGATCGTGCATCAAACAGTAACCCCTTTATTGGATGATTTAAGTGAAATTACGCACTATATTGCAGTAAGTGAGGATATTACCGAACGCAAAGCCAATCATCAGCGTATTGCTTTTATGGCAACGCATGATGAATTGACGAGCTTGCCAAATAGAAATTTATTAAATGATCGATTGCAACAATCCATCGAGCATGCAAAGCGGCAATCATTAAAAATGGCCGTATTATTTATTGATATTGATCACTTTAAATATATTAATGATTCATTAGGGCACCAGATTGGTGATGAATTATTGCAAATATTGGCTGTTCGACTACAGTCGGTATTGCGAAAAGAAGATACAGTAGCGCGTTTTGGTGGTGATGAATTCGTGGTGGTATTGTCTAATATTACGGAAGTAAGTTATGTGAAATCAATAGCAACGAAATTATTAAATAAAATTAAATCACCTTATAAAATTATGGAACATGAGCTACTGATTACTGGCAGTATCGGAATTAGTCTTTATCCTAATGATGCAGTGGACTCTAATAATTTAATTCAACAAGCTGATTCAGCAATGTATTTAGCAAAAGAGCAAGGTCGCAATAACAGTCAATTTTATACAGCAGAAATTAATGAAAAAATTACCCGCAGATTAACATTAGAAAAAGCGCTAAGACAAGCCGTCGAGCAGCAACAATTTGTTGTTTTTTATCAACCTAAAATTAATTTAATGACGAACCAAATTACAGGGGTAGAAGCATTAGTACGTTGGCAACATCCGGAGCTAGGTTTGGTTTCCCCCATGGAATTTATCCCGCTTGCAGAAGAAACAGGCATTATTCTAGAGTTAGGTCGATGGGTAATGGAAACAGCATGCAAGCAAATGAAAATTTGGGAGGATCAATATTCTGAGTTAGTGAATATGTCTATTAATGTATCAGCTCGACAATTTTGGCAAGATGACTTTGTAGTGCAAGTTGCAAATATACTAAGTGAAACTGGAGTAAGTTGCGATAAAATTGAATTTGAATTGACAGAAACAGTCGTATTAGGCGATGTGGACTCCGCAATTTTTACTATGCTAGAACTTAAGAATATGGGGATTTCATTAAGTATTGATGATTTTGGAACGGGTTATTCGAGCCTGAATTATTTGCAACAACTACCCGTAGATGTATTAAAAATAGATCGTACGTTTATCAGTAGTTTAGGGAAGGGCGATTCTGATTATGCAGTTGTTCGATCTATTTTGGCGCTGGCGGATAACTTTAAATTACGAGTAGTCGCTGAAGGCATAGAAACGGCTGAGCAACAGCATATTTTAACGACATTAGGTTGTCATTATGGACAGGGCTATTACTTTTGTGTTCCGATGAACGCCGATGACCTCATGCAGCATATAGCTGCTCAGCAAGAGTCACAATTTACGTTATGGAGTGATGGCTGAAGCGAAGCTTAGATTGTAAACGTTTCTAATTGATAACCACGTTGTTGATAAAATCGATAACGCGCTCGCCCAGCTGTTTTAATGGCTGAATCTTCATTTACAAATTCAGCAACCCGTTCAAACTGACTAAAAAAAGTAGGTTGTTCATCAGCCAGATTAATTAATAAATTCATTAGCCGTGGTGGCGTGGCGTTGTGGCTTACTAAAACAGCGCTTTGTTGGTCAGTGTTGTCATTGCCGACTATTTGATGAGGAATAAAGCTATCACTGCGAAATGACCATAAGTCTTGGTTAAATTGTTTTGTTTGTTGTTCGCTTTCCGTATGAACATAGATCTGCTGGCCTTGATAATAGGCTTTTTCAATCAATCGGCAGGCAAACACCTGCCGATCTTGTTCATTATCACCCTTTAATACATAAAAACTAATTCTGGTCATTTGTTTAACCTGAAAACGGGATAAGCATAGTCACCCAGAACCTTTCTTTTAGCGGCTATCCGCGTTTGCCTATAGGGATGTAGGTACTTAGGTTTTGCCTGGAACAAAAACCTGAGATTCACTTCCAATAGCTCGCTATTGCTAGGTAAATCTACCTTGATATTCACTAAAATAAATCCACTGGTCATATAATTACACTATTTTTATCTGTTTCGAGATTATATTGTTCATAAATTATTGTAAATTATGATGTTTGTTACTATCCTTATTCAGCACTCAGGTTATTTACTTGCGATATGATTGAGTAAAAATTGAACTAATAATGGAACGGGGCGCCCCGTTGCTCCTTTAGCTTTTCCTCCTCTCCATGCTGTTCCGGCAATGTCGAGATGTGCCCAGTTAAAGTCTTTGGTAAAGCGAGATAAGAAGCATGCCGCAGTCACACTGCCTGCTTCTTTTCCGCCAATATTTGCGATATCTGCAAAGTTACTATCAAGTTGTTGCTGATAATCGTCCCAGAGTGGTAATTGCCAAACACGGTCGTAGCTATCATTACCTGCTTGTAATAATGCATCTGCTAAAGGCTGATTATTTGCCATTAAGCCGGAGGCTTGGCTACCTAAAGCAACAATAATTGCACCCGTGAGAGTGGCAATATCAATAACAACTTCAGGTTCAAAACGCGCACTATAGGTAAGTGCATCACATAGAATCAGTCGGCCTTCAGCATCGGTATTCAGAATTTCAATTGTTGTCCCCGCCATACTAGTAACAACATCACCAGGCTTGTTAGCGTCGCCGTCAGGCAAGTTTTCAGAGCTGGGTACTACGCCTACCACGTTAATCGGTAAGTTCAATTCAGCGATGGCTGAAATAGTGCCAAACACGCTTGCAGCACCACACATGTCATATTTCATTTCGTCCATAGCTTGTGAAGGCTTAAGTGAGATACCACCAGCATCAAAGGTCAAGCCTTTACCGACTAAAACGACCGGTCGATCGTCGCCAGCACCCTGGTAATTCATAGTGATAAGCTTGGCAGGCTCACGACTGCCTCGTGAAACGGATAATAACGAACCCATTCCTAATTCTTCCATTTCTGCTTCATCAAGAATAGTAGTTGTTACAGAAGCAAAGAGATCATCTAACTCAACGGCTTGTTGAGCAAGATAAGTGGGAGTACAAATATTTCCGGGTAAATTGCTTAGTTCACGCGCTAATGTCATGCCTGCACTGATTGCTTGCCCTGATAGAGCAGCTTGAGTAGTATCTGATTCATCGAAGAAGCTAATCGATTCTAAAGGAAAATCTTGGGGTTTAACATCACTTTTTGTTTGTGTGTATTTGTATAAAACTGCCTCAGTTGAAATTGCAGTTTGACGCACTTTCCACTCTAGTGGACGGGATTGAACATCAATTTCAGCAAGGCAACTGGTGGCATGACGGATAGCAGAAGCATTTAATACTGTCGCCATAGCGGTAATGGCGCTAATGTAATTAGATTCAGAAATACTACCCTTTGTGCCACAACCCACTAATAATATTCTAGGACTTGTTATACCTGTAATATCTTGAAGTAACAACGTTTGACCTGCTTTTCCGGCGATATCGCCACGTGTAATAATGCGACTAATATTGCCGTCACTTTGCTCATTAAGTGTAGACGCGCTAAGGCTAAGTTCACCGTTTTCAAAAATAGCAACGGCGATACAGTCCGTCTCTAATGTTGCGGGTGCTGTTGTTGTGGCTAAATACTGCATGGATTTCTCCTGTGAATTATATTAATGTATATATACCCAAAATCATTCAATCTGTAACTACAGACCAAAAGCTAGAAAGCCAGAGCTGCGTTGTAATGCTTGATAAGGACTAGTCA
>NVWQ02000064.1 GCA_002733715.2 Methylophaga sp.
AATGTTGTCATCATCATTTCTCCTTAGAAGCCATAACTTAATTGAGTTTGAAAAACATCGTCATCAGCTATGGTTCCTGCCCTACCATCATTAAAGTTATATGCAAATTTAACCATTGCATTTGACGCAAATAAATAATTAACGCCTATCGCCCATTGTGTCTGGTCTAGATCGTTATTGGGTGCATTGTAATCACCATAGCGCAAAACACCTTCCCATAATGTTGGCATTAAACGGTATGACATTTGTGCATAAAATGCTTCCCAGCTAGCAGAGTTTGGAGAAGCACTATTCGATGCCGAACCCACATCTTGTCGGATATACTCACTTAATAGTCGGAAATTATTTCGTTTGAAATTAAAATCAACGCCATACACATCATAGTCGCGTGTTGCATTAGGCTCTACATCACCTGCCACTTTACCTGTTGCACCTGAAAAACCAATTTCTAGCATTGGAATAGGTAAAAAACCAATACGACCACCATAAACTAACTCACCGTCATCATTAGAAGTGCGACCACCTGTTGAAACTTCATCAATTTCATTACCAACAATGGCTAAAACAGGGCCATTTGCGGTATAAACCGCATAATTTGCAAAAGAAGTATTATTACCAAGACCAAAACCACCACGTAACTCCACACCTACATCGGCATTAGGGGCTGCTTGATCATGACCAAAACCAACCGGAGCTGAGGTTAATTTGTTAATCCAAGATGGGTGGCCATTTTGTCTAAATTGGCCTAATGGGCTCATAAACTTACCTGCAAGTAATGTGACATAATCATTCAAAAACAGATCGATCGTGGCATATTCCACACCGACATCAGTCGAGCCATCCTTCAGAATTCTGGTTTCTAACTCCGTTTCCATTAACAAAAAATCTTTATATTGATAATGAATAATCGGGTTAAAACGGACCGCATTAAATGCCGCTTCATTATTTTGAGCATCGCTATAACTAACATCACCATAACCCGCCAAATGGACAATCGAATCACTGGTTTTCCATTCTGTTGATTGTGCAGAAACATCAGCTACGTCTTGCTTAAGTTCAGCTACATCTTGCTTGGTTGCCCCTTGTGCTTGTTGTTCTTCTAAAGCTGCTTGGACTTGTTGAAGTTGCTGTTGCAATAATTCAACTTGTTGTTTCAACGCATCGTATTTTGCATCGGCCATTGCGTTTAATGGAAACGCAATGGCAATCGCAATGGCAATCACTTTACGTTTATTATTATTTTTCATAAGTCTGCTCCTATTATAGTTTCACTTTATTGAGCCTTAATGCATTCAAGATGACCGATACTGAACTAAAACTCATCGCAGCAGCAGCAATCATGGGCGATAATAAAATGCCAAAAACGGGGTAAAGTATTCCTGCAGCAATCGGCACCCCTGCGGTGTTATATATAAATGCAAAAAACAGATTTTGATGAATATTTTTCATAGTTGCACGACTTAGACGAATGGCTCTTACAATTCCTCGAAGATCACCTTTGACTAAAGTCACACCGGCACTCTCCATCGCCACATCAGTACCCGTTCCCATTGCGACACCGACATGGGCTTGGGCTAAGGCCGGCGCATCATTGATACCATCTCCTGCCATGGCAACGATTCGACCTTCTGCCTGTAGTTGTTTAACAACCTCTGCTTTTTGTTCTGGCAACACTTCAGCATGCACTTGGTCAATATCTAGTTGAGATGCCACCGCATCGGCTGTTTTTCGGCTATCACCGGTCAACATGACCACACGTATACCTTCGGCGTGAAGATCGCGTATTGCCTCTGGCGTACTATCTTTAATAGGATCGGCAACGCCAATTAGACCGGCAGCAACACCATCAATAGCAAATAACATAACGGTTTGTCCTTCAGCACGTTGTTTATCTGCTTGCTGAGGCAACTCTCCTACATTGATGTTAAGACTCTGTAGTAATTTGATATTACCCAAGGCAAGTTTATGGCCATCAACAATTCCTGTTACGCCTTTGCCAGTGATTGACTGAAAATCATCTGTTTGAGCAAGTTTAATGCTTTTATCTTCAGCACCTTTTACAATAGCTTCTGCTAATGGATGTTCACTTGCTCTTTCCAAGCTTGCTGCTAAACGTAAATTTTCGTCTTCTTTAAAATCATCTGTCGCGGTGACAGAAACTAATTTAGGTTTTCCTTCGGTCAAAGTGCCTGTTTTATCCACCACCAAGGTGTCGACTTTTTGTAAAACTTCTAATGCTTCAGCATTTTTTATCAAGACCCCCATCATGGCGCCCTTGCCTGTTCCCACCATAATGGACATCGGTGTAGCCAAACCCAATGCACATGGGCAAGCGATAATTAATACGGCAACGGCATTTATCAAGGCATAAGCTAATGCGGGTTCAGGCCCCCAAATACTCCAAACAATAAACGTTATGATTGCAATGACTATCACAGCAGGAACAAAATACCCAGCTACCACATCCACTAACTTTTGAATGGGTGCACGAGAGCGTTGAGCATCAGCTACCATTTTGACAATTTGTGAAAGTAAGGTATCTGCACCCACTCTTTCAGCTTTCATTAATAGACTACCCGTGCCATTAACGGTCGCACCTATTAATTTCTCTCCATCTGATTTTGTAACAGGAATCGGCTCACCCGTCACCATAGACTCATCAACATTACTTTCGCCTTCAGTGACTACACCATCAACTGGGATTTTTTCTCCTGGCCTAACACGTAAGATATCTCCGACCTGAACGTGTTCTAGTGGAATATCTTCTTCTGTTCCATCTTCCCGTACAATTCGGGCTGTTTTCGGTGCTAGTCCCAATAATAATTTGATGGCAGCATTTGTTTGGCTTCTTGCTCGCAACTCCATCACCTGCCCAAGTAAAACAAGTGCTGTAATAACCGCAGCTGCTTCAAAATAAACGGGCACAACACCTGATTCATTGAATACGGCTTGAGGGAATATTCCCGGTGCAACAACAGCTATAAAGCTATAGATCCATGCTATACCTACACCAATAGCAATCAAAGTGAACATATTCAGATTGCGAGTAATAATGGATTGCCAACCACGCTGAAAGAATACCCAGCCCGCCCACCATACAACAGGGGCTGATAATACAAGTTCAGCCCATTGTCTTGTAACAGGAGAAATAATGGCATTAATCGTTTCAGGCCAAAATTCAGCAATCATTGCACTAAAAAATACAGGGATCGCCAATATGGCACTGACCCACAATCGCCGTGTCATATCCTTCAGTTCACTGTTATCCTCATTAATTTCTACCGTTCGCGGTTCTAATGCCATGCCACATTTTGGACAACTACCAGGGTGATCCTGCACAATTTCTGGGTGCATCGGACAGGTATATTCTGTTTTTGTTGTAGCAAGTGGCACATCTCTTGGTTCTAAAGCCATACCACATTTAGGGCAAGGCTCATTAGGATTGATTGATTCAACTTCAGGATGCATAGGACAGGTATAAATCACCTCGCCATCGGTTGACCCTTTTGCTACAGGTAAAATGACATTGTTTTGTTCCTGTCCACCGCAACAACTATGTGGCTCATCCTTTGGCTTTGCTTTATTATTGTCATGTTCTCCACCACAGCACCCTCCCGCCTTTTCTTCCTCAACTGAAGCTGTTTTATTATGGCCGCATCCACAGCCACCCTTTTTCTTATCTGACAAATAATCCTGAGGTGAAGCAATAAATTTAGTTAAGCAAGATTCACTACAAAAATAATAGGTCTCACCCTCTAATTTAGTAATGTGTTTACTGTTTTCATCCACTTTCATACCGCATACTGGATCAACGTTCATTTTATTCCCCTTCATCATATTGCTTCTATTAATTGGCAAATTGCATCACCATCCGGTGTACCATCCGGCATGGTTTGCCATTTATCTATTGCCTGCTCCATTCGATGTTGCAGGGTATTTAATTCGCTCAGTCTTTCTTGATTCTTTATAAGACGTTGTTCGATAAGATCTCTCACTAGTGGGCAGGGTGACTCGTCTTTGTCACTATGATTTAAGATTATTTGAATATCATGCAATGTGAATCCCAATAATTTTGCACGGCGAATAAAGGCTGTTTTTTTCACTTCGTCGTGATCAAATAACTTATAGCCATTATCAGGATCACGAGAAGGTGTTAATAGCCCAATCCGCACATAATGACGAATCGCATCAGCGGTTATATTCACTTTTTTTGATAATTCACCCACTGTTAGCATTTAGATTCTCCAACACCATTTTTCGGTTCAATTAAGAGTGTAAATCCTAGGTGCGACACACAGGTCAACACATTTCTTGCTACTCCATCATTAATGTGCGTGATTATGTCCATCTGATGGCGTAGTTTGAACAGGCAAATCCTCCATTTCATCATGAGCATGGCTTCCATGCTCCTCGGCAGGCTGCATTGCTTCACCCATCGGCTTTTCTATCATTTCAGGGGCGGTCATTTCATGACTGTCATTATGTCCATCTGAATTACTATCTGCTGAGGGTTCAGAACCATGACTATGATTGTGGCCATCTGCGCCTGCTTCAACTTTAGGCAATGACATCACACCTAACCCATAGCGATACACTGCCTCAGCACCCAACCAACCTGTTACCATTAGCATAATTGCTGCAACTATAGAAACCGATATAAACTTAAAGCCAGGTAGTTTTTTGCCGATAGCCAAACGTATGCTTGAAAAACCAATTAATAAAAATAAAACGGCTGTGGGTATTGCCCAATTTCTATGCAAGGTCATCGCGGCATGTGACGGTGTATCATGCGCCACGGAGTTGTAGGCGAACCAGCCAGCTATCACGGTAGCTATTGCAAATAGACAGCCTGTCCATAAACTCCAATTCGCCATATTTAACCATTGTTCTCGCCAACGATGATTAATAGGCAATAATAGTCTAAGCACATAAAATACGACTGATATACTAAGTAGTGCTATGGTGAAATGCGCTAATATTGGATGATAATTCGGGATGATTTCTGGCATGATTATTATTCCTTTTTGGAAAGAGTTACATTAATATTGACTAAACACTTGTGTATTGCCATTTTCATCAAATGTTAATACGTCATACCCTTTGGGAAGGAGACCTTCAGCTTGCATACCTGGTGAGAACCGTGGCATTCCTGGTGCTGTAAGACCTACAATATTTTGGGGCTTCTCTGCTAGCAACCTTTTAATATCACTGGCAGGAACATGCCCCTCTATGAGATAGCCGTCAATTAGGGCGGTATGACAGGATGCCAAACCTGGTATTACACCGAGTGACGATTTAACACTATTCATATCTTCACGGTTATGTGCCTGTACAGTAAATCCTGCAGTTTCAAGATGCGTTACCCATTTATGACAACAGGTACAGGTAGCTGATTTATAGACCACAATCTCTGGTAAGATCTGCTCTGTTTCTATCGCCGAAAGTACAGCATCTGCATTGTTTTTGGATGCCTTACTCCATGTACTGAATCCAATCATGCCGACAATAACTATCAAGGCAAAAATCAATACTTGAATTCGTTTTGATAGTTTAAATTTTTCTGGTTTATTCATTTTTTATCCTTTGGTAACCCTATTTTTCTGTTTGCTATTATTTTGGCGAAGGTCGATGATAATAATGTATGGGGGCAGCAAGGTTATCTAATTCATTTTCTTCACTGTCATGAACCCAAGCTCGCCGCAAACGTTCCATCCAATCACTACCTAGCTTTATTCCAATCTCAGCCAATCGATTTTCTATTTGTTGTCTTGTTACTTGTAGCAGGTCATAACTGATAGAAATTTTGTCATCGTCAATACTCACATCGTTGATTCCCATCATCTCAGCCAAGCTTGCCTTTAGCAATTCATTTGAGTCTTTGTCTAATGGTGCCGCCAAAGTCATAATTCTGCGTTTCAGAATATGTTTATATTGTTTTTCAGCCTTAACAGTATATAGACTGGGATGGGCAATAAAGGTATCCCGGCATTGCTGAGAGCAAAAGTGGAAATACATTTTATGGTACTCAAGTGATGAAATGCTTGCGTCAGGCTTCATGCTACAAACATGACATAATTCAGATATTGTCATTGAGCCATCTCCTCCTTTAACTTTCTATTTATAAGTCAAATATTAAAGCGTATTCCCTGTCTGTTTTGTGACCTTTTCATTACAATTTTGTAATGAAAGAATAAAGGAAAAGGAGGTAAAGAATTTACAGGTTGCGGTATCTACTCATATCCAATAAACCATCCAACTTTAGGACATCTTTTCTGTAGTGATGTAAATCATCTAATACTGTCCATATTGCTGGACTCGTTCTACGAGCGCCAAATTGTGAAGCGAGCTGCATAAGAGCATTTTCATCTTTTGTCTTCACCAGTTGTTCAATAAAATCATCAACTGAATTGTTAGATAATGTGAAGATAAAATTTGGATAACTCCCTACTGTTCCTCTGAGAAGCGTAGTTGTATCTTCATCTGGTAAGCGCCTCAAATCTTCTCCAAAAATAAAGGACACATTACTATGTGCTTTATTTCTCAATAAAGTAAAAACATTTTGCAATTCTTTATCTTGATTGTAGATTACTATATAAACAACTTCAGGCATCAACTTGATCCATGATGATGATTTTGCCTGTTTTTCATTCAGTGCCTTAAAGAGATTGCTATTCTGCTGAGTGAGGGAATCTTTTTGCCTGTTTCGAATTTGTTCAATAAGCTCTTTAAAATAATTCTCTGATTGAAACTGGACTTTTGTCGGAATATTAAACATCAACTTTGAATGAAGAAAAAAAACTTTGGTTTGTGCCAGTATCCCGTCGTACCATCTCTTTAACTGTTCCTCCCTTTCTTTTTTAGGTAAAAAAGCAAGCGTAAGAGACTCGCTCTCCATACGTAGATAATCCATATAAAGCCGTGTTAACACTTGATGTGAAACATTGCCAAACACATTGTAATTAACTACAAGATTGTAATAAATACGTTCTAATGTTGGATAATCTAGCACCCAAGACGTGGCTGGTTTATTTCCTACAAACCCTCTTACCACCGTAGCACTATCAAAATGTCTAAATACTGTGAGCTTATCATTTTCTAACTTGGGATCTTGCCAAATAGCATTCAGTGAAAAGCCTTCTTTTGTAAGCGCATTTGTAGCATAAATATTATCTCGATACTCAAGGTACTCTTGATGCTCTGTAAGGCGATCCAACCAACTTGAAGCAAAGTCACTAATTTCAGGATTATTTTTTGACAACGCCAAATAATCTAACCCATTTTTTAAGTATGTCTTATCAATAATAGCTAAATCATAGTCGGGTGAAAGAAAATTAACGAAAAAGTAATCATTAATAACATTAAGTGCAACCTGGCCACGACAAACGGGTCCTTTTATAAAGTTTGTTATGAAATAATAAGCATCATCGAGTAAAAATTGGTAACGTGCACGAGCGGGTATATCTTGAAATGTTAAAAATGGATTGCTGGCATATCGTTCGGTGTATTCGGGTAAATGTTTTACAGTCCACTTCTCAGAAAAAAATAGCTGTTTAAATCGTTCCAATTTATTGGGTGAGAGCATATATGTAAAGTGTGTTTTATCAACTAGTGTTGATGTTATAGGTACTAATCTATAATAAAACTCTACCCCTGGCTCACCATTGGGATGAGCTGTAGGAATTTCTATCGCTCGTTCACCTGGAGCAGTAACTGAACGAATCATTCTAAAAAAATAAGACTTTTTTTGATCCTTTAAAGTCATATGCCCTAAAAAAAGGTGCTCATATATATAGCGCGAAACTAGTTTTTGTTCATTAGTACGACGATTTAAGAACAACTCCCATTCAGCCATTTGTTTGTTTACATTAGTCGTTATATTATGTTGAACATCAAAATTTGGGGCCCCAACCTCAATCCATTGCTCTAGTAAGTCTTGTTCCTCTTCAGGTATTATTGCCATACCATAGGGCATACCAAATTGTGGATTTTTATTCAGGAATTGCGATACTTCATCATTCGAAGGACAACTCAATTCGCGCGTAATATCAAGTGGAAAATGATTGGCTAACGGTTTACCATCATCCTGTTTGAATATTTTTTTTTGCTCAAGTAATTTTGCAACGATACTTTCTCTAGCGGATGCTTCATCAGGTGTAATAACTGAATGAAATTCTAATAGCCGCCATTGTTGTGCTGAATGAGCATCAATAAATAATCTTGTAAGTTCGCCATCATTTATTCTTGATGGATTATAAAGCGGATTTGAGTTAGCCCCACGCACCAGACCTTCGTAAGAAGTTAGTTTAAGTTGACATGGGGCATCATAACAACCATGACAAATTACACATCTATTATTAATGATCTTTTTAACTTGTTGCTGTGATGCGTCACTAAACTCAGTCGCCAGAATAGAGTTTGAAAATATAGAAATAAGTGAAGACAAAATAAAAAAAGATAAATATCGCCACAGACAACAATTTTTTTTAATAGTAATTTTTCTAGGTGAAGGTATCACTACTCTATTCTGCTGCATTTTTATTCCAGTAACAGGCCACACAAAAATATACGTTAACAGATATTGAGAATAAGATGGAATCTATCTATTGTACTGACGTATTTTATGGTGGCTGTTGTTTGGAGCAAATTTTGATGCATTAATATTGATACTTATGAGCTTCCATTTATCTGTACCCATGACCATTCAATCTGCTGGTCATGGGTATTGTTATATTGCCTGTCTTAATGTCCACCGCCACAGCAAGAATGATTCGGTGGCGTATCCTCATTAGTATATTTTTTAGGCTCTGCCATAAACAATTGATAACAAGTATTAGAACAAAAATAATACTGTTTACCTTCATATTCTGCTGATGCAGATGCCATATCAACTTCCACATTCATCTTGCATACTGGATCATTTGCCATATCTATATCTCCTCGGTAATTAATGACATCCTTATTTATTATTCCTATGGCTAAATAGTAGCAAAATTTGATGTCGTTATAATGACATCAAGCTTACAATGTTGTAATGGGAAAATACTCCACAACCATTTTCTGTTATTCAGATTACTTACTTTTTATCGGGTGCATTCTAAATTTGAGATAGTCACTATTCAGGGCTGCAAGATTAGTTTATGCTTTGAAAATATAAGATGTAAAGGGGATAAATATAATGCAAACAAAACAGGTCTTTAATAGCTTCAAAAATTCGATTCATTACCACATTCATCAGCTATAAACAGCTTGAAATGTCATTAATGTTAAACCTAATCGATAATGAAAAACCTAATAACCCAACCATCGTCATGTTGCATGGCTTAGGAGGCACACATCGCTATTGGAATACAGGCCTAGAGAACTTATCAAAATACTATCACATTGTACGCCCCGATTTATTAGGGTTTGGTGACTCCCCTCAGCCTTGGCAAATTTATACTCAAGAAAAGCATATCAAGGCAATTGAACAAGCACTAGCAAGCTATCCTTCATTTATCTTGGTTGGTCATTCTTTAGGCGCTATACTAGCTCTCAGATTTGCTCAGAAACATCCTGACAGAGTGAAAGCGCTTGTTTTAATTAGCCTACCTCTGTTTGTCAACAAGCCAAATGCTTACTCATGGATGAGGCAAACCCCAAGTGGATGGCTTATGACAAATATGGCCGTTGCAGCCCTTACTTGTATGACCACAAGACGGCTAGCAAAAAAAATACTCCCTCATTTTCTCGATTCATACCCACCAGAAGTGATTAACGACCTAGTCAAGCATAATATTATGTCTTCAATTTCAACTTTGTGGAAGGTTATTTATAACCAAGCTTTTCTTCAAGATATTCATAGTCTTGAATTAGATATGTCCGTTTATTGTATTCATGCAAAAAATGATTCAACCGCACCTTATCAAACGGTACACAACCTCACTACCACCTTACCTAAATGGACATTGTCCACACTTGACAATTCAGGTCACCATCCTTGGTTATGGGATAATGAGAAGTGTATAGCTGTGGTGAACAATGCCATCAAAACTGTTTATTCATCTTGAATGATACAGATATTAAATAGTGCGGATATTTTATGAGAAAACAGAACCTTACTAGTTTAACTCAGGCTGAATACGCCTCAATCTCATACCCAGAAATATCCCGCTAATTAGTAAACTGGCAGCGAACCAAAATGGCGCCTGAGTAAATATGCTGAAAAGTACTCCAGCAAAGACTGATCCTAGTGCCTGCCCCAAACTGCCGGCTGCGGTCTGTTTCCCCAATATTTTTCCATGAGATATTTCGGAAGAGAGTGATGCTTCAAAAGCTAGAATAGGTACTAATACACCTGAACTTAATCCTATAAGTGCAACGGCTAGTAGCACTATTTCAAATCGTGATACTACAGGAAATATAATTAACCCCAACGCCATTAAGAGCAATGCCCCACTTATGATCTGAATAAAGGTAAATCGACGTACAAGTGCTGAGAACAGAAAAACCTGGACAATGATCATCATTACACTACATACCATATACAAAATACCTATTTGAAAAGGGGAAAGGAGAAGTGTTTGTTGGCCTTGCAATGCTATTCCTACTTCAAAACTACCCAGTGCAAACATGCCTAGTAGTGCTAAAATTAATAATATATTTGAAGGGTTGTTATCTTTTTTATTGTGTTTATCAATAACACTGCTTGAATTTGGCTTGATATTGTTTGGCTCATCCAATTTAATAATGAGTAGCCCCCAAACCATTAAGCCAAATAGTCCAGCGATCACAAATGGCAAAGAATTCGCATCAAAACCAGTTTTGTTCGTCCAAAAATCAAGACTACTTAGCCAGCCACCAATCACTGGCCCAATTAATATTCCGAATGTTGCAGATGCACTCATCCAAGCAAAGCGTCGCGCCCGACGTTCTTTAAAGCAGGAATCACTGATATAGGCAAGAGATACAGGTAAAACTGCAGAAGCTAAAGCGCCACCTAATGCACGCATAAGATAAGCAAACCAAAGCTGTTGAGCAAAGCCAAACAATAGTAGGGCTAGAATACTACCACCGAGCCCTATTATAATTACAGGACGGCGACCTATATTATCAGATAGCCTTCCCCAAATAGGTGCGCATATAAATAACATAAACATAAAGATGCCTGTCAGCATTCCGGTATGAAAGGCAACAGAAAAACCAGCGCTTCCTCCAAAACGGTTTTCCAATAAAAAAGGTAATATTGGTAAAGCTATGCCGTAGCCAATGGATATTGTAAAAACAGATACCATTAATAGCAAAAATTGCATTTGGAATATAGGCATGACTCTGGAAAGCTTTTTTTTCATATTGTTTTTAACATTAAATCGAAAACTGTTTTATAGGTAAATAAATTACAACTTGTTTTCATTGTCTTATGGGCAAGTTTAAAAACATGATTACCAGTAATTTTCCACAGTGACCTGACCTTTTTCTTTTCGTTTATTTTTTTTAAACCCTTTTGACAATAATATTTCAGTAGTATCTTTTACCATATTAGGATTGCCACATATCATGATCTGGGAACTTTCAGGCAAAAGTGGAATACCAGCATGTGCTTCAAGTAGTCCTTCTTCTATTGATTGAGGAATTCGCATTTGTAACGCAAACGAGGTTATAGCGCGGCTAACAAAAGGTATATATCGAAACTGTTCACCATATTCGGTTAAAAGTTTACTTATCGATTCTCTATAAGTCAGATCATCTTCATAGCGTACAGCGTGTACCAATATGATACGATCAAACCGCCGCCATGATTCTTTAGTATTTAAAATAGAAAGAAATGGGCCTATACCCGTTCCGGTAGAAAGTAACCATAAATACTTGGCTTGAGGTAGCTCAGATAACCTAAGAAAGCCAGATGCATGCCGTGAAATTAAAATTGAGTCACCCTGATCAAGCTTTACTAACTGAGTGGTTAGTAAACCACTTGGGACAAGCGTAAAATAAAACTCTAGTGGATTTTGGTGAGGTGCATTTACAAAGGAATACGGATGACTAACAAGATCACCGTCTATATCTAGTGCAAGCTTGGCAAATTGTCCTGCTTCAAATGGATCAACTTTGGCCTCGACTTGTAATGAAAACAGCTTGTCTGTCCATTTCTTTTTAGCGACTATCTTGCCATCTATAAATTTAGCCATGATTCATATCTCACTTCAGGTTAAATATATAATAATAAAATAACCCTGTCGATTTAGTGACTTAAGCATTACAAATTTGTAATGGGACATTTTTTTAATTAAACGTAATATCAGGAAAGCTTTATCTATATATTAAGGAATATGAATTTAATTAAGGTGCGTTTAATAGATGCAAATACTCATTTCTAATAGCTGCTGGCTATTATTGATAAATCTGCTTTGATATCCACTAAAACAGATGGTTGGAACAAAATATTGATAAGTTTTGTACCTATATTAACCCAGAACCTAGGTTAAATAATAATTGTCAAACGATTTAAAACCAAAACCTAACCCCTGCCACTAAACGTGCTTCATTTGGATCTCCACCTGACGCTTTCGTTAAGTCTTTTGTATTGCCAAATTGTGCGGCCCATTCAACCCCTATATAAGGTGCAAATTCACGTGCTATTTCATAACGCAGTCGAATACCTGCACTTAAATCAGAAAGCCCACTACCAAGGCCACGTTTAGGATCAGATTTACCATATAAATTCATTTCAAAACGAGGTTGCAGTATCAATTTCTGTGTCAGTAATAATTCATATTCCGACTCAAATCGCAGTGCCGTTCGACCTGACTTACCGACATAAGCAGCAACGTCTAATTCAAACCAATAAGGCGCTAGTCCTTGCACGCCAAAAGCCAACCAGGTTCTGTCAACATCTTCACGCCCATAATCATAACGCACACCTAATTGCGCATCCCAAAAAGTAGCAATAGCATGTCCCCACAGCAATTCAGTTCTCGCTTCTTGTAAATTGCTACTGTCAATATCACCTTCTGCTTTGAGAACAAGACGATCATAGTCTCGCCCATACCATGCCTGTAGATCATACGTTGTTGATGTATTCTTATCCGATTTCACTTGCTCTAAGCGACTAACCAATAATGAACCAAAATTATGCTCATCCGCTAATACTGGTCGAGGAATTTCACCAAAATCATAACCATCAGAAAATGCATGTGGGTCACGAGCATTGAGGGGGGCTTTGCCGCCTTGCATTGACCTGATTCGTGCATCATTATCCATCTGGAAATCATTTTCTGCTGAAGAGGCAGTATTTTCCTCACCTTGCATATTGCCATGATCCATTTTTTCCATTTCATCAGCTATAGCCTGCGTCATATTAAGAGAAAGTAGTATTGATACTAATCCCACAATAGGTCTAATTTTCATTATGGTTCTCCTTACGCCACTACAACTTCACGAAACATTCCCGCATCCATGTGATAGAGCAAATGGCAATGCCATGCCCATCGACCTAATGCATCAGCCGTGACTAAAAAGCTAATACGTTGAGCAGGTTGCACACTAATGGTATGTCGTCGTGTCTGAAAATCTCCTCCAGGCGACAGTACTTCACTCCACAAGCCATGTAAATGCATGGGATGCGTCATCATAGTGTCATTATGTAAAATGACACGGACTCGTTCATTATGTTTAAAATGAATGGGGGTTGATTGTCCAAACTCCAATCCATCAAGTGACCATGTATAGCGTTCCATATTCCCTGTAAGATGGAGTTCTAGCTCACGTTCCCCATCTCGCTGGTCAATTGGGCCCCCTATTGTATGTAGATCAGCATACGTTAATACCTTACGGCCATTATTACGTAAACCGATGCCAGGATCATCAAGATTAGTGCGCGGTGTATCAACACGCATATCTACACTGGGACCATATTCGGTTTTGGCATGATTTACTTTCACTGTTGGCATCCTATTCATGCCTTTCATATTGTGACCATTATGCTGCATGCCTTGCATGTCCATGCCATCATGCATCATCGCACCCATCATATCAGCCATTGTGAGCCACTCTGCGGGGTCTATTTCTGGCACTTCAGCTTTCAATTCAAGATTCGGTGTTAATGTACCTCGTGCATAACCTGTTCGTCCTAGTGTTTGAGCAAAGATGGTGTAAGCACGATCATCTTTCGGTTCCACAATCACGTCATAGGTTTCACCCGGACCAAATCGAAATTCATCAACCGTTACAGGTTCAACATCTTGACCATCGACTTGCACAACGGTCATTTTTAATCCCGGAATACGTACATCAAAATAGGTTTGGGTACCACTACTAATAAAGCGTAACCGTATACATTCACCTCGTTTAAATAAACCTGTCCAGTTGCCTGCTGGTGTGGTGCCATTCATAAGGTAGGTGTAGGTTGCGGCTGATAAATCAGCGAGATCGGTGGGGCTCATCCTCGCCCGATTCCACATGCGACGTTTGCTCAGAGCCTTTTCTAAGCCCATATCAGATGCATCTTTAAAGAAATCTATCGCTGTAGGCTGATTATAATTATAGTAATCGCTTTGCTTTTTTAATTTTGCAAATACATCCATCGGATCTTTGTCTGTCCAGTCGGATAACTGAACCACGTAATCACGATCTGCTTTAATTCGATCACTTTCAGCCGGTTCTATAATATGGCACCATACATGCCTGTTTGTTCTTGAAAGCCAGAATGTGAGTGATACCAATAGGTACCTGCTTGCTGCACTTTGAATTGATAAACAAATGTTTCACCTGGTGCAATACCTGCGAAACTCACTCCTGGCACACCATCCATTTGGTATGGCAACAAAATTCCATGCCAATGAAGAGAGGTATGAACGGATAAGCGATTAGTGACTTTGATGGTAACCGTATCACCTTCACGCCAACGTAAAGTAGGTGCGGGAATAGATCCATTTACAGTCGTTGCCATCCGTGGTTTTCCGGTAAAATTAACCATCGTTTCAGCAATAGTTAATTCAAATGCTGTACCTGTCAATACCGGTGCCCCCCCTGTTTCTGTCTCAGCTATTTGTGCTGACAGTGCGGGGTTCAACCACGAAGACAGTCCAAGTATAGTGCCACCGGCAACTAGACCCTGTACAAATTGTCTTCGTGAACTTGATGTTAATATGGGCTGCTTATATTTTTCCATTACTAATTGTCCTGAATATTCTCTTGTTTGTGATAATCATATGCATAGTATGAGTTCACTATGTCGTCAGAATGATTACAAACTCATGACTTTTTTGTAATCAAATCTTGATTCTATACCTGTTATCATTCTTGGATTCAACTGAATCAAGTGATCTTTTTGATCGAATGTTTTCTCCAAGCAAAATAAACAACAGGCAACACCAATAAGGTCATAATAAGTGCCGAAATCATACCGCCCACCATGGGTGCGGCAATACGACTCATCACTTCAGATCCCGTTCCAGTACCATACATTACAGGCAATAAACCGACAATAATTGCTGCTGCGGTCATCATAACGGGCCTAACTCGCATGCCTGCACCATCCATTATGGCTTGGCGTAAAACTTCTACTGTTGGCTTAATGCCTTGTTGTTCACAGTCACTACGCATTCGTTCATAAGCTTGATTTAAATATATCAACATGATGACACTGATTTCAACTGCAACTCCGGCTAAAGCAATAAAGCCAACACCAACAGCGACAGAAAATTTAAAATCAAGAAATACCATTAATTGGATACTCCCTACCATTGCAAACGGTAGCGTCCCCATAATAATAGCGACCTCTGCAACACGTCGAAAGTTAATGTAAAGTAAAATAATTATTATCGCTAAGGTAATTGGAATCACATAGGTCAGCTTTTCTTTGGCACGTTGCATATATTCATACTGCCCTGACCAAATTAAAGAATATCCTGCTGGTAGCTCTATTTGTTCTTTCACCACTTTTTGTGCATCTACCACATACGTACCGACATCTACATTTTCTATATCTATGTAAGTCCAGCCATTAAGTCGTGCATTTTCACTCTTAATTGCCGGTGGACCATCTTCAATATAAATGTCTGCTACATCACCCAAGGCTATACGTTCATTTTTTGAGGTTATTATCGGTAACAATGCCATTTGTTCAGGCGAGTTTCGATAATCTTGTGGATAACGAATATTGATTGGGTAACGCTCTAAACCTTCAACCGATTGAGAGACATTTATACCACCCACTGCTGTGGCTATTACCTGTTGTATGTCCGCAATATTAAGACCGTAACGTGCTGCCTTTGCACGTTGAATATCGATTTTAATATAACGCCCCCCCGCAACACGCTCTGAATAAACAGATGCCGTGCCTGGAACATCCTTAATGATTGTTTCTAATTGCTGGCCTATTTGTTGAATAACCTGCAGATCTGGACCAGCTACTTTTATTCCCACAGGGGTCTTGATACCCGTTGCTAGCATATCGATACGTGTTTTTATCGGCATAACCCATGCATTGGTTACACCAGGGAACTTAATCAAACTATCTAATTCTTTTTTGAGTTTCTCCGTGGTCATGCCCTCGCGCCATTCTGAATGAGGTTTGAGCTGAATAAACGTTTCTATCATGGTCAAAGGTGCTGGATCGGTTGCCGTTTCAGCTCGTCCCACCTTACCAAAGACAGTTTTCACTTCCGGTATTGTACGAATTAATTTATCTGTTTGTTGCAGTAATTGACGTGCTTGACCAATAGATATACCAGGATAGGTTGTAGGCATATACATTAAATCACCCTCATCTAAAGGCGGAATAAATTCACTACCAATATTTTTTGCAGGCATAAAACCTATTACAGCAATCACTATTGCAATCACTATAGTGAGTAACGGAAGCTTTAACACCCCTTTTAATGCTGGCATATACATCCATGTTAACAAGCGATTAACCGGGTTTTTATGTTCAGGAAGAATCTTGCCACGCACAAAATAACCCATTAATACCGGCACCAAGGTAATCGCAAGAAAAGCCGATGCCGCCATTGCATAGGTTTTGGTAAATGCTAACGGTGCAAACATTCGTCCTTCTTGTGCCTCTAATGTAAATACAGGGACAAAGCTAATAGTAATAATCAACAGACTAAAAAAGAGCGCAGGACCCACTTCGGTCGCTGAGTCAATAACAATTTGCCAGCGATTTTCCTTGGTCAATGGCGTACGTTCTATGTGCTTGTGCATATTTTCAATCATCACAATAGCACCGTCAATCATAGCACCGATGGCTATGGCGATACCTCCTAATGACATAATGTTGGCGTTAATACCTTGGGCATGCATAATAATAAATGCAGCCAATATACCCACTGGTAAACTGACAATGGCCACTAATGATGAGCGAATATGGAAAAGAAAAATCATGCAGACGAATGCCACAACAATAAATTCTTCTAATAATTTGTGTCCTAGGTTTTCAACCGCACGTTCAATCAAAGCGCTGCGATCATACACCGTTACAATTTCAACGCCTTCGGGCAAACCTGCTTTTAATTCTTCCAATTTTGCTTTTATGCCATTAATGGTGGTTTGAGCATTTTCACCAAAACGCATAATCACAATGCCACCCACCGTTTCACCTTCGCCGTTTAATTCAGCAATACCTCGGCGCATTTGTGGACCGGTACTAATCTCTGCCACATCTTTTAGCAGTAAGGGCGTGCCATTATTATTTACGCCTAGAGGTATATTGTTAAGATCATCAATACCTTTTATATAACCCGTCGCACGCACCATATATTCCGCTTCAGCCATTTCAACTACAGAAGCGCCAATTTCCTGATTACCTCGCTGAATAGCCACCTGGATTTGAGTCAGTGGAATACCATAAGCACGCAATTTATCTGGGTCAACCTGTACCTGATACTGCTTAACCATACCACCTATTGCAGAAACTTCAGATACACCAGACACAGTTTGTAACTCATATTTTAAGAACCAATCTTGAATACTGCGAAGCTGGCTAATATCATTTTGACCTGTTTTATCTACTAGTGCATAGATATAGACCCAACCCACACCCGTTGCATCAGGCCCTAACTGAGGTTTTGCGGTAGGTGGTAAATTGGGTGCAACCTGACTTAAGTATTCAAGCACCCGGCTTCTAGCCCAATATAAATCTGTTTTTTCATCAAATATTATATAAACGTAAGAATCGCCAAAGAAAGAATAACCACGCACTGTCACTGCACCCGGAACAGATAACATCGCCGTTGTCAGTGGATACGTCACTTGATCCTCTACTACTTGCGGGGCTTGCCCAGGATAACTGGTTTTGATAATAACCTGCACATCAGACAAATCAGGTATCGCATCCAACGGTGTGTTTTTTACCGAATAAAGACCAAGTCCAACGATAATCAATGCTGCCAGTATGACAAAAAAACGATTATTAACTGACCAACGAATAATGCCTACAATCATTATTTAGCCCCTTGTTCACTATCTTTAAGCTGGATATCTGTTATCACAAAATTGCCATTATCAATCGTAAATACAAAATGAATTTTTGTTCCTTTTTCTAAATCAGCAATATCGACTTTTTTATCGACAATAAAATCCACTGTCGCCGAGGCCCTATTCCATTTTGCAATAGGACCTCGGCTAATATTAATCATCCTATGATCTACCATTATAGAATTTATTACGCCATCCACTTCCGCTGACATATCTTTGTTTTGCTCATCCTTTATATCCATCCCATCCATATCCATTCCATGGTTTAGTCGTCTAAAGTCAGACGTTTTACTTGACTCTGAATCAATCAAGAACTGTGCTGAAGTGACTACTTTTTCACCCTCACTCACACCTTCTATTATTTCAATATTATTATCATCTGAGCGACCAATTTTTACTTGTACAGCTTTAAATGCACCTTCTCCTAACGCCAATACGACCCTATCCATATCACCTGTTCTAATCACCGCTTCACGAGGCAATAATAAAACGGGTTGCGCTTTATCAGCATGAATGGTAATTTGAGTAAACATATTGGGCATTAATGCCCGATCTTTATTCGAGAAACGTAAGCGCACTCGCAAAGTACGCGTTGAAGCTTCTAGTGTAGGGTAGATGTAATCCACCTTACCTTGCCACTCTCTACCCGGAATATAATCTAGCGTCATAGTTACAGGTAGCCCTACCTTTACTTGTCCTGCTTGGCGTTCAAAAATCTCAGCTTGAACCCAAACCTCATCCAATACCCCAATAGACAGCATGGTTGTATCAGGTTTTACAAAAAAACCTTCACGAATATTGAGCATGGCTATCACACCTGATCGCGGTGCGTAAAAAGTCACTGACTGTTTAACTTTTCGATTCTTCTTCAAGTTACGAATAAAACCAGAAGATATTGCTAGTGATTTTAATCGCGCTTCTGCTGCCTTAATTAACCGCTCATTTTTTCTTTGTAAAGCAATAAGATACTCTTCTTGTGCATTTACTAGGTTAGGTGAATACAGTGTATATAATGGCTGGCCGCGTTTTACAGGATCGCCTGATGCCTTAACATATAGTTTTTCTACCCAACCCTCCACGCGAGGATGAACATGAATTAATTGATCTTCATCATATTGAACATAGCCCACGGTTCTAATGCCGGTATGCAATGCCTTACGTACCACAGACGTCGTACGTACTCCTAAATTATTGATAATATCTGGAGAAATTCTGATTGTGCCAGGACCTTCATCAGGCCCATTTGAGTTATCTGCATAGACGGGGATTAAATCCATTCCCATTGGTGACTTTCCAGGATTATCGCTTTTAAAGTTAGGATCCATTGGTGCAACCCAATACAGTGGCTTCTCCTCATCTGCCTGCATATTATCTGCCTCCATTTCCGTCGACACTATCGTTGATAATAAATCAGGTTTGATATATTTAATCGTAGCGATGCCAATAGTGGCACCAATCACAAGCAATAAGAGGCTTTTTAATACTTTCATTCTTTAATTTCCTTCATTCAATACTGAATCAATATTATTTATTTCTAAGTAATAATTAAGTTGTGAGATTGTTTTCTGACTATCGACATTTATTCCCAAATAATCTATTTCAGCATCTAACACATCAATACGCGCCCGCACTACCTCAGAAAAATCACCTTCATCATTGGTATAAGCGGTAAGCGCGGCTTCTGCTTGCTCGCGAATTTTAGGCAACAACTCTTGCTCATAAAGTTGCGAGCGCTGTCCTAACCGTTCTAATTGCGCTTTGTTAGCCTGAAAAGCAGCAATCATTTTGCGTAGCAATAACCATTTTTGAGTTTTAATCGCCTCTGATTCTGAAATTGAAGCTTGAAGTTGTTTGTCTTGTTTATTTTCAGTGAATAGGGGTAAATCGAAATTAATTCCAATTGATAAAAAATCAGCTCTACTTCTACCATTAGGCGTATCAGCCCGATAGCTATAAGCCGCATTTAGTCCCCATTGTGGCTTATATTTCTGTTTAGTTAATTCCACATTAGCCTCACTCGCTTGGATTCGACTTTCAAGCGCTAAATAAGAAGGGTGCCGAACGAGGTAATTCACTAGTTTTTCTGAAAGAATATCGTCATCAAGCTCTAACAAATCAGGTTGTTTTAATACCAGAGCAGGTAAAGATTGATTGTCAGTATCGTCTAAAGAAACGTTTATTGAATCTGTATAGTGCTCAACAAACTGTCCGCTAACCCATTGAATTAACTTCTTTTGAGCAACATCTTGTTTCTGTTTTAATTTAGTAAGTCGATCGTCTAAGCGAGTAAGTTCAAGTTGGGCACGAACAACATCTTGCTGTTGGGTGCCGCCATAAGCTGAGGAGTAACTGGCTGTAGAAATTTCAAGCAACTGTTCAAATAAGCCACGATCTTGTTCAATAAGACGAATACTTTCTTTAGCATTAAACACATCGAACCAATGTGCCGCCACCTTAACAGCAATTTGTGCTTTTCTATCTTCTCGCAGATGAGGGTTTTGATTGCTTAATAATTGTAGTTTTTTACTTTGTAATTGTAATGTATCCCCCCTCGGAAACATTTGGCTGATCCCCGCTTTTAACTGAGTCATATTTTCTTGGTTATAATCAAAGCCATCGGTGGGTACGTTAAGCAATCCAATTGATACAATAGGGTCGGAAAGCGCCATTGCTGCAATTGATTCCGACTCTAACGCTGCTTGTTTATATTTGTTTCCAACCAGCCATGGATCGTTTTGCTGAGCCTGTTTAATTGCTAAATCTAATGTAAGCATTGTATCGCCAGCATATAACGTCATACTGGTTGCTAATGACAGGAAAGCCAAAAGATAACAATTAAACCGTATTGTGAAAGGTACGTTCATTTCTATTCCTCAAATAATAAAAAGCTGTGAAATGGGATCGCTTCTAGTGTGTGCTGGTGACTATCGTTTTGGGGAGGGTGGTCTATAAGCTCTTCCTCAATATAAGGAATATGATGGTCATGTTTAACCGTATTATGGCTTACTTCTCCTTCCTTAATTCTACCACTTCTTTCCATTGTGACTTTACCCGCTATTTATTTAGGACTAGGATAATCCCAATTTCCTGACTACTCAGTGACGTTAATATTACAAATTTGTAATGTGACTATTCATCAAATATCGGGTAACCTTTAAAGATGAAGTTATTAATTGTCGAAGATGAAATCAAAACAGGTGAATACCTTAGGCAAGGTTTAACTGAAGCTGGGTTTGTTGTTGATTTAATTCATAATGGCTTAGATGGTTACCATCATGCGATGACTGAATCCTATGACTTGGTCATTTTAGATGTGATGCTGCCTGATTTAGACGGCTGGCGCATATTAAAATCATTGCGTGATGCCAACAAAACGATGCCGGTATTATTTCTGACCGCGCGTGATAGCGTTGAAGATAGAGTAAAAGGATTAGAGCTAGGTGCTGATGATTATCTCGTCAAACCTTTTGCTTTCTCTGAATTACTAGCCCGCGTTCGCACTATTATTCGTCGGGGAAGCACTGACACTCAACAACATATTTTAACTATTGCCGATCTTGAGTTAGATTTAACGCGTCATCGTGTAACACGATCCAATCAACGTATTAATCTTACAGCTAAAGAATTTTTACTTTTAGAATTGTTGATTCGCCATAAAGGCGAAGTTTTGCCTCGCTCTTTAATTGCTTCACAAGTGTGGGATATGAATTTTGACAGTGACACGAATGTCATTGATGTTGCTATTCGCCGTTTACGCTCTAAAATCGATGATAACTTTGAAGATAAACTCATTCATACCGTTCGAGGAATGGGGTATATGCTAGATTTACCTGATAGTATTTAATCATGTCACAACCCACATCACTTACATTACGGCTCACACTATTATTTAGCATTGTTGCCACCATTGTCTTTCTTTCTTTCGGTTGGATTATGGAACGTTCTATCGAGAAACATTTTGAAATGGGCGATATAAAAGAGTTAAAACTCATATCTAATGCTGTGATACCCATATTGCAATCTGTCGATGCCAAACAAGATGCAGCGCATCTTCAACAACGCTTTGACGACATATTGATTGGTCATCACCATCCCTTGCTTCGCATTACTGATAGCATTGGTAAGTTAATCTACAACAGTCCAGAGTTGGACCTTACGCAAATTCCTATCCCCTTATCGACGTTACCTGAGCAACAACTAGTAAAAAAATGGCAGAATGACAATAATCATTACCGTATATTATTTCAGCCTGCTAAAAGTAATACCGGCATGGCCTATACAGTTATGGTGGCTATTTCTACTGATTTTCATCAGCATTTTATCGCTAATTTCCGCCTTATTTTATGGGGAATGGTGTTGTTAGGTATTTTTGTAATGGGCTTAATGAGCTGGCTGGCAGTACGCTATGGCCATCGTCCTTTACGCTATATTACCGATCAAATCAGCCATATTAGTAGCAATGAATTAAGCACGCGGCTTGATCCTCATGACGTACCCATTGAGCTCTCGAACTTAGCAACCTCATTTAATGACTTGTTAATGCGTATGGATAAGGCTTTTGATCAACTATCGAACTTTTCTGCTGACATTGCCCATGAGTTACGTACACCGGTCACTAATTTAATGACACAAACACAAGTCGCTCTTTCTAGAACACGCAGCAATGAAGAATATCAAGAAGTGCTTTATTCTAATATGGAAGAGTTTGAACGTTTATCTCAAATGATTGCTGACATGCTATTTCTGGCTAAAACGGACAATAAAATTGATCCGATTGAAATGGAAGATGTCGATTTAGAACAAGAAATACACAGCTTATTCGATTATTATGAAGCTTGGGCTGAAGAGAATGGCGTTTCACTCATCGTTGAAGGCAGTGTTCAACTTCAATGTAACCGTTTAATGCTACGAAGGGCAATCAGTAATCTTCTCTCTAATGCAATACGGTATACCCGTAAAGGACAGGACGTTACTATAACGCTTAGCCAGGTTGAATACAGTGCCAGTATTGTTGTGCAAAACCCAGGCGAGCCAATTCTGACTGAACATCTATCTAAATTATTCGATCGTTTTTACCGAGTTGATCCATCACGTCAACGCATCAGCGAAGGCACAGGACTAGGCTTAGCGATTACTAAATCAATTGTTGAAGCTCATGGCGGTAGTATTCACGCCACCTCAGACGAATCAAAAACTCAATTTCAGATCATTATTCCGATAGACTCTGAATAAGCATTGAAAGTATCTCTACAATCCTTTCTACATCGTAATCTTACCTAGATCATAATAGTAAAAATCGGCAATTTTTCTAGTAGGGCTGGCAATGTGGTTTAGCATTGCTTGTAATTTTAGTATGAAAATATTTCACATTTCAGCTCTAATTGCTTGGTGTGATGGACCTTGAAAACCAATATAGCTAACTTATATTCAACCATAAATTATTACGCTGAACAATATATGGGGGGCTGTTAGTCAATCTACAGGTAAAAGCAGCTGAATGTGCCTACTGGCGACTAATCGACCCCGCTTCGCTCTCCATGTCGATCAGCGTTGGAAAATCTTCTTCAATTAACTTTTCTACCGCTTGGGTTGCTTGAAACTGATTATCAAATAGCCCTAAGATTAATATTAATCTCGGTTGCATATTCTTGAACTGTTTTTTACTTTTAGCCATTTTTCACCTTCAGTAATCAATAACCGTGGATATTTTTAGTGGTGCCATAGTATTAGGTTCTGCTCTGCTGGAATTTGTGCATCTGCGTGGTAAGGCACCACGCGTGGCGTAAACATATTTGGATCCAATCTTGTTTCAATATCAGCCTGATAACAATAACCATGAATAGCACCGCTAATTTTTTCATGGCATTGGCATTGGATAACTAAAGGTGCATTATTTATTACCAAATCAGAATAAAGCTCCACTTGAACTTCATCTGGAGATATTTCACCTAAATAAATATGTATTTTAAATAAGTGCCCTGCATCACTTTTTGTTATCTCTAAATTGCTAAAATGAATTTGTTCCCAATGTTGTTGAAGTCTATGACTCCAGTCAAATAATTGTTTGGCAATTTCACCCTTGTTAGATTCACGCTGTTTGTATGCGACATGAGCTGGATGATAAAATTTTTCTACATACTCGCGTACCATACGATTACTGCTAAATTGAGGAGCCAAGGTCATCAAGCTATTTCTGACAAGGCGCAACCATTGTCGAGGAATTCCTTGTGCATCTCGATTATAAAATAACGGAATAATTTCATTTTCTAGTCGTTGATAAAGCTGTTCAGCTTCGACATGATCCCAATCTAAACTAGAACCATGTTCTTGGCCATCGCCAACAAACCACCCAACATTTTCAGAAAAAGCCTCTGCCCACCATCCATCTAATTCAGATAAATTCAAACCACCATTAGCTAGAATCTTCATGCCACTAGTGCCACACGCCTCCCATGGACGGCGCGGAGTGTTAATCCAAACATCAACGCCTTGCACTAAATGCTGTGCTAGCGCAATATCATAATCTTCGAGGAACACGACGTGTCCCCGAATACTAGGATCACTCACAAAGTCTATCCATTGCTTAATCATTAACTGACCATTAGCATCACTTGGATGAGCCTTGCCTGCAATAATCAATTGCACAGGCCTAGTATTATTCGTTAATAAACGAATCAGCCGCGCTTTATCATGTAAAAGTAGATTAGGACGTTTATAGGTAGCAAATCGTCGAGCAAAACCAAGTGTTAAAGCGTTGGGATCTAACACCTGCTCTGTTTCATCGATTTGTTCAGGTGATGCCCCTATTTGCCCCATCTGGATGGCTAAACGTTTTCGTGCATAGTGAAGAAGATCTTCTCGTTCTTTTGTGCGTAACGTCCATAATGTCTCGTCACTAATTGCTTGAATAGAATGATGTAAGCTTTCTGTATTGCCTAGCCAGCGTTGTTTTCCACAAGCGTCAGTCCATAGTTTATCTGCCCATGATGAATCCCACGAAGGCACATGAATACCATTGGTGACATGACTTACAGGCACCTCATTTTTTGGCCAGCGAGGATACAGATTTTTAAATAACTGACGGCTCACTTTGCCATGAAGCTCACTTACGCCATTACTACGAGCACAGCCTCTCATGGCAAGATAAGCCATATTAAAGGGTTCAGAAGTATCGTTAGGATTTTCACGACCTAAAGCTAGAAGCTGTTGTAAAGTTAACCCTGTCTTGCTCAAAAAGTTATGAAATATTGGAAAGTATTTTTCAATCAACTGAGGTTGAAAAGTGTCAAAACCGGCGACGACCGGGGTGTGAGTTGTGAAGATATTACCTGCACGCGTTGCCCAGACGGCCTCTTGAAAAGAACACTCTTTTTGTTCCATATATTGGCGCGCACGCTCTAAAACAACAAAGGCAGCATGACCTTCATTAAGATGGCAAACAGAAATATCATCTCCTATCGCATCGAGTAGTCGCCAGCCACCAATACCTAACACTAATTCTTGTAGAAAACGTAATTCATTATTACCCCCATATAGTTTACTAGTGATACCTCGATCAAGAGGACTATTAATGGGATCATTACTATCCAGCAAATACAACTGAACTCGACCTACATTAACCTGCCAGACACGTAACATTAATTTTCTGCCAGGTAGGTTTAAGGTGATATATAAACACTCGCCATTTTCTTTACATAATGGCTGAATAGGTAACGTTGAAGGCTCATTGTATGGGTAAATTGCAAGTTGATGACCTTGCGCATCTAGCATTTGTCGGAAATAACCTTCTTGATAAAGTAAACCAATACCTATAACGGTCAGCCCCAGGTCGCTGGCCGTTTTAAGGTAGTCACCAGCTAAAATCCCTAAGCCTCCAGCATAAATAGGAAGTGCTTCACCAAGGCCAAATTCCATACTAAAGTAGGCAACTTTACCAATATCTAAGTCAGTTTTATTTTCATCATACCAACTACCCGTAGATAGATAGCTTGTTCGTTCTTCAGTAAGCCGGTTTAATTCCTGACAAAATTCTTCATCTTCAGCAAGCTGTTGCAATCGCTGTTTTGAAAGGTGCTGTAATAACGTCCATGGATTTTTAGTACGTTCCCACGTTTCCTCATCTAGCATACGCCATAATACATCGGCCTTATGGCTCCAAGTCCAGCGTAAATCTAAAACTAAGTCACTAAGAGTCTGCAGATTTTGTGGTAAATCTGCTGGAAAAAAGAATGACATATAAACTCCTTAAAACAATACTGCTCTACTACGTATACCCTGCTTACCTTAACTTCTAAAGTTAACGTAATTTTATTATCATTTTATGTATAACTTAATAAAGTATCTGTCATTTAGGTGACAGTTGTTATCGATAGCATCAGATATAATTCAATAAACGTTGGAGGAAAATAATGTTATTTGGATTATTATTCATCTGGATCATCAGTACGGTTGGTTTGCTACTTGTCACTAAAATTGTACCTGGGGTACGAGCACACTCTATTGGTGACTTATTTATAGCAGCATTGATACTAGGATTCATCAATGCTTTTATACGTCCATTATTATGGGTGTTAACCTTGCCTTTAACTGTATTATCCTTTGGATTATTTGCCTTATTTATAAATGCCTTTATGATCCAAATTACAGCAATGATAGTGTCTGGTTTTGAAGTGGATGACTTCCCCAATGCCTTTATGGCAGCGATAATAATGGTGTTATTAGCCATTGCCGGGTTTATTTTTGTGGAATGGTTTTTATTTGGTAGTGTATTTTGGGTTAACTTTAATACTAGTCATTTAGGTCTTGGAATGTAATGAAAGTAAATAAATCATTACAAACTGTTTTAGTTATCAACAGTGGCTCATCAAGCCTAAAATTCTCACTGTTTTTAATTAAAAACCCTACCAATCTAAAGTTATTATATAAAGGCGAGATAACACATATAGGGGAAAATAATAGCTCGTTTTCTGTTCACGACAACGAAACCCAGACAATACATCGGGCAATTGATGCCAACGATCATAAGCAGGCACTACAGCAATTTTTCCATTGGTTTAACAACGATACGCAATCATTAGAAATTGTAGCTGTAGGCCACCGTATTGTTCATGGTGGAATAAAGCTTCACCAACCAACATTACTTTCAGAACAGGTTATTGATTACTTAAAAACACTGATCCCCTTAGCACCAAACCATCAGCCTGCCAATTTACAAGCTGTAGATTTACTGAATAAACTTCAACCTACCCTTCCTCAAATAGCTTGTTTTGATACGGCATTTCATGCAAGCAGGCCAGATGTTGAGCAGTTTTTTGCCTTACCAAAAATACCTGCATTGAAAGATATACGGCGATATGGATTTCATGGTTTATCTTATGAATATATTGCCTCTGTATTGCCAGATTATCTAGGTGAACAGGCTCAAGGAAAAATCATTGTGGCACATCTAGGCTATGGAGCCAGCTTATGTGCAATTAAAAATCGTCGTAGTATGGCGACAACGATGACGTTTACTCCCTTAGACGGTATTCCAATGGCAACGCGTAGTGGCTCCATTGATCCCGCAGTTGTTTTGTATCTACAGCAACAAGGTATGACAAATCAGCAAATTTCAGATTTATTATATTTTCAATCAGGTTTATTAGGCGTTTCAGGCATCAGTGGCGACCTTCAAACCTTATTGAACAAACCTACACCAGAATCACGCTTTGCTATTGAATTATTTATACACAATATAGTACGCGCTATTGGTTCATTGGCAGCCACACTAGGTGGGCTAGACGCACTGATCTTTACAGGTGGAATAGGTGAAAATGAAATTGGCATCAGGGCTGCGATTGCTGAAAAATGTAAGTGGCTTGGATTGAAGATAAATGCAGAAAGTAATGAGCAAAACAAACCTTGTATTTCACATCAAGATAGTAAGCTATCTGCTTGGGTAATAAGAACAAATGAAGAGTTAATCATTGCTCAATACACGCTTGCCACATTAAATAAACACGATAAGGATTAACAATGATACCTACAAATTTTACCATTACAGAACAACCTTTATCTGCAAATGAATTAGGCAAAATTGATGCTTGGTGGCGAGCGGCAAACTATCTTTCAATTGGGCAAATATATTTATTGGATAATCCTTTGTTAGAAGCGCCTCTTTCTTTAGCTCATATTAAACCTCGCTTGCTCGGACATTGGGGCACAACACCAGGCTTAAACCTTATTTATACACATCTTAATCGTGTGATTAAATCCCAAGACTTAAATATGATTTACATCACCGGCCCTGGTCATGGTGCGCCAGGTATTATTGCCAATACTTATCTTGAAGGCAGTTATACCGATTTATATCCTAATATCACTCAAAATAAATCAGGTTTGCAACACCTATTTAAGCAATTTTCTTTTCCTGGCGGTATCCCCAGCCATACTGCGCCTGAAACACCCGGCTCAATTCATGAAGGTGGTGAACTTGGTTATTCGCTCAGTCACGCATTTGGTGCTGCGTTTGATAATCCTGATCTAATAGTGACGTGTGTAGTGGGCGATGGCGAAGCTGAAACAGGTCCGGCAGCAACAGCATGGCATTCTAATAAGTTTCTCAATCCTAAACGCGATGGTGCAGTATTACCTATATTGCATCTTAATGGCTATAAAATTGCTAATCCAACAGTATTAGCTCGTATTAGTAGCGAAGAATTGGTAAACCTTTTCAGAGGCTATGGTTATAAACCTTATTTGGTTGAGGGCGCTGAACCTTCATCCGTACATCAAGCAATGGCTGCAACCTTAGATGCGGTTATTGCTGAAATCAAAAACATTCAACACAATGCTCGACAATCCGGTGATTCTACTCGGCCTCTTTGGCCTATGATTATTTTACGGACCCCTAAAGGTTGGACTTGTCCTAAAGAGCTTGATGGTTTAAGACTAGAAGACTACTGGCGAGCTCACCAAGTGCCATTTGCTGAGTTGGCTGAAAAACCAGATCATATTCAAACATTAGAAAAGTGGATGAAAAGTTATCATCCTGAACAATTATTTGATCATCAGGGGCGACTGAAAGAAGATATTGCCAGTCTTGCACCTGAAGGACAACGCCGTATGGGATCGAATCCTCACACTAATGGCGGCTTAATGCTACGTGACCTTTTGTTACCAGATTATCGAGATTACGCTGTGAAGGTTGCTACACCCGGGACTATTTTAGGTGAGGCAACACGTAAAATGGGCGAATATCTCCGTGATGTGATGACGTTAAACGATCAATATTCAAATTTCCGAATTATGGGCCCAGATGAGACTAAATCTAACCGCCTAGGTGCTGTATTAGATGTAACCAATCGTAGTTGGATGGCTGAAACATTCAGTTATGATGACCATCTAGCTGCAGATGGTAGGGTGATGGAAATTTTATCAGAACATACCTGTGAGGGCTGGTTAGAAGGCTATTTATTGACTGGGCGGCATGGACTGTTTTCATGTTATGAAGCTTTTATTCATATCATTGACTCCATGTTCAATCAACATGCTAAATGGCTTAAAGTCAGCAAAGAAATTGCTTGGCGACGCCCTATCGCCTCACTAAATATTTTACTTACTTCTCATGTTTGGCGACAAGATCACAATGGGTTCTCACATCAAGACCCAGGTTTTATTGGTCATGTGATCAATAAAAAATCAGAGATTATACGTGTTTATCTGCCAGCTGATGCCAATACACTGCTTTGTGTGACACAGCATTGTTTACAAAGTCGTGATCGTGTCAATGTTATTGTCGCTGGCAAACAGCCAGAACTACAATGGCTCGATATGGATGCAGCAACTCGCCATTGTCAAACAGGTATCGGTATTTGGGAATGGGCTAGTAATGATAAAGATAGTGAGCCTGATGTTGTTATGGCTTGTGCAGGAGATATCCCCACGCTTGAAACATTAGCTGCTGTCAAAATTCTTAATGAACATTTACCTGAATTAACAATAAGGGTGGTCAATATTGTTGACTTGATGACATTGGAGTCTAAAGAGCAGCACCCTAGTGGTCTTAATGACAAAGATTACGATGATCTATTTCCAACTAACATACCTGTTATTTTTGCATTCCATGGTTATCCTTGGCTTATTCATCGCTTGACCTACCAACGCCACAATCATGATGATATTCATGTTCATGGTTATAAAGAAGAAGGCACAACAACAACACCGTTTGATATGACAGTATTGAATGATTTAGATCGTTTTCATTTAGTTAAAAATGTCGTTGATCGTATTGAAGGACTGGGTTCGAAACGTGCTTACTTAAAACAATTAATGCGTGACAAGTTGATTGAACACAAGCAATACATCTTTGACCATGGTCAGGATTTACCTGAAATTAGAGAGTGGCGCTGGCAAGCTAACGAAACTAAAAGAAGCTAAAATATGAAGAACAAAACATCAACTATGCCCTCGCTTAAACTTCGCCGTGTTGCTATAGATACGTATAAAGAAAATGTAGCTTATTTACATCGCGACTGTCTTCTTTATCGAACAGAAGGATTTCAAGCGCTTAGCAAGATTGAAATTCACCGTATAGGCAATGGAAATCCTGTTATAGCGGTATTGAATATTGTTGATGATGAAATAATTACGGCACCGGATCAATTAGGATTAAGTGAGCAAGTTTTTCAGCAACTTAATCTTGCTGAAGGTACTGAGGTCTTTATTAGCCATGCGTCACCACCTTCATCACTTAAATCTGTTCACCTTAAAATTGCGGGCGAACGCCTGAGTTATGATGCCTATCATAAAATTATCCAAGACATAGTCAATAACCGTTATTCAAAGATTGAAATTACAGCATTTTTAGTGGGTTGTGCCGAATCCGGTATGGAGCGTGACGAAATTTTAAGTTTAACTCGAGCGATGGTAAATACAGGGGAACGACTTGATTGGGGAGAGGATCTTGTCTCAGATAAACACTGTATTGGCGGTATTCCTGGCAATAGAACGACCATGTTAATCGTTCCTATTGTTGCAGCCCATGGCATGTTAATACCTAAAACATCAAGCCGAGCCATTACCTCTCCTGCAGGCACAGCAGATACGATGGAAGTATTAGCTAATGTAAATCAGTCGCAACAGAAACTCCGTAAAATGGTGCATCAACAACGTGCTTTCATAGTATGGGGAGGCACCGCTAATTTAGCGCCTGCAGATGATATTCTAATTGCTGTTGAGCGCCCTCTTTCTATGGATTCAACTGGGCAAATGGTGGCGTCAATACTCTCAAAAAAAGTGGCTGCAGGTGCAACGCATTTATTAATTGATATTCCTATAGGCAAAACGGCAAAAGTTCGTAACTCAACTGAAGGCCAAAAGCTACGAAAAACATTTCAATATGTTGGTGACAAAATAGGCCTGCATATTGAGGTGGTTTTGACCAATGGTAGCCAGCCTATTGGCCGTGGAATAGGCCCTGTACTTGAAACAATAGATGTGATGAAAGTGCTTGAAAATGATCCCGAAGCCCCGCATGATCTACGCGAAAAATCATTACAACTTGCAGGGCGAATAATCGAGTTTGATTTTGATGTGCGTGGCGGCCAAGGCTATGAAATTGCCCGTGATATTCTTGAGTCTGGGCGAGCCTTAGAAAAAATGAATGCCATAATCAATTCTCAGGGCAGAAATTTAGTCCTCCCAGAATTAGGTAAGTTACAGCATCAGATTGTTGCTTCTAAAGATGGCTTTATTGAAGCAATTGATAATCTTAAAATAGCGAGAATTGCACGGCTAGCAGGTGCGCCTATGGATAAATCTGCTGGAATATATCTGAATAAAAAAGTAGGCGATAACGTTAAAAAAGGAGAAGTTTTATTTACCATTTACGCCCAATTTAATGCTGACTTTAAATTTGCAATAGCAGCAGCAGATAAAGAACCCTCTTATTCAATTCAAAGCGAGCTTAACCATGACTGATTCAACATTATTACTGGGGTTTCCTGAATATCATTCACAGGCACGTCGTTTAGCTAATGCCTCTGCTTTACCTTATGCTGAGGTTAAAATCCATCGTTTCCCTGATGGCGAAAGTAAAATAACACTTCCTGCACAGTTGCCAAAACATATTATTATTTGTCGTAGCTTAAATGCCCCTAATGAGAAGTTACTTGAATTATTTATGGTCGCAGCAAATGTGCGAGATCAAGGTGCTAAAACTATTAGCTTAATCTCCCCTTACCTTTGTTATATGCGTCAGGATAAAGCATTTCATACAGGCGAAGTGATAAGTCAACACGTTATTGGTAATATGTTGGCAAGTTATTTTGACAACATTTTAACTGTCGATGCACACTTACACCGCATATCACAACTGTCACAGGCGATACCTACCAAAAAAGCGATTAATCTCACCGCAACAGAGCCCATGGCTCATTTTATCCAAAAAAATATTAAACAGCCCTTTCTTATCGGACCTGATGAGGAATCAGAGCAATGGGTTGCTGATATCGCCTCTCATTATAATATGGATTATAGTGTCGCCACCAAACAACGCTATGGCGACAAAAACGTTAAGGTTTCACTACCTGATGCTGACTATCGAAACCGTAATATCATCTTGGTTGACGATATAGCCAGTACAGGCAAAACATTATTAGCAGCCACTAAAGAGTTGGCGAGATTTTCTCCAGCGTCTGTTTCCGTGTTAGTAACACATGCCTTATTTATTGATGATGCCCTAGCAGAATTAGAGCGTGAAAATATAAGTAATATTTGGAGCTGTGACACGATTCCTCATCACACAAACAGTGTCTTTCTGGCCGCTTTTTTTGCCAAAGCACTTGAGGAGATATTCTAAATATGACAATACAAATTGATACTAAAGCTACCGATGAATACAGTGGTCAAAATGTTGAAGACATATTAAGAAGTTGGTCAATTGACGTTGAGTATGGTCTCAATGAAAGTCAAGTTAAAACAAGGTTTGAACACTTTGGTGCTAATGAAATTAAAACTAAGGAAGAACCCTTATGGCACCGCATATTTCGGCGTTTTTGGGGGCCTATTCCATGGATGATTGAAATTGCAGCTATTCTTTCTGCTGTGGTACAAAAATGGGAAGACTTTATTATTATTAGTGTCATGCTACTGATCAATGCAGTTTTAGATTTTTTTCAAGAACATCGTGCATTAAATGCACTCAAAGCATTGAAACAGCAAGTTACACTTAATGTGAACGTGTTAAGACAGGGGCATTTTATTGCTATACCCTCTTCTGAATTGGTACCTGGTGATATTGTTCACTTACGTATTGGCGATATTATTCCAGCGGATGTTCACCTTTTTGATGGTGACTATCTATCAATTGATGAATCTTCATTAACAGGCGAATCATTACCGGTAACAAAGCGTCCCAACGATGTCGCTTATGCCAACACAATTATCAAACAAGGTGAAATGCGAGCCCTTGTCGTCAATACAGGCGTAAATACTCGATTTAACTCAGTTGCATCATTAGTTGCTAAAGCATCATTAGAAGAGCGTAGCCATTTTCAAAAAATGGTTATTCAAATAGGTGATTTTTTAATTATCTTATCACTCTCATTAGTGTCACTGGTCATCATCGTCGGATTATTCCGACATGAAGATTTTATGGATCTAACCCGTTTTGCATTGGTGTTAACTGTCGCAGCTATCCCAGTCGCTTTACAGCAGTATTATCGGTAACCATGGCTGTAGGGGCGCTTAATTTAGCTCGAAAAAAAGCCATTGTTTCTCGTCTTACTGCAATCGAAGAATTGGCAGGTGTTGATATTTTCTGTTCAGATAAAACGGGAACATTAACCAAAAATGAAATGAGCGTCGCCCCCCCAATACTTTGTGATGGACACTCAGAACAAGAGTTGTTTTTCTATGCGGTGCTTGCCTCACGCAAAGAAAACAATGATCCTATAGAAGCGCCTCTTTTTTATTATTTAGCACAACATTTTCCTGATAGCAGTTGGCAGCAGTGGCAACAAAAAAGCTTTACGCCTTTTGATCCAATAAGCAAACAGACTTCTGCAGTAGTCAGCAAAGATAATGTTCAACTTACTGTTTTTAAGGGCGCGCCTCAAGTAATACTAAATATGACAGAGATGTCTGATAACGAGCTGATTGCTATTAATAAAAGTATTGACTCGCTGGCTAGTAAGGGCTACCGAACGCTGGCAGTGGCAATTCAATATGAGGGTAAAAGTGTTGATTTGATCGGCCTTATTCCTCTTATCGATCCGCCGCGAGAAGATTCAAAACAAGTTATAAAAGATATGCGTAAATATGGTGTAGAAGTCAAAATGATTACAGGTGACAATATCGCTATTGCACGTGAAATTGGTCATATGTTGGGTTTTAAAAAACGTGCCGTACGCTCGACACAAGTGACCGGAAAGTCAGGTCAGGAAATTATAGAGTTATCACGCTCCTTATCGCACGCCATTTATCATAAACTGAATCCGAATGTATCTCATAAAGAGGCCCAACATTTTGCTGATACAGTTATAGAAGAACTGGATCAAATTTATGATACTAGTCTGCTAAAACAACAATTTATTCATACCCATGAATCAGCATTGGTGGCAATGATTGAATCGGTCGATATTTTTGCAGAAGTATTACCAGAAGATAAATATGCCATTGTTGATACACTACAAAAAGCCGGGCACATTGTTGGTATGACAGGTGATGGAGTCAATGATGCTCCCGCGCTAAAAAAAGCAGACTGTGGTTTTGCTGTGTCGAATGCAACGGATGCCGCCCGAGCTGCCGCAGATATCATTTTAACGGAGCCTGGATTATCAGTGATTAACCATGCTATTGAACAATCGCGCTACACATTTGAACGAATGAAAAGTTATGCCATGTTTCGTATTGCTGAAACTATTCGTATTATCATATTTATTTCGTTAAGCATTATATTGTTTAATTTTTACCCTCTTACTGCCTTGATGGTTATATTGCTAGCCTTACTGAATGATCTACCTATTATGGCTATTGCCTACGACAATAATGAATTAGACAGCAACCCTGTACGTTGGAATATGAAAGAATTATTTACCGTTGCCACTGTTTTAGGTATCACCGGTGTTTCAGCTTCATTTTTATTATTTTTTATACTCCGTCAGTATGGATTAGAAGAAAATATCATTCAAACAATTATCTTTCTTAAACTGCTGATTGCAGGACATAGCACTATTTTTGTTACTCGAAATAAAGGTTGGTTTTGGGATACGCCCTTACCTTCGCCTATATTGCTTACTGCTATTTTTGGTACTGAGATTATCGGTACCTTATTTGCTGTGAACGGTATTTTTGTGACCGCTATCAGTTGGCAATTTGCACTGTTAGCTTGGGGATATGCATTTATGGAATTTTTGTTAAATGACGTTGTAAAAATAGGTCTCTATAAACTTATCAATGATCGAGAAACTGCCGCTCTTTCAATCTAATACATTAATTTCTATATAAATAACTTATACTAATATTTGTAAACTTTAAACTAAATTGGAACACTCTCATGGCCAAAAAAATCATCATTCTATTTGTACTCATACTTGCGACAGCTATAGGAATATATTATTTTTTGAACTCAAAGAACACCGTTGATGACACAAAGATTGTTCTTTACGGGAATATCGATATCAGAGAGGCTCAGCTTGCATTTAATAGTAGTGAACATATAAATAAGTTGCTAGTGCAAGAAGGGGAACATGTAAAAAAAGGCCAACTATTGGCAACATTACATACTGAATTATTAGAATACGAGCTATTACAAGCTCAAGCTAAACTGATAGCAGATCAACAAAAATTAAAAAAACTTGAGACGGGTTATCGAAAAGAAGAGATTGATAAAGCTAAAGCCCAATATCGTGCCGCCAAAGCTAAGGAAAAAGCAGCGATAGACAACTATCATAGACTAAGCCCCCTTCTAAAGAAAAAGCTTGTGTCTCCAGAGGATGTTGAAAATGCTCAAGCATCAGCCGATGTTGCCCGAGCAGAAAGTCAGGCAGTTTATCAAGCACTTGTTTTATTAAAATCAGGCTTTCGTAAAGAAGATATTGCCGTAGCTAAAGCCGCTGTTACCGGTAGTGAAGCAACAGTTCAATTGATACAACAAAAGCTGGATGATACCCATCTTTATGCGCCTGATAATGGCATTATAAGAGATCGTATTCTTGAACTTGGGGAAATGGCTTTCCCTCAATCACCAGTGATGACGCTTGCTTTTACAAATCCTGTATGGGTTCGTGCTTATTTATCTGAACCTGACTTAGGGAAAATTGCACTAGGCAGTCCTGCGACTATTTATACTGATAGCTACCCAAATAAAAGCTACCAAGGATGGGTGGGCTATATGTCACCTACTGCTGAATTTACTCCTAAAACTGTACAGACTGAACAATTACGCACACGGTTGGTTTACTCCATTCGAATTTATGCTTGTAATCCTCAAGATGAACTTCGTTTGGGCATGCCTGTTACCGTTCATTTGGCAGCGGATATCCCGCCCTCAGCACAAGCTTCTGCCACCTCAGTCTGCCAATAATAATGTTTAATTCAGTTCTTTCGATTACTAATGTAAGTAAAAGCTTCCTTCGTGGCAATAAGAAAATTTCAGCTTTAAAGGATGTTAGCTTTTCAATTACCCCAGGCCAAGTAACAGGGTTAATAGGTCCTGATGGAGCAGGGAAAACAACGCTTCTACGCTTAATTTCTGGGCTTCTTAATGCGGATACAGGGCAGGTATCTGTATTAGGTTTTGATACGCGTTCTGATTCATTACGCATTCAAGCTTCCATCGGTTATATGCCACAACGATTTGGTCTTTATGAAGATCTCACTGTTCAAGAAAATTTAAATTTATATGCAGATCTACAAAATATCACTCAACAAGATCGAGCTAAACGGTTTATTGAATTAATGCACATGACGGGGCTAAAACCCTTTGTAAATCGCTTAGCGGGTAAGTTATCGGGTGGAATGAAACAAAAACTAGGCCTTGCCTGTACTTTAATCAAATCACCAAAGTTATTGTTACTAGATGAAGCCACAGTAGGCGTCGATCCCGTTTCGCGTAGAGAGTTATGGGAAATTGTCTATTCACAAGTTTCACAATCTGCAATGACTGTTTTATTAGCAACAGCCTATTTAGATGAAGCGGAGCGTTGCGATGATGTGCTGCTGTTACATGAAGGCAAGTTAATCAAACAAGCACCACCTGAGCAGTTTACTGATGAAGTTGCTGGACGCGTATTCCACATTAGCTCAACTACCCAAAGTCATCGTTCTTTGCAAGCTGAGTTAAGTCAGGCTAATGGAGTACTCGATGCACTAATTGATACAGAATCAGTCCGTGTAGTAATGCAAAAAAATCAACAAGCTAATATTGCGCATATTTTACCTAATCATAAAAACATTACCGTCACGCCTATAAAACCACATTTTGAAGATGCTTTTATAGCAATGTTAAAAACAAAATCTGTACTGCGTCAACAATCATTGAAGCATAAAACTGACAGTGCAAATGAGGATGGAGACGTAATAAAGGTAGAACATCTAGTTCGTCAGTTTGGTGATTTTATTGCCGTAAATGATATCGGCTTTTCAGTGAAACAAGGTGAAATTTTTGGCCTATTAGGCGCTAACGGTGCGGGTAAATCAACCACCTTTCGTATGTTGTGTGGTCTGTTGCCATCATCAAGCGGTTACCTATCTATTGCGGGCAAAGATTTACGAGATTCCACTGCAGATGCCCGAAGTCGCATTGGCTATATGGCGCAGAAATTCTCTTTATATAGTCAATTATCCGTACAACAGAATCTAACGTTTTTTTCCAGCGCTTATGGATTAAGAAATCATCAACAGAAGGAACGTATTGAATGGGCATTAACGACATTTGAATTAGAAAACTATCGTGATAGTAATGCTGGCCTACTACCATTAGGTTTCAAACAACGGCTTTCATTTGCTGCAGCATTGATGCATGACCCAGATATTTTATTTCTTGATGAGCCTACTTCTGGCGTCGATCCGCTTGCTCGACGTGAATTTTGGGAGCGTACCAATATGTTAGCAGAAAGTGGTGTCACTATTTTAGTTACAACACATTTTATGGAAGAAGCTAATTATTGTGACCGATTAGTTATTATGGAAAGCGGGAAAATTTTATCAAGTGGTACGCCTAAGGAGTTAAGACTTCAGGCAAAAACTGTAGATAACCCTGATCCCACGATGGAGGATGCCTTTATATACCTGATTGAACAAAGGCAGCATCATGACTCATAAGCAGTACCCTTCATTGATGAGATTATCTGGACTAATTCGCAAAGAAATGTGGCAAATATTTCGTGATCCTTCCAGTATTGGAATCGCCTTTCTTATGCCACTATTGTTATTGCTACTCTTTGGTTATGGTGTTTCACTCGATGCTAAAGATATTAAACTAGGAATTGTGATTGAAAATCCCGATCTTACTACTCAATCACTTGCAGGTTCATTTGAGCGTTCAGACTACTTTAAGCCTTTCCCATTTAGTAGTATCCAAGAAGCACAGCAAGCTTTGAGAGAAAGGAGAATTACTAGTATTCTCTGGTTAAGAAACAATTTTTCTGAGCAGTTGTTATCTGGCCAACAAGCACCTATTTCAGTCATTATCAATGCTGTAGATTCAAATCAAGCCAATATCACTAAGGGCTATATTCAAGGCGTTTGGCTTGCTTGGCTCACTGAATATTCCGCAGTACAGGGTAAGTCTCTCCCTTTACCCGTAACTTTAGAACAACGAGTTTGGTTTAATCCAGCGCTATCTAGTCGAATGTTTTTAGTGCCTGGAATTATTGCAATTATTATGACTTTAATTGGTTCACTGTTAACAGCAATGGTGGTGGCTCGTGAATGGGAGCGTGGAACAATGGAAGCATTAATGGCTACCCCGTTACATATTGGCGAAATGCTACTAGGTAAACTTGTCCCTTATTTTATTTTAGGTATGGGAGGCATGCTGTTCAGTGTGGCCGTTGCCGTTTGGCAATTTAATGTGCCATTACTTGGTTCATTATGGATATTAATAATTAGTTCAGCTTTATTTATGCTGGTTGCTCTTTTAATTGGCTTGCTTATTTCAATACTTTCAAAAAATCAATTTGTCGCAGGACAAATTGCCATTTTAGTCACCTTTCTACCTGCATTTATTTTATCAGGGTTTTTATTTGACATTAACTCCATGCCCATAGCAATACAATTTATAACACACATTGTCCCTGCCCGTTATTTTGTTGCAATCTTACAAACACTCTTTCTTGCAGGTGATGTTTGGCCGGTAATTTTAAGTAATTTAGCGGCCTTATTAATCATGTTCTTGTTCTTGTTTGCCATTGTTTGGCGTAAATCCTATAAACGTTTGGACTAATCAGTAATGCGAAATATTCTAGCTTTAGCAATCAAAGAGTTCTTGGCACTTTTCCGAGACAAACGTAGCCTGTTAGTTATTATTGGCCCGCCTATCATGCAATTGGTTATCTTTGGCTTTGCTGCCACTTACGATCTTAATCATGTTCCTATTGCTATTTACAATCAAGATGAAGGGGAATATTCACGAGATTTTATAAGTCAAATTGCAGGTTCAGAAAATTTTACTATTATTAAATCTATTGACCATGATAGTGAAATTCCGCCACTTATCAATAATAGAAAAGCGTTACTTGTCGTTACTATCGGACCCAATTTTAGTGCCGATCTTCATCGTCATCATCATGCTTCTATACAGGCTATATTAGATGGGCGTAACTCTAATACAGCAATGATTGCAATGAATTATCTACGCACTATATTATTTGAGTTTAACCAGACATGGGCACAAAAACATGGGCTTGGCTCAGCGCTAACCGTTCAACTTAAAATGCGCAGTTGGTATAACGAAAACTTGCGTTCACAATGGTTTATTATTCCAGGAATTGTGGGGTTGTTAACATTAGTTGTAACCTTAATAGTCACCTCTCTTTCTGTTGCCAGAGAACGAGAAGAAGGCACGTTTGATCAACTACTTGTCACACCGATGCGTCCTATCGAAATACTGTTAGGTAAAGCGATCCCTGGTGTTGTTATCGGATTATTTGAAGCCTCGTTTATTATTGTAGTTGCCGTAACTCTATTTGATATTCCTCTGCGTGGCAATATTGGTGCCCTTTATCTAGGGCTAGTGCTATTTATCCTATCTGCAACAGGGCTAGGATTGATGATTTCATCTATTGCTGTTACTCAACAACAAGCAGTGATGGGGGCATTTTTATTTTTGGTGCCTGCTGTTATTTTATCTGGTTTTTCTACACCTATTGCTAATATGCCTGAGGCATTGCAATGGTTGACATTACTTGATCCTCTTCGTTATTTTCTAACTATTGTACGAGGGGTTTTCCTTGAGGGCGATAGTTATGCTCTTCTTTTAAATCAATATTGGCCAATGGCAATAATTAGTTTTATTTCACTTGCTTTTGCTGGCTGGCTATTCCGCCATAGAATGTATTAAAAGCTGTTAAATGAATTTCTTAACACGCTACCTTACTCGTAGAATACTAAAAAAAAATGCCATACCATTTAAACAATGGCGTGATATTACATCACGTATTCCTTTAGTACAATTCAGAACAAATAAAGAAAAAGCACGACTTAGACTACTAAGTACATTATTCATTCACAAAAAATCATTTACCGGCGCCCATGATTTAACTATAACGATGGATATGGCTATTACGATAGCCTGCCAAGCCTGTATAGAAATTTTATATTTGGGATTAAACGCCTTTAATGGCTGGATAGAGATTATTATTTATCCTGCTGCATTTGTTGTACAGCGAGAAACGATGGATGAAAATGGTATTGTGCACAAGCAAGTCAATAATTTAAGCGGCGAATCATGGGGAAAAGGCCCCGTTATTCTGTCTTGGGAAGACGTGGAAAAGGATAGCTATTCACTGCACTCTGGGCATAATATTATCATTCATGAATTTGCCCATAAATTAGATATACTCTCTGGCAGAGCAAATGGGCAACCTCCGCTGCCGCCTAATATGTCAAAAGAAAAATGGTCTGAATATTTAGGAAAGGCTTATGAACGGCTAGTCAGTAAAATTAATCATCATGAACATACCTATATTAATAATTATGCCGCCACCAACTCAGCAGAGTTTTATGCTGTGTGTTGTGAATATTTTTTTACTGCTCCTCATAGTCTCAAACAACATAGCCCTGATGTTTATGGGCAACTACAAGCTTATTTTAGACAAAATCCTATTGAATTGTGGGATTGACTATTTGAAACTCGGGTATACTGTTACTTTCAATTAAAAATCAGGTTAAAAATGAAAATTTGTGCCGTAGATCTTAAAGCAAACGATGCAATTATTTGCCTTATGTCGCTTTCTGATGGTTTATATAATTTACATGATTGTAGGATAAAAAAACTTTCGATTGTTGATGCAACAAGCACTGAGCAACTTAGATGCTTTCAAGTTGATTTTGTTAAATTGATGGAAGATTATCAAATCGAGAAAGTGGTTATTCGCGAGCGAATGACTAAAGGTAAATTTGCTGGTGGCGCGGTTAGTTTTAAATTAGAAGCCGCAATTCAGCTTAATAATTCACTAGAGGTTTCACTTCTATCTCCCTCTAAAATAAAAGAAACAATTAAAAATAGTCGTATAAAAATGAGCTTTTCTGAGACAGGATTAAAACAGTTTCAAGAGCAGGCTTTTATGACAGGTTTTGCTTTTCTTGAGTAGCACTAAAGCTAATTTCCTTCTGGGATGAAAATTTCTTTAAGTTCTGTCGTTAAAGAACTGAGCCACATCTTCAATTTTTTGTGTAATGGGCATAGCGGGCAAACTACGTAAAAATAGTTTTCCATAAGGTTTGGTTAAAAACCGTGGGTCACACAGCACTAACACACCATAATCTTTAGGATCTCGAATTAAACGTCCTATGCCCTGCTTTAGTTGAATAACCGCAGCAGGGATCTGAATGCTGGAAAACGGATTGCCGCCCCGCTCTCTAAGTGCATCAATACGTGCTTGTAATACGGGATCACCCGGCGAGGCAAAGGGAATTTTGTCGATCATAACGCAGGATAAAGCTTCGCCCCGCACATCAACGCCTTCCCAGAAGCTATTTGTGCCTAATAAAACTGCATTGCCATGCTGACGAAAATTATCTAACAATTTTGCTTTTGAAGCGGTGCCTTGCACCATTAACGGATAATCTATTTCAGCCAGTGCTTCGGCAACAACATTCATTGAGCGATAGCTGGTAAATAATAGGAAAGTTCGTCCTTTACTGTATTCAATGATCTGGGTTGCTAACTCAATAATATGTTGGTTATAACTATCGTCTTTAGGCTCAACAGGAATATGAGGCATATAAAGCAGGCTTTGTTTCTCAAAGTTGAAGGGGCTTGGCCATATTTTAGTTTCAGCATCATGAATGCCTAGCTGCTGGCTAAAATTATTAAATTTTCCTGCAACGGTTAGTGTTGCTGAGGTGAAAATCCATGCCGTTGGCTTTTCATCCATCCATTGTTGAAAATAATGACTTACTTCGTGGGGAGTAGCGTGTAACACTAGGCCTGTCGCACGAATATCTGCCCATAAAATCATATTGTCATCGGGCTTTTTATGTTCAAAAAACTCCAACAGCGTTATTAATTCATCACAACGTGTATGACACTGTTGCAAGCCTTTTCCACGCTCTGCGGCCAATTCGAGTTGTTCTAATAAGTCAGTTAAACAACTGATCAGATCAGCTAATTTTAATTTTACGCCTAGTTTTTCTAAGATCTGCAGCCACGGTGTGCGTTGGTCATTATCCCCTACGCTAGTACGTAATCTGTGCATTGCTGCCTCAACTTTATCAGCATAATCGCGTATTTTCCCCATATCCTCGGCATCTTGTTCCATTTCACTAATGCTGTCTCTGCATAGTTCTTGAATTTGATGACTGCTAACGCGATCACCTAAAAACTGGCTAGCTATTTCAGGAAGTTGATGTGCTTCATCAATGATATAGGCATCAGCACTAGGTAAAACTTCACCCTGCCCTGATGATTTTAACGCCATATCTGACATTAATAAGTGATGATTAATAACAACAATATCAGCTTCTTGTGCCTTTTTTCGTGCATCTAATACGAAGCATTCATCATAATTAGGGCATTCTTGCCCTAGGCAATTATCGATTGTAGAGGTCACTTTTGACCATAATGGTGAGTTATCTTCTAAGATATCACTTTCACTTAAATCGCCGCTTTTGGTTTTATTCGACCATTCTGCTAATTCTTGTAGTGTTTCATGATGATATTTTTGGTGAGGATCAGTTTGGGCTATATTAAGGCGATAGTGACAAAGGTAGTTGCTACGCCCTTTTAATAATGCTGCTCGAAAGGGTGTGGTGAGCGCTTTTCTTAATGTGGGAATGTCTTTATTAAAAAGTTGGTCCTGTAAGTTTTTTGTTCCCGTAGAGATAAATACTTTTTGACCAGATAATATTGCCGGTGCAAGATAGGCGTATGTTTTTCCTGTTCCCGTGCCCGCTTCTGCAATTAACGTTGTGCTTTCGACCAATGTTTTTTCGATGATTGTTGCCATTTCGAGCTGCTGCGCTCGTGGTGCATAATCTTTAATTTGTGTAGATAGTAAACCGCCATCGCCAAATACTTGCTTCATCAATTAACCACCAATACGAACACTAACAGCCCAAGCTACAAAGCTACCAGTGATAAAAAATATAGTAATATAGCCGATCAGATGAAATTTGTAACGCTTGATGAGATTTTCTTCTGATAAAGTTGAAAGTATGAAGGCTTGATTTGTATTATGGGACATTTCAAGTAGATTTAGCGGTTGTTGGCTTGCATGGTGGCCATATTCGCGTTGTATTTGTCGTTCTGCTGCCATACGTACCTGTTGCCATTCTTGTTGGTTTAATTCACCATTATTATCTTTATCATATTTGAGCAATAATAAATTAGGTGATTTTTTCCACTGACGTAATAATGTGCTTACGTGCAATCTGTGATGGTGTCTTTCTGCACGATCCACCGTTTTAAACAAACCAATAGCATACAGTGGTTCAGATTCGGTAATGAGTTCTTCGGTATAGCGGCGTGGTTGCATAAAGTCACGTTTATACCAAACACGTTTATCGGTAGTGACTACGTCTGCATCATCTGGGTCAATAATGCAACGCCCTGTTTCATCTTCAATTAAGAATAATTCTTCACTAGTTTTCTTTTTTATTACCTGCCAAGATGTTGTTGTATTACCCTTGCTATCGTGGTGTGTTACTTCTTTTTCAATGATATAACGAAACCAAACACAAGATCGGCTAGATATGGGTGATGTGAGCGAAGAACCATCCATTAGCTGTGCTTTGCCGTTAAGCTCAACATAACCTTGGGCTGCACTACGAATTTTAGAGGTGGGTGTGTTTTCGATTAGACGGGTGACGTGATGTCTTTTAACCATAAGGTAAAAAGCATAAAGCCCTATTGTGCTGATTAAAACAGTGGCAACTAAAAATTCAGTGTCACTATAATTTGGAATATCAGCCGCAACAGCATCAAAAAACTCGCGTATCATAAAACTGATTTAATTAGTTATCAAATAATTGACCGATATTAACATCCGTTGTTTCTTCCGCGGCAAACTCTAATAATTCAAAACTCTTAAAGTTAAAAAAGCGGGCAATAATTACATCAGGAAATTGTTCGATTCGCACATTATTATTATTGACACTTTCATTATAAAATTCACGGCGATCGGCGATATCATTTTCTAGGCCAGTGATTCGAACTTGTAGATGTTGAAATGTTTCATTTGCTTTTAAATCGGGATACGCTTCAGCAACGGCAAATAAGCTGCCCAAACCTAAACGCATGGCACCTTCTGCCTTACCTAATGCAGCTATATCACCTGATTGTTGAGCTGTGGCTACGGATGTGCGAGCTTGCATCACTTTTTCAAGGGTTTCTTGCTCATATTCCATATATTGCTTACATGTTTCAACCAGCTTGGGCAGTTCATCATGGCGCTGTTTAAGTAATACATCAATATTTGCCCAGGCTTTACTTACGGCATGTTTGAGACTGACCAACCCATTGTAAATAGAAACAAGATAAAAAACAGCAACGGCAATAACGCCCCAAAATATAAATTTTGATACATCTATATCCACAACTTTCTCCCTGCTTTAGTTAACATCATTTATTCCAGACCAATTGACCAATTCGCTTAAATTGAGCTACAGACATGGCGCCTCGCTTTTTATTTGCTGAGCTAGACTCCGAGCCTGTTGCTTCTTTGATATCTTCTGCTGTCGCTTCATACATTTCAACAGGCATATAGTCATCATCAAACAGCACTAGTACAACATTGTCCCATCGGCCATCGGCCTTAACTTGGCCTATACGTGGGCTGGATTTGCTATCTTCAAAAATCACACGGCCTTTGATTAAAATTCGCAAGCCATCTCTATCACCCGTGCCAATCGCATCGTGGCCAAGTGTAAGATCATCAATTAAATTTAATGTTAATGTTTTGGCCACATCATAACGTGCAATTTCACCCGTCACAGCAAGTGTTGAGCCGGTAGCTTGCCGGTATTTAGCGGCAAGTTGACGTGTTTCGGACATTAACTTGTCAATTGAATAGAGTTCCATACTAAAGCTCTGAATTATAAATATTTAATTATGCAAAAAAAACGGCCTAACTAAATAATCTTAGATAGACCGTTTTAATCTTAATTGCTAGAAATAATCTTACTTTTTAGCATCTAATGCTCTTTGATAGTATTTATGTACCAATTTTTCTTGATTTTCTAATAAGAAATCAATGCTTGGTTCATTGTTCATTGCTTTTTCAATCGCTCTACGTGTTGCTTCACGGTGAATATTGAACAAGGCTTCGTGATCTAAATCTTCAACTTTTTCAACGCCAGGGCTTAACCATACAGATACGATGATACCTAAGTCATTTGCTTTCTCTTTCGGGATAGTACCGTTACGAACAGCATCTAATACGCCGTTTGAAATTGCACCTTGAACCGTACCCATTAGGATATTTGTGTAAGCAGTATCTTTAACAGTCACTTTACTAACCATAATAGTTGCTGGTTTAACCATCATATCGGTGTTCATTAATGATAAAACACGAGTATGGCCTTTGACTTGGTCACCTAGTAAATTAGCAAATGCAGTACCAAAAGGACCGTCTAATTCGCCGATAATAACTTCAGGTTCTGCTGCTGTGAATGCTGGGCCACCTGCTAGTAAACATTCACCAACACGCATTGTCATTTTTTCGCTCATGGGATAACTCTCCGTTTAATTTAAATTAGATTTAAGGAACATTCGAATTGTTTAACACATTCATCTTTTCCTAGAAAACCATACAATTATCCTTGTCTGAAATGGATGTCGCAACTATCTAATAGTTTATAGGTCTATCAAACAGCGTTAAAATTAGTCTAATCTTTTTTATTGAGTACCGAAATGTCAGAAGTTAAACCCCCTTATGAGCGTATTGGCGGTGAACAAGCTGTTCGCAAGTTATGCCAAACTTTTTATCAGATAATGTGTAATACGCCACAAACACAACTAATTCGCGCAATGCATCCTGAAAATATTGGCATTAGTGAAGAAAAACTGTATTTATTTTTAACCGGTTGGTTAGGTGGTCCTCCTCTTTACACTGACCAATATGGTCATCCGAGGCTTCGAGCTCGACATTTGCCATTTTCAATTGGCATTGAAGAACGCGATCAATGGTTATATTGTATGGCACAGGCATTAAAAACCATGGATATAGATCAAATCTTTGCAGAACAATTAATCAGTTCATTTTCTCAAACGGCTGATTTTATGAGGAATAAACCCGAATAAAAAAGGATAATTATGATGAAGATTGGTGCGTTTATTATTGGCGACGTACTGCTTTCAGGAAAGCGTGAAGACCGACACTTCAGTTATCTGCAATCATTATTAGCAAAACGTGGCCTAGAATTAGACTGGACGATTATCGTTGGTGATGAGCCCGAGCAATTACAACGTTTTTTAGCGTTTAGTTTGTCCAGTGATGACTTGGTGTTTAGCTTTGGTGGTATAGGTGCTACGCCCGATGATCGGACGCGACAAACGGTTGCTAAAGTTGCAGAAGTGCCACTATTACCTCACCCTGAAGCTGTATCGCTAATAGAACAGCAATTTGGTGAAATGGCCTACCCTAATCGTATTCTTATGGCGAATTTGCCTGAAGGCAGTCGCATTATTCCTAACCCAATTAATAATGTGCCAGGATTTTCATTCAAAAACCATCATTTTATGCCTGGATTTCCTGAAATGTCATGGCCCATGTCAGAATGGATCTTAGATAACCTTTATCCTGATCTTAGAAATGAATCACCAGAAAGTGAACAAATTATTTATATTCTTAATGGCCATGAATCAGAGCTGTTAGATGCCATGGGTAGAATAGTAGTAGATTATCCAGAATTGCGATTATCAAGCTTGCCTCACCATGGCAAACGACCTCACATTGAGCTCAGTTTGCGCGGCAATAACGACTTAATAATAAAAGCGATGAACTTTATGAAGCAAGAAGTTGAATCTACTGGTTTTTCTTGGGTTTATCAACTTGATGATAGCAAGTAAAAAGCCACTGTTAATGTTAACAAGCTAGTGATGGTTGTTAAGGTAACTGCTGCGGCATAAAGCTCGCTATCTAATTGGTAGCGTTCACAAATAACAATCCCAAAAATCATCGTCGGCATCGCTGCAATTAAGGTCACGGGAATAATAAGCTGTTCAGCCAAATCAATCACATGACTTAGCCCAAATACGCTGAGCGGTACAATGATCAAAGTAATAGCGGCCACAATAGATAGTAAGGGCAAAAAGCGTAATCGTAGACTATCCCATCGAATACTCATGCCAAGTACGATCATCATTAAAGGCACAACGGCTGAGGCTAAGATAGATAAGTTGGCATTTAAAAACTCAGGTTGCTCTACCCCACTTAGGTTGAGTGTTACACCCAGAGCTACTGCCCATAAAGGTGGGATTTTCACTAATTCACGCAAGGGATGAACTTCGGTTTCATTATCGCCGTAATGATGAGCCAGCAGCATACCGAATGATAATAATATTGGTGTGCAAGCGAACAGATCATATTGCAATACAATAGCAAGTGAATGTTCGCCTATAACTTGATTTAATACGGGTAAGCCAAGATAGGTCGCGTTGGGAAAAGCTGCGGCTAATAGCAATGTGCCGGTTTGTTTTTTACTGACGTTGAAAAACCGCAAAGCCAACCACATCAACAGCAAACCGATGCTCACACCACACATGGCCAAGAATGATATTTGCAGTGATGAACTGTTTAACGGGGTTGTCCATATTACATTTAATACCAACGCTGGCAGCAATATATAGAAGACCAAATCTGTAATAGCACGACGATGTGACAGTACAGAGATATGCTGAGGTGCAACATGTTTCCATGCCACACCACATGCGATTAACAGCGCCATTTGTAATAATGCTGCTAACATATATTTTTATGATTATTGAAAATAAAAAAAATTTCAATAAAGTCCGTCATCCCCGTGAAAACGGGGATCCAACGATAGTGACTATAGCCACTGCCCATGGATTCCCACTTTCGTGGAAATGACGAAGCTAGACTTTTCATATTCAAATAATTTTGAGTATATAACTCATCTATTTAATAGCTAAAATTTCTTTTAAGGCTGACACGCATAACAATACATTTTCACGTCGAGCTGAATATCCCATTAGACCGATTCGCCATACTTTGCCCGCTAAATCACCTAAACCAGCCCCTATTTCTAGGTTATAGTCATTTAACAAGCTAGAACGAACAGCCGCTTCATCAATACCATCAGGGATGAAAACCGTGTTTAATTGCGGTAAACGATCAGCTTCGTTTACTAAAAAACCTATGCCCATTGATTCTAGGCCTGCTTTTAGTAATTGATGGTTAGCTTGATGACGCGCCCATGAATTTTCAAGCCCCTCCTCCATCAACATCACTAATGATTCATGTAAACCATAAAGTGTATTAACCGGTGCAGTGTGATGGTAGGCGCGTTTTGCCCCTTTGCCCCAATAGCCCATGACAAGGTTAAGATCCAAGAACCAACTAGTAACGGGCGTTTTGCGGTTGGTTAACTTATGGATCGCACGTTCGTTAAAACTAATGGGGGAAATACCAGGAGGTGCTGAAAGACATTTTTGCGTGCCGGAATAAATGGCATCAATTCCCCAGTCGTCTACTCTAAGCTCTGAACCCGCTAATGATGTCACCGCATCCACAATAGTCAGACAATCGTGTTGTTGAGCCAATGCACATAATGCTTTAGCATCAGATGCTACACCTGTCGATGTTTCAGCATGTACAAACGCTACAATTTTTGCATCAGGATTTTCTTTCAGCGCCTGCTCTACTTTATCAAAAGAAACGGCTTCGCCCCATTTGTCTTCAACGATAACAGCCTCGCCACCTAAACGGGTGACATTTTCTTTCATTCGGTTACCGAATACACCATTTATACAAACAATGACTTTATCGCCCGGCTCAACTAAGTTAGCAAAACAAGTTTCCATACCCGCACTGCCTGGCGCTGAAACTGGCATTGTTAGCTCATTTTCTGTTTGGTAGGCATATTTCAACGCCTCTTTCGTTTCATCCATCATGCCGATAAAGGCTGGATCAAGATGGCCAATGGTAGGGCGAGCCATGGCTTGAAGCACTCGAGGATGAACATCAGAAGGGCCAGGGCCCATTAAAGTACGAACAGGAGGATTAAATGATTGCATAAAAAGTGGTTTCTTAAAGTCAAAAATGTAATTATAGTAATACCTATGTTAATTACTCAAGAATTATCGCGTGTATTGCCGAAAAAAACTGTCTTAGTGGGCGATGAAATGACACGTCCATTTGAATGTGACGCGCTTAGTGTTTACAGGCAAAAACCGTTAGCGGTAGTGTTACCTGACACAATCGCGCAGATTAAACAGATCATTGCAATTTGCAAAAAACACAATACTCCAATCGTTACCCGTGGTGCTGGCACGGGGCTTGCCGGTGGTGCACTCCCCCTAAAAAATAGCGTTGTACTGGGCTTATCTAAGTTAACTAAAGTAAAATCAATTAACCCTCAAGAGCGATATGCAGTCGTCGAACCGGGTGTTAGAAATATTGTGATCAGCGAGGTCGCAGACCAATATAATTTGTATTATGCTCCCGATCCATCCTCACAAATAGCCTGCACCATTGGCGGCAATGTTGCGGAAAATTCTGGCGGAGTGCATTGTTTGAAATATGGGCTGACGGTACACAATATTATTGCCATCAAAATGTTGACTATCGATGGCGAAGAAGTCACATTAACACGCCATGACGAGGGTTTAGGTCTACTCGCCTTAATGAATGGTTCAGAAGGTTTGTTGGGCATTATTACTGAAGTAACCGTTAAACTTTTACCCAAACCAGAAAGTGCACGCGTTATTCTTGCCGCTTTTGATAATGTTACTGATTGCGCCAATGCCATCACGAAGATCATTACCGCAGGGATTATTCCGGCAGGCTTAGAAATGATGGATAAATTTGCCATTGAAGCGGCAGAAGATTTTGCACATGCAGGCTATCCGAAAGAGGCACAAGCACTCATTTTATGTGAATTAGACGGCGACAATACACAGCTTCAGCAACAACTAGATACCGTATTACCCCTATTGGCTAACGCGTCGACCCTACGTGTTTCTCAAAGTGAACAAGAACGCTTAACCTTCTGGAAAGGGCGTAAATCAGCCTTTCCGGCTGTTGGACGATTATCGCCCGATTATTATTGTATGGATGGCACCATTCCACGTCGTTATCTTGCCGAAGTATTAGAAAAAATCACCGCACTATCACAGCATTATGGCTTACGTGTCGCCAATGTATTCCACGCTGGAGATGGTAATCTGCACCCTCTTATTCTATATGATGCCAATAAAAAAGGTGAATTAGAAAAAACCGAAAAATTTGGTACGGAAATCTTAAAATTATGCGTTGATGTGGGCGGTAGTATCACAGGCGAACACGGTGTGGGCATTGAAAAATTAGATGCCATGTGCCACCAATTTCATCCTGATGAGCTAGAGATCCTTCACCAAATAAAAGCATTGTTTGATCCGCATAACTTACTCAACCCGGGCAAAGCCGTACCAACACTACACCGCTGTGCTGAATTAGGGGCAATGCATGTTCATAATGGTGAATTGCCACATCCACACTTAGAACGGTTTTAGCGAATGGACATTGAAGAAATACAACAACGCATTAAGCAAGCTGAAAAACTACATATTACTGAAAAATCTCATAATGATGAGGCACGATTAGATATGTCTGGCTATGCAGGGGTCATTGAATATTACCCCGAAGAATTAGTGATAACAGTGAAAGCCGGCACAACGATCGCTACGATTGAACATGTACTGGCACAACAGGGTCAAGCACTCACCTTTTCTGTTGAAAATAGTAATGCCATCACTATTGGCTGCGCTTATGCCGTTGGTAGCCCTGAACTCAGCGATGCAGTGTTGGGCATTAAAATAATTGATGGCCAAGGGCGATTACTACGTTTCGGAGGGCAAGTCATGAAAAATGTTGCTGGTTACGATGTGGCCAGACTATTGGTAGGTTCACGCGGCAAACTTGCCGTTATTTGTGAAGTTAGTTTTAAGGTATTGCCATTAGCCTACTGCCAACAACAAAACAGAGAGAAAATACTCAATACACCGAATAAATCAGCCACGGTAATAAAAATTGAACAAGGGTTAAAAACAATTTTCGATCCAAAGGGTGTATTTATTTAATGCAAACTAAAATCCCCGAACAAATTATAAATACCCCTCAGGGCAAGAAAGCAGATGCTATTCTCAGGTCCTGTGTTCACTGTGGATTTTGCTCCGCTACCTGCCCTACTTATCAAATTTCAGGCAATGAATTAGATTCGCCACGAGGGCGAATTTACTTAATTAAATCTGCTTTAGAAAACAATGAGGTTAGTCAAAGTTCAATTCAATACTTGGACCAATGTCTAACATGCCGAGCTTGTGAATCAACCTGCCCTTCTGGGGTTGAATATGGTCAATTAGTCGATATAGGTCGAGAGCTGGTTGAGCCAAAACGACCGCTATGGCAAAAAGCTTATCGTGCTAGTGTTCGTCTATTTCTAACCACGCCTATTTTGTTTAACACTATCGCACTATTTATTAAACATTCATCCATAAGCACGCCAGAAATCACAGCGGAAATCACAACGGCACAGGTATTACTACTCACAGGATGTGTCCAGCCATCTTTAGCTCCCAATATTAATCATGTCACTAAGAATGTATTAGCAACACTGGGCGTAGAAGTTATTGAAACAGCACAAACTGAATGTTGTGGTGCACTAGAACATCATTTGTCGGCTCAGCAAAAGGCGTTGCAACAAATTAAAAATAACATCGACACCTGGTCTGAATTAATAGGATCGGGGGTTGAGGCCATTATCTCTACGGCCAGTGGTTGCGGTGTAATGGTGAAAGACTATAAAACATTGTTTGAACAAAATGATCCGTACTATCAAAAAGCGGTGATGGTGTCGGAGAAAACTAAAGATATTGCCGAATATTTGCTAGAAAAAGATTTATCGGTTTTGAATATTAAAGCAAATAATATTTCATATCATGCGCCTTGCACCCTGCAGCATGGCCAAAAGCTGCCGGGCATTGCAGAGAAGGTATTAGCTAAAGTAGGTATTCACGTAAACACTATTACTGATAGTCATTTATGCTGTGGTTCGGCGGGTAGCTATTCTATTTTTCAACCTACAATATCAAAACAGCTAAGAAAAAATAAATTACAGCATTTATCCGCTTCAAATCCTGATACTATTGTTACTGCTAATATTGGTTGTTTAATGCATCTTTCATCGGGTACTGATATACCGGTTAAGCATTGGGTTGAATTATTGGATATCGATAAGAACTCTCATCTTTAGAGCTATTATCTAAGATTGGCAGTAATCAAGCCCATTGATTTGGCCGCACAAATAGAAGCATTTGCCCTGCCTGGATTAGCAGAGCTAAGTTAAAGCTATCGTTTATAATGTAGAGCAATTAACGGGGGAGCAACGAGCAACGTGCCTTATTTGCAGCATCAAAGCTGTTATGGCCAATGCCCGCCGGGGCAGCTGATCAGCCCAATAAAGCGACGGCGGATTTAAATGTATTACTGGCTAAATTACAATCTATCGTCAAAGATGTTAGTGCAACAACGCAGCAGTTGCCGGGCGTATTATCACGAAGTGAAGATTTGATAGATAATTCTGTTGAGCTCACTGACAAACTCAATAATCATTGGTTATTGGGTGGCAGTGGTGACGTCGAAGACACTGTGAAATCATGGCCTTCAATTCACTCTATTGATGACTCGCCTTATGATGAAATAAGCGAATAATGATGACATTGATTCTGCACAAGATGAAAAGTCTCACTTGTCCACTCAGCCCATTTCAAGAATATGCTGGCCCACTAATCACTACTACTTACAACTATGGATCTGACTCCGTTTTTAACCTAGAACCTAGAACCTAGAATAGCTGTGGTATTATAAGTTTTTTCTATGCTCTTCCAGCGTACGTCGTGACTTAGGAAACAGCAAGTTATTTTAATCTTCAAACGTAAGAAATAGTTAGTAACCTGATATCAAAGTCATTCAGCAATAACAAGGAAAACCAAATGCGAATTCCGTCTCCCCCATCTTTAGTCATTCTTATGACCTCCTTGCTTATAGCCTGTGATTCGGGAGCGCCACTGCCCGAGGAAAAAGTAGAAAAATTGGTTCGACCTGCAAAATTGATTGAGGTTGGCAAGACTAGCGATGATGTATTCTTAAATTATCCTGCTGTGATCAAATCGCAACAGCTTAGTTCGCTATATTTTGAAGTAGGAGGCATGGTGAATGAGCTGCCCGTGATTCAAGCGCAGCAAGTTAAAAAAGGCGACGTGTTGGCAAAACTTGATCAACGCGATTTACTGGCAAAATTGGCGTCTGCTAAAGCAACGTATAACAATGCCAATACAGAATATCAACGTGGATTGCGTCTATTGAAAGAAGATGCCATTTCCAAAAGTAAGGTGGGCGAACGAAAGTCTAACCGTGATGTAGCAAAGTCCAGTGTTGAAACGGCGGAAAAAGCATTGCAGGATTCTGTATTGATCGCTCCGTATGATGGCAGCATTGCAAAGGTAGATATAAAAATACGTCAGGTAGTTCAAGCGGGGAAGCCTGTTATCGATATTCTCGGTAAAGACGGCGGTTTAAAGGCCATCATCAATCTACCGTCGAGTATTCTTGCTAAATCTGGTGGCCGCGAACCAACAACAGATTCCTATATCGTGCTAAATGCTGCACCTGATCGTCAAATTCCCGTTACCTTCAAAGAAGCAGCTTTACAGGCTGATGCGGCTTCACAAACGTATGAAATTGTATTCACTTTCGAAGCCCCTGAATATGTGATTATTTTGCCTGGGATGAATGGCGTCGTCTGGCTTAGAGACCCCACTAGATCGACTTCTGAGATCAACAGGATACGTATTCCCCTTACTGCAATTGCCACCGATGGCGACCAAAAATATGTCTGGGTAGTCGATCAAAATACGATGACGGTCTCGAAAAGAAATGTTGTGATCGAAGCCAATGTGGGAACAATGATAGGGATCATCAGTGGTTTGAAACCGGGTGACAGCATTGTTGCTACTGGTATTTCTGCACTTTCTGAAGGTATGAAGGTGTCTAAATGGTCAAAATAAATCCATACACTTCATTTTTGATCAGAATAAGATTTAGCAGGAAATCAATATGAACATTGCAGAATTTTCCATCAAAAATAGAATACTCAGTGTTATTGTTATTCTAATTTGTCTATATGGCGGCTGGAACGCTTACCAGACAATGCCACGGTTTGAAGATCCAGAGTTTACGATCAGAACAGCGTTGATATTTACCTCTTATCCGGGGGCTAGCCCCGAAGAAGTTGCTGCCGAAGTTTCAGAACCTTTGGAAACGGCCTTACAGCAATTGCAGGAAGTCAAAAAAATAAATTCCAAGTCTACAGCGGGTCTGTCTGAGATTACCGTTGATATTAAATATAAATTCTCGAAAGACAAAGCGGCCTTACAGACTGTATGGGCCAAACTGCGTAATAAGATAAAAGATGCCGAGTCTTCGTTACCCGAAGGCACCGGAACGCCGTTAGTAAACGATGGTTTTGGCGATCTTTATGGCTGGTCATATTTTATAACAGGTGAAGATTACAGCCCGGCAGAGCTACGTACCTACGCCAAAGCGCTGCAAAAAGAAATTCTGCAAGTTGAAAATGTTGGCAAAGTTGCTCTGGCCGGTGAGCAGAAAGAACAGATTTTTGTTGAAATGACGCGAGAACAATCGGCGGCGTTAGGCGGATCGGTTTCCAACCTTTACGACATTCTTAGTCAGCAGAATGCAGTGGTATCAGCAGGCAATGTAAGCATTGGCGATCAACGTCTGAGCATTGATCCATCGGGTGCCATCGATACTATTGAATCCATTAAAAACCTGCTGGTCTCCACCTCTTCTGATGGCAAAATAACTTACCTTAGTGACATTGCCAATGTTTATCGTGGCTATAAAACACCGACCCAACAAATTGTTCGTTACGATGGCAAGTTTGCCATTGCCTTAGGGGTATCTAGTACTTCTGGTGGCAATGTGGTGAAGATCGGTAAAGCGGTTGATCAAAAAATTCGTGATGCCCAAAGTCGTAGACCTTTAGGGATGGAGGTTTCTACTTATTATAATCAGGGAGAGGTCGTTGAGGCATCGGTTGATAATTTTGTGGTCAACGTCCTTGCGGCTTTAGCCATCGTTATTGTTACTTTGTTTATATTTATGGGCTTACGCTCAGCGATTGTGATTGGCTTTATTCTTTTACTGACCATTGCCGCCACACTGTTAACCATGAAGTTAATGGGTATTCCGATGCACCGAATTTCGCTCGGTGCATTGATCATCGCGTTAGGCATGATGGTAGACAACGCCATTGTTGTGACTGAGGGTATTCTGGTTGGCGTACAACGTGGAATTAAAAAGCTAGACATTGCTAAAAAAATCGTAACCCAGACAAAATGGCCATTGCTAGGCGGAACATTGGTCGGGATTATTGCCTTTGCACCAATTGGTTTTGCACCCGGCCAAACAGCCGAATATACCGGCGATTTATTTTGGGTGATCATGATATCCCTAATGTTTAGTTGGGTTTTTGCGATTACCATCACACCGTTGGGTTGTTATGTACTGTTTCCTGAAGCTGAAAATAATGCCGAAATAAAAGAAGAAGGTGCTTTTTTCCGCATTTATAAAAAAATGATGCGTGCTGCACTGCATATTCGGTGGTTAATACTCCCAGCCGCCGTAGGACTATTGCTTGTTGCTGTCTGGGGCGCACAATTTATGACGCAGGGATTTTTCCCCACCTCCACTACACCACAACTGGTGGTAGATTACTGGCTACCGGAAGGTACCCGCATAGAACGCACTGAAAAGGATATGGGAGAAATTGAAGCTTTTATCCGCAAAATGGACAATGTAAATACAGTACAAACCTTGATTGGACAAGGTGGTATTCGTTATATGCTCACTTATGCACCCGAGTCGCCCAACAGTTCTTATGGACAGTTTCTGGTGAAGGTAGATGATTACCGTAAAACGAATGCCATGATGCCAGAAATTCAGGCGTTTATTAAAAGCAACTACCCTGATGCAGATGCTAAAGCGTGGCGTTTTATTTTAGGGCCTGGTGGCGGTTCAGCGGTTGAAGCTGAATTTAGAGGATCCGATCCTAAAATTTTACGTCAACTGGCGAACCAGGCCACTGACATTATGCGTGCCGAGCGTACCTTGTCAGTCAAAAATGACTGGCGTGTTCCGGTTAGCGTTATCGAGCCCGTTTACTCTGAAATCAAAGCCCGTCGAGCCGGCGTTTCCAGACAAGATTTAGCGGAGGCTTTAACAAAGCATTACTCAGGAAAACAGGTTGGCGTGTATCGAGAAGGTGAGGATCTTATTCCTATTATCGCGCGTGATCCGGGGACTGCAACAGCCTCAATTGATGATATTAAAAGTCTTCAGGTCTTGAGTTCAGCTACCGGAAAAATGCTACCCATTGCACAGGTGACGGATGGCTTTAGAACCATCTGGCGTGATGGTCAAGTTCGCAGTGAAAACCGAACCTTAATTATTAAGGCGCAATCTGATCCCTATCCAGATGAACTGGCAGCCACATTGTTAAACCGCATGCGTGCCGATATTGCCGCTATCGAATTACCCAATGGTTACACCTTACAGTGGGGAGGTGAGGAGAAAGCCTCAACCGACTCCAATAGTGATCTTATGTCGACCATTCCAATGGGGCTATTGGCCATGGTGCTGGTGGTGGTTATTTTATTTGGCAAAATCAAACAGCCATTAGTGATCTGGCTGGTTGTCCCCGGCCTGTTTATTGGTGTGGTATTTGGTTTGGTGGTCACAGGTATTCCACTAGAATTTATGGGCATCCTCGGTATTCTTTCTCTATCAGGGCTACTGATTAAAAATGCGATTGTATTAGTCGATCAGATGGATTTTGAAATTAACGATGGCAAAGCGCGATTTGATGCGGTAGTGGATGCGGCCACCAGCAGAGTACGCCCTGTGATGATGGGAACATTAACAACAGTGCTCGGCGTAATACCCCTGTTTTTTGATGCCTTTTTCCAATCAATGGCGGTAGTCATTGTTTTCGGTTTGACCTTTGCCACCTTGTTAACGCTTTTAGTGGTGCCTGTACTTTACGCTGTATTCTTCAATATTAAATCTGCGGAGACATCTCATGAGAGTTAGTCGGTTAACCCCTTTAGTGATCATAGCGTTATTCAGTACATCTTGTGTCACCAACACGACAAAACAAGATAGCCAAAAAGCGGCAGATGAAGCTGTTGGAAAACTTGATGTTCCAAACAACTGGACTGCTCCCGATCTCATTAAGTATGAAGATGTACACGCGCCGACGAAATGGATAGAAAGCTTTAACGATCCGGTGATGCTTAAGCTTATCGAAGAAGGCAAAGCTAACAATCTAAATTTAAAAGTAACCGCCGCGAATATGGATAAAGCTTGGCTTTTGGCCGATCAATCAAACTCAGCCCTTAAACCTACCGCTGATTTATCATTAGGAGCAAATCAGGCTGGTGGCGGAAAAGGCAATTCATCAACCACAGGACAATTCAATGTAGGCGTGAATGTCAGCTGGGAGCTAGATGTTTGGGGTCGCCTGAAAGCCGGTATCGATGCCGCTACTGCTAATGCGCAATCTGTTGAGGCCGACTATATTTATGCTCAGCAATCCTTAAGTGCAAGTATTGCAAAATCATATCTAAAAGTGATTGAAACGAAACTTCAAACTGATCTGACAAAGAAAAATCAGGCCACCCTTGAGAAAACCATGCACATCACTCAAGTGAGATATGACAACGGCATGACCTCGGCACAAGATGTTGCTGTTAATAAATCAAATTTAGCGGTTGTTGAAGAACAACTGATCACACTCGAAGGCTCTCAGCGTGATGCGCTTCGAGCATTAGAAGTATTACTGGGTCGCTATCCCAGTGCTTCGGCTGATACCCCTGATGGGCTGCCTGATTTACCGTTATCACCTCCGGCGGGCATCCCTTCTGAAGTATTAGAACGACGACCTGATGTGGTTTCTGCTGAAAGGAAGATAGCACAAGCATATAACGCCACCTATCAAGCTAAAACTGCCCATTTGCCAAAATTCTCATTAACTGCCGATCTCAGTAATGCATCTGGTTCACTGTTGGATATTCTCAACCCGACCAATCTACTTTGGCAACTTGCATCAAATATTGTCGCGCCATTGTTTGATGATGGCAAGCGTAAAATAGACACTGAAATAGCCACGGTCGAGCAAAAACAGGCTGTATCAAATTATGCACAAACTGCATTAACCGCTTTTTCAGAGGTAGAAACTGACCTTGATCAAGGCGGCACCTTAGCTCGGCGTGAAATTGCACTGACTGAAGTCCTCACCCAAAGTAATAAGGCGTATCGCATTGCCGATTTAAGGTACAAAGAAGGTGAAATCGGTTTGCTGGATACCCTCCAACTCCAGCAACAAGCCATTGCTGCCGAGAGTAATTTGATCTCAATCAAACGTCTGCAACTGGAACAGCGCATTAATTTATATTTGGCGTTGGGAGGAAGCTGGTAATACAGTGGAATTTACGCTTACCTTTATCGAACTATTTTTCTGGTCTATTTATCTGATTGCGCCATTACTAGTATTTTTAAGTTTTGTGGTCGTTGTGCTGGGGCAAATCGTTTGCCATCTTGAAAAATGGAATAAGTTTGATGGCTTTTATTGGACATTCATAACCGCAACCACAGTCGGTTATGGTGACATTCGCCCTTTGAAAAAAGTATCCAAAGTACTGTCCGTTTTTATTGCCTTAATTGGCATCATGTTGACAGGAATAATGATAGCAGTGACGCTTAATACGACATCGGTCGCATTTGAAAAGCATGTTGATAAAAGTGTTATTGAACAAGTCAAAGAGAGGTTTAAGTAAAACTAGAAGTCATTAGGATTGAATGAGATTTGTATTGAAGAAACATAACAAGCTAAGATGTTCTATCGATGAATCGCCTTATGATGAAATTACTGAAACAGCGTGAGCAAAAAGCTTAAACTACTTTTATGGTTAATTTTTGTTACGGTGACTGCAGTTTTATTACTTGCCCTGAGCATAACGCAGTTAGATGACAAGTTTTCAAGTCGAATGCGAGAGCTTGTACAGCAAAATATAAACAATTATATTGCAAGAATATCGGTGAGCACCGCCAATGATTCACTGACTATTGTGGATACTTCTATTTTACATGCCTGCGCTTTAACGGGTGTTGCGGTAAGCCGTTTTAGCTATCCAGAAGCATCCACTTCATTATTTCACACTATTTACGGTAATGGTGAGGATCTTGAATTATCCTCATCATATTTCAAACAAAGCATATATTTACGGGATAAAATTAAAGAGCTCGGTAATGGTCAATATGGTCCGTTGAGCTTAAAACAAAGTGATGATTGGCGATTATCTTTAGCACTCAACCCCTACTATCTCACCATCACCGATGAAAAAATAAAATTATTCCACCCAAAGATAGTATTTGCAGCGCCAAATGCGCAAGACGTTTATACCGTTGTACCCATTGGCAAGTTAGATATTAAGGTTTACGATAATATTATTTCAGCTTTAGAGCCTAGCCCTTTTTACGTGTTTTCAGAATGGGATATCAATAAACTTTAACTAACTTTTTATTTGTTATGCCTAATCGACCTGTTTTAACGGCATTACGTCTAATACCTTTATGGGGTGCAATAAAATAAAGATCACCATTTTGTCCTAATATTTGCTGTGGTACACCTACTGATTTAGCAATTTTGGCATTGGCTTTTAAGTGATGTAATTCGCCATGTACAGGAATGGCGCAGTCAGGTTGAACCCAGTCATACATTAATTTGAGCTCGTCAGCAGCCGGATGTCCTGAAGCGTGAATAGTTACCGCACTATTGTCGGCAGTAATGACATTCAACTTCATAGCCTTCAGTCGTTCAATTAAGGCTTCAATGGCTATTTCATTGCCAGGGATCATCTTAGAGCTAAAAATCACGGTATCATTAGGCTCTAGCTGTAAATCTCGAAATGTATTCATGCTCAATCGATTTAAGGCTGTTCTGGGTTCACCTTGGCTTCCTGTTGCAACTAATAAGACATTATTTGCAGGTAAATATGCCAAATGGGAGGGATCAACTAAAGTTTTTCCATATTGCCAAACATCAGTGACTCTAGCTGCTGAGACCATATTTATTAAAGAACGCCCTAAAAGACCTAGGTGGCGATCGGTTTCTTGTGCAATTTTAGCTAAGGTATGTAAACGAGCAATATTGCTGCCAAAACAAGCTACAACAACACGGCCTGTCGCCTGTTCAATATGTTGTTTCAAACCATTGTATAAACTGGCTTCGGTATTAGAGTGGCCTTGAATATTGGCATTAGTGGAGTCACAGACCATCACGTCAATCTGCTCATTAGCCATGGCTTGATAACGTGGTTTATCAAATTGTTCACCTACCAGAGGTGCTGAGTCTAACTTCCAGTCGGCAGTATGAAAGACCTTACCTACTGGCGTGCTAATAAGTAAGGCATAAGGGTCAGGAATTGAATGTGTTAATGCTACCCATTCAACATTAAAGGGACCAATTTGACGATGATCGCCCTTATTGACAATGATGACAGGTACTTTTTTATCTAGCCCTACTTCCACTAATTTTCGTCTTAATATTTCGGCGGTAAAGGCAGTGGTGTAAATAGGGCAGCGTAATTGATGCCACAAATAAGGCACTGCACCTATATGGTCTTCGTGGGCATGTGTAATGACTAGCCCTACTAATGATTCACGACGTTTACTAATAAAAGCCGGATCAGCCATTTGAACATGAGGTTTGATATTACTTAGTGCTTCACCATCAATATCGGTGTTTTTCTCAAATGTAACACCACAATCAACCATTAGCCACTTACCATTATGACCATATAGGTTCATATTCATCCCTATTTCGCCCGTGCCTCCTAAGGGTAAAAACCAAAAGTCAGATGCATCAGGTGTCATAGTGTATTTTAGCCATAATTATTGAGGTTATTCCGCGTTGTTTAATCTAATTTAGATAATAAATGATATAATAGCTTATTAATTTGTAGTTAATTAATTTTAAAAAGGATCTGGTAAGTGGAAGAATATAGCTTATTAAGTGAAGGTATGAACCTTATGCTATTTGGCATGGGCTTTGTTTTTGTTTTTTTAACCTTGTTGGTTTTTGCAACAAAGTTAATGTCGAAGTTAATTACTAAATATGAAAAAAATGTAGGGGTCATTCCTGATTCTGGCGTGTCATCTCCATCCACCTTTATTCCAAAACATGGTCCACTTATAGAGCAAGTCCCTACTACTAAAAACAGCGATGTTGCGGTGGTTTCGGTAATCACTGCTGCTATACACAAATTTCGTTCGCGTAAATAATTAGAAGATATTTATAATATGGCTAAATCAAAACAAGCACTAGGCATTACAGACGTTGTATTACGTGATGCACATCAATCATTATTTGCAACACGTTTACGCCTAGATGACATGCTTCCCATTGCTGGAAAACTGGACCAAATCGGTTACTGGTCAGTGGAAACATGGGGCGGCGCAACATTTGATTCATGTATTCGCTACTTAGGCGAAGATCCTTGGCATCGTATTCGTAGTTTAAAAGAAGCGATGCCTAATACACGTCAACAAATGTTACTGCGCGGTCAAAATTTATTAGGTTATCGTCATTATGCCGACGATGTAGTGCGTAAATTTGTTGAACGTGCCGCAATTAACGGTGTTGATGTATTCCGTGTATTTGATGCGATGAATGATCCACGTAATCTTGAAACCGCCATTAAAGCCGTAAAAGAAAATGATCGTCATGCCCAAGGTACTATTTCATATACATTGAGCCCTGTTCATGATCTCAATAACTGGACTGATTTGGCTAAACGTATTGAAGACATGGGAGCCCATTCTTTATGCATTAAAGATATGGCGGGGCTACTGAAACCTTTCACAGCTTATGAGCTGGTGAAAAAGCTTAAACAAGCTGTTGATATCCCTATACAGTTGCACTCTCATGCAACAACAGGTTTATCTACAGCCACTATTTTAAAAGCGGTTGAAGCAGGTATCGATAATATCGATAGTGCTATTTCTACCATGTCGATGACATACGGTCACTCAGCAACGGAAACGATTGTATCCATATTTGAAGATACAGATCATGCTACGGGCTTAAATGTTGAATTATTAGCAGAAGTGGCAGACTACTTTCGCGAAGTACGTAAAAAATATGCACCATGGGAAGGCTCATTAAAAGGTGTTGATGCACGCATTCTTGATGCACAGGTCCCAGGCGGCATGTTAACCAATATGGAAAGTCAGCTTCGTGAACAAGGTGCCAGTGACCGATTTGCCGAAGTATTAGCTGAAATCCCACGTGTTCGTGAAGATTTAGGTTTTATTCCACTAGTCACGCCTACATCACAGATTGTGGGTACGCAATCTGTGTTAAATGTTTTAACAGGCGAACGATATAAAAACATTGCAAAAGAAACCGAAGGTATTCTAAAAGGTGAATACGGTGCTGCCCCTGCCCCGTTTAATAAAGAGTTACAGGAACGAGTGCTTGATGGCTCAGAAGCTATTAGCTGTCGCCCAGCGGATTTAATTGAACCTGAAATGGAAAGATTAACAGCTGAATTACAAGAGATTGCTGAAAAAGATAATATTCAGCTTGAAGATGGTGATCGTGAAATAGATGATGTATTAACGTATGCACTATTTACCCAAGTCGGCCTTAAGTTCTTAGAAAACCGTAACAACCCTGATGCTTTTGAGCCTATTCCAACGATTGAAGCTGCTGAAGGTGCAACTCGGACACCAGGTGATGAAGAAGTGTATACCATTGCGGTGAATGGCCAGAGTTATGTCGTTCAGGTGAATGAAGGTGGTGACATTAGTAATATCACCACATCAGCACCTATAGCTGCCGCTCCTACAGCAGCTACATCAGGTGAACCTGTTACAGCACCTCTTGCAGGTAGTATCTGGAAAGTTGAAGTAGCTGCTGGACAACAAGTTCAAGAAGGCGATGTACTTGTCATCCTTGAAGCGATGAAAATGGAAACACAAATTGTTGCTGAAAAAGCAGGCACTATTTCAGATGTTTCAGTTAAACCTGGAGACACCGTAAAAGTCGGCGATCTTCTTGTCTCAATTGCATAATTAGGAATCCAAATGGATCAATTAGTACAGCTATGGCACAACACTGGCCTATATCAAATGACACCTGGACAAGGTTTCATGATTTTAATTGGCATGTTATTACTCTACCTTGCAATCAACAAGAACTTTGAACCATTATTGTTGGTACCGATTGGTTTTGGTGGCGTATTAGCAAATATCCCCGGTGCAGGATTGGCCGAAGCCGGTGGTGTGTTGCATATGTTCTACACCGTGGGTATCGAAAGTGGTGCATTCCCACTAATTATCTTTATGGGCGTAGGGGCAATGACTGATTTTGGTCCCCTGCTCGCTAACCCTAAAACCTTATTTTTAGGTGCGGCTGCTCAATTTGGTATTTTTGCTACCTTGATGGGTGCAGTTGGCTTATCTTATTTTGGAATTATGGATTTCAGTTTGGCAGATGCTGCAGCGATAGGGATTATAGGAGGTGCAGATGGTCCTACATCCATCTATGTCGCCAGTAAGTTAGCTCCAGATCTATTGGGCGCTATTGCGGTTGCTTCATACTCTTATATGGCATTGGTACCACTGATTCAACCACCGATTATGCGTGCATTAACGACTGAATCGGAGCGTAAAATTAAAATGGTGCAACAGCGTGAAGTGTCACACCGGGAGAAAATTATTTTCCCACTTTTGTTGTTACTCTTAGTTGCCTTTTTACTGCCTGATGCGGCACCATTATTAGGTATGTTCTGTTTCGGTAATTTAATGAAAGAATGTGCGGTAGTTGATCGTCTAAGCAATACTACGCAAAACTCGTTGATTAATACGGTAACGATTTTCTTAGGGCTAGCTGTCGGTTCAAAACTAAGTGCTGATAAGTTTTTAGATATTACAACTCTAGGAATTGTAATCCTGGGTTTAGGTGCCTTTTCGATTGGTACCGCTTCGGGTGTAATTATGGCTAAGATTATGAATAAGTTTGGCGGTGGCGGCATCAACCCATTAATTGGTTCTGCAGGCGTATCGGCAGTACCTATGGCTGCTCGTGTATCTAATAAGCTAGGCTTGGAAGCTGATCCTCACAACTTCTTATTAATGCATGCAATGGGGCCCAATGTAGCCGGAGTTATCGGTTCTGCCGTAGCTGCCGGCATTATGATTAACTATGTTGGTGCTGGATAATTTGGTTTTAATCAATATCTTGAATTGAAACAATAACATTTGCGACACCTTTAATCTCACAGTAATAATCTGAGAAACCAGCAAAAGCAGCAATTCGGGCGTGCCACACAGTACCTCGAAATGCATCAACAGGCCCAATTAATTTAACATTTTCTTCCTCAGCCAAATCAATGAGTTGTTGTCGCGTCATTCCAGGCTCTAAATTAGTACAAAACTTATCTACTTTGCTTGTATCCCAAAAGTAATATACCGGATAAAAAATGGCTAACACAACTACAAATTGTAAAATATCCGTTACAAATTTCATTTTCCCTTTCAAGTGAACCTCCTAGATAGTTTATATGTATCGCTACTTTTTCAATAGATCGTTTAATGCTGAAAAAGGATTATGAGTTGCTATGCTTTTGTTTGAAGCCGTTTTTGTATTTCCATAACGCACTTGCTCAATATACCGAGAATGCTCATTATCATGGCAGTAAAGGCAGAGTAGCTCCCAGTTGCTTCCGTTACTAGGGTTGTTGTCATGATCATGATCGCGGTGATGAACGGTTAATTCACGTAAGTTTTGATTGGTAAACTCACGTGAGCACCGGCCACAAACCCAAGGGTATAGTTTTAACGCCCTGCCCCGATATGATTGTTCGCGTTCATTTTGATATTTTTTAGCTTGAGCCACAACATCATCAAGTCGTTTATTTGTATTGTTCGCCATCATGCTTGCTTTGTATGATTATCAATATCTACTATAATAAACTATCTTTTACTAAATAGATTATCTTTATGAGTCAAAATATCACTACCGTTATATTGGAACGAACGCCAACAGAGTTATTCAAAATTTTAAAATTTGAGGGTTTAGCTTCTAGCGGTGCTGAAGCTAAGCTTGTTATCGCCAATGGCCTAGTCAAAGTCAATGGTGAAATTGAAACCCAAAAGCGTAAAAAAATCATTGCTGGCAATGTGATAGAGTATGATAATAATATATTGAAAATCAGTGATTAAGGTCTATTTTACAAACTAATTATAACCATAAATATAGCTTTATGTCGTAAGTTTTCCATCCTGCATATCCCCGTGATCATTCAATGTGCGAAGATTCAGAGCAAAAATAGGAGACCAGAACAAGGCGCAATGTGTAGCTAATGGTTAGCCCTTATCAAACATTGTAAAGCTTCCGCGTCCTGCTCACGCCCCTTACCTACATCCATGTAGGCAACGAAGGGCTGGTTTTCTAGCTTTTGGTCTGAAATTTACAGATTGACTGTAACTTTTATCCATCCGAATTGTCTTAATACTATAAGGTAATTGGAGGCCATTATGTTTTCTTTGGGGCAATGGATCAATAATCAGCTCACTGAGTGGTTAACTCACGAATCTACTATTGCCAAAAACACCCCACCATTAACTAATTTTGAGCGCTTATGTGATGAAATTCGTCCTGGCGATATTATTCTCATTGAAGGTCGAAGCCGCGCCAGCAATATTATCAAGCAAATAACTCAAAGCTCTTGGACTCACTCTGCACTCTATTTAGGTAATTACCACCAATTAAATGTGGCGGGTATTGCACCTGATTCTATGGCTCACTATGCGTCAACACCTCACACAGACTTACTTATCGAAGCGCTACTGGGACAAGGAACAATCATTACTCCGCTAAGTAAATATAGAAATGAACATATACGGATCTGTCGTCCTCGTAGCTTAACCATTAATGACCGCAATAAAGTCATTCAGCACACTCTTACAAAACTTGGTCATAAGTATGATGTTCGACAATTATTCGATCTAGCTCGTTTTTTATTACCTTATAGCCTTATTCCTAGGCGCTGGCGTTCAAGTTTATTTAATTATCACGCGGGTGAATCTACACGAACCATATGTTCATCAATGCTTGCAGAAGCATTTATGGCAGTGCGATACCCCATATTACCTGTTGTGGAGCAGACAGATGAAGGGGTGCGATTCTACAAACGTAATCTTAAGTTGTTTACCCCTAAGGATTTTGACTATTCACCCTACTTCGACATTATTAAATACCCGTTTGTAGGATTGGATGAAGTAGCAGCATATCGTTCCTTGCCATGGGATGAAGACGGTTATGTATGTAATGAGCAGGGAGATTGTACGATACCGATAGCAAATGTTGAGTCTGAGTCTGCATAGCGTCAAGGAGAATAAGATGACTAGATTATGGATATTACCCATTTTACTAATACTGACTATATCAGCACTTATTTTTGGCAGTTTTCTAATCGCGCTCATATTTTTGTTTGCATGTTTGACTATTGTTATAGCAACTGATTGTCGGAAAAAACTTATTACTAAACCTTTATTTGCTGCATTTTCTGCTGTAATGCCGCCCCTATCAGCTACGGAAAGAGAGGCACTTGAATCAGGAACAGTTTGGTGGGATGGACAATTATTTAGTGGTAAACCTGATTGGGATGTTCTATTAAACAATGCCAAGCATACGTTAACGGCTGAAGAACAAGCCTTTCTCGATGGGCCAACAGAACAATTATGTGAACAACTTAATGATTGGCATATTACCCATAAAGATCATGATCTACCTCCAGAAATTTGGTCTTTTATTAAAGAACAACAATTCTTCGGCCTGATTATCCCTAAAAAATACGGTGGTTTAGGATTTTCACCATTAGCCCATTCACAAATGGTAATGAAGGTCGCCAGTCGCAGTCTAACCGCTGCCGTTACAGTGATGGTGCCTAACTCATTGGGGCCTGCTGAACTACTATTACACTACGGAACTGAAATACAAAAAAACTATTACTTGCCGCGATTAGCAAGTGGTGAAGAAATCCCTTGTTTCGCACTAACTGGACCTGAAGCAGGCAGTGATGCGAGTAATTTACCTGATACCGGTATCGTATGCAGGCGTGAATTTGAAGGTAAAGAAATAACGGGGGTTTTGATTAATTGGGAAAAACGCTATATCACCTTAGGACCTGTGGCTACCCTTTTAGGGCTTGCCTTCCATCTTTATGATCCGGAGCATTTGCTAGGCGATAAAGAAGATATTGGCATCACCTTGGCATTAATTCCCACCGATACTCAAGGTATTAGTATTGGTCGTAGACACTGGCCGATGGGCATGTCATTTCAAAATGGGCCTAACTGGGGTAAAGATGTATTTATCCCAGTTGATTGGCTCATTGGTGGTGTTGAACATGCGGGTGAAGGCTGGCGCATGTTGATGGAATCATTAGCAGCCGGTCGTTCTATCTCATTGCCTGCATTAAGCGCAGGTGCAAGTAAACTTGCTGTTAAGACAAGCAGTGCTTATGCCCGTATACGAGAACAGTTCCATTTGCCTATTGGCCGATTCGAAGGTGTTGCTGATGTGCTTGGTCGCATGGCAGCGTTAAGCTATATGGTTGATGCGGTGCGTGTTACTACTGCTCAGGCGGTAACGGATGGCGAACGCCCCGCTGTGTTATCTGCCATAGCAAAATATCACCTTACCGAAACCATGCGCCGTGTTATTAATGACGCTATGGATATACATGGTGGCAAGAGTATTTGTTTTGGCCCCCATAATGTCTTAGCTCATGCTTATCAGGGTATTCCAATCAGCATTACTGTCGAAGGAGCTAATATTCTAACCCGCAACTTGATCATCTTTGGACAAGGATCAATTAGAGCGCACCCCTATGTTCTGCCAGAAATGGCTACATTAGCCATCAATAATGAAGAGCAAGCATTAACTGAATTTGATCAGGTTTTCACTGCCCATATTAAATATACGCTGAAAAATATGGGTCGCAGTCTATTATTAGGTATTACTAAAGGCCGACTCAGTAAAACCCCTAATTCACCATTAAAACCTTTATATCAGCAGTTAAATCATTTAAGTGCGGCACTAGCAGTCGCTACAGATTTTAGCCTTGCCGTATTAGGTGGTAGTTTAAAACGCAAAGAATCACTTTCTGCTCGTTTGGGTGATGTTCTAAGCCACCTTTACCTTGCATCATGTGTATTGAGGCGTTATGAGCATATTGATCAGCAGGATGACCTTATTCTTGCTCAATGGGCATGTTCTGAATCCATTTTTCAAGCACAATGTGCACTTGTTAATCTTTTCAACAATCTACCCAACCGACCTGTTGCTTGGTTATTACGCATGATTATATTTCCACTTGGTACTCGCTATAAAGAACCGAGTGATCAATTAACGCATGCTGTTGCCGAACAAATGTTACGGCCTAGTCCTAGTCGAGATCGGCTTATCGATGGCATTTATAATCCAAGCGACACACAGCAAACATTAGGGCAATTGGAGCAGGCATTTAATCTCTGTGTAGCCGCTACTGATATCGAGAAAAAACTCAGAAAATCAACTTATGACACTGCCGAAATTGCCTTAGAAAACGGCCTGATCACAGAAGATGAATATCAGCTAGTAATAAATGCACGATTAGCACGCCGACAAGTAATAGATGTTGACCATTTTACCGCCCAACTTGAGGAAGAAGCCTGATGAAAAATAATAATTCTAAGCTTGCTTATCCTAATAGAAAAGTATTCATTGTTGATGGTAGCCGAACACCTTTTCTCAAAGCAACGGGAAAACCAGGCCCATTGAGTAGCAGTGATCTTGCTGTAGCTGCTGCACGACCATTACTTAACCGACAGCCTTTTTCAGCTGACCAACTAGATGAAGTAATTCTAGGTTGTGTTATGCCAGGGCCTGATGAGGCCAATATTGCCCGAGTTGTGTCATTACGCCTTGATTGTGGCCATGATGTACCAGCTTGGACAGTACAAAGAAACTGTGCATCAGGGTTACAGGCTTTAGATAGTGCGGCAATAAATATTAGTAGTGGTCGTAGCGATCTTATTCTAGCCGGCGGTTGTGAAGCCATGAGTCGCGCACCCGTGTTATTAAAGCCTGAAATGGTGGCATGGTTAAGTGATTGGCAGAGAGCGCGTGATATCAAGGCAAAGCTAATAGCATTATCAAAACTACGCCCTGCTCTATTTGTGCCAGTCATCGGCTTATTGAGAGGGCTAACAGACCATACGGTAGGTTTATCTATGGGTCAAACAGCCGAAATACTTGCTCATCGATTTAATATAGCTAGAGCTCAGATGGATGAGTTTGCCTTAGAAAGTCATCAAAAATTGGCTCAAGCCATTGCCGATAATCATCTAACTGAAATTTCGCCGATTATCACCAGCAAAGGTTTAGTATTTGAGCAAGATAATGGCTTAAGAACAGATAGTTCACTGCAAAGCCTTGCCAAACTAAGGCCCGTTTTTGATCGACAAGGACTAGTCAGTGCAGGTAATAGTGCACAAGTTACTGATGGTGCAGCATGGTTATTGCTTGCTTCTGAAGATGCTGTCAAAGAATACAACCTGCCTATTATGGGTCAAATTATTGATACGCAGTGGTCAGGATTAGATCCATCCCAAATGGGATTGGGCCCAGCCCATGCAGTGCCACCATTATTACAGCGTCATCAACTAACACTTGGTGACATTGATTATTGGGAAATCAATGAGGCCTTTGCAGTACAAATTCAGGCTTGCCTAGCTGCATGGCAAGATAATGATTATTGTCGCAATGAACTCCACCTTGATACTGCTCTAGGCACTATTGATAGTGAACGCTTAAATGTAGATGGTGGTGCAATTGCTTTAGGTCATCCTGTTGGAGCTACCGGCGCTAGATTGGTGCTACACCTATTAAATGTATTACATAGAAATAATGCAAAAACCGGAATTGCCACCCTCTGTATTGGCGGTGGACAAGGTGGCGCCATGCTCATTTCCACAGAAGGAGAAAAATCATGAGCACTCAGACAGAAAGCCTTATGTGGCATAAAATAAGCGATAGTGATGGTATTGTCTGGTTAACACTTGATGTCCAAGATAGCCAAACCAATACCTTAACTTCTGATGTATTGTTAGAGCTTTCAAATGAAATAGCACTCTTATCAAACGATACGCCTAAAGGTGTCGTGATTAACTCTGCCAAAACAAATGGTTTTATTGCCGGTGCAGATATTAATGCCTTTGCAGAAATGCACTCTGTTGACGAAACCTTTTACGGCATTAGACAAGCACAAGATTTGTTTAGCCGACTGGAAAAGCTATCTTGTCCAACAGTGGCGTTAATACATGGATTTTGCTTAGGTGGTGGTTTAGAATTAGCACTTGCTTGTGATTATCGATTAGCAGAAGACAGTCTTAATACGCGTATTGCTTTGCCTGAAGTTAAACTTGGCATTCACCCTGGTTATGGTGGCAGTGTACGTTTAATCGAATTAATTGGTGTATTACCGGCCATGGGTGTGATGTTAGCAGGCCGAACACTATCAGCTCGTGCAGCAAAAAAAATAGCGGTTATTGATCGTATTGCTCCTGCTAGACACCTGAAACGTGTCGCCCGTGAACTGATACTCAGATCGCCCTCTAAACAACAGGCTTCGCCATTGCAGAAATTGTTGTCGAAGCCAATACTAAGACCGCTTATTGCTGCGTTGCTACGCAGGCAAACACGCAAACAAGTCAATCCAGAACACTATCCTGCTCCTTTTGCCTTGATTAACTTGTGGAAAAATCAACCTGCCAACCGCCAACAATATTTCACTGCCGAAGCCCAATCTGTGGCGACACTTATTCGCTCTGATATTGCTCAAAATTTGGTGCGATTATTCCTGTTACAAGATCGACTTAAAGGTTTCGGCAAACAGATCGATTTTAAAGCTCAACACGTTCATGTAATTGGTGCAGGTGTGATGGGGGGCGATATTGCAGCATGGTGTGCATTACGAGGTTTGCGGGTCACCTTACAAGATCAATCTGCTGAGCGTATTGCACCAGCAATAGCACGTGCACATACCCTATTTAAAAGACGCCTAAAGCTGCCCTATTTAGTTCAGGCAGCAATGGATAAATTAATACCCGATATAACAGGTGAAGGTGTGGCAAAAGCAGATGTAGTTATTGAAGCTATATTTGAAAATTTGGAAGCTAAGCAATCACTGTTCAAAACAATTGAACCACAGTTACGAGCAGATGCCTTATTAGCGACCAATACATCAAGCATTCCATTGGAATCACTTGCTTCCTGTTTAACCCAGCCAAAACGTTTAGTGGGTTTACACTTCTTCAATCCCGTTGCCAAAATGCAATTGATAGAAATTATTTATGGCAAAAATACACTTAAAAAATGGCAAAAACAAGCGGCGGCATTTGCACGTCAAATAGACCGTTTGCCATTACCCGTTAAAAGTTCGCCAGGATTTCTTGTTAATCGTATTTTAATGCCCTATTTACTCGAAGCAATGCAAATGGAAAGTGAAGGTATTCCTATTATGGCGATTGATAAGGCTGCCACTGATTTCGGTATGCCAATGGGCCCTATCGAACTTGCTGATAGTGTGGGCCTTGATATTTGTATATCCGTAGCCGATATGCTGGCCTCTACTCTCGGCATTAGTGTTCCAGATAGTCTCAGCAAATTCATTGAAAATGGTCATTTAGGACGAAAAAGTGGCCAAGGATTCTACCAATATGACCATCAAAACAAGCGCATCACTAAATCACTTGAATCAGCTTATTCAGATCCTGAATTACTGCAACAACGCCTTATCCTCATACTGATTAATGAATGCGTGGCTTGTTTAGATGAGGGCATTGTTGACGATGCTGATCTATTGGATGCAGGCATGGTTTTTGGTACTGGTTTTGCTCCATTTCGTGGTGGACCAATGCAATATACTCAAAAACAAGGTGTCGACACGTTAAATCAACAATTACAGCATTTATCCAGCGTTATTGGTTCTCAATTTAAGCCTAATTCAGGCTGGGAGGGTTTATCATGACATTTCAAAGCGATATTATTCCACTAGAGATTGCTCGACATATACCGGGGTTATTTGCTGAACGGGTTAGAAGAAGTCCAAATGCAATAGCCTGTCGGCAATTTAATCAAATATCACAACAATGGTATCAACTCACTTGGCAAGAAATGGATAATGCGGTTGAACGTTGGCGTGCTGCTTTTGCAGAAGAAAAGCTAAAGCCAGGTGATCGCGTTGCCATTATGTTGCGTAATTGTATGGAATGGGTATTCTTCGATTTAGCCGCACTCAGTCTAGGTTTAGTTACCGTACCTTTATATCCAAATGACCGTGCAGATAGTGCAGCATACATATTAAAAAATTCTAATGCCAAATTGCTGTTGATAGATAATTTTTCTGAACATCAAGATTTAGCGGAACATGAAATTTTAAGCAGTTTAAATCGTGTTATTACATTATTGGAAACGGGAGCACCCATTTCATTAGATAATTACTTACCCGTTGACAAGTGGTTATCTAGTGGTCAATCATCCGCTTCACCTTTAGCTGATATTGATCCGGATGAATTAGCAACCATCGTTTACACATCAGGTACTACAGGACATCCTAAAGGTGTAATGTTGAGTCATCACAATATTTTGTGGAACGCATGGAGTGGCGTACAAAGTATTCCGATATATCCTGATGATAATTTTCTATCATTTTTACCACTTTCACATACTTTAGAACGCAGTATTGGTTATTACCTACCTATTATGGCCGGTGCCAGCATTACTTATGCGCGTTCTATCCCGCAATTAGCGGAAGATTTATTAGAACAAAAACCCACTGTTTTAATCAGTGTGCCTCGTATATATGAACGTATTTATAACCGTGTTCAAGATCAGTTAAAAGCAAAATCTCCTTTTGCTCGCAAACTGTTCAATCGCGCTATAGAAATAGGTTGGAATAATTTTGAATATCGTCAAAATAGACAAAAATGGCAGCCATCATTATTACTTCACCCAATACTAAATCATCTAATTGGCAAGAAAATACAAGATCGCGTTGGCGGAAAATTACGTGTTGCAATTTGTGGTGGTGCACCGCTATCTGAAAATATTGCTAAAACACTTATTGCTCTCGGATTACCTATATTACAAGGGTATGGGCTCACTGAAACCAGTCCTGTAATTGGTGTTAACAAGATAGAAAAAAACTTACCTCGCAGCATAGGTCAACTTTTACAAGATGTAACCGTCAAATTCAATGATAATGGAGAGCTGTTGGTTAAAAGCCCGGGGGTAATGCTTGGATATTGGGATAACCCAGAAGCAACCGCAGACACTATCGATAGCGATGGTTGGTTGCATACAGGGGATTTAGCTATGCAAGATGAACAAGGATTTATTCATATTACTGGACGGTTAAAAGATATTATCGTGCTGGCTAATGGTGAAAAAGTACCTCCTGCAGATATGGAAATGGCCATTGCCTGTGATCCACTAATCGAACATGTATTAGTTATAGGTGAAGGTCGACCATTTTTGAGTGCATTAGTTGTATTGACGGATGATGCTTGGTCAGAATTAGCAGGTGAAGCAAAACTGTCTTCTAGTGACCCCGAAAAACTTAAATCGGAACCCGATATTGAGCAATTATTATTAGATAGAATACAGGCACAATTGCATGACTTTCCTAGTTATACCCAAATAACACGAATTGTAATAACACTACAAACATGGACAGTAGAAAATGGGTTGTCGACCCCCACTTTAAAAGCAAAACGACAGCAAATACTGTCTAAATACACCCATCAAATAAACATACTTTATGAAGGACATTAATATGCAAAAACTACCCGCTGAACATGCTATTTTAAGAATTGTAGCTCGCCCCACAGACGTTAATGCTGACGGTGATGTTTTTGGAGGGTGGTTAATGTCACAGGTTGATATTGCAGGTAGTATTGTTGCAACGCGACATGTTAAAGGCCATGTAGTAACCGTCGCTGTAACTAATTTTCGTTTTATTCGTCCTATATTAGTAAGTGATATCGTTAGCTTATACGGATCTGTAAAACAAGTAGGCACAACGTCAATCACAATTGAAATTACTGTTTATATAGAACGTAAATCAGATGATTATGGCTTTATCGACAAAGTAGCTGAAGCAGAATTTGTTTATGTTCATATTGATCAACAAGGTAAACCGGTGCCTATATGAAAAAAATTATCTTAGTTATTCTAGTATCAATATTTTTCCTGGTTTTACTTAATCGATTCGGATTTGCTAACAATGGTTTTGATTTAAGTAATGCTTCGGTTGATCAATCTCTAATCTTATCGGGAGGCCCTTCGAAAGATGGTATTCCATCTCTTGATAAACCCAAATTCGTCTCTGCTGATGAGGTTGATTTTCTAAACCCTACCGACCGAATCCTTGGAATGAACTATCAGGGCATCGTTAAGGCCTACCCTATTAAAATATTAAACTTTCATGAAATCGTTAATGATGATTTTAATGGTCAGCCGGTTGCCATTACATTTTGCCCCTTATGTGGCAGTGGTATTGCATATTTAACCAATATTAATGGCAAGAAACACAGCTTTGGAGTGTCTGGATTACTCTATAACAGTGATGTATTACTGTATGACCGTGAAACTAATAGTCTGTGGTCACAAATCATGAGCACAGCCATCAGCGGTCCTTTGTTAGGCCATCAATTGGAAATGGTGACATTGAGCCATACTAGTTGGCAAGATTGGCAACAGCGCTATCCAGAAAGTTTAGTGTTATCAATAAACACCGGTTTTTCACGCGATTATTCAACTAATCCGTATCAAGGCTATGATCTTGATAATAGTATCTGGTTTCCGGTTGCTACTCAGGATGATAGTCACCCTGCTAAAGCATTGATTATTGGGATTAAAATAGAAGGTGAATTTAAAGCTTATCCTTTCTCAGAGCTCGAAAAATCAAGCTCTGAGTTAAGTGATAATTTTGCAGGTAAAGACTTAATTATTCGTTATAACAAACAGCACCAAAGTGCCAGTATCTCAGATAAAGGTGGTAATGAGTTGCCAGCAGTGACTACTTTTTGGTTCGCTTGGTATGCCTTTCACCCTGAAGGCTCGGTATTTAGCATGGATGATTGATGAAACATTTTAGTATTAATCAGTGCCAATGTAATTAATCAGATTCATTCAGTTTCTATTCATCTTGCATTGATACACTGGTAACACCAACAAGAGGAGTTAATTATGAAGTTATTTAAAACACAGACCATAGCAATTAGTTCTGCAATCTTACTAGGATTGGTTTCACTAACTGCTTCAGCAGGTAGCTTAACACTTGGTTATAGTTCAGGCGGCCATCACAATCAACACCATAGCTATGGCTATGGGCATCACTATTCTTCTAAACAGTACAACTACGGTTATGGTTATGGTCACCGTAAGTCATATGCTTACCAACAATATAGAGCTCCCCATTATCAACAAAGAAAACACAATAATTACAATAATCATTCAACATATACAAAACCTTGTCATCAAGTATCAAAAATGGTGGTGGATGACTATGGCCAATATCAAAAAGTTGGGGGCACTATGTGTTATGACAGTTATGGTCAAGGTTACGTTGTATCAGGTAGTCGTTACCAAATACGATAACTGATATACTTGCGGTTTTTTAAACCGTAGGAAGAATATTATGGCTGTAGCAACTGCAAGACATATACTGGTAGACAATGAAGAAGTCTGTCTTGAACTTAAAAAAGAAATTGAAGAAGGTGCAGATTTTGCTGATGTAGCAAAAAAAAATTCATCTTGCCCTTCTGCTGCTTCTGGCGGTGACTTAGGTGAGTTTAGTCCAGGTATGATGGTTCCCGAATTTGATGCAGTTGTTTTTTCAGCACCTATCAATACAGTTCAAGGTCCTGTGAAAACACAATTTGGCTACCATTTATTGGAAGTTACTAGCCGAGACGACTAAGTTAAGAATTAAAAATACGTGCTGTGTTCTAATTCGCAGTACGTATTTTACGTTATGTATTTGCTAAAGCCAGCATAGCTTTCATCACATTATCAGTGTCTAAATCAGATTGCTGACTTTTCATTCCCCCTATCAATCGTGCAATTCTTGCTGAAAAAATATCAAAACAATCACTAAAAGCTTTACGCTTGTCTTCACCATCACCTTCAACCGCAGCAGGATCTGGATCACCCCAATGAATATGTAAAGGTTCACCTGCGAAACAAGGACAAATTTCTTGTGCCGCATTACCACAGACAGTAATTACAAAATCAAACTGTTCTCCAACAAATACGTTCCAATTTTTACTCGTGGGTTCAAAGTTAATATTTAAGTTGTTGATTTCCTCAAGTGCAAATGGATTAACTTTACCTGTTGGATGGCTACCGGCGCTAACTGCCTCAAAATACGATTCTCCAACAGTATTAAATAGCGCTTCCACCATAATGCTACGTGCCGAATTTCCCGTGCAGATAACTAACACTTTATACTTTTTCAACATAGTTTTCTTCCTTAAATATTTGGTCTTCATTGCAAAATAAAAATGTAGCTGCTGTGTTAAATTTCAATAATGGCATTCATTGTCACGGCTAATCGTTAAAAACACTACTTCTTGTTCTGCAGAACCAAAATTACTTTGTTCTCTAAAGGCGGCATAACCTGTTAGGTAAGTATCTAATAACCCTGGCATATTAGCCATATTGCTATACATATTGGGAATAAAGCCAACTTGTGATAGTGCCTTCTCTAATACAGATTTAGCTAAAGGTTCAGCTTCACTAAGGGCTATGGGTGCGAGATGGGTGCTATATTCATTCATAATTTATTCCTTAGAATTAATTGGCGACGTTTCGGTAGGCTTTCTAAAACGAAGCGTCATCCGATCACTTTCACCAATGGTTAAATATTTTTCACGATCTTGCTCACCTAAGCGTAATGTGGGTGGTAATGTCCACACCCCTTTTGGATGGCGGGTGTCATCAAAAGAATTAGCATTAGTTTCTGATCTTGCTTCTAATTCAAATCCTGCCTGCTCAGCCAAGGAAATAACTAGTTTCTCAGTCAGATAACCCGACTTTTTCATTGTTTCGATATCAGTATCAGCCTTTGCTCTATGATCAGTTACACCTAACACGCCACCCGGTTTTAAAGCTGCATAAAAAGTATGAAACATTTCAGTTTCATAGCCACCTTTTAACCAATTATGAACATTTCTAAAGGTTAAAATTGCATCAACGCTTTCATCAGGGGCAATTTTCCAGTATGACGGTGGGCCTAGCTCAACAACGCTTACTTGATCATAGAATTCGGGAGATTGTTCTAACCATTGCTGATAATCATGCTGCATATTTTGACGCCATTCAGGGCCAGCATTCTGGGGAAAGCCAGCAGCAATAAATTGACCTTGGCCATGCTTAATAAAAGGAGCGATTATTTCGGTATACCAACCTTTTCCAGGCCAGATCTCTACTACCGTCATATCTGATTGAATCCCAAAGAAAGCAAGTGTTTTCCCTGGGTTACGATAAATATCACGTGCTTTATTGTTGGCATCACGGTGCTCGCTGATGACAGCACTACCAAGTTTATATTGCTCACTCTCAGTCAAAGTAGCTGTAGAATTTTTTGCTATTGTAAATAACAACCATGAGAATAATAAAATAAGACTGATTGTAATAATTCGTGTCACAGACATAGTGTTATCCTTATTGATTATAATAAGACGATTAAGAAATAATAATGTTACGGTTTATTGCTATCTCGAAATCGTTGTAAGTCTTCAAAAGTATCGATATCCCATTGCCGACGAGATTCAAAAAGCGTTAACTCAAGATCAACTATTCGTTGAACCGTGTTGTTATAAACATCCTTATGGCTCCAAGTCATATTTATAAACAACTCCGGATACGACTTATTCATCCCGATCATAACGTAACCGCCATCGTCAGCAGGTGCAATTACAACTCCATTCTCTGCCTCTAGCTGCAGAAAATCAATTGCAGATTCAAAGTCATTTTCTTTGAATGATGGGCAATCACAGCCTATTAATAACACTGTAGATGATTTTTCTAAAGCGGCACAAATAGCATGGTTCATGCGTTCACCAAGATCAGCGCCTTGCTGAAGATGCAGTGATACATCGTATTGAGCAGCACATTGTTCAAAAAAGGGATGGTTTGTATCGGGGCTACACCAAAGTTGAATGGGGCAACAATGCGCCCGGCTTAATAGGGAGAGTATCCGTTTAGTTAACTGCATATGCACATCAGCAGCTTGTTGGGCGCTCAGTTGTGGCATTAAACGGGTTTTTACTTGCCCCGCTACTGGTGCTTTACAGAAAACCAGAATTGCAGTATCAGGATATTTAGTTTGCACGTTTAAAAGGCAGTAGAAGTAACTTTTGTATAGTCACTTCTTCCATATACTGATATTCAGCTAGCCCTATTGTCATCTTGATATGACCTTGTTGGGGCTGATCGATATAACTACTAAACAGCCTATCCCAAATACTAATAGAAAATCCGTAATTACTATCAGTTTCAGACTTAATTGCTGAGTGATGAACGCGATGCATATCGGGTGTCACTAATAACAATCGAATCATTTTGTCAGCTGCCAAAGGAATCTTAATATTACTGTGGTTAAACAAAGCACAACTACTTAATATGATTTCAAAAACAAAAACAGCAATAGGATTCACACCTATAATTAAGATGCAAATAACCTTGTAACACATTGAAATAAATATCTCTATTGGGTGAAACCTGATAGCTGTTGTGACATCAAAATCAAGATCGGTGTGATGGATTTTGTGCAGTCGCCATAACCATTTCCATCGATGTGAAGCGCGATGTTGGCCATAAATAGCGAGATCCAATAATATAATACTGATAACAAAACTGATCATATCAGGTAGTTTCACAAGGTTTAATAAACCCCAATGCTCTTGAGTTGCGATATTTGCAGCCCATATTGCAGCACTGGCAATAGTCACTCGCATCAAAAGCATGCTGAGTAAAGACAATGCAAAATTAGCCGTCCAACGTTGCCAACGTGATATCAATATTTGACGACGAGGGGCAAACAATTCCCATAGAATCATCACTAGTAACACCCCAATAAAAATAGATAAACGATCTAAACTTTCCAAAATCGCCCCTTTCTATAAAGTTGTTCTAACTTAGTGGGATTGGCTCCAAAGAAATAGCGTAAACGTAGCCACCACATCAATAATACCGTCTTAACAACACCAAAACTTAACCACCTTCGCCCCGAACTAAGTACTTTCTTTTTAATACAATAGGGTTTGCCATGTTTTTTCAACCTTGATGATAATTCGATGTCTTCCATCAAAGAAATTTCGGCAAAACCATCTAACTGTTCGAATAAGGCTTTATCAACAAACAAGGCTTGATCTCCTGTTGCAATGCCTGTTAAACAAGATCGCTTATTCATCATCCATGCAACAAGTGACAAAACGGCCGATTTCCCCGTCAGCTTTATGTCAAATCGTCCCCAACTAAAACCCTTGTCTTTAGACTGTTGAATAGTTTCAATCGCATCACTTGGTAGGCAAGTATCTGCATGCAAGAACAATAAAATGGGTGCACTCGCCATCGCGGCTCCCACATTCATTTGCAACGCTCGACCTTTATCTGACCTTACAACATCATCAACCAAATCTTCAACTAAGCTGACAGTATCATCATCACTGCCACCATCAACTAAGATCAACTCACACTGCGGCCGAAAAGCTTGCAACTTAGTTAAAAATATTATGATTCCCACCTCTTCATTATAAGTCGGAATAATGATGCTTATTTCAGCCATGATGAACTAACAACAGTCCCCATCGTCACTGCAACCTTCGTTGGCACCCGTATGCGTTGCGCCTTTAGTCTCAGCGGCAGGTCTAAGCGTGCCTGCAGGTGAACACCATGTCTTCGCTTCTAACAATATCTTAGGTGTAATACCAATAAAATCATCACCATAAATACCTTGGGTCATCAGCTCAAATGAGCGTGCACAGGTCGCAATACGTTGCCCGCGAGGATAAACATGTCCTTCATCATCATATACTTCAGAATAAGGACCACGATAAATCACTGCATGGCCTACATCTAAACAAGGAGCTGCTTTTGGTTTAGTCGCGGTTATAGTCACTGAACGAAACTCAATATCTTCTACAACTTGCCATGGCTCATTTTCCCATTTGTCATAGGCAACGGCAACGAAACCGACCTTTACAAAGGCATCTAACATCTCTTGTTCTTGCAATGCGCCAGAGATACAACCACTCCACAGTGTAGGATCATCTTTAAGATGCTGAGGCACATACTCATCACTGACAATATCAGAAATAGCAACACGACCGCCTGGTTTAGTTACCCGAAAAATCTCTTCTATCATCTTTGTTTTGTCGCTGTCTTGCACTAAATTAAGTACACAATTAGAAACAACCAGATCAATGCTGTCATTTGCGATAAGAGGATTTTCGTTTGATTGTTTCTGCTGCCATTGTTGGTGACGAATTAGGCTTTCTGCATCACTAATAGGCGTTTGTTTAAGCTGTGTATCTACCGCATCTAAATTAACAGCTAGATCTTGAATCAATCCCTTAACAAATCGAACTTTATCGCCACCTAGTTTTTCAGCCATTTCGGCTTGATATTTGCGTGCTAAAGCCAGCATATCATCATTCATATCAATGCCAATTACCTTGCCATTGTCACCCACAAGTTGAGCCGCCATATAACAAATTTTTCCTGAGCCGGCACCGAGATCAAGCACTACATCGCCCTCTTTTACATAACGAGAGGGATCGCCACAGCCATAATCTTTGTCGATTATTTCTTGTGGTAATAATTTTAATAAACTCGCATCATAATCAACAGGACAACATAAATCTGGCTGTACCTCATCAGCTCCTTTTGAATAACGGTCTAATACACTGTGTTCTACTGCCATCTTTTGTTCCCTAAGTGTGTGTCATCCCCGCATACGCAGGAATATCGGTAAATAATATCAAAATAATTCAGTTACTCTTTATCACGCTAAAGCGCCGCTGCAACTACTTCCTTGCCCTGCGGTACAACCATAGCAATGTTGTCGTGTTGCTATGTTATCGAATATTAACTCGTTTTCCAGCAAGTCTGCAATATGAGTTTTAACTGATTTGTCTGCTAACTGTAAATCAAGCATCTGGTTAAAATCACAGTCATAGATATAACCTTGCCAATCAATACTAATCGTATTGATGCACATGACTTGTTCTAGTATTGCAGGATTATAACTATCAACTAATAGTTGCATATAATCGTCAAATTCACCTTTACTGATAAGCGTACTACCAAAACGTTTAATCGGCATATTGGTGATGGTATACAGTCGATTAAATACAATGCCATATTGTTCTTTTAAATGTGTTTTATAACTCGCTTCTAAAGCTTGTTGTGCAGGTGGTAATGTTGCACCTTGTGGATTGAAGACTAAATCTAATTTTAGCTCACTATTGTCTTGACCATAGCCAAGTGAATTTAGACGCTGCAATGCAATTGTACTGCTTTTAAATGTGCCATTACCTCGTTGTTTATCAACATTTTCTTCTAAATAACACGGTAAGGATGCGACTACAGTTACTTTATGTTGGGCTAGAAATTTAGCTAGATCTTCATAACCCTCCTCTTCTAAAATTACTAAATTACAGCGATCAATAACAGTAATATTATGCCGAGTAGCTTGACGCACTAAATACTTAAAATGAGGGTTCATTTCGGGTGCGCCACCGGTTAAGTCTAGCATTCTCACACCCATATTGGCCGCTAACTCTAAAACCTGGTCAATGGTCTCTTTGCTCATTAACTCTGTGCGTGTTGGCCCTGCATTGACATGGCAATGCAGGCAACTTAAATTACATAAATAACCCAGATTAAGTTGAAGTGTTTCTAAATTCCCCCGTGATAAAGCAGGAAAAGTTGAATTTTCTAAATAAGGCAGTGTTTCGATCATAATTATTCAGGTATCTCTGCTGCTAATTTCTGATTACGACGTCGCATTAGCATTGATGTCACTAATGCCAACACACCAATCAACACAAAGGATAAGATAACTTCCGTTGTCAACAACTCATCCATAGAATTAACCGTCGATAATGACTGCCCTAAATTCACAATTACAAAACTCACGGGTAACATGCCCAAATAGGTACCAATGGCGTATTCTTTCGTTTTTATTGGGCTAAAGGCAAACACCATATTAACAAACCAAAAAGGAAATAATGGCACAGCGCGCATAAACAGCAGATAACTAAAAGCGTCATCTTGTAGTTTTGCCATAATATTTTGGGTGGATTTCATTTTTTCTAGCTTCGGTCTAGCCCAATCTGCGACCAAGTAACGTGCTATCCAAAACACAAAAACAGCACCAATTGTTGAGGCAACTGAAGCTAATAATGTGCCATACCAACGACCGAAAATAAAACCAATGGCCAACGACATAATGGCCGCTCCCGGCAAGTTCAGCATGGTTGATAGAATATAAATGCCGCCAGTAATAAAAAATGTTTGCCAGAAATTAGCATGTGCATAAGCCAGCAACTGTTCTTTATGCTGCTTCAAACTCTCAAAACTGACGTATTCCTGACCGCCATTGAAGAAAAATAAAGCAACAAGACCAATAAGGACGGCAGCAATAATTAGTTTTTTAATCACGAAGTTCCTCGCAAACCGAATAAGCGTTTAATCCACTTTTTCCGATCAGGTGTTAATGATTCTTTCATTCGCTGATCTGCCACACGTCGGTTAATTTGAGCCAATGTTGGGTAAATGTGAATAGTATTACTCAATGCAGATATATTCAGCCCTTGAGAAATAGCCAACACATATTCAGCGATCAACTCACCGGCATGAGCACCTACTATACACGCTCCTAATAGTTTGCCTTTTGGTGAGGTAATAATTTTAGCCATGCCCTTTGTTTCACCATCAGTAATACCCCGGTCCAACTCAGCGAAGGGGAAAGTGTAAACACGGTGTTTGATATTTGATTGCTGTGCTTCGTGCTCTGACAAACCCACACGAGCCAATTCAGGAGAAGTAAAGGTACACCACGGAATATTTTTATTTTGTGCTTTAGCAGGAAGATGAAATAAGGCATTTCTTAATACAATCCCCGCTTGATGTTCTGCCATATGGGTGAATAGATAAGGTCCTGCTACATCGCCACAGGCAAAAATCTTCTTATTCGTTGTACGCAGGCGTGCATCAAGCACTAAACGCCCTCCGTCACTGTCTACTCCGGCTTTACCTAACCCTATATTTTCAATATTGGCTCGACGACCCGTAGCTATAAGTAGATGACTGCCTTTTATTGCGGTCGAATCATCAAGATGAACACGTATGCCGGATTCCAAATTTTCAACTAAACTTATGGTTGAATTTAAGTGTAACGCGATACCTTCTTCCAAAAACTGTTGTTCTACAACGCTGCTCATATCAGCATCTTCTTTGGGTAAGACCGCAGAATTACTAATAATGCTTACTTCTGTTCCTAAGCGAGAAAAGCTCTGCGCCATTTCACAGGCAATAGCTCCGCTGCCAATAATCACTAAACTCCCAATATTTTCCGAAATATTAAAAATCGTTTCATTGGTAAAATAATCAACACTATCTAAACCTAAAATGGGTGGAATAAATGGTCGAGAGCCCGTTGCTAATACAAATTTACGAGCGGTTATTTCACGTCCTTCAATGATTAATTGCCTTTTATCAATAAACTGAGCTTGGGCAAACACCACTTCAATACCCATAGCTCGAAAACGCTCTGGACTGTCATTAGGTTCAATGGTGTTAATCACTTCTGCAATACGCTGCATAATAGTCTTTTGATTAACGGGATCTAAGCTTGCTGAAAGCCCTGCCCGTTCAGCTGTTTTAATGATGTTAGCCACAGCCGCAGAATGAATCAATGCTTTGCTTGGCACACAACCAGTATAAAGACAGTCACCTCCCAGTCTATGCTTTTCAATTAATATAACTTTAGCACCTAATGCAGCGGCACCAGCCGCCGTGACAAGACCTGCAGCCCCGCCACCAATAATGCATAAGTCATATTCCGTTTTTGGCATTTATTTATCTATACCCGTGTTACTACAATTTGTAGAAAAGATCTTTGTCATTCCGGTATGCTTTTAGCCGGAATCTGAACGTAAACAAGACTCCGGCTTAAAACATGCCGGAGTGACGAAATGGTAAATTCTGCAATTTAGGTTCAAAAATGTAGACTATCAAAAGAGCAAGAAATTACAAAATTTTATAATTGGGCAAATGTTCTAACAACTGCTTACCATAAGCCTTTGTCAATAAACGCCGATCTAGAATGGTAATGCGTCCAGAATCTGTTTCTTTTCGCAATAATCTACCACATGCTTGAATCAGCTTAATACTCACTGCAGGCAAAGACAAGCTCACAAAGGGTTGTCCGCCAGAGCGTAAAATCCATTCTTGTTTTGCTTGCTCAATAGGTCGAGTGAAAACAGGAAAGGGTAATTTAGTTATAACTACATGGCTACATAAATTACCTGGCAAATCGACACCTTCGGCAAACCTATCCATGCCGAATATTATGCTACCTTTTCCAGCTTTAATGCGCTTAATATGTTCTGCCAACATATTCTTAGGCGATAAACTATCACCTTGTAATAAAATAAGTGAAGCTAAGCCTGTTGGCAATTGTTGATACACTGTATCCATTACTTTTTTTGACGTAAACAATACCAAAGTGGCTTCATTTTGATTGATAATATTCGGAATTTTCTTGATTAATTCTTGCTGCCAATCATCAAAGTTATCATTCGGCAATGATTTCATTTCTGGCAGCGATAAGGTGGCTTGTTGTTGATAATCAAAGGGAGATTCCACTGCCAAAAAGTGACTTTCATTAAACCGTTTTAAACCACAGTCGCTTCTAAAACGTTGAAACAAACCCAGTCCACGCAAGGTGGCAGATGTTAAAACCGCACCATACGCCCTATTCCACAGGCTACTTTCGAGAAAATAGGCCGCTGTCATCGGGCCTGCATTCACCACTAAGGTATTTGTTTTAGCGAACTTCTCATATGACAACCACCGCACATTAGGTGGGATATTCGGCTTATCCTCATCCAAAAACAAGCCCATAAAATCAATCAAATAACCAAATATATTCTGTACTGTGCCTACTTGGGGTAGTAATACCTCGGCAACCCTTTGAGGCACTTGCTGAGTCTCAATGCCATCTTTTAGCCATTGAGCAAACACCTTATAGTGTTTATAAATGATATTGGCACGCTGTAATAAACCCTGACATGGAGTAATCATCGCTTTAACTAATGGGCTTTGCCAATAGATGCGCGGCTCACTGAGTTTGCCAGCCACCACATCTTTAACAAGATCATCACTAAGCAGCATTGTTTCTAATTGTTGTAATAAGGTAATAACACCTGGCAAATCACGTCGCAACTCCATCAACATAAAACCGAAGTCATGCTGTCGATGTACTAAGGCTTTGGTGAGTTTTTTTAACACACTATCTGCTGTTTCAGTAGTTTGATAAAGCTTCGTGAAGTTCAGTGCCTTTGCAGCATGATCTAAAGCCTTTTGTGGTAAATTATGCGCTTCATCAAAGATAAATAATACTTCTTCAGGATTAGGCAGCACTAAGCCGCCACCTAAATCAGCATCACTCAATACTAAGTCATGATTAGCGATAATCACCTGAGCCGTAGCCATCTCTTTACGCACAGCATAATAAGGACAGCGATGATATTTAGAACAGCTTTTGCCGGCACATCCTTCAGAGTCAGTCGATATTTGGCTCCACAGTGCCGGTTCAATAGTGTCCGTTCGGCTATCACGGTCGCCATCCCATCGACCTTTATCCCACTGCTGAAATAAGTCTTTAGCTCGAGCTCGTTGTTTCGCCTTTTGATATTTACTATCAACATCAAACGATAAATCTTGCTGATTATCGTCGACCACACTAGTTAACTTGCTGGGGCAAAGATAACGCCTGCGCCCTTTTGCTTGAATAAACTTAATTTCTTTGCCTGTAGCACGGGCAAATTCAGGCAAATCTTTATGTAAAAGTTGTTGCTGTAAATTAACGGTTGCCGTACTGATCACCAATACCTTTTTCTGTGTAAGCGCGATATCTATTGCACCAGCTAGATAAGCCAACGTTTTGCCCACACCTGTTGGAGCCTCAACCACAGCTATTCTCTGATGCTCTGGCAGTATTAGACGTTCAGCAATAAATTGACTCATTTCAACTTGCTGAGGCCGCACCCGAAAATCAGGCATGGATGCTTCAATAGAATTAAAGGTGGCTTGAACCAAAATCAATAAACTTTTAAATGAAATTAATTAGTCTATTTTACTGATCATTTCAGGCTAATGCACTTTATTGACTTACTTTTGAAATAAGCCAGCGAAAGGACCTGATTAAAAGGTAATTTATAAGTGCAATTGTCCACTTAACAATAAGATAAATGGGTGAAAAAACACTTAGAAGTGGCAAATAAAAAATAAAATACACATCATGTAGCAACCACATGATGGCGCATTCACTGGAGGTAAAACAGAAGCGAATCGTAGGTTTTGAACTTCCACGTGAAATGCCTTGTTATGTGTTTACTTACAATACTCGTGGCTATATATATTCAATAAGTAGAGTCCAATCAGTAAGGCCAGTTACAACTTTTAGCCATCTTTTATTAATACTAACCGAGCCTTCACTCTTAAGTTGTTTCTGGCACTACTATTTAAGTCCAAAGAATCACGACGAGCAACTAAGATGGGACAATCCACCCACCTCAAAAAACTCAGGCGGTTTCAGCCTATAGTATTTATCCTCCACGTCCTTCGACTGCTCTGTATATGGCTGTGTCATCACGTCTTGTAGCTCTCGAATTAGAGAGTAATTTCCCGCAGTTGCTTGCTGATAAGCCGGCATAACAAACCACTCTCGCAAAATGTATTTTGCGATTGACGAGCTTCATCTGTCTAGTGATTTCCTCACTAGATCGGGGCGAAGTAGCATTCGCGTCACTGGAGCTGTTGAGAAGCGCTTTCCATTTTTCGAGCCACGCTGCCCAGCGCTTGTCCATCTCTTTGGGGTCTGTATCATGCGTCGAGTTATTGTAGAAACTTTTCTTGAGTGGGCCAATGTCATCGGGTATCGACGAGAGCTCGCGGAAGAAAATAGTGTAATCGACAGGCGTTTGCATCATGAGTGTTTCTAGCTCGCTGAGCAGTACGTTGCAAAGTGCC
>NVWQ02000065.1 GCA_002733715.2 Methylophaga sp.
CAGGAAAAATATACCGTTTTTTAGATGAAAGCGGCGTATCAACATTAAGTAAAGTATTGCCACCTTATGCTGCGCAGCAAGGCTATGACATTCTTGATGATAAATCATTTCGTTTAATTGAACGAGTGATGACCTTAGAGGAATCATCGAAAATAAATGCTGAAAAAGCACGTCTTGCTAAGATCAAAAAGGAAGAAGATCAGCGAAAACTAAAACGCTTAATTAATGATCGTAGTTTATTAGATCGTTATCCCGATGACCGCGTCATTATTAAAGCACGGGATGCTGATTTAGCCTTTATTCAAAAGCAAATAGCCGATGTAAAAGAACATCAAGAAGCGAACAGGGATAAATTACACAATTTGCAACAAAATGCTGCCGAAGCAGAGTTAGCTGGCCAAGCAGTTAGTTCTGGACTTGAAAAGAATCTTGCAGCAGCCCGTAACGAAATTACAAATGATCAGTTGCATATTGAACGATTACAAGCTGAATACACACTTACCTCCGCACAATATGATGTTGATTTGGCAAGATTGCGAGAACTACTCAATATTCCCGAGCCTGTCGAAGAAGATATAGTATCGGTTAAAGATACAGCTTCTGCACCGAACTCAACGACAGAAGTGGAATAGCGTCGTTTACATTAGCATTTTTAGTGCCCGCATCAGTTGATGATTTTGTTCTGATGTACCAATAGTAATGCGCAAAAAGTGACTAATTCTAGTGTGCTTAAAATGGCGAACAATAACACCCTGCTGTCGTAATCCAGCCGAAAGCTCTTCAGCATCGTATTGTGGATGAGTTACAAATACAAAGTTTGCAAACGATGGCAATACCTCGAAACCCAGCAAGACTAAATCCTGTACCAACTGTTGACGACTAGTGATTATTTTCTTATTTGTTAATTCAAAATAATTTTGGTCATTAAAGGCTTCAATACCTGCATTAACCGCTAAGCTGCTCATAGGATATGAATTAAAGCTATCTTTCACTCGCACTAAGGCTTCAATTAAATCGACATGACCTATAGCAAAACCTATTCTTAAATTTGCCAATGAACGTGATTTTGATAATGTTTGAGTAACTAGTAAGTTTGGATATTTATCGATTAGTGATATTGCAGTTTCACCACCGAAATCAATATACGCTTCATCAATAACTACAACCGAATCAGTATTATTTTGTAATAATTGTTCGATTTCAGTTAATGCCAACAATCGGCTTGTAGGTGCATTTGGATTGGGGAAAATAATGCCGCCGTTTTTCTGCGGGTAATTATTTATATCAATTTCAAACTGCTCAGTAAGCGGAATAGTTTGATAATTAATTTGATATAGCTGGCAATATACCGGATAAAAACTATAAGTAATATCGGGGAATAGCAGTGGAAAATCATGCTGAAATAAGGCATTAAAAATATGTGCTAATACTTCATCTGAACCATTTCCAACAAAGACCTGATTCGTCTCAACATCATAGTAATCAGCTATGGTTTGTTTTAATTTGCTACTATCAGGATCAGGGTATAAGCGGAGATCATCGTTAATAGCTTGCTTTAACGCATCAAGCACTTTAGGTGATGGTCCATAGGGATTTTCATTAGTATTTAGCTTAGTTAAGTTAGCAATTTTAGGCTGCTCTCCTGGTACATAAGGTTCTAGTTTATGTACAAAAGGGCTCCAAAATCGACTCACAATGCGATCCTTAACTTTTCAAACGATATTCAGCTGATCGAGCATGTGCCGTTAAGCTTTCACCTCGAGCTAAAATAGAGGCAATTTTCCCTAGGCTCTGTGCTCCCCGCTCTGATACTTGAATCAGGCTAGAACGTTTTTGAAAATCATAGACGCCCAATGGCGAGCTAAAACGTGCCGTGCGTGATGTTGGCAATACATGATTAGGTCCCGCGCAATAGTCACCTATCGCTTCCGCAGTATATCTACCCATAAATATGGCGCCTGCATGCCTAATCTTTTTAGACATTGTCATTGGCTCTGCAACTGATAATTCTAAATGCTCTGGTGCAATAAAATTAGAAACCTCAACGGCTTCATCAAGATCTTTTACTAAAATAAAAGCACCGCGTTCTGTTAATGATGTATTGATAATCTCTTTACGTTCCATTGTAGGAAGTAATCGCTCAATGGCGTCATTCACTTGTTGTAAAAACTCCTCATCAGGAGAAATCAAAATAGACTGGGCATCTTCATCATGTTCTGCTTGTGAGAATAAATCCATTGCAATCCATTCCGGATCGGTCTTGCCATCGCAAATAACTAAAATCTCAGATGGGCCCGCAATCATATCAATGCCAACGGTGCCAAACACCATAGCTTTTGCCGTGGCCACATAAATATTTCCTGGCCCAACAATTTTATCAACTTGAGGAATTGTTTCTGTTCCATAAGCTAAGGCGGCAATAGCCTGCGCACCACCAATAGCAAAAATACGATCCACTTCTGCAATAGCTGCTGCCGCGAGCACCAAGTCGTTTACTTCCCCATCTGGTGTAGGCACCACCATAATTAACTCATCAACACCAGCCACTTTAGCCGGAATAGCATTCATTAACACAGATGAAGGGTATGCCGCTTTTCCGCCCGGAACATACAATCCCGCACGTTCTATTGCTGTTATTTGTTGCCCTAAAACAGTGCCGTCAGCTTCGGTATAGGACCATGAATCTTGTTTTTGATGCTCATGATAGCTACGGACACGATCAGCGGCTTGTTGTAGCGCTTGTCGTTGTTCACTAGGTATTCTTTCTAATGCTGCTTGAGCTTGAGACAAAGGAATTTCTAAATCGGCTAATGTTGCTGCCTTTACGCGATCAAAACGACGGCTATATTCAACAACTGCGGCATCACCCTTTTCCTTAACCGCTGCCAAAATATCACCCACCGTAGTGATAACTGTGGTATCGGAAACAGCCTCCCAAGCAAGTAATGCCTCTAGCTGTTGCCAGAAATCAGCTTCATTTGTATTAAGTTGTTTCATTTTAACTACTTCTGTTTGCTTTTATTGCACCACGAATATTATCAATAAACTGTTGGATCCGTGCATGTTTCATTTTCATTGAAGCTTTGTTCACCACTAGGCGTGAACTAATATCTGCAATATGCTCCATTGGCACCAATCCATTCGCACGTAATGTATTGCCAGTATCGACTACATCAACAATACGATCAGCCAATCCCACCAAAGGAGCAAGTTCCATCGAGCCATAAAGCTTAATAATATCTACTTGTGTTCCTTGGTCGGCATAGAATCGGCGTGTGCTCTCAACAAATTTTGTAGCGACTTTTAAACGCCCTGTCCGTGACGTATCATTTTCACGGCCTGCAGTCATTAACTTGCACTGAGCAATTTCTAAATCAACAGGCTCATATAATTCGGCATTTGGGTGTTCAAGTAATACGTCTTTACCTGCAATCCCCATATCCGCGCCACCATATTCAACATAAGTGGGTACATCTGAAGCACGTACAATGATCAACCTTACGTCAGGCTGAGTTGTTGCTAAGATTAACTTTCTACTTGTTTCAGGATCATCTATCGGCTCAATTCCTGCGGCTTTTAGTAAAGGTAGGGTCTCTTTGTATATGCGACCTTTTGATAAGGCGAGTGTTAAATAATTAGCCATTTATCCTCTTCCTGAACCTGGAATTCGACGAATATTTGCACCTAATTGCTGCAGCTTTTCTTCTATACATTCATAACCGCGATCAATGTGATAAATACGCTCAACAATGGTGTCGCCCTCAGCAACTAATGCCGCCAACACTAATGATGCTGAGGCACGAAGATCTGTTGCCATAACAGGTGCGCCCGCTAATTTTTCTTGTCCATTAGAGACAACAGTATTTCCTTCAACTTGAAGATCGGCGCCCATTCGTTGTAATTCTTGCACATGCATAAATCGATTCTCGAATACTGTTTCAACTATGGTTGCTTGTCCCTCAGCAACACAGTTTAAAGCGGTGAATTGTGCCTGCATATCTGTCGGAAATGCGGGATAAGGTGCCGTACGAATACTCACTGCTTTTGGCCGCTTTCCATGCATATCCAGTGAAATCCAGTCTTCTCCCGTTTCAATGTCAGCGCCAGTTTCCTCAAGTTTTAGCAAAACAGCTTCTAAGTCATTAGCATTGGTATCTTTAAGTTTAATTTTTCCTCGCGAAATTGCCGCTGCAACAAGATAAGTACCCGTTTCAATTCTATCAGGAAGGATTTTATATGACGCACCATGTAGTGCTTTAACACCCTCAATTTCAAGTGTTGCAGTACCAATACCGCTAATTTTAGCACCCATATTATTCAAATAATTGGCCAAATCAACCACTTCAGGTTCACGCGCAGCATTTTCAATAATCGTTGTGCCTTCCGCTAAGGTAGCAGCCATCATCAGGTTTTCAGTACCCGTTACCGTTACCTGATCCATGAACAAATGAGCCCCTTTAAGGCCTCCACCATCTGTAGCACGAATATAACCATTTTCAACTTTAATCTCAGCGCCCATTTGCTCAAGACCACGCAAATGTAAGTCCACAGGTCGTGAACCAATAGCACAACCGCCTGGCAACGATACGTCTGCTTTACCAAACTTAGCTAACAACGGGCCTAATACTAAAATGGAAGCCCGCATTGTTTTAACAAGATCATAGGGCGCTTCGGTATCAGTCAATGTAGTAGGGTCAATAACTACAGCAGATTTTTCATCCACCGTTATAGTTACACCCATTCGGCCTAATAATTCTAATGTCGTTGTAATATCATGTAGATGCGGCACATTGCCAATATGCACAGGAGAGTCTGCCAATAATGCACCCATAAGAATAGGTAATGCAGCATTTTTGGCGCCCGAAATACGGATCTCACCATTAAGTGGTGCTCCGCCATTGATAATCAGTTTATCCATGTAGTCTCACGATTGTTGTGCAGTAAATTTATTATGGCGCAGATGTTTTTAAGGCCAGTGCGTGCAAAGCACCTTCGAAGCTATCACCTAAGGTGGCGTAGACCATTTTATGTTGAGCAATTAATGATTTTCCTGTGAATGACGGGCTTTCTACCCGAGCATCAAAATGCTGGCCATCATCACCCAATACTTCTACCTTTGCATCAGGCAACCCTACTTCAATTAATTTTTGTATTTCTAACGCATTCATTGTTATAGCCTAATTTCTAAATTATTGCTGTGTAGGTAGCAATTCATCTACCCCGCTAGCATTAGCGATTGCTGTTATTTGGACCGGAATATTATAAAACATAATTTCTTTACTGTTTGTTTTTGCTAATCGCATCCAATCAATTAATAAAGCTAAACCTGCGCTGTCGCTACGTGTTACCGCGGCTAAATCAATATTTAACTTATGATGATTATCAAATAAAGTAGGAGCTTGCTCAAGCAATGTATTCACCGTTGCGAATGTAAGCTCGCCCGCCACATGAAAAAGATTAGCTTTCGAGTCAAAACTTAAAGAACAAAGTTCACTCATATAATTACTTTTTCATTCTTTTTGGCAAGAGTTTCAATTAATTTATCCATGCCTTCATTACGAATTTGTGTTGCAAACGTAGAACGATAATTTGTGACCAAACTAATACCATCAATTTTTACATCATACACTTTCCATACACCTTTTTTATTCAAATACATTGCTAATGCCATAGGAATAGGTGGGCCGCCAGCTTGGATGATTTCCATCGGTACTTTCACTTTCTTTTTCGCTAACTCGCCTCGAACAGGTAAAAATTTAATTTCCTCATCAGTATATTCAAGCATCGCTGTCGAATACGTTCTAATAAGCAATAATCGAAATTCTTCTGTAAATTGTAATTTTTGTTCCGCTGAAACCTTGCGCCAATTTTTACCCAAGGCTAATTTAGCCATTTTGTCAAAATCAAAGTGCGGCATGATTATCGATTCTACTAAACCAAATATGATTGAGGGATCTTGCTCCAACTCTACTTCATTGTCTTTCAATGCCTGAAGCATTTCTTCGGTAGATTTTTTGACTATTACTTGAGGTTCACCCGATCCTGCTTCATCAGCCTTAGTCGTCGCTACATAAAACATACTTAATGAAAACAGCAGTAATGTCGCTAACAACTTATTAAAAATAATTCTATTGTCCATAACTAATCATCACCTTCTGCTTTGCTAAACAGGAATTGACTTATCATTTTCTCTAATACTAATGCAGGTTGGGTCAGGTCTATGACATCACCATCTTGTAAAAATTCATCCTCAGCGCCAACTTCTAAACCTATATACTGCTCGCCTAATAACCCAGCAGTATAAATGCTAGCGGCCGTATCGGTTGGAATATTATCAAAATCAGCGTAGATGCTTAATGTTACTTGTGCTTCATAGGTTTCAGGGCTAAGCGAAATGCTAGACACTCGACCAACACGTACACCGGCCATCGTCACGGGCGAACGCACTTTCAAGCCACCAATATTTTCAAATTCAGCAATGACTTGGTATCCGGCATCATCATTAAATTCAGTAAAATTGCTCACCTTCATTGCCAATACAAATAATGCCACAAGGCCGGCAGCGACGAACATTCCTACTGTGATCTCGGTACTTTTATTTTGTATCATTTTTTAATCCCCAAACATGAGTGCCGTCAGCACGAAATCTAATCCTAAAATAGCAAACGCTGAATGCACTACAGTGCGTGTCGTTGCTCGCCCAACCCCTTCTGATGTAGGTATTGCATCATATCCTTCAAATAGTGCTATCCACGTTACTACAAAGCCAAAAACAACACTTTTAATAACACCATTCAATACGTCGCCATACCAATCTGTTTTTACCTGCATTTGCGACCAAAAAGCACCATCATCTACACCTAACAGGCCATGACCGACTAAAAACCCGCCAAATATACCTACAGCACTAAATATTGCTGCTAGCAAAGGCATCGATATAAACCCGGCTAAAAATCGAGGTGAAATAACGCGTCTAATAGGGTCGACCGCCATCATTTCCATGCCAGAAAGTTGTTCGGTACTTTTCATTAAACCAATTTCAGCCGTTAATGCTGAGCCTGCTCGTCCTGCAAATAACAAGGCAGCCACAACCGGACCCAACTCGCGTACTAATGATAATGAAACTAAAACACCCAGCGATTCTTCAGCACCGAAATCAACCAAGGTATTATAACCTTGTAAGCCCAGTACCATTCCCACAAATAAACCCGATACTAAAATCAATGCAAATGACAATACACCAACGTAGAAGAGTTGCTGAACCACCAATGACCCACGAAATGCTAATCCTGGGATGCCTGTTAGCACCTGAAATAAAAATATGTGCGCACGTCCAAGACGTTCAAATGTATTCAGCCCCCAGCGACCAAGACTGCGAATTGTCTCAATCATACTATTTCCTCTGGGCTTAATAGGTCATCCGAAAAACTAACACCTGGATAATGGAAGGGTACAGGTCCATCTGGTAAACCTTGCATAAACTGTTGTACCCATTGTGACGAAGATTTCTTCAATTGCACTGATGAGCCTTTTTCAATTACTTTGCCGCCAGATAATAAATAAATAAAATCTGCTATTTCAGCTGTTTCGACCACATCATGCGAAACAATAATACTGGTCAATCGCATCGCTTCATTCATCTTATGAATCAAATTAACTAGCGTTCCCATTGATATTGGATCTTGCCCCGTAAAAGGTTCATCGTACATAATCATCATGGGGTCGAGTGTCATCGCTCGAGCTAAAGCAACACGCCTTGCCATGCCTCCCGACAACTCACTCGGCATCATATCTCGTGCACAGCGCAAACCCACTGCTTGCAATTTCATCAATACTAAATTACGAATCATACTTTCAGGTAATTGGGTATGCTCACGAATTGGAAATGCAACATTCTCGAACACATTGATATCTGTTAATAATGCGCCACTTTGAAATAACATGCCCATCCGTTTCCGTAATTCATATAATTCAGAGTGTGAAAGCTTATGAACATCCTGACCATCAACTTCAATTGTCCCTTTGTCGGGGCGCAGTTGCCCGCCGATTAAGCGCAATAATGTTGTCTTCCCGGTACCACTCGGTCCCATGATCGCAGTAATTTTTCCGCGGTGAATATCAATATTCACCCCTTCAAAAATGGCTTTATCACCACGGTAGAAGTGCAAATCCCTGATTTTTATCAGTGGCACTATAGTCTCCAACTTAAAAAAACGACGTTTAAAAAGATCAATTTTCAATAATATAGCGATGTAAGTCAAATTTGATTGTGGAAAATATTGACTTGATACGCTAAAGTACTCACCTGAATAGTGCCCTTAATGGAACTTATTCGCCATATCAGCACTCTGAGTTAGTGCGGATTCAATTTAATTACCGCCTAAAACGGAGAGGAATAATGAAGAAATTTTTACATTTTATCATCGCAGCACTTATTGTAGTACCTATGGTTGCTACAGCACATGGCCCAAGTCGCCAACAAGTTAAAGAAACAATCACAATTAATGCATCACCTGAAAAAGTCTGGGCAATGGTTAAAGACTTTGGCGCTATTGATAAATGGCACCCTGCCGTTGCTAGTGTTGAAATGAAAGATGAAAAAACACGTGTGTTGACATTAGGTTCTGAAGGAAGCCCAACGATTACCGAGGAGCTTCAAAAAGTTGATGATGAAAAAATGATGCTTATTTACAAAATTAAAGATATGTCAGTTGTCAAAACAATTACCTTTAACAGTAAAGACACACCTTATTTCACATTACCTGTTGCGACATATAAATCGTGGATGACAGTTAAAGCCGTAGACGGTGGCAGTGAAGTGCAATGGAAATCTAAATTCTACCGTTCATTTATGGATAATCCTCCTGTTCCAGAAGGTCAATCCGATAGCGATGCTGTTGATACAATCACAGCCGTTATCACTTCAGGTTTAGAAAACTTAAAAGTAGTACTGGAAAAATGAGAGACAAAACGGCCTTGCCATGCAAATAGCAAGTAAGCTCTAGTCAACCTCAATGTTTACATTGTTACTTGATTCATCGAAAAAGGCGATCTTGAAAAAGATCGCCTTTTTTCTTGTTTTAGGATTACTCACCGCATGTGATTCTGAGCAACACCCACCCTACGCCTATATCACCAATCAACTGAGCGATAATATTAGCGTGATTGACACTGCAACACAGCAAGTTATTCACACTATACCAATGGGTAACCGGCCAGTAGGTATCGCCCTCAGCAATAATAACCACGCCTTCATCACGAACTCAGAAGGCCAAGATCTTACCGTATTAGATACCGAGACAATGGAGGTCATTTCACAGATCCCAACACCGGCAGGCCCAGTAGGTATTGCCACTAATAATGAGGGCTCAAAAGTTTATATTGCCGATTGGTATCAGCACAAAATATCAGTAGTTGATCCAGAAAGAGAAAAGGTTATCGCTACAATTCAAGTGGGCAATTCACCTGCGGGATTAATTGTTGATGACAAAGCTAAGCTACTTTATGTGGCGAACCGCGACGACAACACCGTCATGTTTATTGATACCGAGTCTCAACAAATAACACGCTCAGTTAATGTCGGAAAAGCACCGTTCGGGCTCGCCTTATCACCCGATGGCAACACACTCTATAGCGTCAACGTGCAATCTAATGATGTCAGCGTAATTGATACTAAATTAGCCAAAGTGACCCGCACCATAACTGTTGGCGAATGGCCTTATTGCGCAGTCGTCAGCCCCGATGGCACACATTTATATGTGACCAATCAAGACGACAGTACTATTTCAATCATCGACCTTATAAACCCCTCAATTATTAATACCGTTGATGTAGGCGATTCACCTGAAGGCATTGATGTCACTCCCGACGGCAAACACATCTATGTCACCAACTGGGGCGATGGCAGTATCTCAGTAATCAATGCTTCCAGTCACACCGTAGAAACAACAATCAAAACAGGCAAAGGCAGTCGTGCATTTGGGAAATTTATTAACTAATGGCCAGCATCACCGTTAGTACTGATTCTGCTATGCAAGAAATTACAACAAAAGAATTAGCCGATAAACTAACACTTCCCTATTCTGCGTTAAACCCAGATCAAATCCAGCTAGTCATCACCCGACGACATATCGAAATACGCGCTCCCGATTTAGGTAGCCCCATATTCATCGATTTCGAACAAGGAAAAAATGCCCACCGCAGACAATTTGGTGGTGGCCGGGGGCAACCTCTAGCCAAAGCCATAGGCCTAAAGAAAGGTGCTACGCCCACAGTTATTGATGCCACAGCAGGCTTTGGTCGAGATGCCTTCGTACTGGCAAATCTAGGTTGTAAAATCACACTCATTGAACGTAATCCTATTATTGCTGTTCTGCTTGATGATGCATTACAGCGAGCAACTGACAACCCTGAAATTCAACAAGTGATAACTCGCATGTCACTAATCAACCAAGATGCCATCACATACCTAAGCCAACTCAAACAAAACCGACCCGACGTAATCTACATGGATCCCATGTACCCCAGCCGAGAAAAATCAGCCTTGGTTAAAAAAGATATGCGTTTATTACATGAACTGGCAGGGCCTGATACAGACAGTGAGCAACTACTTACTACTGCTAGAAAAGTGGCTTTAAAGAGAGTAGTAGTTAAACGCCCTAAATCAGCCTCGTTTGTTGGCAAGCAAAAACCAACAACCAGCATTGAAAGTAAAAATACGCGCTATGATATTTATCTGGCAAAATAAACACCTCTACACACCCTGTAATTTAGGATATAGTTAAGGATGATTTCGAATACATATTCCCTGTTTATAGATTTTTTATCAGGTTGCTAGGCATAATTGTCCGTATATGCGTAAGAATTACAGGGAAACTTTCTTCCCGTTAATGCAAGTTAGACATAAACCAAAAAGGAAGAAGTATGAAAGTAACACTAACAATCCTGGGGATCCTAATCGGATGTGTTCTAGGGTACTTTTCAGCTCACCATTTCGCACTGTGGGGTGGTTTTGTTCTCATTGGCGAACCATATAGCCCAGCGCGCGACACCTTGGTTCCAGGTCATGTGTTATTTTTTGCAGTTACTCTAGGTGCCATTGGCTTAGCCATAGGTTACCATTTGGACAAGAAAGACAACGACAAAGCAAATTAAGCGGGACTTATTAAAAATCTCGACTTAGGTAGACAGCTTTTACTGTTATAGCCTCTTGTTTGGGCGTTATATTTTCTAGGAAACAATCATGGATATCAAGCAAGAACGTTATATAGAAGCATATGCCCGCATAGAATCTTCAATAAAATCGAAACACTATTTTGAGGCCATTACAATTGAGGAAAGTATTATCAGTGATCGTCTTGCTAGTTTTTTAGAGGCAACAGATACACTAAAAACTGAACAAATTCATAGGCAATCATTTGCCAGTCTCATCATGCTCTGGAGACTGGCAACAAATAATCCTGGTTCTATTTGGGAAAATTGTAAAGATTTAATATCAAAAGTAGATTCGTGGCGGGGGCAACGAAATAAATATGTTCATGGTTTAGTTAAGTTTCCCAATCAAAAGGCAAACATACCAATTACCAGTGAATTTATTAAAGGTGCAGAAAAAACTGCAATTGAAGGTAATGCATTATCAAACCAAGTAAGTGATTGGCGTAAAAGGCAAATACAAATTAAAAGGAAATATAATAAGGTAAATGCACATGGGGAAAATCAAGTTGATCCACTTCATTCCGCAACTTGAATTTCCCAGTGGTTTGCGATGTTAAACCCCGTTTTATCGCCGCCAAAAACTAAGTTGGTTTTGTGGATTAAGTGGTCGAGTGTTTGAGCGTAGCGAGTTTTCGACCGCGCCACAAAATTAACTTAGTTTTTGTAAGTAAGGCGATATCGGGTGCCCTTTGGATGAAATACATCCCTGTATTTCACTCCTACGGAGTCGCTCCGCGCTCAAAATCTGCTCCTGCAGATTTTTCTTTGGTTCTGTTTCTTTTGGGAAAACAAAAGAAATGAACGCCATGTGGCAACAAAGTACAAGACCTTTTGGGTAGAGCTGTATTTTAGATTCCGGCTTAAAGCATACCGGATGACGGCATTATTTTTTAGCTTGCTGATCCAACATTTTCAACCGCTCCAACTTTTCGGCAATCTTAATCTCTAACCCACGATTAACAGGCTGATAATAATTTCGTGGTGACATATTTTCAGGAAAATAATCCTCATCTGCTGCGTAGGCATCAGGTTCATCGTGCGCGTACCTATATTCCTTACCATACCCCAGTTCTTTCATTAACTTGGTCGGTGCATTGCGTAAGTGAATAGGCACTTCGGCTGAACCTTGTGTTTTCACGTCATGCATTGCGGCGTTAAAGGCGGTATAAACAGCATTACTTTTAGGTGCACAGGCTAAATAGACGACCGCTTGAGCAATAGCTAAATCACCTTCTGGACGGCCTAATTTATCAAAACTTTCCCATGCATCTAAGGCGATTCTTAAACCACGTGGATCGGCATTGCCGATATCTTCGCTCGCCATTCGTACAATTCGACGCATTAAATAAACGGGGTCACAACCGCCATCTAACATTCGGCATAACCAGTATAAGGCGCCATCAGGTGATGATCCTCGTACGGATTTATGTAAAGCCGAAATTTGATCATAAAAAGCTTCACCGCCTTTATCAAAACGGCGCAAGGTGCCGGATAATACTTCGGCTAGATCATCTTCTTCGACTTGTTTTTGACCTTTACTATCAGCGAGATCAATGGCGATTTCTAATAAGTTCAGCACCCGCCTTCCGTCACCATCAACAGCTTCTGCTAACTGATCTCGCAACTCGTCGGCTAATACTACATTGCGATCAGCAACACCTAATTTATCGTCATTCATCGCACGATCTATTATTTGACGTAAGTCTTCACTACCTAGTGACTGCAAGACATAGACACGTGCTCTTGATAACAAAGCATTATTAAGCTCAAATGAGGGGTTTTCAGTTGTCGCACCAATAAAGGTGAAAGTGCCATCTTCCACATAGGGTAAAAAAGCATCTTGTTGCGATTTATTAAAGCGGTGCACTTCGTCAACAAATAATAGTGTTCGCTTACCTTGTTCTTGCTGTAATTGCTGCGCCCTAGTCACTGCGGCACGTACTTCTTTAACACCCGCTAATACGGCTGAAATGGAGATAAATTCCATATCGCAATAACCAGCAATCAATTTTCCTAGGGTAGTCTTTCCTGTTCCAGGTGGCCCCCAGAAAATCATTGAATGTGGATTGCCAGATGATATCGCTTGTCTTAGTGGTTTACCTTCACCCAATAAATGCTTTTGGCCAATATAATCATCTAACGATGTAGGTCGCATTCGGTCTGCGAGTGGCCGCCCTGCTAGATCATCAATATTCTCAAATAGATTACTCATTCATATACTCAAGCGACATCAATTTACAGCTTTACTATTTTGTCATCCCGGTAGGCTTTTAGCCGGGATCTGAGTATAAACAATACTCCCGCTAAAAACATGCGGGAGTGACGTAATGGGAGAATGAAAACGCTGCAGTCTGAATGATGATGGCTATACATAAATACTTAAGATTACTGCCCTATAGCAGGAGTATTCACTGCGTTAAGATTAAGCTCAGCTTCACCCACAACATCGACACCTTCTGGTGGCGTGAAAACGAATAGATCTTCAGCTAGCTTAGGGTTCTCAATTACCTTGTTAAACACCAAGCGTGTTTGTTGATCAAAGCTGTCTTTCATTATCATTTGGCGAAGGCCAATTTCATCAAAGGCCAGCACTACTGTTTGAAAGCTAGATTCTTCATCTTTAGGAATTAGCTCTACCCATAACATACCATCATCAGAAGGAATATTTGTAAGTAAGTACTTATCTTCTGGCTTGGTCTCACCTGATAATAAGGTCGCAGGTGTATCTGCCAAAGCTTCTAATTGTGAGTTCACTGTAACCTGCTCAAGGTCAACATCATAAAACCAAATACGCTGGCCATCTGCAACAATATGCTGTGGATAGGGATCTTGATAGTCCCAGCGGAACCGGCCCGGACGATCTAGTGCAAATGTGCCTTTCGCCTCCTCCATCACCTGTCCATTAGATCCAAACACTGTTTGAGTAAAATCAGCTTGAAAGGTCTCTACTGTCTGCACAAAATCATTGAGTTTGTCTATACCCGATTCTGCAGCGATTAAAGAAAAAGACCATGCAAATGCAAGTCCTGCAATAAAAGAGCGTGTAATCAATTTAGTCATCCAATTTCCCGTTATTTATATGAGTCATTCTTATGACAACTTTTAGTAAACAATTACTGCATTACAAAAGAGGCACGCTAAGTATTTTTGCCAGGACAAGGCCAAAAAGACGAAGCGGGCTAATCTCTAAGTGGCGGTGCTAATACTTCTCGGCTACCATTGCCTTCCATAGCTGAAACAACCCCAGCAGCCTCCATTGCTTCCACAATTCTCGCTGCTCGGTTATAACCGATCTTCAATCGACGTTGCACACCCGAAACCGAAGCTCTGCGTGATTCAACAACAACCTGAACTGCTTGGTCATAAAGTGGATCTTGCTCACCATCACTAGCATCAGCTAGCCCATCGCTATTGCTTTCATCGAGTGGTGGTTGAATGATCTCATCAACATAGTTCGGTTCAGCATTTTGTTTTAAGAAATTCACCACGGCATGCACTTCACCATCGTCAACAAAAGCACCATGTACTCGCTCTGGCAGACCTGATCCTGGTGGAAGATACAACATATCACCCTGCCCTAATAATTGCTCAGCACCCATTTGATCGAGGATTGTGCGTGAATCAATTCGTGACGACACCTGGAAGGCGATTCGTGTAGGAATATTCGCTTTAATCAGGCCTGTAATAACATCTACTGATGGGCGTTGTGTTGCTAAAATTAAATGAATACCTGATGCCCGTGCTTTTTGAGCTAATCGTGCAATCAATTCTTCAACTTGCTTACCCACCACCATCATCATATCGGCCAGCTCATCGATAATAACGACAATAAACGGTAGTGGCGTCAATGTTTCTGGTGGCTCACCGTCTACAAGATCTACTGTTGGGTCGATAATAGGTTCACCACGATCAATGGCATCTTGTACTTTTTTATTATAGCCAGTGATATTTCGCACACCCATTGCTGCCATGAGGGGATAACGACGTTCCATTTCAGCCACACACCAACGCAAGGCATTGGCCGCTTCTTTCATATCGGTGACAACCGGGGTTAATAAATGTGGAATACCTTCATATATCGATAATTCAAGCATCTTCGGATCAATCATAATCAAACGAACTTGCTCAGGTGTTGCTTTGTAGAGCAGGCTGAGAATCATGGCATTAATACCGACAGATTTACCTGAACCTGTAGTACCCGCCACCAGCAAATGTGGCATTTTTTCTAGATCGGCTGATACGGGACGCCCAGCAATATCTTTACCCAAAGCCATCATCAATACAGACTTGCTATTTTCATATTCAGCTGAGCCCAAAATCTCACGTAAACGTACCATATCGCGATGTTCATTCGGTATCTCTAATCCCACAACAGGCTTGCCGGGGATCACCTCAACCACGCGAACACTGCTCACCGATAAAGCACGTGCTAAATCTTTCGCTAGGCCAGAAATACGACTTACTTTAATTCCCGGAGCGGGCTGTAGTTCAAAACGTGTCACCACAGGACCCGGCTGCACTTCAACCACTTGCACTTCTACGCCAAAATCTTTTAGCTTAAGTTCTACTTGGCGAGATAATGCTTCTAACACTTCTTCGCTATATCCACTGACACTTTCACCCGGCATATCAAGTAAAGCCAACGCGGGCATACTGCCTTCTTCAGATGTTTCAAATAGTGGGACTTGCCGTTCTTTTTCTTCTCGCTTACTAGGTTTAGCTGTGCCTATAACAGGCTCAATACGTATTTTTGCACGTAATTTCAGCTTTTCATTTTGTTCCATAAAAACATCTTCCCGCCGCTGCTTGACCTGTTTAGCAGCCATGCCTTCTTTCATGCCTCGGATCCAACTTGAAATGGTATAAAAAACCGTTAAAGCCGCAGCGCCTAATCGGTCGATAACCATTAACCATGATAATCCAGTAAATAAGGTAACTCCTGTTAACAATATAGCTAACAGTAATAATGTAGTTCCAGAGGTGCCAAAAACAGATGTAAAGCCATTGCCTACCACTTCACCTAATACGCCACCCGCGCCCATGGGCAAATACTGAGCATAATCCATCAAGCTCAATGAAGATAAGCCACTGGCAGCTGCCAATGCCATAACAAGCCCTATAGCTTTGACGATCCAAAAATGGAGGGCATCCGATGGATCAGCCGTTTTGCCCCAACTAAATAGCATCCAACCGCTAAACCCCAACATAAGAGGTGACAAATACGCGGGGAAACCAAATCCAAAAAGTAAGGTATCCGCTAACCACGCTCCGACAATTCCACCACGGTTTTCAACTACATCATCCATCCCCGTCGTTGACCAACTGGGATCGGTAGGTTGATATGACCATAAAGCGAGCAATAAATAAGCAGCCAGTGCTAGAGACAAAATCAGCGCAGCTTCGCGCAAGCGAAAGCTAATTGCGCCCGATACAACATCTTGTTTATCTTTAGTACCAATTCGTGTTGCTTGAGCCAAAGTAATATTTCCAATCGTTCCAATAATTTAGCGTGTTATTTTAACACAGCTTTGCAAGTTTTATACTTTACCTAGTATCTCGTAACAGAGTAAGCTTGGCGCACTACTTATTTTGGAGAAAAAAATGGCTGACGTTAAACATTGCCGCTTATTAATTTTAGGTTCTGGTCCAGCAGGCTACACCGCTGCCGTCTATGCTGCTCGTGCGGCGCTTGATCCTGTTTTAATTACAGGCATCGAACAAGGTGGACAACTCACCACAACAACCGATGTTGATAACTGGCCCGGTGATGACCAAGGTGTTGAAGGCCCTGAGTTAATGCAACGTATGCAACGTCATGCCGAACGCTTTGGCACAGATATTATCTTTGACCATATTCATACCACAGACTTAAGTAAACGCCCCTTCACCCTCACTGGTGATGCCGGCACATACACTGCTGACGCACTCATTATCGCAACAGGCGCATCTGCAATGTATTTAGGTATGGAATCTGAAGAAGCATTCAAAGGTCGCGGCGTTTCAGCGTGTGCAACCTGTGATGGTTTCTTTTACAAAAACCAACCCGTTGCCGTTATCGGTGGTGGTAATACCGCAGTTGAAGAAGCGCTTTATTTATCTAATATCGCCTCAAAAGTAACTGTTATTCATCGCCGTGATAAATTTAGATCGGAGAAAATATTAAGCGCACAACTTCTTAAGAAAGCAGAAGAAGGTAATGTCGATATTTTATGGGATCATGAGTTGGATGAGGTGCTAGGTGATGATGCTGGTGTAACAGGGCTACGCGTGAAAAGCACTAAAGATGGCGCAACTCAAGAAATCCCCGTGCAAGGTGTCTTTATCGCCATCGGCCATAAACCCAATACCGATATTTTTGCCGGACAACTTGATATGGAAAATGGCTATATCACGCAAACTAAAGGCACTCAAACCAGCATTCCCGGTATCTTTTCTGCCGGCGATGTATCCGATCATGTCTATCGCCAAGCGATTACCTCTGCCGGTGCAGGTTGTATGGCGGCATTAGATGCTGAACGCTTTTTAGAAAGTGAGAAGTAAAATCAAGTTGGTTGGCTTGCTTGATTGCCTTGATTGTGTGTGCCTACCAAAAAGACGACAAATAAATGAAAAAAAGTGAAGCAATCAAATGGAAAAAAAACACTTGAGCAGCCGGCAAAACGTTTCAACCCTTTAATGAAGACTTTTTATCAAAAACTTCTGGCGAAAGGAAAGCCTAAAAAAGTGGCTTTGGTTGCTGTGATGAGAAAGCTATTGGTGCTTGCCTATGGCGTATTGAAATCAGCAATACCGTTTGATGTGAATTATCAAAATTAGTTACGATTTGGCTTGCTTTTTAAGACAGTATCTTGTGTTTTTTCGGGTCTATGGAACGAACTATTTATTAAATTGTGGAAATAGTTTTTACTTATCAACCCATATTTCGACACGGCGGTTTTTATTTCTGCCTGCCTTTGTCATATTTGATGCTATTGGCATTGCTTCACCAAAACCTTTAACAACTTTTGCATAAATACCGCGGCGTTGTAGAGCGGCTTCAATCGTTCGTGCTCGTTTCTCGGCTAATATCATATTGTAATTCGCATCACCAATACTATCGGAAAATCCAAACAAATAGAGTTGTTTCCCGGGGTTACTATAGATGTATTGTGTTAATCTTTCTATATCACGTAATGCTTTGTTATCTACTAAATCACTGCCAGAATGGAAACGAAAATTTAGCGAGAGTCGTTCAAGATTTTTGACTGAATCTTGATAGCTCGCAGGTGAATCAAACGGAATAACAGGTTTAACTGCATAAATATTTTGAGAAATAAAGCCTATTTGTTTGACTGCGTATTCTTACGAACGTGAACACCCAATCTTATGATCGTGAACACCTAACAAACCAGACATTGGGCTTGGCGTATTTTTACACTAAGTGTTCACG
>NVWQ02000080.1 GCA_002733715.2 Methylophaga sp.
GATAAGGAATATCATGTATAAACATACCTCCATATATTATGGTAAGTGCCACAAATATCAATGTCCCCAATGCAATATAATCCAATAATCTGTCTTCCATTTAATTTCCTTATATCGATTGTTTATTTTAAATGTTAAAGAATTATAAACAATTAAAGTGTCTACTTAGTGTCTTTAACGTTTGAAAATTCCGAAATTATGTATTTAGTATCTCTACATAACTTCTTCATTTTTGAGAATTTTATAAATCAGAGTGTTTGTTGTCTAATAATTCTTGTAATTTTATTTTATAATGTTTAACCCATTTATCTAATGATGGAGTTACATCTGATAACTTAATCTTTTGATCGCTTTTAATACCTTTTTTAATATCTGTATCAACTACCATAGCTAGAACTTCTTTTGTTTTTGTATCTGTTACTTTTAGTGCAATACCAATAACTAAGTTTTTATCTTCAAATCCTGCGCCTCTTTTAAGAGCTGTTAGCGCTAACCCAACGGGGATATATTGATAAAATTTCAAATCTTTAAATTCTTTTCCTAAAGAAGTAACAGAGACTTCAATGGTAAGAGTACCTTGTTTTGGATTTTTACTTACAACTGGATTTAACTCAGATGAAAGCGCTCTTCTAAAATAAACAGAGATTGAATTTAATAAATCTTCATCAATAGAAGCGTCTTTTTCATCATTTTTAATAATAGGAATAGCAGGTACGTTAATGTTGTTGTAGTTTTTAAAATTGACACCTTTTTTTAAATAATAATGCGCTCCATCTTTAAAAGGAGATGCTTTAAGCATGGAAGTATCGCTAATAATTGTACTTGTAGTAGGCTGATTAGCGCAGGCTATAAACAAGAAACTTACAGCAACAGTAAAGACTGACGTAGTTAGAAATTTTTTCATTAAGAATCCTTTTGTTGTTCTATTGTAGCTTTATAATCTTTATGTCTTCTAAAGATAATTATATAATAATAAAATATATTGCTATAATAATGTATAGGAATATATTCATGAAAATGCATCAAAATAAAATAGCCTGTAAAGAATGTGGGCTTATTTTAAAGAAACCCAAAGCAGATCACACGCATCAGTTTACTTGCCCCAGATGCAAAGCTTGCGTATATAAATTTGGACAAGATTATGAAACTATTATTCTAATGACACTTACTTCTTTAATATTATTTTTCCCTTCTATTACTTTACCTCTGTTAACACTAAAAATTTTTGAGCTAGAACAAACAACAACATTAATTGAAACTGTATTTATTTTTTTTGATAATGGTTATATTGGGGTGTCTATTTTTATTACTTTAATTGGAATAGTTATCCCTTTTTTAATGTTGCTTTTAATTTTATTTATTTTAATACCTCTAAAAAATGGTTCGTCCCATAAAAAAGTTTCTGGATTTTTTAAGTTGTATGAATATCTTTTGGAGTGGCAAATGGCTGAAGTATATTTGCTTAGTATTTTTGTTTCTATTATTAAATTAAATAAAATGGCCACTCTCCACGTAGAAACAGGCTTGTACTTTTTTTGTGCTTTTTTGGTTTTTATGTTTATAACAATTAACTTTTTTAACCCCTATGATATATGGAATAAAAATGAAGTATGATACAGATAAAAATCTCTTATTAGTGGTATGTACCCATTGCGGGAGTATATTTAATAAGAAGCATACTATATGTACAAACTGCAATTCCACAATGACTCAGAGAAAAAAACATGCCTTTATTAAAACGCTCTGTTTTACATTAATCTCAATTATATTTTTTATTCCAGCAAATGTTTTGCCTATGATGCATGTAACTACTTTGGGAACGGTTGATTCAAGTACGATTTTTGATGGTATATTGTATTTTATTGACAGCAAATCATATGGTATTGCAGCGGTTATTTTTATAGCCAGTATTATGGTTCCTATTTTTAAACTGATGGTTTTACTTTTTTTATTGTTTGTTGTGTATTTTAAAAAAACACAGTTCGCAAGAACAGCAATTAAATATTTCAGAATAATCCACTTTATTGGGAAATGGTCCATGATTGACATCTTCGTTGTTGCTTTAATGATTGTTATCGTACAATTTGGACATTTGACAAGTATAAGTGCAGGTGCAGCAGCCCCTTCATTTACAGTCGTAGTAATTATGACAATATTAGCAACACAAAGTTTTGATACAAGATTATTATGGGATGAGGAATAAATATGAATACAGAGAATACTGAAAGTATTAAGAAAAAAAGAAGTTTTATTTTACTTATTTGGATTTTACCTTTTCTTGCTTTATTAATTTCTTCTTGGATGGTATATCAACATTTGAATGAACAAGATGAAGAGATTGTAGTTTATTTTGAGAGTGCAGACGGTTTTACTGTGGGCAAAACACCTTTAAAATACAAAGGCATTAAAATAGGAATTGTTTCAAAAATCAATATAAATGACAATAATTTAAATGAATTTGTAATCACCATAAATATTAATAAAAAAGTAAAAAAAATTATTGCAAAAGAAGGAAGTACTTTTTGGAAAGTTGAACCCAAAGCAACTTTGACTGAAATATCAGGCCTAAATACAATTTTAAGTGGCGTGTATATTGAGGTTTCTCCTCAATCGGATAAACTTAGTGAAATTTACAAAAATAAAAATAAACAGGTATTTAAAGCAGTAGAAAACAAACCCATTTTTTTATTGAAAAATAAAGGTATTTTTCTTAGCTTACGTGCAAAAAGTGCAAGTTTATCTATAGGTGCACCGGTATTATACAAAAGTTTTGTGGTAGGGAAAATATTGGAGAAATCACTTAAAGAGGATCAAATATTTTATACTATTTTTATTCAAAATAAGTACAAACATTTAGTGAAAAAAAACAGCCATTTTTGGAAAATTAATGCAGTTGATTTAAAAGCATCTTTAAGCAAAATAGAGTTAAAAATTGAGAGTTTAGCAACACTAATAGCTGGAGGGATTACCTTTGATTCAAAAAAAGAGGATAGTTCTTTAATTAGGAGTAAGACATTTAAGTTGCACCTCTCAAAAGATGAAATTTTATTTGATGATCGAAACATTATTTTGACCCAGAACGCAACAAAAGGTTTAGACAAAAGTTTGAAGGAAGTATTTTACAAGGGTTTCCTTGTTGGAAAAGTGGTACGTGCAGATTTCCTGGCCTCAAAAAAAGAAACACTTTTAAGTTCTCCAAGTTTCCCGCATAGGTTAATAAGTCCAAATTATAAATGTGATATCCAGAGTATTTTTGAACAAAAAGCCTTACAAGGTGTGAACCAATAAAACCCGCGCCACCAGTAATCAGTATTTTCATTTCTTCTTTTCTTTTAATTTAGTAGAATATTTCACTAAGCGCTTAATACCCTCTTCAAATGAAACTTCAGGCTTATACTCTAACAGTTTATTTGCTTTTAATATATTTGCTAAAGAATGTTTAACGTCGCCTTGGCGTTGGGGTCCGTAATGTACTTTAGAAGAATCTGTATTTAAGCCACATTCATCAAGTTCTTTTTTTATCACTTTCACTAGTTGATTTAAACTGCTATTCTCTCCGAAAGCCACATTATAAACTTGATTAATCCCCTTTTTATTATCTGTTAAAAGCGCCTTAATATTAGCCTGAATTACATTTTCTATATATGTAAAATCTCTAGAATGTTCTCCATCACCATTAATAGTCATGTCTTCCTTGTTTAAAAACCTAGCGATAAACTTTGGTATTACCGCGGCATAAGTACCATTGGGGTCTTGTTTAGGGCCAAAAACATTAAAATAACGCAATCCAACGGTTTCTAAA
>NVWQ02000066.1 GCA_002733715.2 Methylophaga sp.
ATTTTGTCTACCCCGTTGTTAGTCATTTATGACTTCCATATAACAAAAACCACAAGCCTACTGTAACGAATTTAGCCGTGATTGGATAGAGCAATTTTATTGGATCAGTTCAATTTGATTACTTCCAAATATGTCCATTTTCATCATCGAAATAAAAGCCTTCTTTATCATCTGTCAATAAGCATGCGAATTAACCCCATAAGTGGATCAGTTTTACCTGTTTATTAACAGGTCTTTATTAACGGTGTTTTAACGAACAGTCATCATAAATAATTGACTGGTCAGTTAAATAATAATAATATTAACCGTAATTTTGTGATTTAGAGAATAAATTATGGGGCGTTCACCTACTAATACCAAAGCAAAACTTTTAGAAACAGCTAATGAACTGATATGGAAAAGTAGTTATGGTTCAGTAAGTGTTGCTGAGATTTGTAAATGTTCTGGTGTGAATAAAGGTAGCTTTTACTATTATTTTTCATCGAAATCTGAATTAGCAGCGACGGTTATGGAAGAGGCTTACCAAATGTATGAGCCTGAATTAATAAAAGTATTATCATCGCCCGTTCCTGCTATTAAGTGTTTTGAAAATCTAGCTTCATTTTTTTATGAAGAGCAACAAGCAGCGCTACAAAAATATGGGCGTGTATGCGGCTGTCCTTTTGCATCGCTGGGCTCTGAAATGGCAGGAAGTGAAGAGCTGATACGCAAAAAAGTAGATGAGATCATTAATCGACAGGAAGAGGTATTCGGAAAGAGTCTACAACAAATGATCGATTCGGGCTATTTACCGAGTGAAACAAATATTTCAACAACGGCATCCGATTTACATATTTTTATTATGGGTAGCATGATGATGGCACGTATTCAAAATGATTTGACAGGTTTAAAGAGTAATATGGAATCTGGTTTTATAAGGATTTTAGGTTTAAATAGGCTGGTAGCCGAAGAGGAGCTCATATAATGATTGGTTTTAGTCATATTCCAAACTCTTTCAAAGCAAAGGTGACAAGATATTTTCAGATAGCCATCGCTGTGTTTGGAATTGCTTTCGTTCAAAATATACAAGCTGAAGATCAAGCTTCACCTATCGAGACTGCGCCCGAAGCAATGCCTGTTGAGGTTTCAATTATTGAAATGCAAACCATACGATTATGGAAAGAATTTTCAGGTAGGTTAGTTGCTGTAGATTATGTTGAAGTACGGCCTCAAGCAACGGGAGTGATTACGGAAATAAGGTTTAAAGACGGACAATTTGTAAAAAAAGGTGATGTTTTATGTGTTATCGATCCGCGTCCACTTAAAGCTATTGTTGAGCAAAAGAATGCTGATTTAGCTGCTGCACAAAATAATTATACTTTGGCAGATAAGGAATTTATTAGAGCAAAAGACTTACTCAATAAAAAAATTGTTTCTCAGCAATTCTACGATGAACGTATAAGTACCAAATTAGTGGCTGATTCAATGGTCAAGCGCGCTAGAGCCGAATTGTCTGAAGCGAAAATAAATTTAAGCTATGCCTATGTGAAAGCGCCTATTTCAGGTCGAGTCAGTAGAGCTGAATTAACAAAAGGCAACTTGGTTTCTGCTGGTCCTAATGCTCCATTAATTACTTCAATTGTATCAAGTGGCAGTATCTATGCTGATTTTGAAGTTGATGAACAAACGTATATTGATTATATATCTGTACAAGGTGCAGATCAGAAAAGCCCAGTTAAACTTCAATTACAAAATAGCGAGGTTGTTTTTGTAGGACAATTCCACGCATTTGATAACAAGATAGATCCTGCTTCTGGAACCATCCGTGCTCGCGCTATATTCGATAATCCTAAAGGAAGGTTATTACCTGGGATGTATGCAAGACTCAGACTGGGTAGTGCTACAGAGCAAAAAAGAATTCTAATTAGCGAGCGTGCAATCGGTACGGATCAAGATCGAAAGTTTGTCTATGTGGTTAATGCTGAAAACCAGTGTGTCTACCGTGAAGTACATCTTGGAACTAGTATTGATGGACAACGAATTGTGCATTCTGGGCTTGTCGCAGGGGACAAAGTCATTATACGAGGTTTGATGCGTTTGCAGCCCAATATGCTTGTTGAGCCTATTGTGGTCTCTCGACCTACTAAGTCTTAATTTAAAAATGATGAGCTTAGCATTATATTTATTTTATCTGTTGTCGTTTGTGTCTGAAGGTAATGATCTATGAGTTTTTCAAGTCATTTTATTGATCGCCCAATACTGGCTAGTGTAATTTCATTGTCAGTGTTTGTGTTTGGTTTGGTTGCCATGTTTCAATTACCTATTTCTGAATATCCAGAAGTGGCACCTCCTTCCGTTATTATCAACGCGTCTTTCCCAGGGGCAAATCCAGCAATAATTTCCGAAACTGTTGCTACACCATTAGAAGAACAAATCAATGGTGTAGAAAATATGCTTTATATGAATTCATTAGCATCAACTGATGGCGAGTTAACGATGACGGTTACTTTTGCCATTGGTACTGATCCTGATTTGTCACAACAGTTAGTGCAAAACCGTGTTTCGCAGGCACTTCCAAGATTACCTGAGATTACTCGTCAGTTGGGTGTTACTGTTACTAAAAGCTCGCCAGACTTAACGATGGTGGTACATTTACGCTCACCTAATGAGCGATATGACATGCTTTATTTGCGCAATTATGGCACTTTACATGTGCGTGACCAATTAGCAAAAATATCAGGAATTGGGCAAGTTAGATTATTTGGATCGGGTGATTATGCAATGCGTATATGGCTCAACCCAGATAAAATTGCTGAACGTGAAATGACACCGAATGAAGTAGTTGAGGCGATTCGAGGTCAAAATATTCAGGTAGCGGCTGGGGTCATTGGCGGTCCTCCATATGGCGATATGGTTGAGCTTCAGCTACCGATTAATATTCAGGGTCGCTTACAAAGTGTTGAAGAGTTTGAACAAATACTGATTAAACGCGATAGCCACGGCACCATTACGCGACTGATCGATATCGCCCGCGTAGAAATGGATGCACAGAGTTATGGTTTGCGTTCTTTATTAAATAATAAGCCTGCTGTTGCGATTCCTATTTTTTCATCGCCAGGCGCTAATGCATTAAACATCTCTGATAATGTACGTTCAACAATGGAAAGACTAAAGCAGAACTTTCCTGAAGACATTGATTACAGCATTGTTTACGATCCCACTATATTTGTTCGTAGCTCCATTAAATCAGTCATTATCACTTTGCTTGAAGCCATCGCACTGGTCGTATTCGTAGTTATTATTTTCTTGCAAACATGGCGAGCATCAATTATCCCCTTACTTGCTGTACCTGTTTCTATTGTGGGTACCTTCGCTTTTATGTACCTTTTTGGATTCTCAATTAATGTCTTATCATTATTTGGATTGATATTGGCGGTGGGGATAGTAGTTGATGATGCCATTGTTGTCGTAGAAAATGTTGAACGAAATATTCGCCAAGGCAAAACGCCTCGTGATGCAACTATACAAGCAATGAAAGAAGTCACCAATCCAATTATTGCAACATCATTAGTTATTGCCGGTGTCTTCATTCCTATTGCTTTTATTAGCGGTTTATCAGGATTATTTTATCAACAATTTGCATTAACAATTGTAATCGCAACCTTTATATCAACGTTAAATTCACTGACGTTGAGTCCTGCATTATGTGCTTTATTGTTACGTTCACCTGATGCCCCAAAAGATAGATTAAGTAAAATAATGCAATTCCTATTTGGCTGGTTCTTTAATCTATTTAATAAGGTGTTTGATACCACTCAACATGGCTATGCTAAAGGGGTGAGGATATTTGCATCGCGAAAATTTATTATGATGGTGATTTTCATTGGGCTTGTTGGTTTGACAGTGCAGAGCTTTAAGTGGGTGCCTCCTGGATATATTCCTGCGCAAGATAAGCAATATCTGATTAGCTTTGCACAATTACCAACAGGGGCAACACTAGATCGAACTGAACAGGTGTTGCGTGATATGGCAGATGCAGCAATGGCAGAAGAGGGGGTTGTCAGCGCGGTTCAATTTCCCGGGTTATCCGTCAATGGCTTTGTTAACTCTGCAAGTGCCGGTATTGTGTTTGTTACATTAGAAGATTTTGAAAATCGAGTGAGCCCTGAGTTAAGTGCAAATGCAATAGCCGGGCGGCTTCAAGAAAAATATAATGCTATTCAAGAGGCATTTATTGCTATATTTCCACCGCCACCCATAATGGGGCTTGGAACAACAGGGGGATTTAAGCTACAGGTACAAGATCGCGCTGATCAAGGTTATAAAATTTTAGATGATGTGGTTAATGAAATCAAACAAAAGGCGAATAAAGATCCTGCTTTGATGCAAGTCTATTCCAATTATAATGTTAATGTCCCACAACTATTGGCTAATCTTGATCGTACTAAAGCGGTACAGCTTGGGATTCCGGTGGAAGAAGTGTTTCGTACCATGCAAATTTATCTTGGCTCACTTTATATTAATGACTTCAACCAGTTTGGCCGTACATATCAAGTAATTGCTCAAGCAGATAAAGCATTCCGATCTTCTCCTGAAGATATCCTACGTCTACAAACACGTAATTCTGATGGCCAAATGGTGCCTTTAAGTGCTGTTATAACTGTTGAAGAAACATTTGGCCCCGAAATTGCCATGCACTATAACGCCTATCGCTCAGCAGATATCAACGGTAGTGCTTCACCAGGTTATTCCTCTGGGCAGGCACAGCAAGCAATTGTGAAAATATTAGATGAAACGCTACCTGCTGGGATGGATTACGAGTGGACAGAATTAACCTATCAGCAAATTTTAGCAGGCAATACAGCGATCTATATTTTTCCACTTTGCCTGTTTCTTGTTTTTCTAGTGCTTGCGGCCCAATACGAAAGCCTTGCTTTACCTTTAGCAATTATTCTAATAGTACCAATGAGCACATTGTCAGCGATGGTGGGTATTTATATATATGGCGGCGACAACAATATATTTACCCAAATAAGTTTGTTTTTACTTGCCGGCTTAGCCTCAAAAAATGCCATTCTCATTGTTGAATTTGCACACGCTTTAGAACGGCAGGGACGCACAACGATAGAAGCTGCTGTCGAAGCTTCACGCTTACGCTTACGACCTATTTTAATGACTTCTTTTGCATTTATCTTAGGTGTTTTACCCTTAGCCCTTAGCCATGGTGCAGGTTCGGAAATGAGACAAGCTATAGGTGTTGCCGTATTTTCTGGCATGTTAGGTGTTACATTTTTTGGTTTAATTTTTACTCCTGTATTCTATGTGGTATTTCGAAAAGTCGAAATTTACTTTAAAAGGACAAAAGTAATAACATAAACTGAATTTTACGTATTGGATGCGGGTTAGTCCTTATTTTCTGATGCATCTTTTGGCATATAAAGTTAAAGTACGTATAGTGTTTATATACCCATAATCACTATTGGCTTCATCTAAATGAAAAATACTACTGTAAAACGCATTGAGCTGAATGATTTTATTTTAAATACAATGCGTCAGTGCATTCTTCTCCGACCTTTAGGAGTAGAAGATTTTGATGAGATTATAAAGACCTCTCGCGCAGTACAACTCTCTGATAACAGTGTTCTGTTTGAGCAAGGAAATGAGCTCACTGACATTTATTTACTAATATCAGGTGGCGTTAAGATACAACGCTTAGCACCCAATGGCGATGAAAAAGTACTTGAGATTATTCGACCTGGACAAACGTTTGCTGAGGCAGTTTTGTTCTTCGGTGGGGCACAATACCCTGTCACCGCGGTTACAGTATCTCCTTCTATTGTGGTAGGTATTAAAGCGGAAACCTATCTTAAGCTACTCCATGCATCTAATAGTTTATGTCTGAATTTACTAGGTAATTTAAGTCAACGATTGCATTGGATGGTGAATGAAATGGATAGGCTGACATTGCATAATGCAACATTTCGTTTGGTTGATTATTTATTGAGTCATATTCCTGTAGATAGCAATGAACGCACAGGCGTTAGTCTTGCTGCACCTAAACATGTTATTGCATCACGCTTATCCATTAAGCCAGAGACACTATCTCGGACATTAAAAGAACTTTCTAAACAAGGATTAATTAAATTAGAAGGTTCAGAAATTGAATTACTTGATATTGAAAAACTGCGCCAATTAATTTCTCTTTAACTCTCCCTAAACCCTCCTTAAAAACGTGAACTATTTTGCATAAATTGATGTAAGTCAATGCTGCTTAGTATTGCTTTTAATATACTCCTGTACTGAATTTGTAACTAGGAGACGTGTGATGAGAGAAACCTTTACTAAGGGCATGGCCCGCAATATTTACTATGGGGGATCGGTGTTCTTCTTCTTAGTACTTATTGGGTTGACGGTAGACACCGTTAATCGATTACCCGCAACCGATAATCGAGAAAACCTAACTGAACAAGTCGCAGAAGGTAAGCGTGTTTGGGAAGTTAATAATTGTATTGGTTGTCATACATTATTAGGTGAAGGTGCTTATTTTGCCCCAGAACTAGGAAATGTCTATACCCGTTTTGGTGAAAGCACTGATGCAATTAAAGGCTTCATCATGTCTCGCCCTGTAAATGGTATTCCTGGCCGCCGTAGCATGCCGCAGTTCAACTTAACAGAAGAAGAGTTAGAAGCGGTTGCACAGTTCTTAAAATATGTTGATGGCGTTAAAACAGCCAGAGACTGGCCACCAAATATTCAAGGTTAAAGGGAGAGTTTAAATATGAAATATGAATCACAAGGCATTGCAAAAATGTATTTTATTGCTGCCATCGGCCTGTTTTTAGGGCAAATTATATTTGGCGTCACCATGGGGTTACAATATGTAATGGGAGATTTCTTGTTTCCTGAAATCCCATTTAATGTAGCTCGAATGGTGCATACAAATTTATTAATTGTTTGGTTATTATTTGGCTTTATGGGGTCTGCCTATTATTTGGTGCCAGAAGAAGCTGAGCGTGAACTGTATTCACCTATATTAGCGAAAGTAATGTTCTGGATTTTCTTAGTAGCAGGTGTATTAACCATTCTTGGTTATTTATTAGTGCCTTATGCTCGTTTAGCAGAAATTACTATGAATGACTTGTTGCCAACAATGGGGCGAGAGTTTCTTGAGCAACCAACGATTACTAAAATAGGTATCGTTATTGTTGCACTAGCCTTTGTTTTTAATATTGGTATGACAATACTTTCAGGCCGTAAAACAGTTATTAACGTCGTGTTATTAACGGGCTTAGTGGGTTTGGCAGTATTCTTCTTATTCTCTTTCTATAACCCTGACAATATTGTATTAGATAAATACTTCTGGTGGTTTGTTGTGCACCTATGGGTTGAAGGCGTATGGGAATTGATCATGGCTTCATTACTGGCTTATGTATTAATTAAAGTAACCGGCGTGGATCGTGAAGTGATTGAAAAATGGTTGTATATCATTATTGCAATGGCATTGATTTCAGGTTTAGTTGGAACAGGTCATCACTTCTTCTGGATTGGTACACCGGGTTATTGGCAATGGTTGGGATCTATCTTCTCAGCACTTGAACCTATCCCATTCTTTATGATGACATTGTTTGCATTTAATGTTGTAAATAAACGTCGTCGTGACCACCCGAATAAGGCTGCTGTTTTATGGGCATTAGGAACGGCAGTAATGGCATTCTTAGGTGCAGGTGTATGGGGATTCCTACACACATTAGCGCCTGTTAACTATTATACCCATGGTACGCAAATCACAGCCGCACATGGCCATATGGCATTTTACGGTGCTTATGTAATGGTGGTGTTGACGATGATTTCTTATTCTATGCCATTAATGCGTGGTAAGAAGGCCGCCAATGAAACAGCTCAGAAGCTTGAAATTAGAGCTTTCTGGATGATGACCCTATCTATGGTGGCAATAACATTATTGTTAACCGGTGCAGGCATTATGCAAGTTTATCTACAGCGTTATGCTGAAGATGCAGCGCCATTTATGTCGGTGCAAGATGAATTAGTAAACTTCTATTGGTTGCGTGAAATTGCAGGCTTTACTTTCCTTGCAGGACTATTATTGTATATCTATAGTTTCTTTGCAAAAGGTAAAGAAGTTGTAGATGTTGAGTAGAAGTAAACATGAGTAGTGTTTAGAAATATACCGCCTTTATGGCGGTATATCTTTTTGTAGGGAATGAAAATGAAGTCAAATAAATCACAACTAAAACGAGCGTCTAATGCGGCCTTAATGTCGTTATTGAATTTAACGGTTTTTCCTGTAGTAGGGTTTGTAGCATTGCTCTTTATGTACATAAAGACGGCGGAGTCCGACGCAATTGATCGTTACTATGTCGTGTTAGGCATAAAAACTAATGTAATTGCGGGTGCGGCACTTATTGTTGTGACGGGATTGATGATTTTATTGGGTGGTTTTGATTCACCATGGACATGGGTTTACGTGGTGTCTTACTTTGTCTTTGTCCACGCACTATTTATTTTGTTTGCAACATGGACATTAACCCGATCATGGACAGGTGAAAAGCTTACAAGATCATTTCTTTCGAAATAATTTGATACGTATCAAGGCACAAATACTACTGATGCATCAGAATATACCCATGACCATTCAATTTGTAGATATTTGTTTTCGTCATCCTCGCGAACGCGGGGATCCATGGGCAGTGAAACTAGCCAATATCGTTGGATTCCCGCTCGGCAATTGCTCCTGCATTGCCCTACTAAGTTACATCCATGTAACGATTTCGCGGGAATGACGGACTTTGTCAAAATATTTGCAACTTCATTTCACTTAGGTATAGAGCTATAACTAAACTAGAACCAAAACTACTGCCAGGCGACTTAGCTATTTGGTTTTTCATCTTTATGGAATTGTTGGTATTTGGGATCTTCTTTATTGTTTATGCTGTGATGCGTTTACAGAATGTAGAAATGTTTAACCAATCCCAACTGACACTTAATAAAGAATTAGGTGCAGCCAATACTTTATTGCTGATTACTTCTAGTTATTTTGTAGTTCGAGCAGTGCATGCCATTAGGCAAGGTAACGTTAATAGTTGCATCCATTGGATTTATGCGGCGTTGCTTGGAGGATTAGGCTTTTTAATATTAAAGTCAGTGGAATATTATGATAAGTTTTCAGCCGGAATAAATTTAAGTAGCAATACGTTTTATATGTTTTATCTATCACTGACGATGTTTCATTTTCTGCATGTGATTTTAGGCATGATTATTTTATTCGCCGTAGCAGTAAAAGCTAAACGTGGTGCATATAGCACTCAAAATCACATAGGTGTAGAAACGGGCGCATCTTATTGGCATATGGTCGACTTAGTGTGGATTATTTTATTTCCACTGGTGTACATAATTCGATGAGAAAGTATTACAACATTCACACGATTTGGTTGTTAATGATGTTATTAACACTCACTACCTATTTTATAGGCGAATTGAGTTATCACGGTGTGGTAGCAGTATTGTTTTTGCTGCTAACAGCGATGGTTAAAGGCGGTTTGATTATCCGTGATTTTATGGAATTAAAGGGAGTGTCTTTTTTATGGCGAGCAATAATGTATGGTTGGTTGACGATAGTTTGTCTAGGAATTTCAATAAGCTATGTCATTAGTATTTAAAACAAGGAGTAGATGATGTCATCGACTAAGGTTGTGCTGACTGCTGAGACAGTTCCACATGTTGCACTTGATATTATGAATAATACGCACTTTGAAGAGCTGGAATTGGTGAGGTCATTAGGTGAACTTATTACTCATTACCAACAAGGTGATAACGACATTTTGAGTCAAGCCCTAAATGAATGGTTAGAACATACCCAAACTCATTTTTCCCGTGAGAATAAACTTATGGTCGATATTCAATTCCCCATGTACCTTGTACATTCAGGCGAGCATGCTCAAGTTTTAGAAGAGATGGAATCTATAGTCACATCATGGAATAATGATCATGATATTGCATTACTCTCAGAATATGTTTTTACGGCTTGGCCACAATGGTTTCAACAACATGTAAATTCAATGGATATGGTCACGGCACAATTTGCTGTTATGAATGGCTATGATCCACATAAATCAGCACAGGATTAAATATGAGTGAAAAGAGTACAGACATTCCCTATTATCAAGCTCAGAATAACGAAGTTGAGTTATTTGAGCATGCTTATAATAATCAGTTGCCACTACTGATCAAAGGACCAACTGGCTGTGGTAAAACACGGTTTATTGAACATATGGCCGCTAAGCTCGGTCGGCCTTTATATACTATTGCTTGTCACGATGATCTGACTGCAGCTGATTTAGTAGGACGACATTTAATTGGTGACGGTGAGACCTACTGGCATGATGGGCCATTAACTAAAGCCGTGCGTGAAGGAGCCATTTGTTATTTAGATGAAGTGGTTGAAGCCCGTAAAGATACAACTGTTGTATTACATCCACTATCAGATGACCGACGAATATTACCTATTGAACGTACCGGTGAGGTATTAAAAGCGCCGCCCGAATTTATGCTGGTTGTATCCTATAACCCGGGTTATCAGAACTTGCTTAAAGGCATGAAACCATCAACTCGCCAGCGTTTTATTGCGATGCGTTTTGATTATCCTGATAGTGAGACAGAAATCAAGATCGTTCAAAAAGAGACAGAGATAGATACAACGACTGCTTCACAACTTATTGACTTAGCGCATGCCTTACGTATATTAAAAGATCATGATTTAGAAGAGTCGGCATCGACACGATTGCTAGTCTATGCGGCGACATTAATTAAATCTGGCTGTAATCCGGTTGAAGCCTGCCGTGCTGCGATTATTGAGCCACTAAGCGATGATGAAGAAACAGTAGAAGCGTTAATGGAAGTGGTTAAAGCGAAATTAGGAGAATAATGAGATGAAAGAGTATTCACCTAAAGATAATACGGCTGCATTTGCAGAAGCCTTTTTGATAGGTAATTTGTTGTTTGTAGGTGTTTTTTATATTGCATTATGGGTGCTTTATTTTTTGCGATATAAATCCACATCTGATGTAGGTAAAAAACATTTAAGCCAAGCACTAATAGCGAGTAGTCTGAGCACCATTATTTTTCTTTCAATTAATGTCTTTATTTTGCTGACAGATGGCTATCACTCACTCCGGGCATTATTTGGTTTGGAATTATATTATATGTTGATTGTACCGCTGTTTTTAGCCGCAGGTATTATGGCATTTACCAAAGCAATAAAAGACTTGGAGTTTAATTATCCGCTGATTGGACAGCTATCCTAATGGCTAAGTGCCATCATTGTGGCCGTGAAGTAAAGGCAGAAGATACTGTCTGTGCAAGTTGTGGGATTCCTTTGCCCCCACATCATGCCGATAAACGACGACGTACGTTTATTCCTTGGTTTATTGCATTAGTGATATTTTGTTTTGTGATGATGTGGTGGCTACCACCTAATTGGACATCGTAGCCTATGCTTGAAGAATTAGTAGGATCGACATGGCATCGATTTATTACCAACAAAGCGGCTACACATTATCCTGAAGCGGTTGTTTATTTAGATGACATTCGATTGATGGCAGGTATCTTTTTTCGTGCATTAGGTGGTGAAGGCGGCTTGCATGTTGAAAGCTCAACGGATTCTGAAGTGTATGCTAAACGTTCGGTATTGCAGCGTATTGCGGGCATAGGCAAACAAACACAATATGCGTGGCGTGATGAAGAGACATTACGATTACCGGCGAGCATCGCTTTATTCCCCTCAAAGCAGTTAAATAAAGATTTGTATTTATGGCTAACAGCTCTATCTGTAGTGGATGTTGAAACAGGGGATTGGATCAGCCGAAACCAAAAGCGAACAGCTAAGATCTTATCTATCTGGCCCGGCTTAAAGAGTCGTTATAAAGCACTGGTAGATGCACATTTGCAGCAGCGTCCTAATCCAACTGATTTATCAGAACGGGAAGCAAAACAAGAGCAGACGATTCGCACAGCACTACTGGATCCTAGCCAGTCTACCCGTTTAGAATATGCTAAGCGGCCACCACAGCCAGTATCGCTCTGGTTGCATCCATCACCGCCACCGATGGAGTTTAATAACACGGCCGCGATTCATGATCCTGATCTGCCAGAAGCAGTAAAAGAAAAGAAAGATCAGAAAAAACAAAAAAAACGTAAGTCTGGCAATCGAACGGATATGCCAGAAGGCAATGATGGTTTGATGAGTTTTCGGCTTGAAAGTTTATGGAGTTGGGGTGAATACAGTAAAGTCGATCGCACAAGCACCGACGATGACGACGATGACGCGATGCAAACAGCCGAAGACATGGACAATATTACCGTTGCCCAAGATAGTGAAACGACTGCGAGCAAAATCAAACTAGATCTGGATTTACCATCGAGTCAATATGACGATATTGTACTAGGAGAAGGAATTCCTATTGATGAATGGGATTACAAAAAGCAAGTGATGCAAAAAGATCACTGTCGAATTATACCGATGACTTCACGGGATACTGAAGCGGTTGAATTGCCAAAAAATCTACAAACACAAGCTAGAAAAATTCGCCGACAGTTTGAAATATTACGACCGCAGCGCCATTGGCTAAGTCGTCAAAATGAAGGCACTGAGCTTGATTTAGAAAGTTATATCAATTTTTTAAGTGATCGCAAACACGGTCATGTTAATAGTGATACGCCTGTTTATCGTGATTTACGTAATGAAACACGTGACTTATCTTGCTTATTACTTGCAGATTTATCGCTGTCGACAGATGCACACATCAATAACACATCGCGTGTGGTCGACGTAATACGTGATGCTTTATTCTTGTTTTCAGAAGCACTGAGTGTAACGGGTGACAGGTTTGCTTTGCATGGCTTTTCCTCCCGTAATCGTAGTCATGTGCGTTTTTATGACATTAAGGGCTTTGATGATAAGTACAATGATATTAGTCGAGGTTACATTAATGCCATTAGACCTGGTTACTATACGCGAATGGGGGCCGCCATCCGTCACGCCACTAAGCTGCTAGAAAAAGAAGCGTCTACTCAAAAATTACTATTGATTATTACCGATGGTAAACCCAACGATTTAGATAAGTACGAAGGTCGTTATGGTGTCGAAGATACACGACAAGCAATCCTAGAAGCGGAAAAAAAAGGCCTACAACCTTTCTGCGTTACGATAGATGAAAAAGCAGAAGATTACCTGCCTTATTTATTTGGTAAAAATGCTTATATTTTGATAAAAAATGCAGCTGAATTGCCTGCAAAGTTGCCTCTACTATACTTACGGTTGACACGGTAAAAGACATTATTTAAACATAATGGGCGAAATAACATGAATTTCTATTATTTGTGTGGCATAACTCATAATTCATTGATCTAAATCAAGGCTGTCCTTTAATTTAAGTTACATAATTCAGCCCATGTAAGAGCTGTTTTTTTATTTTTAAATTTGGAGAAAGTATTGTGATTAAGTTAAAAAAATTAGGGTTAAGCATGGCAATAGCCGCCTCTTTAGTGGCGTTTTCTGCACCGTCATTTTCTGGCGAAGAAATGGAAGTGGGTAAGGTCGCTGTAGAGGCACAGATACAAGGGCTTGAGCGAGTAACACAAACCTTAGTTGCTCCACCTTTTTTACCAGAACACAATCAGGTAGCTGTAGGTGGCCCCAAAATTGTCGAAATGACAATGACCATTGTTGAGAAAGAAATGGAAATTGCACCCGGCGCATTTGTTCAAGCGTTAACGTTTGAGGGTACTAATCCGGGCCCAATGATTGTGGCTCATGTTGGTGACTACGTTGAGTTGACATTGAAAAACCCAGCAACAAATTCAATGCTTCACAATATTGATTTTCATGCCGCAACAGGCGCACTAGGCGGTGGTGGCTTAACAAATGTGGCTCCTGGTCAACAAGTTGTACTTCGTTTTAAAGCGACTAAAGCCGGCGTATTTGTTTATCACTGTGCACCAGGTGGTGTAATGATTCCTTACCATGTTGTTTCAGGTATGAATGGTGCCATTATGATTTTGCCTCGTGAAGGTCTAAAAGATGAAAAAGGCAACGCGGTTAGTTATGACAAAGCCTATTATGTGGGTGAGCAAGATTGGTATCTTCCAAAAGGTGAAGATGGCAAGTATAAACGTTATGCCGCACCTGCAGCAGCAATGGGCGAAACCTTAGAAGTAATGAAAACGTTGATACCGACACATCTGACATTTAACGGTAAGGTAGGTGCCTTGACGGGTGAGAATGCAATGACTGCAAAAGTGGGTGAAACAGTATTATTCCTTCATTCACAAGCAAATCGTGATACTCGAATCCATTTGATTGGTGGTCATGGTGATTTGGTTTGGACAGGTGGTTCATTTGATGATGTGCCAACAACTAACCGCGAAACATGGCAGATTGGTGGTGGTGAAGCGGCAGCTGCACTGTACACATTCCAACAACCTGGCATTTATGTTTACATCAACCATAACTTAATTGAAGGTGTTATGTTGGGTGCGGCGGCACATGTTTCTGTTGAAGGTGAATGGAATAATGATTTGATGGAACAGGTTTCAAAACCTGGCCCTATTCAATAAGATAAAGCTATCAAAAAAGTAGATTTAAGATGAAAAGCTTAGTTAAACCTACTTTAGTAATAATTCTGTTTTTTGTGGGAGTTGTAGCAGCAGCTCCCACAGAAATAGATGAGCGGGTTAGATACACTTCGTCACTAAATGTAATGGCTTCCATGCTGATGAATTGGTACGGTAGTTTGATTGTAAAAGATCAGCGAATACAATTTTCACCCATCGATTCAAAATGGATTGATTACCGTTCTAGCTATCCTGAAAACATTACACACATAAAAATTATTAGTACGGATCTGAAAAAGATCACCAAAGCTAATAAGTATCAGTTTACGATTAATACTCGTATTAATTCAAAAGACACTGAGGGGGCACACAGCCAGCTAATAAGTGAAACCTTTAATTTTCATGTTCCATTATTAGCCAATCCTCTGATTGAGAAAATAACTAGAGAACAGTCTGAAGAAATGGCTTATCTCGATATTTCAGACTATAGCCGCTCACACTATAAGGCACGACATTTTGCCTATGCATGGTTGGCTTATTTAGACGGTGTAGATGATGTCAAGCAAGTCATTAATTCCGAACAATGGATGGATGTTGCGGAGTATTCATTGAAAATAGGGCGAGATGAGATACATGGTTCTATTGCTTTCACACTAAAAGAAAGACAGAAATATTTGGCAAAAGGTGGTCATTTATTAGGTTCAGTCAATGTAACAGAAGTAGACGGTAAGGCTGATCATTTTATATTAGATCTTATTTCAGAGTGGAAAGGCATTAACCAAGAAGGTAAAACTGTTTTGGCAAAAGTTCATCAACAAATTGAAATTCAAATACAAGAAAATAATGAATGGAAAATCATCTCCATTAAAGAAGAGCACTTACTTCCAGATATCGCACCATGGTCAGGATTCCTATGTTAAAACAAATAAAAAACATCACTCTTATCCTTGTACTAAGCTATTTTTCTAGCATTTCGGCAGCTGAACTAAAACCAGTTGAAATGCCCATATTAAGTGGTGTCGGTGGAAACTTTTCAGCAGTTGATGCTGATGGCAAAGATATTGAATTTAATGACTATAACGGCAAGGTAATAGTGATAGCATTTGGTTATACAAATTGTGCTGACATTTGTCCTTTTACGCTGGGTTATTTAAAGTCGCTGTATAGTAAGTTAAGCCTTGAAGAGCAGCAACGTGTACGCATTATTTTTGTTACTATCGACCCAAAATATGATACGCCGGGCCATTTAAAATCATTTATTGGTCATTTTAATGAAGATTTTATTGGACTATCTGGAACGCAAGAGCAAATTGATTACATCGTGTCACTTTATCAAGCACAGTACAATAAACTTTCATCTGTAACAGTGCTTACAGACTATGTAAGAAGGGTGAACCCAAAAGAAGATACAGATAAGTCGGAAGACAAAACGTCTCTCTACAGCCATACCGTCACACTATATCTTATTGATAAAGATGGTTTTACCCGAAGTTTAGAATACACAGGCACACCTAAAGATGAATTTGTCACCAAAATACGAGTATTGATCGATGAATAATGGGTTTAAAAATAGTATTGTTATTTTATTGATATTGTTTTCTTGGATATCGAACCTTTCCGCCGAGAGTGGCCCTGACATTCAGTTCGAAAACTTTTGGATTGTTCAGCCGCCAAATGTGGCGAGGAGTACTGCCGGTTATGGCATTATTAAAAACACGGGTGATGAGGCCGATACACTGATTAGAGTTTGCAGTGAAGCTGCAGAGGTAATGCTACATCAAACAAAAATAGAATCAGGCATGGCAAAAATGGTGCATATGACAAATACCGTTATTGAGCCGAATTCTGAGTTAGTATTAGAACCGATGTCATTTCATTTGATGTTTATGGGCTTATCGGATGTGATGTTTGAAGAAGGCGCTGAAATAACACTATTATTCGAATTTGAGAAGTCGGGTGAAATAGAGGTTAAATTACCAATACGATCAAGCTGGCAATAAAATACCCCATGAGAAATAAATCTCACAGGGAGTATTTTGGGTATAGATTAAAGACCGCTATAATAAGCAGCAAGATTATCAATATCTTCATCCGTTAAGGCAGCCGCCATTGGCGACATCATTGGATCTTTACGAACACCATCTCTAAAAGCTTTTATTTGTTTGACTAAGTAGCCATTTTTTTGACCTTTTAAGTTAGGCCACATATCTGTGGCACTTGTACCGTCAGCACCATGACAAGCCATGCAAGAAGCTGATTTAACTTTACCTGCAGCGGCATCGCCAGCAGCCATTGTATTCGCACTCAAAAATAATAGGCTAGAAGTTAGCAAAATAACGATTTTATTGTTCATGATTTTCTCCGGAATTATCAATAAATTAAACAAGTAGGATTATATCATAACGGCCCTAACTCTTAATTGACCTATATCAAAGTTACTGGAACAATTGGAGGCATTCCACCTAGGCAGTTACTGGATGCGGCATAAACCTCTATTCTTGACTTAGGTTAATAATGGGGGGATTACAGAATGACGAAAAATGAACTAAAGTCTCTTTTTCAAAGTTCAGGTTATTGAGATGTTTTACTGACTATAAATATATGAATTATACTAATTAACCAAGTCACAATCATTACGGTGAAGGCATTGTTTAAAAGCTGTGTATCATGCTGTGAAATTAAGCTCAAAAGTGTTGTGAAATCAGGCTGAACTCCGCCACTCTTAATATCTTCAATAATTTGAAATGTTATTTTAAAAATATTCGATAGAATAAAATAAAGCCCCATTGTTGAAATGATAATAAAAATGATTCCACTAGTGGAACGTTTTAAGAAAATTTGCCCAGCACCGGGGTAGACGAAAGCAGATAATAAAAGTGCTTTTGTTAATTTAGTCATTTTTCATCCTCGGCAAGAAATAATTTTTCTAATGTAGCCCAATGTTCTTTAGTTGCATAGAACATTCCTGCGTGACTAATAAAAACCGAAATTTCCCCCAGGTTTTTGGTTTACTAAGATTCTGTTGAATTTTGTTATGTAGTCCAGTTTCGTCAAATCCGGCCCATTTGCCAGCCACAACGAGTAAGTTTTGCTATACAACAGGGGGCAACTTCATGCTGGTAAATATGTTTTAGCTCAGCTAGGGAATAACCACTTTGTTTCACCTCACGAGCGATATAATTAAGTGTCATTTGTGATATTTCAGTATCGAGCCATAAATCTGAAAAAGCAGTCCACAGTAGTTTTCTTTTTTCGAGATCAACAGCCTTAAATGTCATTATTCGAAGTAGTTACTGTAATTGTTTAGATAATAGTTAACTTTTTCTGCAGACTCAATACAACCTGTTTCTGTTAGTTCATTCAGAGCAGGGATGTAGCCAGTAAGGAAAATGTGCAGTTGGTCATGTTCAGCATCAACCATAGTACAACCTTGAATCAGGCTATCAAGCTGTAAGGTAAGCTTATTTCCAAGTGCTTGCAGTTCTTCTGTCGTTGAGGAGCTGAGGTCAAGCGATGTAATATTGACTTTCATTGCCGCTAGAATGGAGCGAGTATGCTCATCCATTTGCCATTTTTTACCATTATTGAGCATCATGTCAGCAATTTTAGAATAATCCACATCAACTGTGTCAGGTGTAGCGTGCTGCTGATGTATTTCATCACTGTTATCACTACATGAGATAAGGAAAAATGACATTGCTAGAATGGCAATTAAGGAGAAGAACGATTTCATTTATAATTCCTAGGTTTATTTTGCTAAATCATCTAGCAGTTTATTTAATACTAACAAGCGACTATCAGCATCTTCCATATTTTCAGTAAAGCGTAATTTATCTTGGCCATCAAGTTTATATTTAGCCGGTTGAGATTGAATCAGTTGAATAATGGTCATTGGCTCAATGTTCGGTTCTTTTTCAAATAGAATACGACCACCTTGATCATAAACATCAATTTTACGAACTCCTAATGCTTTGGCTTTAAAACGTAGTTCATGAATTGCAAATAAGGTTTGAATTTGTTCTGGCAATAAGCCAAAACGGTCAATCATTTCAACTTGTAATTCGCGTAATGCTTCACTGTCTTTTGCTGCTGAAATACGTTTATACAATACTAATCGGCTATGGACATCAGGTAAATAGTCGCTTGGTATAAGTGCAGGTACATGTAAGTCTATTTCAATAAACTGGCGATCAAGCCCATCAACACTTGGATCTTTCCCAGATTTGAGAGCGGTAACAGCCCGTTCTAATAATTCATTATAAAGCCCAAAACCAATTTCTTGCATTTGACCGCTTTGTTCATCGCCTAATAATTCACCGGCACCACGAATTTCCATATCATGTGTGGCCAAGGTGAATCCCGCACCTAAATCTTCGATTGATTCAATAGCTTCTAAACGCTTAATGGCATCTTTAGTCATCGATTTTTCTGGAGGAACAAGTAAATAAGCATAGGCACGATGATGAGAGCGACCAACCCGTCCGCGAATTTGATAAAGCTGGGCAAGTCCGAGTTTATCAGCGCGATCAATAAAAATTGTGTTGGCTGAAGGAATATCAATTCCCGTTTCGATAATAGTGGTGCAAACCAATACATTAAAACGCTGATGATAAAAATCAAGCATCATATGTTCAAGATCACGTTCACGCATTTGGCCATGAGCAACACCGACTTTTGCTTCGGGAACTATTTGCTCAAGTTCACGTGCGATACGATCGATATCATCGACCCTGTTATGAAGGAAGTAGACTTGTCCGCCACGTTTTATTTCACGCAATATACCTTCGCGGATAGTGTCATTATCCCATTGTTGTACAAAGGTTTTGATTGCTAGGCGCCGTGCTGGTGGTGTGGCAATAATCGATAAATCACGAATGCCTGAAATCGACATATTTAAGGTGCGAGGAATAGGGGTGGCCGTTAGTGTCAGCACATCGATTTCAGCACGATATTTTTTGATTTGTTCTTTTTGGCTGACACCAAAGCGGTGCTCTTCATCAAGAATAAACAAACCTAGTCGTTTGGGATTAATATCCTGCTGAATAAGCTTATGAGTGCCAATAATAATATCGGCTTTGCCATCAGTCATCGCTTCTTTGACTTGATCAATTTGTTTTTTAGTTTGAAAGCGTGACGTCACTTCAATATGAACAGGCCAATCGGCAAAGCGATCTTTAAAGTTTTCGTAATGCTGTTTCGCGAGTAGGGTTGTTGGCACTAAAATCATCACTTGTTTGCCAGATTGTGTGGCTAAAAAGGCGGCACGCATCGCTACCTCAGTCTTACCAAAGCCTACATCACCACAAATTAGGCGATCCATCGGCGTATCAGATGTCATGTCTTTGATTACATCATCAATAGCATCTTGCTGATCAGGTGTCGTTTCAAAGGGGAACTGCGATGCAAATACGGCATAACTGTCATCGGGTTTATCGAGTGGCGCTTTTTTATGGGCAGCACGTTGAGCATAAAGATCGAGTAACTCTGCTGCAATATCGCGTACTTTTTCAGCTGCCTTACGGCGTGCTTTTTCCCATTGGCCGGAGCCCAGTCTATGTAAGGGTGCTAATTCAGGAGCTGCACCAGAATAACGACTTATAAGATCTAAAGCGGCAACAGGCACATATAATTTATCGCCCTTGGCATATTCGAGTGTGACATATTCAGTGACGATATCACCGACATCTAGCGTTTGCAGGCCGAGATAGCGACCGACACCGTGATCTTCATGAACAACCGCATCACCAATGGTGAGTTCAGCAAGGTTTTTAATAACCGCATCGGCATCACGCTTTTTACGACTACGGCGGCGACGTTGCATCACTTGCTGACCGAACAGTTGTGGCTCAGCGATAATGGCAATGTTAGCGTCTTGTAATATTAAGCCCTGCTCTAAAGGTGCAACCGTAATACCTAAAGGTGTATCATCGGCTAAAAAAGCATCCCAGTTGTCATATACTTTGGGTGAAATAGCATTATCATCTAATAACTCAAGTAGCGTTTCTCGTCGCCCTGCAGTTTCAGCTGCAAATAGAATACGGCCATCAAAGTTATCAATAAAGCGTGTCAATGCCTCACAGGTTTTATCATGTTGAGCATTTAAAGTAAGCTGAGGCGGAATAGTCGTCGCATAGTTATGATTGCCCGCCGCCGCATCTAATTCAAATGATTGAGCATGGATGCGACGATATTGTTTGAATCGAGAAAATAACTGGTCAACAGGGAAGAACACGTTATTAGGTGTCAGCAAAGGTCGTTCAGGATCGACTTGATGCTGCTGAAAGCGTTGTTCAATCTCTTGCCAAAAATCGTTTGCAGCCTGATGCGGATCATTAATATTAATTAGTAGCGTAGATTCAGGTAAATAATCCATCAAACTACTAGTTTGTTCAAAAAACAACGGTAAGTAATATTCAATACCACCTGGCATATTACCGGCAGTGACTTCACGATAAATTAAGCTTTTTTGCGGATCGCCTTCAAAATGCTGACGAAATTGTTGGCGGAATAAATCAATACTGTTATCAGTAGTCGGAAATTCACGTGCGGGTAGCATTTGAATAGAATCAAGCGTTTCGATAGAACGCTGAGTATCAGGATCAAAGGTTCTTAATGTATCGATTTCATCATCAAATAAATCAATTCGAAAGGGTAACTTACTGCCCATTGGATATAAATCAATAATCGCCCCACGAACTGCAAATTCACCGTGTTCCATCACTTGCGATACATAGCGATAACCGGCTTTTTCTAATCGACTACGCCATTCGTTAATATCAAACAGATCACCCGTTGATAATTTAAGCGAATTGCCTTCTAAAAATGCACGAGGAGCCAGTCTATGCATCAACGTTGCAATGGGTACGAAAAGTAAGCCACGCTCAAAATCAGGCAATTGATGCAAAGTTTCTAGCCGTTCTGAAATAATATCCTGATGCGGAGAGAACGTATCGTAAGGCAGTGTTTCCCAATCAGGAAAATGCAATACATTTAATGATTGTTTGCCCATATAAAAACGGGTTTCAATTTCTAAGCGGTGAGCAGTTGCCGTATCGTCAGTTAAGACTAGAACAGGACCATCGTGTTGCTGTGCAGCCTTGGCTAATAACAAACCCTGAGCACTGCCATAAAGCTGACCGGCACGAAATAGCTGGCTACTTTTTGTCGGAAGCTTGAGGGGCAATGAAGTAAATTTTGTTGAAGCGGGCATAAAACCTAAACTATTGAACTATCGATAACATATCATTTTCCCATAAACAGCCAATATACCCAAGCAGATTTATTCCACATGAATATTATGTGATAATGGACAGAGATTCTAATATTTAGCGGATGGACGGTGACAAAAATGGTGAAACGGACAGAAAATGTTGTATTACTTAAAACAATTGGCACGATAGAACTAATTGCAGGTGTTGCCATGATTTATTTCTTTCGTGATGAAATTCCTGCTTTGATTGGTGGCGTGGTGTTGCTTGGTTTAGCTGCCAATAGCTTTTACCAAGCGCATAAATGTTATAAACGTCAATACGCCCCAAAGAAGGATGATTGACTCTAAAGTCATTGGAAATAAGTGTGTCATCCTCGCGCATGCGGGGATCCATGGTCAGTAGAAATAGCCATTATCGTTGGATTCCCGCGTTCGCGAGAATGACGGTGAGGATCTAAATGATTACCGGATTTGTACTTTATGACCGATGAGGTAACTGACGAGACCAATAAGTTTGATTCAGCGGCATTTCTAAAAGGGCTCACTTCACGCCCTGGTATTTACCGTATGCTGGACGATACGGGTACCATTATTTATATTGGTAAGGCCAAAAATCTTAAAAAACGTGTTTCGAGTTATTTTCGAAAAACAGGATTAACATCTAAAACACGGGTGATGGCCGCGCAAATTGCCACTATCGAAACCACGGTAACGCATACCGAAAATGAAGCATTGATCCTTGAAAACAACCTTATCAAGGAGTTTATGCCGCGCTATAACATTCTGTTACGCGATGATAAAACCTATCCCTATTTATTTATTTCTGATCATGCTTTCCCTCGTTTAAGTTTACATCGCGGTACTAAGCGCAAAAAGGGAAGATATTTTGGGCCCTATCCCAGTGCTGGTGCTGTGCGAGAAAGTTTAAGCTTATTACAAAAACTGTTTCCTGTTCGCCAATGCGATGAAAGTTATTATCAAAATCGTTCACGGCCTTGTCTGCAATATCAAATAAAACGCTGTACTGCGCCATGTGTGGGCTTAGTGACTGAGCAACAATATGCAGAAGATATTGCACACACGATTTTGTTTTTAGAAGGTAAAAACCAGCAAGTTATTGATACTTTATCGCAGCAAATGGAACAGGCTTCAGTCGATTTGAATTTTGAGAAAGCGGCATTAGCTAGAGATAAAATCATTAGCCTACGCCGTGTGCAAGAACGCCAGTATGTCAGTTCTGATCAAGGTGATTTAGATGTGTTAGCAGCAGTTATCCGTGATGGTACAGCCATTGTTGAAGTGTGCTTTATTCGTGGGGGGCGCAATTTAGGGACTAAAAGCTATTTTCCTAAAGGCTCGTCAGATAGTACGCCAGAAGTACTGCTCGCAGCATTTATTCCTCAATATTACTTAGGCAAAGATATCCCCAGCGAAATTCTATTAAGTCATAAAGCGGATGATATGGCGTTAATTCAAGATGTATTAAAGTCTGAGTCGCAACACCGTGTCCAACTGCGTTGTCCACAACGCGGAATGAGTGTGCGCTGGATGAAAATGGCACTAACCAACGCTGAAATCAGCTTAAATCAACGGCTTAGTAGCCGTGCTAATTTATTGCAGCGTTTTGAAATGCTACAAAAAGTGCTTGAATTAGATGAAATGCCTAAACGACTAGAATGTTTTGATATTAGTCATACCGGTGGTGAAAGAACCGTTGCATCGTGTGTAGTTTTTGGTCTTGAAGGTGCAATTAAAACGGATTATCGCAAATTTAATATTGAAGGCATTACTGGTGGTGATGATTATGCTGCAATGAATCAAGCGCTGACTCGCCGATTTACCCGCTTGCAAAAGGGTGAAGGCAAGCGACCAGACTTATTATTAATAGATGGTGGTAAGGGCCAGATCTCAGAAGCTAAAGCGGTAATGAAAGAATTACAACTTGATATTGATATATTAGGTATTGCTAAAGGCCCTGAACGAAGGCCGGGCGAAGAAACGTTATTTTTAGTGGGGCGAGCTGGAGAAATTGAACTGCCAGCAGATTCACCTGCGTTACATTTATTACAGCAGGTGCGAGATGAAGCACATCGTTTTGCAATAACCGGTCATCGCCAACGCCGAGCTAAAGCACGTAGAACTTCGTCTCTAGAGGGTATTGATGGTATGGGACCGAAGCGACGACAGAAGTTATTGCAACAATTTGGCGGCTTGCAAGAAATCAAACGAGCAGGGGTAGAAGATCTGTCTCGTGTCGATGGAATCAGCCAAGCTTTAGCTCAAAAAGTATATGATATTTTTCATGGTGAGAAATAACCTTGTGAAAATGGTATATTAAACAAAATTATCGTCATTGATCCTTCGGTTACTTCGTTTCGGTAAGCTTGTAGCTGAGATCCATGAAATTAAAATATAGATTCTGGCCTAAAATATACCGGAATATGACAATGTTGAAGTGAAACCAAATGCTAAATTTACCTAATATTTTAAGTTTATTAAGAATTGCCTTGATACCGGTATTAATCGGCATTTACTTCTTGCCATATGAATCAGCGCCATTATGGGCAACCATTGTATTTGTCATTGCCTCTTTGACCGACTGGTTAGACGGCTATTTAGCTCGAAAATGGAATCAAACTTCGCCATTTGGGGCATTTATTGATCCTGTGGCAGATAAACTGATTGTTACGGTTGCATTGGTATTGGTGCTCTTTAAAACACCTACATGGTATATATTGATACCCGTGGTCATTATTATAGGACGAGAAATCACTATTTCGGCATTGCGAGAATGGATGGCAGAATTAGGCCAGCGTAATGCAATAAAAGTATCGAATATGGGTAAGTTAAAAACGATATTTCAAATGGTATCTATTGGCTGTTTGATTTTTTATAATCCATTGCTTGGATTGCCAATATTCGATATTGGAATTGGTTTACTTTATATTGCAGCCGCATTAACACTGAGCTCAATGTACAACTATATAAAAGCAGCGTGGCCGATGATGACATCAGACCTTGACAGGAATAAATAACAGCCTATAATGCACCTCTTCTTTGCGGGAATAGCTCAGCTGGTAGAGCACGACCTTGCCAAGGTCGGGGTCGCGAGTTCGAATCTCGTTTTCCGCTCCAAATACTAAAAAAAGCCGTAGTTTTTAACTACGGCTTTTTTTGTTTTAATTGTCGAAGCTACTCCCTCTGTATGATATCGGCATACCATTTTCTCATATATAATTACTTCTTTAAGCCGTGTTTGGTATATCCTTGTGGCCAATTTGGCCAACATTATAGAGAGCGGTAGCATGGCTGTTCAACAGTTAAAGCAACAATTATTCAAACTCCATCAAAACAAATTATTTGAGTTTGTAGTGATCGGGATCATTATTTTTTCGGCCTTAGTAACAGGGGCAAGAACCTATAATATTGATTCAACGATGACAAATGTCGTTGCATGGTTGGATATGTTTATCACCGTGTTTTTTTTGGTGGAAATACTCATCCGTCTGGCTGCAGAACCTCGCTTTTTTGATTTTTTTAAAAAAGGCTGGAATATATTTGATTTTATAATCGTTACGATTAGTCTGATACCTATAGAAGGCAACGACAGTGTATTGCTTGCTCGATTATTACGAATATTTAGAGTATTACGTTTAGTTTCCGTCATTCCTGAATTACGCCTTTTAATTAGTGCGTTAATCAAAGCCTTGCCAAGAATGGGCTACATTGTTTTATTAATGTTTATCATTTTCTATATCTATGGAGCAATTGGTAGCTTGATGTTTGAGAGCATTAATCCAGTACTGTGGGGCGATATTTCTATTGCGATGTTAACCTTGTTTCGTATCGCTACATTTGAAGATTGGACTGACATAATGTATGAAACGATGGTTGAATTTCCACTAAGCTGGATTTTCTATTTAACCTTTATTTTTCTCACTGCATTTGTTTTTCTTAATATGATGATAGGTGTCATCCTTGATGTAATGCAGCGAGAGCAGGAAGAATACTATCGTGAAACGGGTGAGGGTGAAGTAGGTGAAGTTCACTGGATAAAGGAGCATACTTCACAAATAGAACAGCGTTTAGAAAGAATAGAATCTTTATTGCTAGAAAATAGAGGAAAAAGTTCTACAATAGAGCAAGAAGATAAGTAAGCAGACTTCTGGATAAGAGAATTTAGTTTATGTATCGTCATCCCCGCGATGACCGTGTAAATAAATTGAAACATTTGTCATCTCGACGTTAAGAGAGATCTTAGGGTGCTGTAAGATCCCTCCACTGCAGTCGGGATGACAGTTAATCTATACCCGTGATCATTCAATGTGTGAATTTTCGCTCCTCCGTCACTCCGGTATGTTTTAAGCCGGAGTCTTACTTATGCGGAGATCCCGGCTTAAAATATACCGGGATGACGAGGATTTTTTGCAAATTGAATGATCACGGGTATAGAACTGCGAATTAGCACACTATTTGGGCATCATTGAAAATGACTAAATTACACCGCTACACTTTCATTGGGCTTTTGTTGATATGCATTGTATTAGCGTTAGTACCATTTGAAGACAAAATCAATACTCAGTTAACCCATATGCTGACGGTGACATTGGCGGTATATGCTGTGGCTAGAGGTTTAAATGCCGTTGTGTCTATGGCACAAGGCACGGAACTTTCAATTGAGCCTTTGGGCGTGGGTGTTACCTTAGCACCGGGTGAGATCCTTGATCCGCTAAATGATTTGATTGAGCAAGTTTCAACTGTGTTATTGGTTGCCTCAGCTTCAATCGGTGTGCAGAAAATTGTGGTGGCTATGGGCGACATTGATACTTTTAGATGGATTATTGTTGCCTTGTCTTTAGTGAGTATGACAACATTATTTATCAAAAGAATACCTAGTAAAGCACGAAATATTTTAATTAAAATAGTATTGATTGCTACATTATTGCGCTGTGTAGTACCGATTATGGTGCTGGTGACTAATTACACGCAAGAATGGTTGTCATATGATCGTGAGCAAGCGATAACGGTGCTGGTGAATACACAGCAAGAGGTAACGGTGTTAAACCAATCAAATAGTGAAAATCAAAGTTGGTTTGAAGGCGTTAAGAACAGCTTAGATATTGATGCCCGTCTTGAGGCGGTGAAACAACAAGCCGAACAGGCGATTGAAGCATCAATTTATATTTTGTCAGAGTTTGTTTTGGTGTTTGTATTGTTGCCGATTTTATTGGGCTTTGTATTGCTATTTGTAATGCGAAAGTTAACGGTAAGCTAGAAGAGAGAGGATACCCTTGAGTCAGAAAATAATTTTAAATTCAGAAGATACGATAAATTGTCCAAAGTGCGAACAATCATTTGCCTTGCGCGAAGGCTTGTCTCAGCATTTGATTGAGCAGTATGAGTCAGAATATGATGCGATGCTGACCAAGGAACGTGCAGAGTTAGAGCAACAAGTAGCTAAAGAACAAGAGCGTAAACTATCCAAGCAGTTTCAAACCAAATTGGCTGATTTAAAAGAGCAACTAGACGATAGTAAGCAAGCACAAATTAAAGCTAAATCTCAAATTGAAATAGCCAAAAAGAAAGCGGCACAAGATGCACGTGAAGATGCATTGTTTGAAGTGACATCATTGAAAGATGAAGTGGCCAACAAAGATAAAAGATTGGCTGAGTTTAGAGAAGCTGAACTTAACCTTCGTAAAGAGAAGAGCTTACTCGAACAGCAAAAGGCTGATTTAGCAGTGGAAGTTGAACGAAAAATTGCAGCAGAACGCCATGCCATAGAAGCAAAAATAAATGAGTCATTTAGTTTAAAAGAGGCTGAATATAGGAAGAAAATATCAGATGCCCAAAAATCAAATGAAGAACTCACTCGCAAGCTTGAGCAAGGCTCTCAACAGCTTCAAGGTGAAGTGTTAGAGCTGGAAGTTGAATCATTACTGCAACAATCCTATCCGCTAGACATCATCGAACCCGTAAAAAAAGGAGCGCGAGGTGCTGATGTGATTCATCATGTGAAACTGCGATCGGGCACGTTGTGTGGCAAGATTATTTGGGAGACTAAACGGGCAGAAAATTGGTCAAATAATTGGGTACCCAAGCTCAAAGAAGATTTACAACGTGAAAATGGTGACATTGCGGTCTTGGTGAGCACCGCATTCCCAGCAGGTATTAGTGAACCTATGGTTCAACATGAAGGAATCTGGCTAGTTCGACCTGAGTTGGTACAAGGTTTGTCTGCAGCGTTACGTACTGTATTGATTGAGTCCCAGCGTCAGAAATCAGTAAGTGATGGTAAAGGCGAGCAAATGGAAGCATTGTTTGATTATGTAACCAGTAATCAATTTGCCCAGCGTATTCGTAGTGTAGTTGAAAATTATGAAGTGATGCGCAGTGATCTTGAAAAAGAAAAAGCCGCTATGCAACGACTGTGGAAAAAGCGTGAAACCCAAATTAGCCGAATTTCAGATCAAATGTTATCGGTGTGTGGTGAACTTCAAGGAATATCAGCTACATCGTTGCCCATGTTAGATAATATTGCAGGGTTAGATTTTGCGTTGGATGACGAATAAACCCACCCCATCACACTCGTATGTTGCTGAGCGGGAGTCTAATTCTAGTGTATACATTATAGAGATCCCCGATAAAAGATCTCGGGGATGACGTAGAGGGGTATATATCCATGTGAAATTATTCGTCATTGATCCTACGGTTACTTCGTTTCGGCAGTCTTTTAGCCAGAATCTGAGTGCAAGCAACACTTTCCCCAGCAACATATGGGTGTGATGAAGAAAGTACATCAATAACAATGTTACTTTTTATACGTTGTTTCATAATAGTGATTAGTCGCTTCAATAAAGCCCTCAACACTCCCACAATCAAAGCGTTGGCCTTTAAACTTAACGGCAAGCACTTGACGATCTTTTGCCAACTCCCTTAGAGCATCAGTAATTTGAATTTCACCATTTGCACCGGGTTTTGTTTTACGTAAATAGTCAAAAATTTCAGGCGTTAAAATATAACGCCCAATAATTGCCATATTGGTGGGAGCATCTTCGGGCTGAGGTTTTTCAACCATGTCGTGTACGTGATAAATACCATCTGCAATTTCATCGCCTGAAATAATACCGTAACTAGCGGTGTCTTCTATTGGCACTTCTTCAATAGCGATAATGCTGCATTGATAACGTGCGTATAATTTAGCTAATTGACCCAATGCACGCATATCATCACCGTCAGTCGGTGCGGCACACAAGTCATCGGCTAAGACAACTGCAAAAGGCTCAGTACCAATCATCGGTTCGCCAGTTAAAATAGCATGGCCTAGACCGAGCATTTCACGCTGGCGCATAAATATAAAATCACACGAGTCCATAAGCTCGCGAATATCTTCTAAATATTTTTCTTTAGATGTGCCTTTGATTTCATGTTCTAACTCATAGTTATTATCAAAGTGATCCGCTATTGCGCGCTTTCCTCGACCGACAATAAAACCAATTTGAGTCATCCCCGCTTCTAAAGCTTCTTCTACACCATATTGAATCAGCGGTTTATTAACAATGGGTAGCATTTCTTTAGGCATGGCCTTAGTGGCGGGCAAGAACCGTGTTCCATAGCCTGCTGCGGGAAAGAGACATTTACGAATAAGGGGCGAGTTTGCCATAATTGAATGTTATCCTTTGTAGATAAAGTTAAGCTAATGCTTACCGATAAGTAATATAAGCTAGAAATTAAATGAATTACAGGTTTAACTCAAGTAAAATTTAATTAAGTTAAATGTCTTAAAGGTTGAATAACGTGAGTATATTAGTGTTAGGTGGTGCAGGTTATATTGGGTCGCACACCTGTGTTGAACTGGTTCAGGCTGGTTATGATGTCGTTGTTTTCGATAATTTCTGCAACTCCTCTGCTGAATCACTAGCAAGGGTTGAAGTAATTACAGGTAAAAACATAACACTAATTAAGGCTGACGTAAGAGATAAAAGTGCATTACAACAGGTTTTTAAACAATATAAAATTGATGCAGCAATACATTTTGCAGGTTTAAAAGCGGTAGGTGAGTCGGTGTCAAATCCACTAAAATACTATGACAATAACTTTAATGCCACAGTAACCCTTTGTGAAGTTATGGCAGAGTTTGATTGTAAAAACCTGATTTTCAGCTCATCAGCAACGGTGTATGGCGACGCTGATGAGATGCCAATTAAAGAAGATGCACCACTTTCTGCAACAAATCCATATGGTCGTTCTAAGTTAATGATTGAAGATTTGCTCAGAGACCTTGCTGTTTCAGATAATAACTGGAATGCTGTGATTTTGAGATATTTTAATCCTGTGGGTGCGCACGATTCTGGGTTAATTGGCGAAGACCCGACAGGCATCCCTAATAATTTAATGCCTTATATTTCTCAAGTTGCAGGTGGAACTTTAGAGTGTTTAAGCGTTTATGGCGGGGATTATGACACGGTAGATGGTACAGGTGTTCGTGATTATATCCATGTTGTTGATTTGGCTAAAGGTCATCTGAAAGCATTAAATTACCTGTTAAATAACAAAGGTGTTATTAGCATAAATCTAGGTACCGGAGTGGGGTATTCAGTGCTAGAAATGGTTAATGCTTTTCAAAAAGCTTCAGGCAAGGAAATTAAGTATAAAAGAGTAGGTCGTAGACCTGGAGACGTTGCAGTGTGCTATGCTGACGCGTCGTTAGCTAAAGTGAAGCTTGGATGGAAAGCAGAGCTTGGATTAAATAGAATGTGTCAAGATTCTTGGCGGTGGCAAGAGAATAATCCTATAGGCTATAAAAGCTGAAATAATCAAAGGTAACGATAAGAATGATTCCAGTAATCATGTCAGGAGGCAGTGGTACGCGACTATGGCCACTTTCTCGTAAAAATAAACCCAAGCAATTTTTGAATTTGTTTGGCACATCATCTTTATTCCAGAACACGCTAACACGATTAGAAGGCGTACCATCTCTTGATGCTCCCATTATCGTATGTAATAACGAACATCGTTTTATGGTTGCAGAACAGCTGCATGAAATTAACAGCAATAATGCAACAATTATTCTCGAACCTTGTGCCAGAAATACAGCGCCAGCAATTGTAGTCGCCGCCTTACAAGCTCAATCCAATGGCAAAGATCCATTATTATTAGTTTTGGCAGCCGATCATGTTATTCATGAACAAGCCGCATTTCATCAGGCGATTGTAAAAGCAAAAACAGCGGCAGAGCAAGGTAAACTGGTCACGTTTGGCATTATTCCTACTAGTGCCCACACCGGCTTTGGATATATTGAAGCGCAAGAAAAAAACATGATAAGTAAGGTTAAAGGTTTTGTGGAAAAACCTGATTCTGAAACAGCTAAACGCTATGTTGATTCGGGAAACTATTACTGGAATAGTGGAATGTTTATGTTTAAAGCATCGACAATCATAGAAGAATTAGAACGTCTCGCACCTGACATTTTGCTAAGTTGCCAGCAGGCATTAACACAGTCAAAAACCGATCTTGATTTTATTCGATTAGACAAAAAAGAATTTGAAACATGCCCGTCAGACTCATTAGATTATGCCGTAATGGAAAAAACGGATAAAGCCGTAGTTATCCCATTGAATGCGGGTTGGAGCGATGTAGGCTCTTGGTCATCACTATGGGAAAATCACAATAAGGATCAAGATAATAACGTCAGTATTGGCGATGTGACACTTGAAAATGTAACTAATTCATATATTCACAGCGAACATCGATTGGTCAGTGTTCTAGGCTTAGATAATATTATTATCGTTGAAACACCAGATGTAGTGATGGTGGCAAGCAAAGACCAAGCTGAAAATATAAAAATAGTAGTAGAACAATTGCAGAAACAAAACCGTGATGAAGCAACGATGCATCGTAAAGGATATAGGCCTTGGGGTTATTATGATGCTATTGATAGCGGTGAACGCTTTCAGGTTAAACGTATCTCAGTGAATCCTGGTGCATCGCTATCGTTACAACTACATCATCATCGAGCTGAACATTGGGTTGTAGTCAAAGGTATTGCTGAAGTAACCTGCGGCGATAAAGTTACATTATTAAGCGAAAATGAATCCACATTTATACCTGTAGGTGTAAAACATCGCTTGCATAACCCTGGGCGTGTGCCGGTAGAAATTATTGAAATACAGTCGGGTGAATATTTAGGTGAAGACGACATTGTCCGGTTTGATGATGTATACAATAGGGCTTAGTATGAGGTTATTACAATGTATCGCCAAGCAACTTGAAGATGTAGCTTTTCAACTCCGTCATCCCGAGATCATTCAATTTGCAAAAAAAACTCGTCATCCCGGTATGTTTTAAGCCGGGATCTCCGCACAAGAAAGACTCCGGCTTAAAACATACCGGAGTGACGGAGGAGCAAAAATGCACAGATTGAATGATAACTGGTATCACAGTATAGGATAGAAAAATAAATGGCTCGTCAAGGTAAAATTAGACGTTACGACTCAAAAATAAATGCAATTTCACGTCTTATAGATAGTGGCATCATACTGCTGACATTTTTTGCATTAATTGATATTTTCCAAGTAGTGTGGCAGCCCCTCTATGTCTGGGGATTGCTATTTTCAATTCTTTTATTTAATTTCTTTGCTGAATCTCAAGATGCCTATCGTTCATGGCGCGGCACAAATCTGAGAGAAGAAATTGAAATAGTCTTAATCTCATGGGTTACGGGAATTTGTGTATTAGTTTTATTAGATGTCTTTGTTATTCATTCTCATGTTTATTCAGAACCTTTTATTGCGGTATGGATTATAGCTACACCTATCGAGTTAATAGCATGGCATGCAATGGTCAGGATGGCATTAGGTATCTTACGTTCGAAAGGCTACAACACACGTAAAATAGCAATTGTGGGTGCCACGCCATTAGGAAAACGTTTAGAATTTGCCTTTAATAAAATGGATTGGTCGGGTTATCGTTTTGTAGGTTATTACGATGATAGAAAAATAAAAAATACCGAGGGTGAATCACGGTTTGAACCTGTAACTATTGAAGGTAATATTGAGCAGCTGATAGAAGACTGCAAACAAGGAAAGGTTGACTCGGTCTACATAACCTTAGCGATGGCAGCTGAACATCGTATTAAAGGCTTAGTAGAAAAACTAGCGGACAGCACAGTCTCGGTCTATTTTGTGCCTGATTTTTTCACATTTAACTTGCTTAATTCTCGTTGGATCGACCACCAAGGCATCACCGCGGTTAGTATTTATGATTCGCCGTTTACAGGCTTAGACAGTACGATAAAAAGATTAGAAGATATTCTATTAAGCATTGTTATTTTATGTATTGTTGCATTGCCAATGTTGGCGATTGCCATAGCAATCAAATTAACGTCAAAAGGCCCGGTGCTCTTTAAGCAAAACCGCTATGGTATTGATGGAGAAAAGATTAGGGTGTGGAAGTTTCGATCGATGACAGTTGCTGATGATGGAAGCAATATAGTGCAAGCCACTAAAGGCGATAGTCGCATTACCCCGTTTGGCGCTTTTTTAAGGAGGACATCGCTAGACGAGCTGCCACAATTCTTTAATGCCTTAAGCGGAGATATGTCGATAGTAGGCCCTAGACCTCACGCCGTGGCGCATAATGAAGAATATAGATCGAAAATACAAGGCTATATGCTGAGACATAAAGTGAAGCCAGGAATCACGGGCTTAGCTCAAATTAATGGCTTTAGAGGTGAGACCGACACCTTAGATAAAATGGAAGGCCGTATACATTATGATTTGCAGTATATTCAGTCATGGTCTTTATGGTTGGATTTGAAGATTATATTTTTAACAATTTTCAAAGGGTTCACTGATAAAAATGCCTATTAAATAAACCGTCATTGATCCTACGGTTGCTTCGTTTCAGCAGGCTTGTAGCTGGGATCTCCGCACAAGCAAGACTCGGGCTAAGCTTGTGTTCAGCTTGACTGGGTAAGCATACCGGAGTGACGGAAGAGCGAAAATCCACACATTGAATGATCACGGGTATATTATTACTAACTGTCCACCCCTAGAATTAGGGTATATTACTCTAAACCCTTACGTTGTATAATTATCGTAAGTTTGATTTAAGGAGCATAGTGCGATCTTTTCTGACTAGTACCAAAGTACAATAGTTATTAGTTTTGATTTGCTATATTCTTAAACACATCTACCGAGATATTTTGGTTTTATAAGGTAGATGTAATCTTATTGTCATAGGTATTTTATATGATAGTAATTGCTATAAATCGGAAAGATTGTTTTATAGTATTTTTTTAAAATTTAGTTAAAAAGCCAAACCTGTTGTGAAGCAGGGGCGGAAAGTTTCAGGTCTTAGGTTTTTTGTAAGATGGCTGGGCTGCATTACTTAAGTTTTTTTGTTTTTTTATATTCTAAAAGGAATATTATTATGAAAAAAGTAATGCTATTTATAGTGAGTGCAGTATTTTCTGTAACCGCTAACGCAGCGAGTTTTGATTTTGCAGCGATTGCAAATATGGGCGAGTATGGCGCTCCTTCCATTGGTTTTACAGATGGTGGAATTACCGTAACAGCTACGGCTCCAGGCGCGAATGCATATTTGGATGCAGGAAACGCGGGTTTAGGTGTATGTCAAGTACTTGGTGGCACTGGTGGTGATCAATGTGTCCCTGGAAATGATGATAATATTGAATCTGGTGAAAATTTAGTATTGACATTTAATGGTGAAATTGAACTAACTGAGTTTAGTTTTGTAAATGGTGCTCATCAATTAGATTTTACAGATGGATTCTTTTCATTATTTATTGATGGTATCGCAGCGTTTACAAATGAAGCACTGGCAAATGGTGTGTTTGGTGTGTTTACGGGCTCTTGGATAGGAACTGAATTCAGTTTTGTAAATACAAGTGCTGATGAAAATAATACTGCACAGCAATTTTACCTCAGCGGTGTTACAGCAGTGCCAGTACCAGCGGCATTGTTCTTGTTTGCACCAGCTCTATTAGGTTTCATGGGTTTACGTCGTAAAGCTAAATTAGCGGCATAAGTTCGTAAATTTGAGCTAACAATATTGTTTGTTTAAGAAAAGGGGAGCTTCGGCTCCCTTTTTTGTTTTAATTAATGCTATGATATGTTTAACTTTTAGATAAGGATGTAAATATATGTTTTCAAAGATATTACGAAGCAGCCTAGTGCTAGCACTGTTTTTTGTTTTAGCCGGTACAGCTATTGCGGAAGAGCGTTATTTATTAAATGCGGGTGATGTGCTTGAAGTTTCAGTGTGGAATGAAGAAACCTTACAAAAACAAGTGATTATTTTACCTGATGGTATGATCTCATTTCCTTTAGCAGGCCAGCTGATGGCGCAAGGTAAATCAGTTACGGATGTGCAAAATGCGTTGAAAGAAAAATTAATGGAATATTTGTCGGATCCAGTAGTAACCGTTTCGGTAATCAATGTTGCAGGAAATAGCGTTCATATTATGGGCAAGGTTAATACGCCAGGTTCATTTGTAATGAGTCAAAGATTAGATGTGATGCAAGCATTGAGTTTGGCTGGCGGTTTATCACCTTACGCTGAAGAGAATAATATTATTGTGCTGCGACGAACAGGTAACAAGCAACAAACTATTCCAGTTCATTATGCTGCGATTAAAAAAGGCCGCGATTTAAATACAAATATTGTATTAAAAAGTGGCGATGTCATAGTCATCCCTTAAGCGACTGATAATTACTGATGATAAATAAAAAAATACTTTTAGCATTAATATTAGCTATCTACACCCAGCTAAGTCTGGCAGCAGAATGGTCATTGACCTCAGCCTTAAATCCATCAGTTGAATATGATGATAATGTATTTTTGAGTGAAAATGAGCAAAGCAGTATGCACTATGCTGTGACACCGACAGCAGTTGTAACTCGTGCAGTTGATAATATGCTGACAAGCTTAAGTGTAGGTTATCAAATAGATCGGTACACATCCTTATCGTCGGATAATGATACTGAAAATCCCTTTATAAGATTTAATAGTTCATATAGTACTGAGCGAAGTCAGTATGACTTATCTGCCAGCTACCAAGAGGCAACGTCACGCTCAACAGCTGTTGAAGATACAGGTGATTTTTCTACGCAGTCGATCAATCGAACACGTTCAATTTCCCCTTCGTTTAGTTACCAATGGACAGAACGAGATACATTATCATTTAGTGGCTCATACCTAGAAAGATTGTCATCAACAACCAGCTTTGCTGATACAGAAACAAAATCAATAACGGCCGGCTGGCAACACCAGTTTAGCGAAAGGTTGAGCGCGGGTCTAAACGGAACGTTCTCAAATTATAAGTCCGATGGGCTAACGCTTTCTACTGATGATGATAACTATAATCTATCAACGAGCATGACCTATGCGCTATCAGAGTTATGGAGCCTCACAGGCAATGTAGGCGCACGAAAGCTTAATAGTGAGAGAACGTCGACACTGACAGGAATAACTAACGATGATACGAGTACAGGTTCAACCTTTGGATTTTCAGCAATACGAACAGATGATATAAATACTTATACGATAAACTTATCAAGAGATTTGTCTCCATCAGGTACGGGTGATGTGAATGAAAGTGATCGAATTAATGCTTCTTGGTCACATAATATCTCTGATCGTTTGACTGCAAATATGGCTGCAAGTTATCAAGAAACGACTTCTGCATTAAGGGATTCTAATGGAAAACGAAAAAATGTTAATTTTACTCCATCACTACGCTGGCAGCTTGAAAGAAACTTAAATTTAAATTTTAAATACAGTTATCGCAAACAAACTCAAGAATCAGGCCGTTCTGCCGATAGCAATGCTGTGAGTGTCACATTAAATTATAACTGGGACGGTATCCGAATCTCACGGTAGTAAGCTCGTAGGGATGATCTTACAGCCACTATTTGAACGTCATTCCGGCAGGCTTACCCAGTCGAGCCGAGCACAAGATTAGCCGGAGTCTCTAGCTGAATGAAATAGATCCCCGATAAAAGATCTCGAGGATGACGGAGTAGAAAAACAGGTAGTATGAGTGATCAGCGGTATACACCCATGTTGCTTCAATTTGCAGTTCTTACCACGTCGTCATTGATCCTTCGGTTACTACGTTTTGGTAGGCTTGTAGCCGGAATCAGAGTATAAACAAGACTCCCGCTAACTACATGCGGGAGTGACGGAAGAACGAGAATCTGCAGATTGAGTGATCACGAGTATAGATATATTAGCCATTTTGTCTAAGTAAATAGGTAGTTAGGAATACAATGGAAGAAGAAGTTAAAGAGCTAGGCGATTATCTGGATATAATACGACGGCATAAATACTGGGTATTGATCCCTGCGGTTATATTAATTGCTTTAAGCGGATTAGTTGCTTATTTATTGCCGGCCACCTATAAGTCAGAAGGTTTAATTCTGATTGAATCACAAGAAATCCCCAATGATTTAGTGCGTTCAACAGTGACTAGCTATGCTGATCAGCGTATTGAAGTGATTAAACAACGGATCATGACTACTTCTAAAATCATGGTGCTAGTTAGAAAGTATAATCTTTATCCAGATCTACGTAAAAAATCTCCGATTTCAGAAATAGTGGGCTTATTTCGTGAGAATATTGCAGTAACAATGGTGGAAGCGAATGTAACGGATCCGCGTAGTGGTCGTGCTCGGCGTGCGACGATTGCTTTTAAAGTCTCATTTATGGATAAGTCACCACAATTAGCTCAAAAAGTAGCCAATGATTTAGTAACTGAATTTTTGGTTGAAAATACACGGGTCCGAACTGATCGAGCAAGTGAAACAACTAAATTTTTAGAAGCAGAAGCAAACAAACTCCAAAAACAAATTCAATTAACAGAAAAGAAAATCGCTGAATTTAAAGACGAATATAGCGATAGTCTGCCAGAGCTATTAGAGCATAATTTATCAGTAATAGAGCGGATGCAAACGGAGTTATCCTATAATCAAAATCAAATTCGGGCACTAAAAGATCTTACGACTACATTACGTACAGAGCTGGTAAACATTAACCCATATGTGACACAAAAAATACTGGGGGCAGGTGCTCAGCTGTCGGTAGAAACAGCTGCGCAAAAACTAGCACGAGCACAAACTGAGCATGATCGACTATCAGCAAAATATTCAGCTAATCATCCTGACATAAAAGCGTTAAACAATCAGATCTCAGATCTTGAAAAGCAAGTTAAAGAAGAAGCCAACTCGATAGATAAGCCATCATCAAATGGTCAGTTTAGACGAACACGGAATCCTCTTTATGGCCAATTCAGTGCAAAAATAAATGCATCAGAACGAGAAGCAATTCGATTGCAAGAACGTAATGAAGTTATAAAACAAAAAATAGCCGATTATGATGAACGCATTGTTCGCACCCATCAGGTCAAGCGAGCCTATGACGATTTAACACGTGACCATGAAAATAAGCTTAGAAAATATGAAGAATTGAGATCAAAACAGCTCGAAGCAGAATTGGCACAAAACCTTGAGTCTGAAAACAAAGGTGAAAGCTTTACCTTAATAGAGCCCCCTTTAATACCAAGCAAGTCAGAAAAACCAGATCGTGTAAAACTATTTGTAATGGGAGTAGTTGCCTCAATTGGAGCAGGTTTAGGTTTAGCGCTATTGATTGAAATGCTATTTGGCGGTGTCCGAGGCTACAATCAAATGACCCGTATCCTTGGTAATGCACCGTTAGTAGTTATCCCCATGATAACAACGATGCAAGATGTTCAAAAACGGGCAAGGAGTAGACTGAAAATAGTTGTGGCAGCTATCGTACTGCTAGGATTATGCGTTGCTGGTTTTCATTACTGGGTGATGGATCTTGAAGTGTTTTGGTTCAAACTTTTACGAAAAATAAGTTTATTGTAACTATTAGCTGGATATATGAAGCTGTAGAAAAATACTTCATCATTCCCACAAAAAAGGGAATGACCGTGTAAATAAATTGCAACATTTGTCATCTCGACGTTAGGATAGATCTTGGAGTGCCGCAAGATCCCTCCACTACGGTCGGGATGACGAGTATTAGCTGCAACTTCATGTATCACGGGTATATACCCGTGATCATTCAAGTTGCAGTTTTTTATCCGTCATTGCGAACGCAGTGCGGCAATCCAGCTCTGCCCAGACTAGATTGCTTCGCGTTGCTCGCAATGACGGTGTATTATTAACACCTGCATCTTCATTGATTATGGGTATATAACGTAGCTAGCACACTCAAGTATGGGTGCTAAAAATTTACAAATTGAATGATTACGAGTATAAAACAATGGATAGAATACAAAAAGCGTTAGATAAAGCAAAGGCAAAACATAGCGAACAAGCTATTATTGACGTGCCTAGCACGAACGAAGAAAACGCTATTAGTTCACCAATAGACCCGCTAAAGTCACCTATTGATAATATTTCATATCAGCAAACACGGGTTGTCGAAACATCAAGAGATCATTTAGAAAGTAACCGTATTATTGCTGGTATGTATGGAAACCCACAGTCTACCGTGTTTCGCATGCTGCGAACGCAAGTCCTACAGAAAATGCGAGCGAATAATTGGCAAACGATTGCAATTACTTCTCCGACAGCAGGGGAAGGAAAATCATTGGTAGCGTCCAACTTGGCTATTGCAATAGCAATGGAGCTTAATCAAACGGTAATGTTAGTTGATATGGACCTACGTAATCCAACATTAAATAAATATTTTGATCTAAACGCTGAACTAGGGTTGAAGGATTATTTGGAGCAAAACCTAGAGCTGAAAGATGTACTCATTAACCCTGGTATTAAACGAATGGTTATCCTTCCAGGGAAAGGACGAGCAGAAGACTCAGCAGAGTTATTATCTAGCCCTAAGATGGCAAACTTAGTTGCAGAATTAAAAGCACAATATGATTCACGCTTGATTATTTTTGATGTACCACCGCTTTTGCAAACGGATGATGTGCTTTTATCATCCAAGTATTTTGATTGTAGCTTACTGGTATTAGAAGATGGCAAAAATAAAGAATCTGAAATTACTAAAGCATTACAGATGTTAGAGAATAACAACTTGATTGGTTCAGTGTTGAATAAGTCTAATAAACCACCCACACACCAGTATTATTAAAAATGTATACAGAACACTTTGGTTTAGTTCATAAGCCTTTTAACCTAGTCCCTGACCCAGCATTTTTTTATCTGAGTCCTAACCATAGAAAAGCATTAACTATGCTGGAATATGGCCTAATGAGTCAGGCTGGCTTTACGGTTGTAACAGGTGAAATAGGCGCAGGGAAAACAACATTAATCCGAAAATTACTGAAAAAAATTGCAAAAAATTGTGTTATTGGCTTAATCAATAATACCCATGAATCATTTGGCGAGTTAATGACTTGGGTACTAGATGCACTCGATATCGAATCAAATGCAACAGACAATGCAGGACGCTATCGAGATTATATTAACTTTGTAGTAGAGCAACATGCACAAGGACGACGCGTTGTATTAATCGTCGACGAAGCACAGAACTTATCAGTCCAGGCATTGGAGGAGTTACGTTTGCTATCTAATATCAATATTGATTCAGATATTTTTATGCAAATAATTCTGACAGGCCAACCTGAATTAATTGAAAAACTAAATCAACCAGAATTAGAGCAGTTTGCCCAGCGAATTGGAGTAGAATATCACCTTAAAGCACTCAACCACCCTGAAACACAACGCTATATTGAATATCGATTACAAATAGCAGGGGCAAAAAACTATAGAGATATTTTTAGCGACCAAGCCTGCGCGATGATTTATTGTTATAGTGAAGGCATTCCACGTCGAATTAACAGCCTATGTGATTTTGCCTTAGTTTACGCATTTGCTGATGATAAGCAGACTGTTGATGCAGCCATAATCACTGAAATGATGAAAGAGAAGAAAGCGACGCGTATAATACAAACAAAGAAAGATGAAAATGCAGATGTGAAACGCGTCAAAGATTGGCTACTAGAAAAACACAAGATTGCATTAATATAAAAATATGTGGGCTATCTCGCATAATCACAAGTATAAGATAAGTATCATGCACTTCACTGACAGCATTGTACCTAATGAGGATAATCATGAAGAATTTACTTCCAATAGCACTATTGATTTTAGCAAGCACTTCAAGTTATGGCGCATTTAATTCCGATGGAAATTCAAATGGAAGTGGATACAGTGGTGGGTATAAAACTGACATTCGAAACGGTGGGTATAATACTGACGACAGCCGAGACAATTACTACGCAGATGACATTGATGATGCTAACTCTGGGGCTGAGGCTGCACCAAAAGTAAATAATACAAGTAAGCCGGCTAGTTCCGCTCCAGCAGCGGCAATCACTAAAGTAAAAGAGGATAACCCCGTTGCTGTTGTCCCGAAAAGTAACCCAGATGCAGGCAAAAAAATTCAAAAAGTGACAAAAGGGGGTGTGGTTACCTACTCATGGGCTTCTTCTGATCAGTTGGCACAAAATGAACCAGATTCAGAAGTAGAAATAATAAAAGTAGATAACTCCGGGTTCAGCAATGGGGTGACATTATTACCGACAGCGTCAACCTGTAGAGTAGAAAATATTGGTGTGAATACGGCGAACTTAGTGTATTACGGTAGTGCAATGCCATTTAAAGACTTGGCAAAAATGACCGCGCCATGGGATGCAGATTCTCCACTTGATGTTGATGCGAATGGTTATATAAAATCACTCGGCGCGGATAAAGCTCGTACGATTATTACTGATGATAACTGGGGGCGTGATGCAAATGATAAAAGGTATGTGGTTTTATATGATGGCGAAGGCAAGTTAGATTTTCACCTAATTAAGCCTAAAGTGATTAAGTCCGAACCTGGCCGAATTGAGATAGAGCTGCAGTATGGGCGGGCAGGAATGTTGCAGACATCTACTAATCCAGCTAATTATTTACGTAATATTAGAATAGTGCCGATAGAGAATGAACAAGATTATGATAAAACAATAACGAGAAAGGAATATAGAGACGCATGGAATGGTGTTGGCGTTATGAGATATTTAAATTCTCAAAGAACAAACAATTCTACAGAAGTGGAGTGGAGTGACCGGCAAAAAGGGACCACATTTGGTGCAAAAAAAGGCCAATCATTAGAAGATATTATTCAAATGTCAAATGAAATGAATACCTCGCCATGGTTGTTGGTGCCCCACCTTGCTAATGATGATTATTTTAGACAAATGGCTATATATGTGAGAGATAATTTAAATCCAAGCTTGAAAGTGCATATTGAATATAGTAATGAAACATGGAATTTTGGTTTCCAGCAAGCCCAATATTTATATCAACTATCGCAAAAAAATGGTACTTCTCGTCAAACAGAGTATGGCCTGAGGTCTAAAAAATTATTTGATGTATGGGGTGAGGTCTTTGGAGGAAACGATAGATTGGTTCGGGTTATTGGAACACAATTATTCTACCCTTGGATATCAGAACAGATTATGAAAACACCTGGTCTGGCAGACTCTGTTGATGCATTGGCGGTTGGTTATTATATTGGTCATGAATTTTCAGATGATGAACTGATTCAGAAGGTCGTAAATATGACGGATGAAGAGGTTTTTGATCATTTACATAATGTAAGCCTTCCAGCTGCAGAAAAAGTATTAACAGAACAAAAAGCTATTGCAGAACAGCATAATGTTAAATTAATTGCTTATGAAGCAGGCCAGCATCTTCTCGTGGGGCATAAATGGAGAGAAGATACACAAATCGTGAATCGGTTTGTTGAGCTAAACCGCTCTCCTAAAATGTATCAACTATATCTAGATATGTATAAGCAGTGGAATGACGTAGGTGGTGAACTAATAGTGTGGTTCCAAACTACCTATAAGCCAGGTAAGTGGGGTAATTGGGGGTTATTGGAAAATATTTCTCAAGACCCTTCAAGCGCACCTAAATTTCGGGCATTTAAGAAAATTTTAAGTGATAATGGTTGCTGATTACAGCCTTAAATCAGGATAAGAAAATATAGGTGGTTTGTGACTACTATAGCAAGAAATCATGAAACATCGGATATTAGTGAACGTAAAATGAAAACGTGGTAAATTAAGACGTTAAGATATGTAAGATACTAAAAAATGGGAAATGGACTGGCGTACACTATATTAGCAATTTGGCCTTTGGTTGCTATTTATTTATATAGAACAAGGTCGATACAGGTTGCGACTCTTTGGACAATCTTTGCTGGCTTAATGGTGCTCCCTGTTAAAACAGCCGTTGATTTGCCCATGTTACCAGAAGTGGGGAAAGACACTGCTCCAGTTATTGCGGCGTTAATTGGGTGTTGGCTGGTAAAGCGGCAACATATCTCATACTTCAAACAATTAGGTAAAATAAAATATCTTGTTTTATTGTATTTGATCGTACCGTTTGTTACTGCAGGTTTAAATAGCGATGCGGTTTTTACTGGCGGATGGTATCTTCCAAGTTTGACATATTATGATGGAGTCTCATCTGTTATTAATCAGTTTTTACTGATAGTTCCATTTTTTATTGGGAGACAGTTTTTTAAAACATACGATCATCAATTGTTGATGTTTAAAATACTTGCTATAGCGGGTTTAGTATACTCACTCCCTATTTTATTTGAAGTAAGAATGAGCCCTCAACTTCATTTGTGGATTTATGGGTACTTCCCAGGTAGCTTTGGTCAACAGATGCGTTTAGATGGTTTCAGGCCTGTTGTTTTTATGGGACATGGTTTGACGGTTTCATTTTTTATTGCGATAGCATTACTGTCAGCAATAACTCTATGGAAAAACCAAATCAGACTCCGTTTATTTTCTCCAGCAATTCGGGTTTATTACTTAGCCATTATTTTAGTGCTATGTAAAAGTGTTGGAGCTCTAGTTTACGGAGTCTTAGCTTTTGCTTTGATTAAATGGACAAAACCTAAAAGGCAGCATCAAATTGCTGTGGTTCTAGCTTGTTTGACATTGTTTTATCCACTAATGTCAATTATGAATGTATTTCCACATCAACCTATTATTGAGATGGCTTCATCGGTAGATGAAGAACGGGCTCAATCCTTACAGTTCCGGTTTGATAATGAAGAGATTTTATTAGAGCATGCTAGAGAGAGAATTTTCTTTGGGTGGGGTGGCTGGGGACGTAATCGTGTATACGATCAAGAAACAGGTAAAGATATTTCTGTAACGGATGGGCGGTGGATCATTACGTTTGGCCAATTTGGAATTTTAGGTTTTATTGCAGAATTTGGATTTTTGGCTCTGACAATATTCCGATCTTATATAGCGTCTAAACGACTCAAGTCAAAGTCTGAACAACCATTATTGGCTGCACATGCTCTCATGGTAGGGATAATCATGATTGATCAGCTGCCTAATTCCTCACTGTCTCCTTGGCTATGGCTCTTAGCAGGTATCCTATTGGGGCGTAGCGAAGCCATTATTTATCAGAGTAGGGATAATGCATTTAGTAAACAAAATATAGCGAAGAGTAGTGGATAAAAAAAAAATAATTACCGCCGGTACTTGGGTTATTGGGATTTTTGGTTTAAGTCAGCTTTTACGATTAGGTTCTAATTTAGTTGTTACAAGGCTATTAGAGCCAGAAATGTTTGGTCTAATGGCAATTGTTTACGTGTTGAGTCAAGGCGTTTATATGTTTTCTGACTTGGGTTTCTGGGCTTTTATTGTCAGGCATAAACGAGGCACGGATCCATCAGTTCTCAATACAGTTTGGACTATGCAGGTGATACGTGGGTGGATTATATTCCTAATTATTCTACTCATGGCGGCATTAATGGTTGTAATAAATACTAGAACTCAGATAGATATGGGAGCTGTTTATGGTAATAATATCTTACCGTATTTGCTGATTGTAGTCGCTTTTACTGCTGCTATACAAGGCTATAAAACTATGGCGCCAGCAATAGTGAGTAGAGAATTAAAGAGAGGACGATTAGAGCTCATTGATTTGATTTCACAATTCTGTGGAATCGTTGTCATGTTAGTGTGGGCGTGGAACTTCCCCTCTATATGGGCTTTAGTTTCTGCAGCAGTTATAGCATCAATAGTAAGTTTGTTATTAACGTATCATTTTTATCAATACAGACAAAAATTCGAGTGGGACACTACTGTTGCAAAAGAGGTTTATAATTTTGGAAAATGGATTTTCATTGCAACAGTTTTAACTTATCTTGCACAGCAAGGAGATAGACTGATTTTTGCTAGTTACCTGTCAGCAGCAGAGATAGGGGTATATAGTATTGCATTTATGATTTTCAGCGTATTTAACAATATCATACAGCAGTTAACATCAAAAATTTGGTTTCCAGTATTAAGTGATGTAGCTTTGAAGAAGCGAGGCCAATTAAAAGATAAATATTATATGATCAGGCTGAGGCAGGATTTTATTGTTTTTTTTGGGATAGGTATATTAATTGCTATTGCGCCAGTATTAATAGAGTTTTTATACGATGAACGGTACCATGGTGCAGGGTCAATCATGAAAGTTTTATCTTTTTCTTTGGTGGGCTTATGCCTATCTGCTGTAGGCTTAGAATGCCTAAGTGCTTTAAGTATAACTAAAATCAGAATGAAAATTATGCTTTATAGGGCTTTATCCATTTTTGTGGGATTACCCATTTTATTTTATTATTATGGATTTTTAGGCGCGCTTTGGGGGGTGGTTTTAGGAAATTTCATATCATTACCTGTTCAATATCTTGAAATGAAAAAACAAAAAATATTCTCGTTGTTTTTAGAGCTTAGATTGATACCTATGGTTGGAGTAGGTTATTTATTTGCCGAGTTAATATTGAGCTATACAGTTCATATTTAATCTAAAAATTGTTTAAATTATAGAACTGTAGATATACTGACTGATGAACAAAAAACTAAATATCACATACTTATCGCCGGGCTGGCCTTTAAGTGCATACCCTAATGGAATTGTGGCCTATATTAAAAGTATTATTTCAGGGTTTGATGACAATGTAGAAGCGAGCATTATTGCTCATCGAGTTCAAGGCCAAACCTTAGAATCCATTATAAATTTGTCACAATTAATTCAGAAAAAGAGCTTTAATGATAAATTACAGGATAAAATATTATTTCATACTAAAGTACCATTTGCCCAGCAGAAATTATACGAACGAAGAATAAAAGGTGTAAGCAACTTGATAACTCAAGCTATGGGAATGCTACCTGATGAGCCTGACTTGATAGAGATTGAAGAATCATTTGGTTATGGGCAATGGTTGACTGCAAGTACCGACATACCTGTTATTACAAGGTTGCACGGTCCATGGTTTATTATGGCGGGAATGCAAAGTGAAGAAGATGACTCTTACGCTGCTAGAGTTCGTTGTGAAGGAAATGCTATTAAGTTATCACAAGGTATTACAGCGCCTAGTCTTGATGTTTTAAATAAGGTGCGGGAATATTATAATTGCTTATTACCTGAGGCAAAAGTTATTCCTAATCCAGCGCCAGCTGTAGCAGTAAATGAGCAGTGGAAGCTCGAATGTAGCCTAAAACAAACAATACTATTTGTTGGGCGATTTGATTTAACTAAAGGTGGTGATTTGGCCATAGATGCTTTTCGAATCATCGCAAATCATAATAGAGAAATTGAACTTATATTTGTCGGTCCTGATAGAGGGGTACCCATTAAAGGCAAGATTTATTCATTTGAGGGGTATATAGAAAAATTTGTTCCTGAAGCATCAATTAAAGATCGCATACAGTTTTTAGGCCATTGTGAAACAGAGAAAATTGCAGCATTAAGAAAAACATCAACGGTAACGATGATGACATCTCGTTACGATAATTTCCCCATGTCCTTACTAGAAGCAATAGCAACGGGTTCTCCAGTTATTTGTACTGCTGTTGGGGGTATGAAAGAAATTATTATTAATGATTTTAATGGCCTGTTAGCAGATCCTGAATCGGCGAATAGTATTGCTGAGAATGTATTAACACTTTTAGGTGATGTTGATAAAATGAAAACAATGTCAAAGAATGCAATAAAAGATAGTCAAGAAAGGTTTTCAGCAAGTGTAGTCGCTAAGCAAACTGAAGAATATTACAGAAGTATTTTAACGGACCAACCCTAAGAGACTAATAAGATGAAATTGATAAATCCAATTGATCGAAAAGAGTTTAAAAAGACATTTCTAGAGATGGAACCATATCCTCATTTTTGTATAGATAATTTTCTAGAAGAGGAGTTTGCAAATGAGGTTTATGAATCATTTCCAGCTTATCAAGAAGCTCAAAAACTTGGAAAGGAATTTTCTGCAGTTAATGAAAAAAAGAAAATCCAGATTACAGATTCTTCGAAATTTCCAGCTGCAATAAAAAAATTAAATGATTTGTTATCTTCTCAAGAATACGTTGATATGTGGTCAGAATTAACGGGAGTTCCAAACCTTTTAGCTGATGCTGGTTTGGTTGGGGGAGGTATTCATGAAACGAATTCAGGGGGACATTTGGATGTGCATGTGGATTTTAATTTTAATGAGGAAAATCAATCGTATAGGCGATTAAATATCCTTATTTACTTCAATAAGGATTGGAAGGAAGAATATGGTGGATATTTGGATGTATGGGATAATAATGTCAAAAAACGTTATGGATATTTTGAACCGAAATTTAACCGTGCTTGCGGTTTTTTGACGAGTGAAATTAGCTTTCATGGTGTAACACCGTTAACTTGTCCACCTGATGTCATGAGAAGATCATTTGCAACGTATTACTATACAAAAGAAATGCCTGAAGGCTGGGCTGGGAGTAAACACACCACGATTTTTAAAGCTCGACCAGAAGAGTGGGCAAAAAGCAAAATTCTAATGCCTGCAGAGCGTCTTTTCCGCGGCACCAAGAAATTTATTCGATCGGCTAAAGATACCATTAAGTCTATAATCAAGTAGAAGAGTAATGAGAAATTTAATTATTTTGAAATGTGTTTATGACTACCAGTGAATGTTCTAATGTTAGAGAGAAGTCAACAGTTGGAATCGTCATTGTTAATTATAAAACTTCAGAACTGGCGATTGAATGTATACGATCCCTCAATAATGAACGTGAATCAAATCGGTTTAAAATAATAATTGTAGATAACGATTCACAAGATAATTCTTTCGAGGAAATGACTTCAGCCGTTCTATCAGAAGGATGGGAGGGCTGGGTTAAGGTACAATCTTCAGGATTTAATGGTGGATTTTCTTTTGGAAATAATTTTGCAATTAAGCAATTTATGAAGAAAAAAAAGAGTCCTGATTTTATTTACTTACTTAATCCCGATACAGTCGTTTATGATAATGCAATAAAAAACTTAGTTTCATTTTTGGTTGAGCACCCTGAAGTCGGCATAGCGGGAAGCCGAATTGAAGATGGTGATGGATCACCAGTGCATTCATCATTTAGATTTCATAGTTGGATAACAGAGTTAAATAGAGGCTTTAGTTTAGGCATACTAACAAGGTTGTTAAAACCGTGGATTAGCTCAGATATTATACCTGACCGTCCTGAGAAAGCAGATTGGGTATCTGGGGCTAGTATGATGATTCGTAGCGCTATGTTTGAAGACATAGGGTTGCTAGATGAATCTTATTTTATGTATTTTGAAGAAACAGATTTTTGCCTTAGAACTCTTCGGTCCGGCTGGGAATGTTGGTATGTTCCTAGCAGTAAAGTAGTACACTTTGTAGGGCAAAGCTCGGGAATTAATAATACGGGCATGACAAAAAGAATGCCACAGTATTGGTTTGACTCTCGGCGGCGATATTTTTTAAAAAATTATGGCGTCATTCATACCATAGCTGCAGATTTTTGTTGGCTTATTGGCTTTTCCTCTTGGAAATTGAGAAACATACTGCAACGCAAGGAGGATAATCACCCGCCTCGATTGCTACGAGACTTTTTTAGAAACAGCATTTTTGTTAAAGGGATAAGTGTCGCCCCTAATAAAGTAGAATAAGGGAAGAAGAGAGCTAATTTTTATAGTCGTAAAGATCATTGCTACAATATTGTAAAAAAACTGTGATTGAACATTCCTTAAGGGAATATTTTGAAGCCGTTTAGTTAACTGTTGCTAGTATTTCATCTATAGTCAAAGCGGAGGTTTATTTGATGGGGAAAAAGTATGATGTTATGTATATTGAAGGGCCAGGAGATATCGTTGAATCATTTTGTCGCTGGAGTAATAAAGAAGATTTATTAACTGAAACTTCAAGAACGTACAGTGGGCAACTTTTTGATTTTTGCTCAGAAAAAAAATTGAAGGCATATATTGTTTCTTTCCATCATAAAAAAAGAGTCAAAGTTACGTCAAATTTTTATGTAGAGAATAGGCCTAAAACCATTTTTGGTAAAGGCGTTTTATATCATTTATCTCAAATTGTGTATGGTCTGAAAATAGTTGTTTTAGCGGTACGACATCGGCCTAAGTATTTAGATGTCACTTCAGGGGTTACTTATTGGTTTATGTTATCCCCATTAAATCTTTTTGGTATAAAAATTGTCCCCCATATGCACAATTGTTTATGGCCTCCAGGCTTTCCTCCCACAGGATTAATTCGGCAAGTTTTATCTAAGCTAGATGGCTGGTTTTTTAGGCGTATAGCTACGATGTCTATATGTGTATCGCCTGCGATCCAGCAGCAAATTGAACTAGTTGCTGGTGAAGGTTCTAGACCAGTTTACCAGTTTAGGCCATTATTTTATCGCAAGGATTTTGCATCTACGCCTTTACCCATTCCACACAATGAAAAACCCTTTAAAATTGTATTTGCCGGCAGGGTTGAGCGAAATAAAGGCGTTTTTGATTTATTGGAAATAGCGGAACAGTTAAAAGACGAAGATATGATTATTGAAATTAATGGTGATGGTGGAGCATTAGAAGAATTGATCCAAGTAAGTGAACATAAAGGATTAAATGATATCGTCACGATCAATGGGAATCTAGAGAGACCACAGTTGCTGAAAGCTTATGCCTCTGCTCATATTGTTATTGTGCCAACGCGAAGTGATTTTGATGAGGGGTTAGCGAAAGTTGCTGTAGAAGCTATTTTATTAAATCGCCCTGTCATATGCAGTTCTGTCGTCCCAGCAGTTGATGTTCTTCACGGTGCCGTTGTTAGTGTAGCCGCTGATCAAATAGAAGGTTATGCTCAATGTATAAGGAAATTAATGTTTGATGAAGACTATTATTTATCACTTTGCCAAAGTTGTGAACCTTTGAAGGAACAATTTCTGGATGGCTCTACAGGCTTATCGCCTTTATTAGGAAAAATATTGGATTTTTAATGGACCAAACATTTAGCATGGACAGTGACAACTGTTTTTCATTGAAATAATTTATGAAAGTAGAAAGATTAAAGCCTAATGATTAGTAATAATAGGAACGAGTATTTTTTACTTTTTGATTGGCTACGCATAATATTAGCAATTATTGTCGCACTTGGTCATGATGATGTAATTCAATGGCAACATGCAGGAAATTTATCTGTTCAGGTTTTTTTCGCATTAAGTGGCTGGCTAATAGGTGGGATTTTATTAGGTACAAAAGAAGAGGAATTGCCGAGGTTCTTTTTTAACCGTGTAACGCGAATATGGATACCTTACTTAATCGCAATTTTTTTGATGATTTGTGCTAGCTTTCTAAAAGATGACTTAACAGCAAAATGGTTGGAAATAGTCTTTTACAAAATCACTTTTGTTTACAACTTGTTTGGAACATCGCAATTGGAAGAGTTTAAGCACTTAATGCCTTTGCAAGGCTCCGTAAGTCATTTCTGGAGTATTTGTGCAGAAGAGCAATTTTATTTGTTAGCTCCCCTTATAATCGTTTTGATGCCAGTCCGAATTGGAAAATCACTACTCCTTTGGCTGATTATTAGCATGCTAGCTATTAGTTTTAATGCTTATGCTGCCATTGCATTAGGCGTTTTGGCTTCAATACTAAAAGCCTCTTTTGGTAATTGGCATATGAGTAACAAGTCCATTGTTTTATTGTGCATTTCTTTATTTATGTCTATAACGTTCATGTATGTTGAATCGACCCTTTATATTTATGTTGCACCGATTTTTTCTATTGTGTTGGTATTGTTGTTGGCTCGGCCTGGCCCAAAGAATAAAATTTCACAGTTTTTAGGGGGTATGTCATATCCTTTTTACCTCAATCATTGGATAGGTATATTCTGTGCTCATGCGATTTTAGACCCTTTTGGGATGCGTGATGGCTCATTAAGTAAGGTTATTGCTCTGGCTCTCAATCTTATTATTGCTGCGGTTTTATACTATTTAGTTGATTCTAATATTCGTAAGTATCGCACTTCATGGTTTACTTTTTCTCGTGGCATTAGTTCTACTGTTGCCGCATACGGTCTAATGATAATGGGTTTATTTGGAGGGCTAGTCATTTTTAATGTTAGTTAAAGGATAAACTTGGTAAAATATTAGCGTGTGAGGCAGTGTAAATATAAATGGATAATTTAGAAAAAATTGGTATTGTCATTATTGGTCGGAATGAAGATAAACGCTTGCAACTTTGTTTTGATTCAATGAATGGCCTCGAGTGTGCAAAGGTTTATGTTGATTCTTGCTCGACAGATAGTAGCATTGCCATTGCAGAGTCTAATCAAATAGAAATAATAGAGCTTGATTTGGCTAAGCCTTTATCTGCAGCTAGAGCGCGAAATGAAGGTTTTCAAAGGTTAGTACAGTTAAATCCAAGCATTGAGTTCGTACAATTTATTGATGGTGATTGTACCTTGTTAGCAGGTTGGATTGAAGTCGCAAGTAATGCCTTAATAAACAATTCACAGCGTGCAGCTGTGATAGGACATTTATTAGAGCGTAATATTGAGGCTTCCTCTTATAATCGACTGTGCGCTTTAGAGTGGCGTTCTGCGCCTGGTGATTTGAGTGATTTTGGCGCATTGGGAGGGATATCAATGATTCGGACATCAGTATTTAAAGAGTTAGGTGGATTTAACCCTGAGGTAATCGCTGGCGAAGATTCTGAGTTTGGTGTTCGAATGGGGTTGGCTGGCTACAAAGTGACAAAGCTAGATCAACAGATGGCGACACATGATGCGAATATTCTTAAGTTTAGCCAATGGTGGAAAAGGTCTGTGAGGGCGGGCCACGCAATTGGACAGCGAGCTTTTATTAACGGTGACAGTGCCCATAGAGACTGCATGAAAGAGCGTAATAGTACTCTTTTTTGGGGCGGGTTGATCCCGTTACTGATTGTTGTATTATTACCTTTTACTCAAGGTTACAGTCTTTTATTAGTTGGAGCCTATTTTTATCTAGGCTATCGGGTGATTACATTCCGCTTAAAGCTGGGGGATTCACTGAGTGATGCTTGGTTTTATACCAAGTTTTTATTATTATCGAAGTTCGCAAATATGGTGGGGTTAATGAAATTTAATTTCAATAAACTATCTGAGCGATATGAAATTATTGAATATAAGTAACAAGGAACAAATAGAAAATGAGTAGTAAACGCTGGAAAGTAGGGTTGTTGGGAGCTGGGTACATTATTGATGTGCATGCTAAGTCACTTATTAATCAAGATAATGTTGATATTGTTGCCGTTTGTGATCACTCGGTAGCTAGAGCTGAAAGCGCGGCATTATCTTTTAATATCCCTCAAGTTTTTAGCTCTCTTGATGAGATGTTAAAAACGGATTTAGATGCGGTACATATTCTATTACCCCCTGACTTACATTTTGATTGCGCTAAACAAATTATAGAAAGTGGTCGACATGTCTTTTTGGAAAAACCGATGGGGACGAATCAGAAAGAATGTCAGGCATTAGATGACCTCGCCAAAGAGCATAATGTTAAAGTTAGTGTGAATCATAACTTTGTTTTTCTATCTTCATATGAAAAATTACGAGAAGATGTAGCTGATGGTGTTATTGGTAAGTTAGATCATGTCAATATTAACTGGTTTTCCGCTCTACCACAGATTCAATTTGGACCTTTTAATATTTGGATGTTACAAAAGCCTGAAAATTTAATTTTTGAGTTAGGCCCTCATCTTATTGCCTTTTTAGTCGATTTATTGGGTGTTCCTGATGATCTGAAAGTGGATGTTTCCTTACCTATTGATTTGCCCGGTGGTAACAGAGTTTATAGACATTGGCACATATATGGTAACTGTGGAAAAACAAGCTTTGACTTGAATTTATCAGTTATCCCAGGGTACACGGATAAAAGAATCAGTGTACGTGGACATGCTGCAACAGCGACATGCTTGTTCGATAGAGACATTTATTATATTGATGAACCTAGTGGCGCGGGTTTACTTTTTGATAATTTCTTGAGTGTTAAAAATGTTGCTTGGCAAGTAGGAAAAAATAGTATTAAAAACTTATTTAAGTCAGTTAAGGGAACACTACAGAAATCTCCTAGTGCCAATCCTTTTGGTGAATGCATTAACAAAAATATTCATGCTTTCTATCAAACCTTAGAGGGACAGTATGACGATACACGAATGTTAGCAGAGTTTGGTGTTAAGGTTATTTCCGTTTGTGAAAGAATTGCGGAGCAAGCCGTGTTTAGCGCCAGTGATAAGACTAATGAGGAGTGGAATGTCTTACCTGCATTAACACAACCGACAGTATTAGTACTGGGTGGATCAGGATTTATTGGCAGCTACCTTGTTAAATCATTGACCGAAAAAGGATTGGGAGTGCGGGTTGTTACTCGAGGATTAGGTGCAGCAAATATTGCGCTTAAGGGATTGCCTGTTGAATTAATCCAAGGTGATTTAGCCAGCGCCGAATTTATGGATGAGGCCTTAGAAGGAATTGATGTGGTTTATCATTTGGCTAAGGCTAACGGTGATAATTGGGCAGATTATTACAAGCATGATGTTTTAGTGACTCAAAATATTGCTGAGCGCGCCTTAGCTAAAGGCGTTAAACGTTTTATCTATACAGGAACAATTGATTCGTATTATTCAGCAGACTCAGCTGAAGTGATTACGATGGATACCCTTGTTGACCCAAAGATAAAAAGCAGAAATCACTATGCTCGCTCTAAAGCTACATGTGAAGCTTTATTAACAGAAATATTTAATAATCAAGGCTTACCGCTAGTTATTTTTCGGCCAGGCGTTGTCATTGGCAAAGGTTGTCCGCCTGCCCACTGGGGGGTTGGTATGTTCCAATCTGAAACGCGAATGCAGTTTTGGGGCAGCGGTGAAACTAAGTTACCTTTAGTTTTAGTTGAAGATGTTGCTAGTGCATTAACATTAGGCATAGACAAACCTAATATTGAAGGTAAAACATTTTTGCTGACGGATGGTCCCTTTTTAAGTGGAAAAGAATATGTAGATATTGTTTCTAAAGAAATTGGAACTAAAATACGCAGTGAATCGACTTCTATTTTAAAATTCTATTTGATAGATATGGTAAAAGAAGCTGCAAAAAATTTAATCAATCATCCTAATAAAAGGCGGCCAACTTATCGAGACTGGGATTCAAGAAGTCATCGAGCTCAATACGATAGTTCAAAGACTCAAGATATTTTAGGCTGGAAGCCAGCGGGTACTCGAGATCTGATTATTAAGAAAGGTGTCATCGATGCTGCTCGTGAATATTTCCGTTGATTGCAAACAGTGCTGTTTTTAAATAGTCATTTAGTCTCTTAATATTTTATGGTGCAGTTATGGTTTCATCGGTAACACCAGATTGGTCTCGTGAAGAAAAAAGTTTTTTTTCATGGTCGCCCTCTCGATCTTTATTAGCGAGCATTCGATCTTATCAAGCTTATAATGACCGTGGAGGAATTTGGCTTGTGTTAAGACAGCTTACTGTCTTGCGACACAGGTTCTGGAGTATTGTTACAGGGGCGGATATTCCTTTGAATTGTCAGTTAGGTGGTGGGCTTTTGATTCCTCATCCAAATGGCATCGTTATACATCCAGACGTAAAGGTCGGTTGTAACTGTTTAATTTTTCAGCAGGTTACTCTTGGGGCAACAAAAAGTGGAGTCCCTCATATTGGTGGGCATGTTGATATTGGTGCAGGAGCTAAAGTACTAGGCTCAATTCTTATTGGAGATGACGTATTGATAGGCGCTAATTCGGTCGTGCTTAAAAATGTACCAAATGGTAAAACTGTAGTAGGTATACCAGCAGAAATAAAGTAAATTAGAGATATTACGATTTAATAATGTGATGAATATGGAGTATGTAATATCAGATTGTCGATGAGTACTGTGTTCCAAGACGTACTGCTAGATTAAGCTTTAGTAGTCATGAGATAAGAATAATTAATCAATGGAAGTATATGATGGGGTTTAAAATAACCATAGTTGGTACTGGATATGTAGGACTCTCATTAGCTCTGCTTTTAGCAAAAAATAATGAAGTAGTCGCGCTAGATATTATCGAAGAAAAAATTAAATTATTGCAAAATAATCAATCACCCATTGCTGATGCTGAAATTGAAGATTATTTAGTTAATAAGACGTTGAATTTTCGTGCAACAGTGGATAAAAAAGTAGCGTACGCCGATGCTGACTATATTATTATTGCTACACCTACTGATTATGATGAAGAAACAAATTATTTTAATACGTCCACTGTTGAATCAGTAATTAAAGATATTGTTGAATTAAATCCTAGTGCGATCATGATAATAAAATCAACTGTTCCTGTTGGTTATACAAAAAAAATAAAGGAGGAATTTGATACAGATAACATTATTTTCTCTCCCGAGTTCTTGCGAGAAGGCAAAGCGTTATATGATAATTTATACCCTTCACGAATAATCATTGGAGAGCAATCAGAACGTGCTACTACTTTTGCACGCTTGTTAGTTGACGGTGCGGATAAAAAAGATATAACCGTTTTATATACAGATTCAACAGAGGCAGAAGGGATCAAACTATTCTCAAATACGTATTTAGCAATGCGTATTTCTTATTTTAATGAATTAGATTCGTATTGTGAGACACACGGGCTGAATAGCAAGCAAGTGATTAATGGTGTAGGTCTAGATCCGCGTATCGGGGATCAATATAACAACCCTTCTTTTGGTTATGGAGGCTATTGCCTTCCAAAAGATACAAAGCAGTTATTGGCGAACTATCAAGATGTGCCTAGTAATATTATTAAGGCTATTGTTGATTCAAATACAACACGAAAAGACTTTATTGCAACTCAAATTATAAATAAAAATCCTAAAATAGTGGGTATTTATAGACTCATTATGAAACAAGGCTCTGATAATTTCCGATCTTCAGCCATTCAAGGAATAATGAAACGAATTAAAGCTAAGGGTATAGAAGTTGTAGTGTATGAACCTGAAATACGAGAAAGTGAATTTTTCCATTCAAAAGTGATTACTAACTTGGATGAGTTTAAAGCCTTAGCTGATGTGATAGTGGCTAATCGTCTGTCGGATGAGATCAAAGATTGTGGAGAGAAGATTTATACTCGCGACATCTTTGGAAAAGATTAAATGTTTACTAATTGAGTTTGAATAATGGAATATCAAAAGCTAAATTTTTCTACGGTTGACTATGACTAGCCATATTTGTTATTTATGAATACATTTACTACTATTATTAAAGTGCGAAAATATTTATGCATCTAGCCTATTTTACCAATCAGTATCCTAAAGTCAGTCATAGCTTTATTCGTCGTGAAATTTTAGCACTGGAGCAATTAGGTCACAGTGTTGAACGTTTTGCTTTGCGTTCTGATGAGGCTGAGTTAGTTGATCCTGCCGATCAGTTAGAATTTAGTAAAACGGCTTATATTTTATCTGACTCGAAATTAAGTATTGTTTTACAAGCATTTGGGGTGTTGATTCTTCATCCCATAAAATTTATTATGACTTTATTGGTTGCGGTTAAACTTGGTTTTCGTTCTGATCGTGGCATATTAAGGCATATTGCATATTTTGTTGAAAGTTGTGTTTTATTAAAATGGCAATTACGAAATGATATTGAGCATATTCATGCCCATTTTGGCACTAACTCTACTACGGTAGTGCTGTTTGCCTATTTATTAGGTGGAGTAGGATACAGTTTTACAGTACATGGACCTGAAGAATTTGATAAGCCTGAGTTTATTTCACTCGCAGAAAAAATTAAACATAGTCGGTTTGTGGTGGCTATTAGTTCGTATGGTCGCAGTCAACTATTCAGATGGATCCCTCTAGAGCAATGGCACAAGGTGAAGGTTGTTCATTGTGGTTTAGATGATGCCTTTTTAATGAATAATAGTAAAGAACCAAACCTATCAAATCAGCTGGTTTGTGTTGGCCGTTTGTGTGAGCAAAAGGGTCAATTATTGTTGTTGGAATCGATGAAGGAGCTATCTGATTCAGGAATAGATTGTAAGCTTGTTTTAGCTGGTGATGGTCCGATGCGTGCTGAAGTAGAGCGCCGAATTGTAGCTTATGAACTGTCTGATAGAGTCGAAATAACGGGCTGGATCTCCAGTGAACAAGTGAAAAAAATATTGATAGAGTCTCGCGGCTTAGTTTTACCGAGCTTTGCTGAAGGCTTGCCTGTTGTTATTATGGAAGCCTTGGCTTTATGTCGCCCCGTGATTACAACCTATGTAGCGGGGATTCCCGAGCTAGTCAAAGATGGTGAAAATGGCTGGTTAATACCTGCGGGTGATAGTGAGGCGCTAACAAGTGCAATACGAGCAATGCTTGAAGCGAACAGCCAGAAACTGACAACTATGGGGATAAATGGCTTCAAAGCCGTGAATGAGCAGCATAACATCAAAATTGAAGCTGCTAAGCTTGGGCGATATTTTGAACAAGGGATTCACTAGTATGTGGTTCCAGTTGCTTTTTCTGTTTTTTACTATACTACTATCAATTCCTCTATTAGTGATTGGTCTGGAATTATTAATTACATTGCTGAGTAATAAACCAGCTTTATTATCTCCGAAAGGCAATGAAGCTCAACCAACAATGAAAATATTAATGCCAGCCCATAATGAGGCTGATATTATTGTTAAAACATTATCAGTATTAATAAAACAGGGCATTAAAGTTAGTGATATTATTGTCGTAGCTGATAATTGTACTGATAGCACTGCTGAAATTTCGGAAAACCTTGGAACGACCGTGTTAGAACGATTCAATGATGAGCTACGTGGTAAAGGGTTTGCACTTGATCACGGCCTTCAATATATAAAGGCAGAGACTCCTCCTCCCGATGTTGTGGTTATATTAGATGCAGATTGTGAAATTGATTCCAGCAGCCTAAAAACTTTGGTAAATGGTTGTTATAAGCAACAGCGACCAGTGCAAGCACTTTATTTGATGCGAAAGAGTGAAGAAGATTCATTAGCTCGTCGGGTTGCTGGTTTTGCTTGGCTTGTAAAGAATAAGGTACGCCCTATTGCGGTAAGCATACTAACATTACCTATTACTTTGACGGGAACAGGAATGGCGTTTCCTTGGAAAGTAATTGCAGATGTTAATGTTGCTCATGGCAATATAGTTGAAGATATGCAGCTTGGTATTGATTGCACTCTTGCTGGATTCCCGCCTATATTGTGTGAGCATGCCACTGTCTATAGTGACTTCCCTGAACAGGGCAGTGATGCTGAAAAAACTCAAAGAACACGTTGGGAACATGGCCATTTAATAACTATTATTCAACAGGCTCCTAAGTTGATTAAACAGGCAATAATTCGCAAGGACTGGCGATTATTAGGCTTGGCTTTAGATATCGGTGTACCACCATTGTCACTGCTAGTGTTGCTTTCCGTTATCGGACTACTTTTTTTGGCTATATATTCATGCATTGTAAGCAGTTATGCTGCGTTCTTGGTACTTCTAACTAGCTTCTCATTTTTTGCAATTATGTTAATAATGGCATGGTGGAAATTCGGCCGTGAATATTTAACATTAAAAGAATTATTCAAGATCCCTGTTTATATTATTTCAAAAATAGCAATTTATATACTGTTTCTATTTAAGCGCCAGAAGTCTTGGATCAGAACATCTAGGAAAGCTAAATAACCTGAACTCTGGATAAGGAAAAAACTGTCTTAGCTCCAACAAACTCTGTCATTCCTGTATGTTTTTAGCGGGAATCTAGTATCTCTAACTTAGATCCCGGCTAAAAGCTTACCGGGATGACAAAAAATAAGCTAAATTTTTATCTAGAATTCAGGCTGATTCATGAAAAATAAAATAGAGTTCTTTTTGGATAGGGACGTGTATAGCATTCTTGGTTTGCCTTTTGATTTCGTTTCTCTGGATGATGCGATAGACATAGTAGGCAAAGCAATTGAACAAGAGCAACCTTGTTTTTTATCTACGCCAAATCTTAATTTTGCAATAGCTACACAATCTGATGATGCTTTTTTTCAATCTGTTGTCGAGAGTGATTTAAGTGTTGCTGATGGAATGCCTTTGATATGGGTTGCTAAACTATTGGGTATTCCATTACCTGAACGTGTTGCAGGGTCTACTTTGTTTGATGAGTTGTCTAAACAGGAAGGTATATCAAAAAAAATAAGGGTATTTTTCTTTGGCGGTCAACAGGGTGTAGCTGAACTCGCCCATCAAAAATTAAATGAAACTAGTGTGGCAATGGAAAGTTGTGGTTTTTATGATCCGGGCTTTGTCTTTGTTGATGAAATGAGTGATTCGAGAATTATAGAGCAGATCAATCGTTGTGAACCTGATTTTATTGTAGTGGCTTTAGGTGCCAGAAAAGGACAAGAATGGATTCAGAAAAATAAAGAAAAATTAAATGCGCCTGTAATTAGTCATCTGGGAGCTGTAATTAATTTTGTGGCAGGTAATGTGGAGCGAGCTCCCGTTGTATGGCAACGTTTTGGGATGGAGTGGTTATGGAGGATCCGTCAGGAGCCTACATTGTGGAAGCGATATTTATTTGATGGGTTCGCATTTTTACGATTACTAGTTTTGAATGTATTACCACTAGCGATATATGATCGTATATTACGTCGTTCAGAATGTTTTAATGAGGCATGTGAAATTGAGCTTGAGCCAAAACAAAAAGTTAAAATAAAGTTAATGGGCAGCATTCATCATCAAACTATGCAACAATTAAAACAAGAACTATCAATAGTCATTGAAGAATATGAGGATGATGTCGTTATAGAGTGTGAACAACTAACTTATGTCGATAGTGCTTTTATTGCCACGATGTTATTATTTCAACGTTATTTGAACAAACAAGGGCGCGCCTTAGTTTTAGATAATGTATCATCAAGAATTATTAGAATATTACGATTGAGTAGCGCTATAAAGCGTTTCACGTTACTCTAAAGCCCATGCAGAAATCAGGAGCACTCTTTTGCTAAGTGTAAAACAAACAGTTTTCTTTTCCATCGCACTTTTATTGGCGGTGGTCGCATATTGGAATGGTTTAGCTGATGCTGTTTTCCGTTGGGGTAATCAGGAAGAATATAGTCACGGGTTTCTAATTCCTCTGGTTTCATTGTATATTTTGTGGGAAAAGAAAGCGCAAATACAAGCAGCGATGGGGCCACCATTATGGTCAGGTCTTTTTATTATTTTGGTTGCGATTGCTATCTTTATAGTGGGTGAAATAAGTGCGTTATTTCTCTTAATTCAATATTCATTTGTGATGGTGCTATTAGGCCTTTCTATGGTCACAATAGGCAGAGCAACAAAATATACAGCAGCGCCTATTCTATTATTGCTTTTTGCTATTCCACTACCTTATGTGATCGAGGTGTTGTTAACGGCCAAGTTACAGCTTATTTCTTCTGAGTTGGGCGTTGCTTTTATTCGTCTTTTCCAGATCCCCGTTTTTTTAGAAGGTAACGTGATTGATCTGGGTGTTTATCAGTTACAGGTTGTTGAGGCATGTAGTGGTCTGAGATATTTATTTCCGTTAATGAGTTTAGGCTTTATTGTTGCCTATTTCTATCAAGTATCATTCTGGAAGCGTGCTATTGTCTTTTTAGCGACGATTCCCGTAACGATTTTAATGAACAGCTTTAGGATTGGTGCGATTGGGGTGTTGGTAGATAACTGGGGCATATCGATGGCCGAAGGTTTTTTACATGACTTTGAAGGCTGGATTATTTTTATGGCCTGCGCCGTAATTCTGTTTTTATTAATCTGGATAATGGAGAAGTTGACTAATAAAAATGGTTCATTAGCGGCTGTTTTTGGTGTGGTCGATGTGGTTGAACCTGCCAAGGGTGAACAATATTCATCTGATAATAGAATAAATAAGCCGCTATTATTGACGATTATCATGCTTGTTTCGGTGTTAGTGATGACTCAAGTTATTGATAAGCGAGTGGAGAAGATACCGGGACATGTATCATTTGTTAATTTCCCTTTGACATTAAATAGTTGGCGTGGGCAGCACGATACACTAGATAAAGATGTGGTGACTAAGCTGGGGATGACAGACTATTTATTGGCTAATTATAGTAATGGCAAACAACCTCCTGTGAATTTTTATGTTGCCTATTATGAGTCGCAGAGAAAAGGGCTCTCTCCGCATTCGCCTCGTGTATGTATACCGGGTGGAGGCTGGGAAATTTCAGTATTTGAGCGGATTGTAGTCGATGGTTATCCTGTTAACAGGTCGGTTATTAAAAAAGGTGAACAAACCCAGTTGGTTTATTACTGGTTTCAAGAACGTGGCAGAATCATTGCTAATGAATATATTAAAAAATGGTATTTATTCTTAGATGCATTATTTGAGAATAGAACCGATGGCAGCTTAATTCGAGTAGTAACAAATGTTGCACCGAATGAAACATTGGACGAAGCTGATGCGCGCATATTAGATTTTATGGCGATAGCTAAACCCGAATTAAAACAGTATCTTTTGGATTAATGAATTAAAGAGTGAAAGAAATGAAAGTAATTAAATATGTAGGAATAGCTAGCTTATTGCTGAGCCTTTTAGTGGGTTGTGGCTCTTCGGCTGATAGTGCCGCTGGTTTTGTGGAAAGTGGTAAAGCCTTAGTGGAAGAAGGCAAGACTGCAAAGGCTAGGCTGGAGTTTAAAAATGCAATTCAGATTGACCCTCGCATGGCTGAGCCTTTTTATCAGTTAGCTTTGCTTGATGAGAAAGAGCAGAAATGGAAAGGCATGTTTGCTAACCTGACAACTGTTGAGCAATTAGATCCTACACACTACGATGCCATTGTTAAATTAGGCCAAATTCATTTATTAGCCGGCAATTTTGACATTGCTTTAGAAAAAGCCAACAAAGTGTTGGATGCAGACAAAACTAAGGTGATGGCATGGGTTTTACGTGCAACAGTTGCGATGAAACAGCAAAATTTAGGATCGGCTATGGCAGATGCCGAGCAGGCGCTCAGCTTGGATTCGGAAAATATTGAGGCATTATCAGTTAAAGCATTGATTTTAAACCTTCAGGATAAACCAACAGAAGCGTTAGCTCTTCTAGATAAAGCATTAGCAATAGATTCTGAACAATTATCGCTAACAATGATTCAGCTATCAATTTTAGAAAAACAAAAAGATTATGCTGCGGTTGAAAAAACCTATCGTAAATTATTAACACAACGTCCTGATGAGCGTTGGGTGGCAATGGCATTAGCGAAGTTGCTCAATATACAAGATCGTTATCCAGATGCTAAACAGGTGTTAGAGCAATATGTAGCGGATCATGAAGACGATAAAGAGGCTAAATTATTATTGGTGGCACTGGTAAAAACAAAAAGCCCAGAACAAGCCATTACTTTATTAGAGAGTTATATAGAAAAGGATAAGGAGAATTACGGGCTTTATTTTGCTAAAGCTAAACTACTTTTAGATTTAGGAAGAAGTGATGAAGTAATTGCTGGCTTAAAGGAGATTGCAAGTCTAGATGTTGATGGTAATGACGGACGTCGAGCAACAATGATGTTGGCAGGACATGACTTTAAACAAGGTGATGTTGAATCTGCTCAACAGAAAGTAACTGAAGTTTTGGCGGTGGCGCCAGAAGATGAAGCCGCACTATTGTTAAAAGCTAGAATTGAACTCATTAACAAAAATGTGGATACTGCGGTAACGGATTTACGACTTATTTTAAGAAATAACCCTGAATCAGATCAGGCGCTTGTTTTATTAGCCCAAGCTTATATCAATACCGGTTCAACAGAATTAGCAGATGATAACTTTCGTCAAGCTTTGACTGTTAACCCAGGTAATACGGTAGCGGCTTTATTTGTTGCTAATAAGTTAATGAAAGAGAGGGACTTGGAGCGTACAGAAGAAGTTTTGACAACAGCGTTGGCAACGGCGACAAATAAAGAACCGTTATTGCAAGCGTTAGCGCAAGTAAAGATCTTGAAAAAAGATTGGGAAGGTACGCAATCTGTAGTAGATTCCCTTCGTGTTGATAAGGAAGATTCTGCATTAACCTTGTACCTTGACGGTCAAATAGCACAAGGTCGGGAACGTTATGAGGATGCGATAGAAGCTTATAAAGCTGCATTGGTTAAAAATCCGGGTTTGATACGCGCATTGCAAGGTTTAGGGTTCAGTTATTTGAAGCTGGATCAGCGCTCTCAGTTATTAGATTACCTGAATACTTTTATTGAGAATAACCCAGAACAGATAGCAAGTTATGGTGTGTTAGCAAATATGTACTCTCAAGATAAAGAGTGGGATAAAGCGATTGTAACGCTCAACAAAGGCTTAACTGCTGAACCTAAATGGCAAGGTGGTTATAGCGCTTTAGCCGCTGTTTATTTTTCTCAGGATGATTATGAAAATGCAATGGCAACGTATCAAAGAGGGATAGACAATACGACTAACAATGTATTATTTAGACTGCAAATGGCTTCAGCCAGTGAGCAGCATGGAGATTATGACAAGGCAAAATCAATATATGAAGACATTTTGGCTAAGGATGCCAATATTGAGCCGGCAATTAATAACTTAGCAAGCTTGTTAACTGATCAATTCCAAAGTGAAGACAACTTGCAAAAAGCAAAAGAATTGTCTGAACAGTTTTCATCAGCAACACAACCTTTCTATTTAGATACATATGCGTGGACACGCGTATTGCTAGGGGAATTGGACAAGGCGCAGACGGTTTTGGAACGTGTGGTGTCATTATCACCTGATGTAGCTGTGTTTAACTACCATTTGGGTGTTCTATATTTGAAGCAAGACAATAAATTAGAAGCGGAGAAATATCTCAATATAGCTAAGTCATTGGCAGAGAAACAAAATGATGTTGCATTATTAAATAAAGTGACGGAATTATTAGCTGAATAGTGAGGACAGTGTTGTTAGCTTGAAATCAACAGGCTTCTTTAAGCAGCGTATTATCTGGTTGCCTAGAATTTGGCTGGTGATAATGTTGCTATTGATATTTATTGCGACCATTTTATTTGGACTGAAAAATAGTGCTTCATATTTAGCGGTAACACAGCCTAAGCAAGGTGATTACCTTGTTGTTGAAGGATGGCAGACTGAAGATAGTTTGGCACAGGCTTTAAATAAGTTTAAAGGTTCTACATATCAATATTTGATTGCAACGGGCGGGCCTGACACGCGATATATTAATCCTGAGTATAAGACCTACGCTGAACGGTCGGCAGCTTTTCTATTGGCTCAAGGGCTTGATGCTAGGAAATTAATTGTGATTTCAGCCCCGGCATCTGCTCAAAATAGAACATTTTTAAGTGCTGTAATGGTTAGAGATTACTTAGCCAAGAAAAATATCGCCCCGATTTCTTTGGATATTTTCACGCAAGGTGTGCATGCAAAAAGGACGCATGAACTATATCAAATGGCATTTCGAGATGATGACAATATTGGCATTTATTCATCTGTGCCAGCAAACTATGATTTGAAAGCTTGGTGGAAGACAAGTGAAGGTGCTAAATCTGTTATTACAGAGATAGTAGGACTGCTTTGGGTGAAATGCTGTTTTAATCCCGGTAAACCAGGTTCCCACCAAGAAAAATGGGGTTTAGTTAAAAATCAAAGTAGTTGAAACATAGCAATAGATAGCCGTGACCATTCAATTTTCACCGAGGGAAGAGTTTGTAATAGTGTCATCTCGACCAGAGGGAGAGATCTTTTTAGCTTGGATAAGTTTTAAGATCTCTCCCTCTGGTCGAGATGACATACTGCGGTTTGCTTTGGCTGAGATGACAGGCTGTGGTTTGCTCCGGTAAAAACTTCAAGCTGATTTTACTTAGGTATATTGGTATCATTTGTGCCAGCAAACTATGATTTGAAAACTTGGTGGAAGACGAGTGAAGGCGCTAAATCTGTTATTACAGTGATAGTGGGGCTACTTTGGGTGAAATGCTATTTTAATCCGGGTAAACCAGGTTCCCACCAAGAAAAATGGGGTTTAGTTAAAAATCAAAGTAATTGAAACATAGCAATAGATAGCCGTGACCATTCAATTTTCACCGAGGGAAGAGTTTGTAATAGTGTCATCTCGACCAGAGGGAGAGATCTTTTTAGCTTGG
>NVWQ02000067.1 GCA_002733715.2 Methylophaga sp.
CCTTCAACCTGCAGGTTGAAGGGGCACGGCTATATAATTCTTCAGTGCTAAAATACACCTTTTATTTCATGGGTCTTTTTTAGTTAGTCGTACATTTTTTCGATATCTGCTTGATGATGTTCAATGACTTTAGGGCGTTTTATTTTCATTGTTGGCGTCATCAATGCATTTTCTACGGTCCAAGCCTCTAATGTTAAAGTAACTCGCCGAATCCTCGCATAGGCAGGGAATTCATGTAGCAGGTCACGTAAACGTTTCATAACAGCACTATGAAGGGCTTTATTATTAAGACTTTCGTGATCAAAGCCATCTAGATCGTGTTCTTTTGCCAAGGCAAACCAAAGATCAGAATTAAGCACTAATAAGGCAGATAAGTAGGATTCACCTTCGCCGAGGACTAATGCTTGTTCAAAGGTAGGATCCATGATGATAGCTGATTCAATATCGCCAGGTGGCACTTTTTCACCGTTGCTAAGTACTAGGATGTCTTTTATTCGGCCTGTAATATGAATGTGGCCATCGTCATCAATACGCGCTTGGTCACCTGTGTGTAACCAACCTTGCGCATCGATAGTTTGTGCTGTGGCTTTATGGTTATTCCAATAACCAAGCATATTGCCAGGCCCACGCACTAATAATTCATCATTATTACCAATCATTACAGCAACGCCAGGAATAGGGCGGCCTACGCTGGCTGGAATATTATTATCAGGAGAGTTAACACTGATCACGGGACTAGTTTCAGTTAGACCGTAGCCTTGTAGCAAACACATATCTAGACCGATAAAGAGCTTAGAAACTGGCTCAGGTAAGGCTGCGCCACCGCTAAGAATAATCCGCATATTGCCACCAAAACGTTCTTTTACCTTGGATGCAACCACTTTGTTTAAAAGAGGCCATGTGAGAAAGCTAGGTCGCCACCAACCTCGTCCTTGTTTGTGCAGGAACTTTGCCCAGCCTACTTTTGATGTTGCTTTGAACAAGCCTTTGGCAATGATAGATTTATCGGCTAACTGCCCCTGCAAACGAGTATAAATGCGCTCAAAAATGCGAGGCACAGCAATCATAATACTTGGTTTTACATTGACCATATCATCAGCAAGTTGGGGTATACCTCGTGCGTAGGCTACTTTTGCCCCAGCCATCATGGGTAAATAATAGCCTGCGGTACGTTCTAGTGTATGAGAAAGCGGTAAAAATGATAGGAAGATATCATTAGGTAAGACATCCATAAACTGCAGTGAGCCGGCGGCTACAGATAACATATTATGATGACTAAGCATCACACCTTTAGGTCGACCTGTTGTACCTGAAGTATAGATAATAGATGCAAGCTGATGTGGATCAGTATCCCAGTCACGGATAATGCCCCAGTTTTCAGGTAACCATTGTTCAGCGTACATAGCAGGACTTGCTAATTCATCATCATAATTGTTGCGAATTACGACTCGTTTAATATGATGCTCTTCAGTTATCGAAGGTACCAATCGTTTCCATTGTGCCGCAGTTTGTAAAAAGAGTAGTTTAACATCTGCATCTTGCAAAATATAAGCAACATTATCAGGACGATCATCGGGATAGAGTGGAACTACGATAAGTCCCATGCCCATCGCTGCCTGATCAAAATAAACCCATTCTTTACAGTTTTTTAGATTGATAGCTACGCGGTCACCAGGCTCCAAATCTTCTTTTGCTAGAGCATCTTGCCAGCGGGCAACTTGGGTTGAGACTTCTTCCCAGGTAATGTCATACCATTCTTTATCTTTAGTCGAATAATTGTGATAAGCCGCATGATGCGGACTACGTTTTAATCGCTCGCAAAACAAGCCATATAATGTTCCAGCTTGTTCTAAAGGAATTACATCAGTAGGAACACTTACGGCCATTTGTCATACCTTATCTATAATTTTATAAGAATAACCAACGCATTTGTACACCAAGGATATCTACACTAGCATCGTAGTCACCTACTAACTCATGATTTAAAGGTAGATCAAGTGATTCATCAATTTCAGGATTACTAACAAAGATATGGGTGTAACCAGCGTCAATAGTGACACGGTCAGAGTATTTATAACTTGCACCTACTGCTACCCACTTACGATCTTCTCCAGGAATACGCGCTGTGCGGTATGCATCAGAAATAGGCGTTTCATCGTAAGCAATACCACCACGGAACGTCCATTTATCATTATGAGCATAAGTTAGACCTATGCCGTAGCGCATACTGTTTTCCCAGTTTTCTTCCTTAGTACTATTTAATTTGCTGGTAGGGTCTGCCGCAACGATGGCTAATTCTTTGAATCTTTCCCAGCGTGTCCAAGATGCATCTGCCATAACAGCCCATTTATCATTTACTTGATGATGGATAGCAAGGGATGCGGATTCAGGGAGCGCTACACTACCCGAAATAGCACCGTCATTAAAGCCAAGTGCACCGGCTAGAGCCCCGGGAACATTGGTTGGTATGCTGAATTTACCTTTGCCAGTAAGGTTATGTTCGATTTTTGAACGATAGGTCACGGCTACTCTAGTTGCATCTGTCGCTTGGAACATAAGGCCTAAGTTAAAACCCCAACTCCAATCATCGGCGGTTAATTTTACTTTACCGTCATTTGCTAGGGGAGCGGCACATGCACCAACTAGTGCAGAGGCACAGATAGTACCGAAATCAACGGCTTGAGTAAGTTCAAGATCAATGTATTGCAGATTTATACCAAAGCCAAGAGATAAGCGTTCTGTTGCTTTAAAGCCAATAGAAGGGTTTATATTAATGGTTAACAAATCAGATTTAATGGCTTGGTAACGGCCTATCCAATTATCAGAATATTCGGTTACCAGTCCAAAAGGCGCGTTTACACCAATACCTAGCACAACATCATCATTCAATCGGTGTGCATAATATAAGTTGGGTACAATCGCAAGATTACCTGCATCTCCTTCACGCCCTCCCAATGGTGCTCCACCCAGAGCCGGTGCGTTACTACCATTATCATTAAATTCACTTTGCGGTAGAATAAAGTTAAGCCCTTGCGCTATTTGAGAGTGTGTTAAATAAGTCAGTCCAGCAGGGTTAAAAAAGATGGTACTGGCATCTTCGGCTACAGCGGCTTGTCCGGCAAAAGCACGACCAAGACCAGTTACACTTTGTTCCGCTACGGCAAAACCAGCACCATAAGTTAAGGTGCTAAATGCGGATGCAATAAGTAGAGCACTAATCTTTAACGTTTTATGCTGAGCCATATTATTCCCTTTGTCATAAATATGTAATCAAAAGCGAAACTTATCGTATGCGAGCAATTGGTGCAAGTATTAGCAAAAAATTATTTACGCCTATATAATAAATCCCATACTCCGTGACCTAAATTAAGACCGCGTTGCTCAAACTTGGTTAATGGGCGGTAATCAGGCCTATCTATATATGTGTTGTCATCTGAGCAGTTTTCAAAAAGCTTATTTTGCGACAAATCATCTAGCATTTGCTCCGCATAATGTTGCCAATCTGTGGCCATATGTAAGTGACCGCCAGACTTAATTTTTTCTGTGAGCAGTCTCACAAATGCGGGCTGAATAATACGCCGCTTATTATGACGTTTTTTATGCCAAGGATCAGGGAAATAAAGTTGGACGCGATCAAGGCTGCGGTCGGTAATCCGATGTTTCAGCAATTCAACAGCATCAGTGCACATCACCCGTAAATTAGATAAATTATTTTCTTCAATACCTTTAAGTAACTGACCAACGCCAGGACGATGCACTTCAACGCCGAGAAAGTCGTATTCTGGCTGATTAATGGCCATTTGAATTAAGGAGGCGCCATTACCAAAACCAATTTCTAAAACCTTGGGAGCATCTCGCCCAAATATTTCATTAAGGTTTAGTAGGGAGTCACCTTCATCAATGGCAAATTGTGACCAAAGCGTATCAATTGCGCGTTGTTGCCCGAGAGTTAATCGACCCTCTCGGCGCACGAAGCTACGAACGGTTCGTAGTGGTTTGTTATCTGTCATAAAATAAAATAATTGAATTTTAAAAGAATTATGGGGCACGATCATACCTTAAAATATAGGGTGTATTAACTATAAATACAGATACGGTTGTGATAAATGGTTTCGAAGTCTTCATTAAAGATCCTAGATTATTTGCCACAGTTCAAGAGGCGTGCGCCGGTGCTAGATAATGGTTTTTCCATCTTTTAAAGATAGATACTTTTGCTGTTTAGCTAGAATATAGTGGCTAGGCATAATACTGTAAAGCGATATATTTATCTCTTAGTTTATGTTTTTATAGAGATTTTAGTCGAATATTTGGTCAATAAAGCTTAAGTGAAATATATGTTTAAACAAAGTAGTCCGTGCGAAAAATCACTATTCGCGGTAGAATTGGTGGTCATAGAAAATATTAAGAATATGATTTTATAGTAATAAAATTGTTGAAAATTTTAACTTTGTAGAATGAAAACAAAGTGTTAAGAGAGAATTAGAATATGGTTCATCCAGTATTAGAAGCGGTAACAGACGATATAATTAAGCGAAGCAAAGTATTGCGAGCAACTTATTTAGCACGTGTAGATGCCGCGGTAGAAGAGGGGCCGCATCGCTCTCAATTAGCCTGTGGCAACTTAGTTCATGGTTTTGCAGCTTGTTCTGCAGCTGAGAAAACTGATTTGTCGGGTAATATTAAAGCTAATATCGGTATCATCTCTGCTTATAATGATATGTTGTCAGCACATCAACCTTATGTAGATTATCCTGATGTTATCAAAAAGGCTGCCGCTAAAGCCGGTGGTATTGCACAATTTGCAGGTGGGGTGCCTGCTATGTGTGATGGCGTGACCCAAGGTCAGGCTGGCATGGAATTATCATTATTCAGCCGTGATGTGATTGCGATGTCGGCGGCGATTGGTTTAAGTCATAACATGTTTGATGGTGCTTTATTCTTAGGTATATGCGACAAAATCGTACCTGGCTTATTAATTTCAGCGTTAAGTTTTGGCCATTTACCTGCAGTATTTGTACCCGGCGGGCCGATGCCAAGTGGATTACCGAATAAAGAAAAGGTGCGTATCCGCCAACTTTACGCCGAAGGCAAAGTCGATCGTGATGCGCTACTTAAAGCGGAGTCAGAGTCTTACCACAGTGCGGGTACTTGTACGTTCTACGGCACGGCAAATAGTAATCAGATGATGGTTGAAATGATGGGGCTGCATTTACCCGGTGCTTCATTTGTTAATCCTGGCACACCATTACGCAAAGCGCTAACACAAAGCGCAACGGAACAAGTGTTGAAATACACAGCGCTGGGTGATGATTTCCGCCCATTTGGTTATATGATTGACGAAAAGGCTATTGTAAATGCTATTGTTGGTTTGATGGCAACAGGTGGTTCCACCAATCACACTATGCATCTGGTCGCTATTGCACGAGCTGCAGGCATTCTCATTAACTGGGATGATTTTGATAAAATTACTAAAATCATTCCTTTGATTACACGTATTTATCCAAACGGTGATGCTGACATTAATCACTTCCAAGCTGCCGGTGGCATGGGTGTATTGATTGGTGAGTTATTGAAGCATGGCCTAATGCATGAAGATATTATGACTGTTGCCTCAACAAAAGGAATGAATAGCTATACACAAGAGCCTAAGCTCATTGATAGTGAATTAGTGTGGGAAGAAGGTCCTAGTAAATCACTAGATGAGCAAGTCATTGGCACAATCAAAAAGCCATTCTCAAATTCAGGTGGGTTACATTTAATCCAGGGAAACTTAGGCCGTGGTATGTCGAAAATCTCAGCGGTAGCAGAAGAGCATCAGGTAGTTGAAGCACCAGCAATGGTATTTGATGATCAAGAAGATGTTGTTGCCGCATTTAAACGCGGTGAAATGGAAAAAGATATCATAGTCGTTTTACGCTTCCAAGGTCCTAAAGCGAACGGAATGCCAGAACTACATAAACTGACACCCTTATTAGGTTCTCTACAAGACAAAGGTTTTAAGGTTGCGATTGTGACTGATGGTCGAATGTCAGGTGCATCCGGTAAAATCCCATCGGCGATTCATATGTGTCCAGAGTGTGAAGAAGGTGGCCCATTAACGCGTGTACGTACAGGCGATATGATTTACTTGAATACGCAAACGGGCCGATTAAATATCCAAATTGATAATGATACTTTTGAAAATCGTACGCAGTGCATTAAAGGTAGCATCGACCATCATTACGGCATGGGTCGAGAATTATTTGATAGCTTCCGTCGAGGTGTTTCATCGGCAGAAACGGGTGCCATCAATATGTTCAACAACGACGAAATTTAACTTCACGCGTCGTCTTTTCCGCCATGGCGGCGTTAAAAATACTCTCAAAATGCTCATGTACTAACGTACACTGCGCTTTTTCAATTATTTTTATCTTGCCCTGACGAAAAATACTTAGCGTGATAATAATTTTAATTTTTAGATTAATATAAGCTTAGGCTTTTGGAAAATATAATGAGCAAAACGATTAAAGAAATCATGAATTCATCACCTATCGTACCGGTTATGGTGATTAATAAGGTTGAACATGCAGTGCCATTAGCAAAAGCATTGGTTAAAGGCGGTATTACCGTTTTAGAAATTACTTTACGCACTGAAGCGGCGTTAGAATCAATCACACGAATTAAAGCAGAAGTACCTGATGCAATTGTAGGTGCGGGTACTATTATCAACATCGATACACTAAACAAAGCAATTGCAGCAGGCGCTGAATTTATTGTGAGTCCTGGTACAACAGATGCAATGATTGATGCGGCTATCGCAACAGGTGTGCCATTATTACCTGGTGTTGCTAACCCAAGTGAAGCAATGCGCTTGTTGGAAAAAGGCATCACAGAAATGAAATTCTTCCCTGCAGAAGCGGCCGGCGGTATTCCAATGTTGAAATCAATTGGCGCACCGATTCCACAAATCACATTCTGCCCAACAGGCGGCGTGAATCAGAAGAACGTTAAAGATTACTATAGCTTGCCAAATGTGGCTTGTGTAGGTGGTTCTTGGATGTGTGCAGCTAACTTGGTCGACACTGAAAATTGGGATGAAATCACCCGCTTATCAGCAGAAGCGATTCAATTAGCGACTGCATAAATCAAAGTAAAAATAAGACAATAAAAAGGCTGAAGATAGAAATATCTTCGGCCTTTTTTGTTGTACTTGTATGGCAAGCGACAGAAACGATACACCCATCATTGTAGGAGCGTGCTTTAGCCGCGAAGGGTGGGGAAATAAAAACCTGTAACTACTTTAAGGTCCATTCACGGCTGAAGCCGTTCCTACAAAACTATTACACCAATATCTCACGCTGAAGCCAATCGGTGATTAACCCTCTAGCCCCTTCAATAACAATATCAGGATTGGGATGTTGCAACTCTTCTGCGATCTGTTCCGCTGCAACTTGCCCTGTTAATCCATCATTCAATAAATCAATTAAGCGTGCACTTACAGGATTTAGTTCTAAAAAAGTAATGTTGTCGTCTACAGCACGATAAACTAATAAATACACGGGCTGTTCACTAGCTTGTTCAGGTTGAAAATCTGGGCCAATTTGATGAACTGGAAACTGATAAGCTAATGACCATGCTAATGGTGATATTTTCAGTCGAAGATCTAAAACATCTTGATTGACATCAATCTGCACCGGTTCAACATCAGCATCTAAAACACTGAGAGCCAATTCAACCCACTCATAATGAACCAACTCTTTGATGAAAATAGGATCGTTTTTAAGATCGCGCTCATTATCAAGATAGGCCATAAATTCTCGAGATATTTCATGAAACAACGGTGTTTTACAACGATGCTTCACCATAAAGTCACGGATCATATTGTGCCAGTCTTCGTCAGCTGTAATCTGTCTTAAGACTGGGAAACCATTAGCAACAAAGCCTTCTATATTATTATAAAAAAGCTCACGATAAATGGTCATTCGACGTGGCTCAATATTCTCAGGCGCTGGGTTGTTTTCAGGGTCGCGTAGATGTCCTGCGAACTGATATTGGGTGTCTTTGAAGCTAAGCTGTCGCGACATTAGCTTGCTCCTGAACTGCTTGATAATGGCGGATTTGGTCAACTTCTTTTATTAAATCATTCACTGAGGGAATATTGAAGTCGCGCTCTAATAATGTTGGAACAACACCATGATGTTGATATGCTTTTTCTAATAATTGCCACACAGGATTGATTACATCAGCGCCATGTGTATCAATTTTAAGATCATCAGCTTCATCATAATGACCAGCAACATGAATATAGGCGATGCGACTGCTATCAACAGATTTCATATAATTTTCAGCATCGTAATTATGGTTTATGCTGTTTACGTAAATATTATTTACATCTAATAACAGATCACAATCAGCTTGCTTAACAACCGCATTGAAAAAATCAATCTCGGTCATTTCTTGACCGGGCGCGGCGTAGTAAGATACGTTTTCCATGACAATACGGCGTTCTAATATTTCTTGCACGCGTTGAATGCGTTTAGCTGTGTGTGTAACTGCTTCTTCAGTGAAGGGTATCGGCATTAAATCATAAAGATGACCATCATCACTGCAATAACTTAAATGCTCGCTGTAACAAGTTACATTGTGTTTATCGAGAAACTTCTTTAGTTGAATTAGAAAATGTTCATCTAATGGGGCTGGGCTACCAATGGATAATGATAAGCCATGGCAAACCATTGGATATCGTTCCGCGATTTGAGTGAATTTTTTGCCTAACACGCCACCTATTTTCATCCAGTTCTCTGGCGCCACTTCTAAAAAGTCAACAGGTTCATGGTCTAAAGCCATAAACTCATCCATAAAACTACGCCGAAGCCCTAAGCCAGCACCTGATACGGGGCAAGAAGTTGTATTCATTGTTCAATCTCTAATAATTGCAGTAGTTAAGCTTATGACTGCTAATAATAAAAAATGTTACATGGTTATACCCGTTATCATTCAAAATAGAGCTGTCATCCTCGCGAAGGCGGGGGATCCATGGGCGTCAAACTAGCCACTATCGTTGCGTAGTAACCGAAGGATCAATGACGGGCTTTGTTAAAATATCTGCATCTTCAAGTAGTTTGAGTATATATGTTCAACTTCATTATTTTGAATTGATTTCAAATATTGTTCGAGCCACACCGACATTGCCTGTTTTTTCATCAAACAGATAAGCAATCACTTTATAATGACCAGGTTGATCGAGTTTTGTTTCCCCTGAGAAAATAGCCACAGGGCCGGTGAAATCCAGATTAACTTCGGTGATTTTTTCACCATCTAGCATAATGATTGCTTTTGCTTCAAAATTCTTCGGATTCCATTCAGTATTAGGTGATATTTTACAACCGCATAACATCGCTGCTTGGGCAAAAATATTGACGATGCCACCTTCCATCACACTGGTCCATGTATCCACGATAAAGCCAGGTATATCTAGAATAATGCCATCACCCATTATATCTTTACCGGGAATAACCCATGAAGTGACGCTGGCCTCTTGTAAAGATTGTCTGTGTGCATAGGGACCGATCACGGTGAATTTTAATAAACGTGGGCTGGCAATATCAACGTTAGCAACAAAACTGGCGGTTTTGTCATCAGCAAGTCTTTGACCTCTCGCGATAGGATTCACAATTATCGTTTCAGTGCTACCTGTGCCACCACGAATCCAACCAGAATCAAGAATTTCACCTGTTTCAGCATCAGTGACAACTGCGCGCAAGCCGCCGACACTGCTGCCGATAAACTTTGCGTCAACCGCTTTAGCACGAATTGTGATTTGGGTTTCAGTAGCCAATATATTAGCACTGAAAAGAATACTCAATAATACGGGTAAGAGCAGTTTGAATAAGTTCATTATAAATTCCTAGGCAAATAATTAAGCTTTTGTTTGTGGTGGGATATCGGTGCCTTCACTCCAGGCATCAAACCCACCCAACATAGAGTGGACATTTGAAAAGCCAAGATGTTGCAAAGTTGCAGTTGCTAATGCAGAACGACCACCACTTTTGCAATAAACCACGATGGGTGTGCTTTTATCTTGAAAGTCGGGATGATTGCCGATCATAAACTCGAGCATTCCGCGTGAAATGTGGCGAGCATTAGGAATATGACCTGTTTCATATTCTAATAATTCACGCACATCCATAGGGATACTTCCTGTAGCCAACAGTTCATTGGCTTGCTGAACGGTAATTTCAGTGATCACTGCCTTAGCAGCATTGACTAAATCCATGGTTGTCTGTGTCATTATATGGCCTCGATAAATGTTAAATAATAACGCTATTCTATATTAGAACTAACTGATAAGTGAAAACAGTTTTATACTATGGCTAATTAAATTTTATGTGCACGGTATGTTTGCTTATATTGTAAGAAGAATTTTATATGCATTTCCTATTTTAATTGGGGTCAATGCCTTAACCTTTGCCCTATTTTTTATGGTTAATACGCCCGATGATATGGCGCGGATGAACTTGGGTATTAAACATGTCACACAAGAATCTATGGATACGTGGAAACATGAGCGTGGCTATGACAAAGCATTATTGTGGAATAGTGAAGCCGAAGGTGTTGATAAAGCAACCGATACTATTTTCTTTGATAAATCACTGAGTTTATTTGTCTTTCAATTTGGTCAAGCTGATGATGGTCGTGATATCGCAGCTGATATTAAGGTCAGAATGTGGCCAAGCTTAGCGATTGCAGTGCCTATCTTTATTGTTGGCCTGCTGGTGAATATTACCTTTGCTATGTTAATGGTTTTTTTTAGGGCGACATACATTGATCTTGCGGGTGTAGTGATTTGTGTCATTATTATGTCAATTTCGAGTTTGTTCTATATTATCGGCGGTCAATTTATCATTGGTAAATTAATGCAGTTAGTCCCTATTTCTGGCTATGGTGACGGTCTAAGTGCCATTAAATTTCTTATTTTACCGGTATTAATCGGGATTGTTTCTGGCATAGGGGCGGGATCACGGTGGTATCGCACTTTATTTCTAGAAGAAGCATCAAAAGACTATGTGCGAACAGCACGCGCAAAAGGTTTGTCTGAAACTCAAGTTTTATTTCGACATGTGCTAAAAAATACCATGATTCCAATATTAACCGGTGCGGTTGTCGTTATTCCAACACTATTTATGGGTAGCTTAATTTTAGAATCTTTTTTTGGAATACCGGGCTTAGGCAGCTACACCATCGATGCCATACGCGCCCAAGATTTTGCTATTGTTAGAGCAATGGTGTTCTTAGGCTCAGTGCTTTATATCATTGGGCTTATACTTACTGATATATCTTATACCCTTGTTGACCCACGAGTACGCTTAGATGGATGACTTAAGAGAGCTAGCACTAAGGTGTTTATTGATAAATGATCCACTTGAAAAAGTGCAACAAACACAAGCGCTTTATCAACGTTTGTTAGCCGGTAAATTAGAAACATCGGACAACGCTTTTTCGGTGCCAGATGAACCGGGAAGACCTGATAAGCCAGCATTAGTAGCCCCAAGGGATTTACCACGTCGCCGTAATAGTGCAGAGACCGGTAACGCATCTTTAATTCATGCGGTATGTCATATTGAATTTAATGCAATTAATTTAGGTTTGGATGCTGTAGCGCGTTTTTCTGGTTTGCCACAGCAGTATTATACTGACTGGGCACGAGTGGCTTTTGAAGAGTCGCAACATTTTATGCTGTTACGCAACCATTTAAATTCACTAGGCTACGATTATGGTGATTTCCCTGCGCATAATGGCATGTGGGAAATGGCACGAAAAACCCATCACGATCCATTAATTCGCATGGCATTAGTCCCTCGTGTTTTAGAAGCACGTGGATTAGATGTAACACCAAAAATGATGAACAAATTACGTGGCAGCGGTGATCTCAGAGCGGTAGAAATTTTAGAAATCATCTTAGAGGAAGAAATCGGCCATGTAAAAGTGGGTACGCGATGGTTTAACTATCTTTGTGAGCAACGCAAGGTTGATCCTTTAGCCACATTTAAAGACTTATTAGATAATTATTTTTCTGGTGAATTAAGAGGGCCATTTAACTCCGAGGCGCGGAAACTAGCTGGTTTTACTGATGAAGAAATGGCATTGCTAGAAGGCCGATGATTTCCACTGTTATCCTACTTAAATATTTGTACCCAAGTAAAACTAAATTGTAGAGGTCTATTTTTCGTCATCCTCGCGAACGCGGGGATCCATGGGCAGTGAAATTATCCACTATCGTTGGATTCCCGCGTTCACGGGAATGACGAGCTTATTTTAAGTCTTGGTATCGTTGCAAGCCATTTAAGACGGCATAGCTAATAAAGAAATTGATGACTAAGTAAAAAAGTCCAGCGGCCCAAGCTAATGAATTAAAAACGGTAAAGAGTGCCGCATTGGGTAAAGCAATTATAATTTCACCATGCCCTGGTATAAAAGCGGGCAGTAACAATGCGCCACAAAAACTTAATATAAATACAAAATAGGGCTTAGAGCGATGACGGCGTCCTAATAACCAGACTAAAGCTAATAAAACAATGCAGATCAGTAATACTAAACCATTAAATTCAATCCGCATAGATTATGACTTTTTACTACCATCTTGAATTGCTTTCTTTCGCTCCATTTCGGCTTTTTGTCGGCGAGATTCTTTAGGATCAGCAATTAACTTTCGATAAATCTCGATACGATCTTTATGGCGTAATTTTGCATCGAGTTTACACATCTTGCCAAAGATTCCTACCTTGTCAGTGCCAAGATCAATTTGAGGGTAGGCTTCTAAAATGCCAGAACGTTTAATTGCATCTTCAACAATACAATCATCAGCTACTTCTAACGATAAAATAACTTGTTCATCAGGCATTGCATAAGCAACTTCAATGTTAATGTGATTCATGTATATATTTCCTGAGCGCGTTTACAAAAGGCTTCAACCAGAGAGCCTGATATTTGGGTGAAAATAGGGCCTAACGCCATGCTGACTAACCGATTCGAGAATTCAAAGTCCATATCCAACTGAATACGACAACCTTGGTTGTCGCCAATCATAGCAAATTTCCAATGTCCTTCAAGGTGTTGAAAAGGGCCATCAATCAATGAAATATCAATTGATTCCCCTTGTATCAGTTTATTTCGAGTTGAGAATACATGATGAATGCCACCCTTTGCCAGCTCTAATGACGCATCAACAGTATCATCTGTTTTGTTAATAATTTTGCAGCCCCGACACCAAGGTAAAAAAGAAGGATAGGCTTCAATGTCATTTACTAGAGCAAACATTTGTTGGGGCGTGAATAGGACTAGCGAACTACGGGTAATGGTCGTCATTTAATTGAACAATCCTAGGGCATTTAAAAATACGATAATAACCGCCGCGGGTGTAATGAATCGAATAAGGATGAGCCATATATAATAGAAAATAGGTTTTTTAATCGCAAACTCTTGCTGCGAGCTAGAACGCGGCATCACCCAGCCAGCAAAAATGGCGATTAATAAACCGCCTAAAGGTAGCATTAAATTTGCTGTCAAATAATCCAGTAATTCAAACATAGTTTTGCCAAATAACAGCCAATGTTGTCCGATATTAAAGGAAATAACGGTCAACAAGCCTAGTGACCAAGCGGCAAAACCCGTATAAACACAAGCTCGTCTGCGACTGACATTTTTATTTTCAACCAACCATGCAACAGCAGGCTCAATTAATGAAATAGCAGAACTCCATGCAGCAAAGACTAATAATAAAAAGAATAAACTACCAAATAAAGCGCCGCCAGCCATATGGCCAAAAGCAATGGGCAGAGTCTCAAAAATAAGCCCAGGTCCGGAACCTATCGATAAATCATTTGCAAAAACTAATGGAAATATAGCTAAACCCGCCAATAACGCAATGGCAGTATCAGCCGCCGCAATGGCAAATGTTACCTTCATAATAGAAGTGTTTTTAGGTAAATAAGAGCCATAAACCATGATGGCCCCCATACCTAAACTTAAAGTAAAGAAGGCATGTCCCATAGCAGTAAGAACAGCATCGCCTGTTAATTTTGAAAAATCAGCTTTAAAAAGGAAGTCTATAGCATGAGTGAAATGTTCACCCGTATTAGCGGCAAAACCGACTAATAATATTAAAATTGCAAACAACGCAGGCATGATAAAGCGTACCAATTTCTCGAGACCGCCACGCACACCACGAGCCACCACCACCATTGTTAAGACAATAAATACAGTATGCCAAGCCAGTAACCTTTCAGGATCACTGGTGAGTGACTTATAAATATTAGCTGCTCCATCAGCGGTAACGCCATCAAATGTTCCGCTTATTGTACGAAATATATAGGCAATAGCTTGCCCTGCAATTACACTGTAATAAGAAAGAATAATAAAACCCGCCGCAACACCACTCCAGCCGAGATAACGCCAGAATTGACCTGCACCTTCTTCTTTGGCAATTGATTTCAGGCTATTAACAGGGTTTTGGCGACCACGACGACCAATCATGATCTCCGCCATCATTACAGGAATACCAATACAGACAATACATAATAAATAAACCAGCACAAATGCGCCGCCACCATTCTCGCCGGTGATATAAGGAAACTTCCAAATATTTCCCAAGCCAACGGCGCTGCCAGTAGCTGCAAGAATGAATGCCCAACGTGACGACCATTGGCCGTGAATAGATTTGTCAGGTCTGCTCATAGTGTTCCCAATTTATTCAAAAAATTTATCAATGAAATAATATACCACTATATAATAGAACTATGGCAACGAAAAAAAGCAAAAAGAACACCGGTGGCAATAATATTGCCCAAAACCGTCGAGCGCGTCATGATTATTTTCTAGAAGATAAATTTGAAGCAGGGCTAGTGTTAGAAGGATGGGAAGTAAAAAGCATGCGAGATGGTAGAGCGCAGCTTAATGAAAGCTATGTAGTGATCGATAAATCAGAAGCATGGTTGCATGGTGCGCATATCTCACCATTGCTCTCAGCTTCAACACATATTCATCCTGAAAATGTGAGACGACGTAAGTTACTGCTAAATCGCATTGAGCTAAATCGACTTATAGGTGCAGTTGACCGCAAAGGTTATACCATCGTGCCCGTTTCTTTATATTGGAAAAAGGGTAGGGCAAAGCTAGAGATTGCCTTAGCAAAAGGCAAACAGCAACATGACAAACGTGCCGCAGCCAAAGATGCCGATTGGAAGCGAGAAAAAGCGCGTGTATTTAGAGATAGATAAGACAAGCCCCGTCATCCGGCAGGCTTGTAGCCGGAATCTGGGTTAAACGCAAGCAAGCCTTTTTAATGTTTCGTCATCCCCGATCTAAATAAACCGTCATCCTCGAGATCTTTTATCGGGGATCTATTTTCCAGATTTCAGATTCACATAGAACAATTAAAAAAAATCCAGCAATGAAACAATCACTCATTTATACTGTCTGAGTAATAACACTGCTAAAAATCGTATTAGCAGAAACTTTAGGGGACGACCTGGCTTCGACGTGGGTTACAAAACTTAAGGTGCATGTCGAGTATGTTGGTTCTTCTCGTAAAACAGACTGACAAAATGATAGTTGCAAACGATAACAACTACGCCCTA
>NVWQ02000068.1 GCA_002733715.2 Methylophaga sp.
AGTTCAGCTGGTTAGAATGCTGGCCTGTCACGCCGGAGGTCGCGGGTTCGAATCCCGTCCGCTCCGCCAGTTAAATTTAAGAAGGCGCATGCAAATGCGCCTTTTTTTTTGCATACTTTTTTTGAAGGTTATCTTCTATGTTAAATTTCATTCGTGTTCACGCCCAAGGTTGGGTTGCTTGGTTTATTGTAGGCCTAATTAGTATTCCATTTGCACTGTGGGGCGTTAACTCGTATTTGACTGGGCCTTCAAGTGTTGTGGTTGCTAAAATTAATGGCGAAGAAGTACTACAAACAGAATATCAGCAAGCATTACAGCAATATCGTGATCAAATGAGAACACAGTTGGCTGAAAAGTTTGATCCTGAAGTTTTTGACCGGTTTGAAATTAAACAAGCCGTGTTAAATGGCATTGTGGATAAAAAATTATTACGGATGGCCAGTCATGATATAGGTCAAAAAGTAAGCGATAAAGCATATTTAATAATATTCGTTCAACACCTGCTTTTCAGAAAGACGGCCAGTTTGATGTGAACACTTATAATAGGCTGTTAGCCCGTTCTGGTTTAACGCCAAGCCGGTTCGAAGCACAATTGCGTTCGGACATGTTAAGCCAAGAAATTAGCAGTAACGTTCAACAATCTGGGATTGTTGGAGACTATTTACTGAATGATATATCACGTTTAGAAAATCAGCTTCGTGAAATTGCTTATGGAGTGATTTATATAAAAGACAAAGCAGAATCAATAGAAATAAATGATATCGCTGTACGAGATTATTATGAGAAACATGCGGCGAGCTACTTAGCTCCCGAACAAATGGTGGTTGATTATATTGAGTTATCTGTTGATGAACTCAGCAAGGGTGTTGAGCTTGATGAAGAAAAATTAAAGCAGTTCTATGCTGATAATGAAAGCCAGTTCATTGGTCCAGAGCAACGCCAGATCAGCCATATCCTTATCGAACAGGATGAAAAAGAAGCATTAGAGACGATTGCGATAATTAAAGCGCGGCTTGATGGGGGAGAAGAGTTTAGTGTGTTAGCGGCTGAATTTTCCCAAGATCCTGGTTCTGCAAGTGATGGAGGAGACTTAGGTCTATTCCAACGTAAAAATATTGAAACGGCCTTTGAAATAGCTGTTTTTGATGAATTAAAGGTGGGTGACGTCAGCGAAGCAATAAAAACTGAATTTGGCTATCACTTAGTGAAGGTAACCAAAATTCAATTAGGTGAAGGGCAATCTTATGCTGAAGCTAAACAAGACATTGAGAAAATGTATAAGCAGCAACAAGCTGAAGAATTATTCTATGAAAAAGCACAATTATTAGCTGATTTAAGTTATGAAAATCCGGATGATTTGCAAATTGCCTCTGAAGAACTTGGCCTAGAAATAAAAATAAGTCCTAGCTTTACACGAGGTGGTGGTACTGGTATTGCTTCAAAAAGAAAAGTACTTGTGGCTGCATTTAGTGAAGATGTACTGATCAATAACTTGAATAGTACGGTTATTGAGTTAAGTAAAACAGATATGGTTGTACTCCATAAGAATAAATACACTCAATCTTCACAATTACCCTTTGAATCGGTTGCTCCTAGCATTCGCGACCAACTTCGTTATGAACTAGCGCGTGAGCAATCCCAAAAGCAAGGTGAAGCTATTATTGAGAAGCTTAAAGCAGGTGAGGCAGCCTCTGGCTTATTTAAGGATGGTGACTGGCAATCAGAGCAATTGGTTAACCGCGCTAACACCGTAGTGAATAGGCAGATACTGAAACAAGCATTTTCAACACCTAGACCGGAACAATCTAATCAGTACTCTGGGTTTACAGCCAATAACGGTAATTATATTGTTGTTCAAGTTTCAGCTGTTCTAGAGGGAGATACTATTCCTGAACATTATCCACAAAAAGAAAACGATAATTTACAAGCCTATTTGGTGTCGACATATAGTGATAGTGAGCTACGTTCTTTTATTGCCAGTTTAAAAGAATCAGCTGATATAGAAATCTATGAACAATTCTTGTAATACACAAAAGAAATAGAATAAAAAAAGAGGCCATTATGGCCTCTTTTTTTGAGCTTTATTTGGGTGTTGCTATTAGCCAGTAATACCTACAATATTGAAACCACCATCCACATAAGTGATTTCACCGGTGACGCCGGATGCTAAATCTGAGCAAAGAAATGCGGAGACATTGCCCACTTCTCCGATGGTAACATTACGACGTAGCGGTGAAGCTGCGGCACCTTGAGCAAGTTTTTTACTAAAATCAGCAATACCTGCTGAGGCTAATGTTTTTATCGGGCCTGCTGAAACGGCATTGACACGAGTACCTTCTGGACCAAGAGATAGCGCCATATAACGAACGCTAGCTTCTAAGCTGGCTTTAGCTATTCCCATTACATTGTAGTTTTCGATGGCACGTTCAGCACCCAAATAGCTTAGTGTTAATAATGAACCATTTCGACCTGCCATCATTGATTTTCCAGCCTTAGCTAATGCCGCAAAACTGTAAGCACTGATATCATGGGCGATAGCAAATCCTTCACGCGTAACACTATCTACATAGCTGCCTTGCAACTGTTCGCGAGGCGCAAAGGCAACAGCATGAATAATAGTGTCAAGTCCGTCCCAATGTTTGCCAAGCTGTTCGAAAACAGCGTCGATTTGCTCGTCGCTGGCAACGTCACATGGGAAAAGTAAGCTGGGATCCGCACCACATTCGGCAGCAATTTTCTCAACACGTGATTTTAGTTTATCTGTTTGATAAGTAAAAGCGAGTTCAGCACCTTCTCGTGCCATAGCAAGTGCAATACCTGAAGCGATAGAGCGAGGACTTGCAACACCCACAATTAGTACACGCTTGCCTTGTAAAAATCCCATGTTTGTCTCCTGATTTTTATTGGATAAAGGTAAGTCAAACTGACTTAGCTAAGTTTAATGTGAGCAATAGTATAACAAGCCAATAGCTTTGAAATAAAGATAAAGAGATTCTTGGCCTAAATTATTTGGTATTATATGCGTTTAATAATAAGCGCTCTTCTAGCGTAATGACCTTAAGGTAGCAGTAGAATGAACTTCAGTTATGATTTAGGTTCTGAGAATATTTAGATGAAATCACCCCAAAAATTATTAACAATCTGCATTGTTTTATTTATAAGTAGCATTTCTTGTAAATTAGCTACTGCAAAACAAATTCATGAATCAATCACGGCAGGCTGGTTGGAAAGTATTCTGTTGCAGCCAGGAAATATCAAAATGCGTGCAAAATTGGATACAGGCGCTAAAACATCTTCATTACACGCTATTGATATAAAGCGCTTTGAACGATATGGAGAGCAATGGATAAGTTTTCGTACTGGTACAGATGAAATGGTACAAATAAACTCACCATTGGTCCGTGATGTTAAAATAAAAGATCACAAGCTCAAAGCTGTAGTTAGGCCTGTAGTTGAGATGAAATTTTGTCTCCATAATCAAATTTTTACCAGTGAATTTAGTTTGATTGATAGAAGTCGATTTAATTATCCAATCCTGTTAGGCAGAAGACTATTACAACAGGGGATAATTGTAGATCCTTCATTGACCTTTACTGTTCGTTCAGACAAAGAAAAATGTGAAATTTTATTAAACACGGATGAGAAATAAACTGTACATTTGAGACAGGGAAAAAATGTATTGAAAAACTTACATGTAAAGCTATTGGCCTTGGTTCTATTAATATTTGCATCAAGCCTTATATTTTATAAGGTTTCAACGTTAGGGCTGCCGTTATTTCCAAGTGATGATATTGAAGTGTGGAGCATAGAAGCACGTTTAGCATTCACTGCGAAGAAAGGGCCATTAAAAGTACAGCTTATACTACCGACAATATTGCCTGGTTATATGATGATTGATGAAAACTATGTTTCAGGTAAATATGGTTTGGCGATAACAACAGTTGAAAATAATCGTGTTGTCGAGTGGGCTGTTCGTCGAGCTCAAGGTGAACAGGTCTTGTATTATTATTTACAATTAGCGTGTGATGATGGCGAAGGTGCGGGGAGCTTTTCAGAACAGCAGAAAAATAAAGTTGAGGCCCCTAATTTACCTCAATATCCAGAGAACACGGCAACAGCAATTACGGCCTTACTGGAAGAGGTACGTCAAAAATCAGCGGATGTAAAAACGTTCACGCGTGAACTATTATTGCGATTTAATTCTGAAACCCCCGATGAAAATATTCAATTGTTATTACGTGATGTCAACACAGTAAATGAGCGAGTTGAATTGATTCGGCTGGTGCTGGCTGGTGCCAGAATTCCATCTAGAACAGTGAACGTATTATTTTTACGTGAAGGAGCTCGCCATAGTAAATTAATACCTTGGCTACAGGTTCATAATGAACAAGAATGGCTTTCTTTTAACCCTGAGAATAGTGAGAGTAAACTACCTGACAATGTCCTGATTTGGGAAAATGCAGAGCAGGCTATATTTAACGTTGATGGCGGTAAAAATAGTAGTTTAGATTTTGCGATCAGTCGCCATACACAGGAACCTATTAGACTCGCTGAGCAACGAGCACGAAAAATGGATTCTAGAGCTATGGAATTTTCTTTGTTTAGCCTTCCTATACAAACTCAAAACGTATATAGAATATTATTAATGGTACCGCTGGGAGCGTTATTAATTGTTTTATTACGAAACGTAGTGGGCATTAAAACCTTTGGTACATTCATGCCGATATTGATTGCTTTAGCTTTTCGAGAAACTGAATTGGTTTGGGGGATATTTCTATTTACGTTAATTGTAGCTTTAGGGCTTGCAATACGATTTTATCTGGAATATTTACAGTTACTGCTGGTACCTAGATTAGCAGCAGTGCTAACGATTGTTATTATTTTAATGACGGTTATCACCGTGTTCAGTCATAAGCTAGGATTTGAACAAGGCTTATCTATAGCATTGTTCCCGATGGTTATTCTAGCCATGACGATTGAACGTATGTCGCTGATATGGGAAGAGCATGGCCCTTCAGAAGCATTGCAGCAAGGTTTTGGAAGCTTGGTAGTAGCAGCACTAGGCTTTTTGTTGATGAGTAACGATACAATGGCACATATGATTTTTGTATTTCCTGAAATGTTATTAATTCTTTTAGCCGTAATGTTATTGCTTGGCAGGTATACCGGATATCGATTAACTGAGTTATGGCGTTTTCGTGCCAGCTTATCTAAAGATGATGCCTAGATTTATCTTTTACAATACAGGTCTGTCTTAGTGTCATTTATTGAGCAACTATTTCCTTGGCGCCGAATGAAAAGTATGGGCATACTTGGCATGAATCAGCGTAATGGTGATTATATAGCGGCCTATAATAAACGTGCCTTGTATCCTTTGGTAGATGATAAAATTAAAACAAAGCATCTTGCGGAATCAGCGGGTGTTGCCGTGCCACGACTCTATGCTCTGGTTGAAATAGAAAAGCAAATTTCAACATTATTTGAGAAATTAAAACCGTATGATGATTTTGTCGTTAAACCTGCCCATGGAAGTGGTGGTGAAGGCATATTGGTTATCATTGGGCGGAGCCAGAACGGTTATCGTAAGAATAATGGTCAAATCATTAGTGAGCAAGAATTAGGTCACTATATTTCGAATATTCTAAGTGGCATGTATAGCTTGGGTGGATTGCCCGATACTGCACTGGTGGAACAACGTGTTCAGTTTGATCCTGTATTTGCTGATGTGAGTTATCAAGGGGTTCCTGATATACGGACGATCGTATTTCGTGGTATTCCTATCATGGCAATGATTCGTTTGCCCACTCGCCAATCTGATGGAAAGGCAAACTTGCACCAAGGCGCAATCGGTGTGGGTATTGATTTGAGAACAGGAAAAACACTATCGGGTGTATGGCATGAACAGTTTATTGACCAGCATCCAGATACGGGTGCTTCTATCATTGGCTTACAGATCCCAAATTGGCAAGAAATTCTTTATCTAACGGTTCATTGTTCTGATCTAGTAGGGCTAGGATATATTGGTGTAGACATTGTGCTTGATCATGAACATGGCCCGCTTATGTTAGAAATGAATGCACGACCGGGGCTAAGTATTCAGTTAGCAAATCGATGTGGCTTATTAACACGACTAGAAAAAATTGAAGCAATTAAAGACATTCCTGATGGTGTCGCGGAGCGGGTGTCTTTAGCTAAAAAGTTTGAGTATAAATAGGATTTGAAGTAACGTTAAATACTATGCGCTTATCATTATTCTTATATATTGTTACTTTATTTCTTTTAGCTGGGTGTGAGCTTCCAGCGATTAACTCTCCGTATCCGGAACAGGCATCTGATGAATCCATTTTATATACATCCTTCTCATTGCGACCAAAGCACCTCGATCCCGCTCGGTCTTATTCAAGTAATGAGGTAAGCTTTACCGGCCATATTTATGAACCACCCTTGCAATACCACTATCTTAAACGACCTTATCAATTAATTCCTTTAACGGCAGAATCTTTGCCAGCAATTCGTTATTTTAATGAGGATGATATTGAGGTAGATGTCAATGAAGCAGTAGAAAATATAGCTTACAGTATTTATGAAATAACAATTAAACCCAATATTTATTATCAACCTCATCCTGCTTTCGTCAAAACAAACGAACAGCAATTTTTATATCATCAACTCACTGATGAACAATTAAGTGGCATATCTACCTTATTTGATTTCGAACGCAATGATACTAGAGAATTAATAGCTGAGGATTATGTGTATCAAATTAAACGCTTAGCACACCCGAAAGTTCATTCTCCCATTGTAGGTTTAATGGGGGAATATATTGTTGGCTTAGCTGAATATGCAAAGCAATTACGACAGTATCAGCAACAAAAAAAATTAATTAATTTACGAACAATTTCGTTTGATGGTGTGAAAGTCATTGACCGTTACCGATATCAGATTAAAGTTGTGGGTAAATACCCGCAATTACAATATTGGTTAGCTATGCCATTTTTTGCACCAATGCCATGGGAGGCAGATAGTTTTTATGATCAACAAGGTTTAATCGACAAGAACATTTCTTTAGATTGGTATCCTGTTGGCACTGGCCCCTATTATTTATCAGAGAATGATCCTAATCGTCGAATGGTTTTAACTAAAAACCCGAATTATCATGCTGACTATTATCCCACCGAAGGGGAAGAGGACGATAAAAAACAAGGCTTGCTGAAAGATGCGGGTAAACGTTTACCCTTCATTGATAAGATTGTTTTTAGCTTAGAAAAAGAAACAATCCCCTATTGGAATAAGTTCATGCAAGGCTATTATGATATTAGCGGTATTAGCTCAGATAGTTTTGAACAAGCAATTCAAATGAGTAATGCAGGTGCTTTTGCTTTAAGTGAACAGATGGAGCAGCAAGGCATTATCTTAAAAACAGCGGTAGAGACCTCTATTTTCTACACAGGATTTAATATGCGCGATCCTATTGTTGGTGGATATGGTGAGCGAGCCAAGAAGTTACGACAAGCCATTGCCATTGCTATTGATCAAGAAGAATATATTTCAATATTTACCAATGGCCGAGGCATTGCTGCACAAGGGCCGATTCCGCCAGGAATTTTTGGCTACAAAGAAGGAGAGCAAGGCTACAATCCTTATTTGTATACTTGGCAACAAGGCAAAGCTAAAAGAAAAACGATAGTATATGCTCGTAGTTTATTGGCGGAGGCTGGTTATCCCGAAGGGCGAGCGCAAAAAACAGGAGAGCCGCTCCTTTTGTATTTTGATGTGACAGGTAGTGGGCCAGATTCAAAAGCTCGCTTTGATTGGTTGAGAAAACAGTTTCAGAAATTATCCATTCAGTTAGTCATAAGAGAAACGGATTACAACCGTTTTCAAGACAAAATGCAGACGGGGCAAGCTCAAATATTCCAATGGGGATGGAATGCGGATTATCCTGATCCAGAAAATTTCTTATTTTTACTTTACGGGCCGAATAGTAAAGTCATTTCAGGTGGGCAAAACACCAGCAATTATCAGAATGATCAATTCGATCATTTATTTGAACAAATGAAGGTGATGCCTGATAACGATCAGCGCCAAAAAGTGATTGAAAAAATGCTGGCCATTGTACGTGAAGATGCACCTTGGGTATGGGGTTATCATCCAAAGCAGTTTTCGCTTTATCACGGCTGGAATAACAATGTAAAACCAAATTTAATGGCAAATAATACGACTAAATACCGCAGGGTAGATGTTGAACAACGATCTAAATTACAGCAAACGTGGAATCGGCCGATACTATGGCCAATAATACTATTTATATTTATAAGTGTATTGCTGGTATTGCCAGCTTGGATAAGTTATCAAAATAAAAAACAACAAAAAATCAACTAATGAGATCAAGGTACAGATTTTTTAATTATTTTTGGGTAGAATTGGCATTTTAAATCATGCATCAAACAGGCTCACGCTATATCTTAAGGAGATAATTTAGTGGATTTAGCTACATTAATAGGGGTTTTAGTTGCTTGGGCGCTAATCATTGGCACTATTGCGACAGGATCTGGCGCTCTGGTATTTATTAATATACCTTCCTTAGTGATTGTCTTGGGTGGTACATTGGCCGTAGTCATGATGCGCTACACCATGGGACAAATGATAGGCTCGATTAAAGTGGCATTAAAAGCTTTTTTACACAAAGCTGAATCAGCCGAAGAATTAATCGTAGTTGTTGTTGAATTAGCGGGCATTGCAAGAAAAGAAGGTTTACTTGCACTTGAAGGGCAAGAAATCAATAATCCTGTATTGGCTACAGGCATTCGTATGTTGGTCGACGGTCATGAACCTGCGATTGTAAAAAAAGCACTGTCAACCGAGATGAATGAAACGGTGGGCCGTCATAAAATTGGCCAAGATTTATTCAAACAAGCGGGTGATGCTGGCCCTGCAATGGGAATGATAGGAACACTAGTTGGTTTGGTGCAAATGCTGTCTAATATGTCTGATCCTAAATCGATTGGGCCTGCAATGGCGGTGGCATTATTGACCACACTTTATGGTGCCATGCTTGCTAATATGTTCGCGTTGCCAATATCTGATAAATTGAAACTACGTAGCGCTGAAGAGCAAATGAATAAAAACATTATTATTCAGAGTGTTTTAGGCATACAAGAAGGTCAAAATCCGAAAGTGTTGGAAGAATTATTAAGAAACTTCTTACCTGCATCACAACGTGAAAGCAATGAAGCAGAAGCGGTAGCTGAATAATGAATGTATTCGATATAACGTGAGCTTGGTATGAGTGAAATAGTCGAAGAGCAAGAGCACGATTGTGACTGTCCCCCCGAGGGATTGCCAGCCTATATGGGGACATTTGCTGACTTAATGTCACTGCTGATGTGCTTTTTTGTATTGTTATTATCCTTTGCAGAAATGGACGCCTTGAAATATAAAATGGTCGTCAAGTCACTAGATGATGCCTTTGGTGTTCAACGTGAAGTTGCTGCCAATGAGATTCCCAAGGGCACTAGTATTATTGCACAAGAATTCAGCCCGGGAGAGCCCAGACCCACGCCTTTAAAAGAAGTACGCCAAGATACCATTGATGAAACGCGTGATGCATTAAAGGTGAAAATGGATGCTGAAGACGTTGCGAAACAACAGGCGAAAGAAATAGCGGAAGAGGCTGAAGCATTCAAAGAAGCATTGGAAGGTGAAATTGCACAAGGGTTGATTGATGTTGAAACTGAATCAAACCGAATTGTTATCCGGATCCGTGAGAAAGGCTCATTTCCGTCAGGTGATGCAAAACTGAATAGGGCTTTTACCCCGATAGTAGATAAAATTCGTGAGGTCTTAGTTAAAACTGATGGGCAAATTGCAGTGGCGGGACATACCGATAACATTCCTATTAACACACCGCGTTATCGTTCAAATTGGGAATTATCAACTTCGCGTGCAGCTTCAGTAGTTCATGAGTTATTAGATAGTGGCGAAATTGCAAGAGAGCGTTTTGTGTTGGAGGGATATGCTGATACACAGCCGCTAACAACGAATGATACGGCAGAAAATAGAGCTAGAAATAGACGGGTAGAAATTATCATACTTAAAGCATCGATGCTTGATGGCGTAACTAAATCGATAGAATTACTTAATAAAGAGTATGATGGCGTTGAAGGTGAAGTAACTAAAAATTAAAGGACAAGGACTATGATTAAAGGCTATCTAAAAATAGTAGTAACTACCCTAGTTTTATTTTCGGTGCCGACTTATGCAACTGAATGGGTGTTAGATTCACACACATCACAATTAAACTTTATCTCAATTAAAAAAGGTAATATTGCAGAAACACATCAATTCAAATCCTTGCAGGGTCAATATGATGAACAAGGAAAGTTAACAGTAACGATTGATTTAGCCAGCGTCGATACTCAGAACCCTGTTCGTGATGAGCGAATGAAAGAGCATTTGTTCGAGGTGAATTCATACTCTTCAGCAATCCTTTCTGCAACAGTTGATACAGAAATCGTTGATGCTATTGCTGAAGGTGCAAGTGAGCAACTAACGGTAGATGCCGTGTTAGACTTGCATGGTGACACCAAACCATTAAAAATAGATGTTATAATTACTCGATTAGTTGGTGCAAAGTTGTCGGTAGTGAGTATCAAACCAGTAGTAATCAATGCCGGTGATTTTTCTTTAGTTAAAGGTATCGATAAACTAATGGCGCTGGTCAAATTACCCAGTATTAGTCAGGCTGTGCCAGTAACGTTTTACCTAACATTTAATTTGAAACGAGATTAACAAGTAGAAACCCCCTTAATATGCAAGAATTTTCCATAGAGCAAGGCTTAGTTGTGCCTTTAGATCGGGCTAATGTTGATACTGATGCCATTATTCCAAAACAATTCTTAAAATCGATAAAACGTAGTGGCTTTGGCCCTAATTTATTTGATGAATGGCGTTACCTTGACTTAGGTGAACCCGGTAAGAGCTGTGAAAATAGGCCGATCAATAAAGATTTTGTCTTAAACCAAGAGCGCTATCAGGGTGCGACTATTTTATTGGCTCGTGAGAATTTTGGTTGTGGCTCTAGCCGGGAGCATGCCGTTTGGGCATTAGATGACTTTGGAATCAGAGTCATAATCGCCCCAAGTTTTGCAGATATATTCTTTAGCAATACCAGTAAGAATGGTATATTGGCGATTAAACTTGATGAACAAATAGTGAACAATTTATTTGATTCTGTTGAGAAAATTAAGGGCTTTGAGTTATCAGTTGCTCTGGATAAGCAGACTATCAGTTTGCCGACAGGTGAGGCTATAAGCTTTGAAATTGATCCATTTAAGAAGCATTGTTTATTGAATGGCTTAGACGATATCGACTTAACATTACAACATGCTGATGAAATCGAACAGTATGAAAAAATACGAAAACAGCAAGCACCGTGGTTGTTTAGCTAGTAAGTAGTTTCCCCTATAGAATTACGTATATCCTCTATTAAAGTAGTGAAAATAAAAGAATGACAAAGAAAATAGTAATATTGCCCGGCGATGGCATTGGTCCTGAGATTATTGAAGAAGCGGTAAAGCTTTTAAAAGCATTGGCAAGTGAAGGTTTAGACCTTGAGTTAGAATATGGCTTGATCGGTGGTGCGGCTTATGATGAAACAGGCACACCGCTACCCGATGAAACGGTGGCTATGTCACTAACAGCCGATGCAATCTTATTAGGCGCCGTGGGTGGTTATAAGTGGGAGTCGTTAGACATTAGCGTTCGTCCTGAAAAAGGATTGTTAGGCATTCGTAGTAAATTAAATTTGTTTGCTAATTTGCGCCCCGCTATTTTATATCCACAATTAGCTGATGCTTCGTCACTCAAAGCAGAAGTGGTTTCAGGCTTAGATTTAATGATTGTGCGAGAATTAACCGGCGGTATTTATTTCGGTCAGCCGCGAGGCATTCGCATTTTAGATAATGGTGAGAAAGAAGGTTTCAACACCTTGGTCTATAAAGAAAGCGAAATAACTAGAATTGGTAAAGTAGCCTTTGATATTGCCCAAAAGAGACAGGGCCGATTGTGCAGTGTTGACAAAGCCAATGTGCTAGAAAGTACTGAATTATGGCGTGAAACAATGGAAACTGTTGCTGAAAGTTATAGCGATGTTGAATTAAGCCATATGTATGTTGATAACGCTGCAATGCAGTTAGTTAGAGCTCCCAAACAGTTTGATGTGATGGTTACAACCAATATGTTCGGTGATATCTTGTCAGATTGTGCTTCAATGCTAACAGGATCGATTGGTATGTTGCCTTCAGCATCATTAGATGAAGGCGGTAAAGGAATGTATGAACCTATTCATGGATCTGCTCCAGATATTGCAGGTCAGAATGTCGCCAATCCGTTAGCGACAATTCTATCAGTTGCGATGATGTTGCGTTATACGCTGAATGAACCAACATTGGCAGATCGTGTTGAAGCTGCAGTCAGCAAGGTACTTGATCAAGGTTTACGTACTGCTGATATCTATTCTGATGGAATGACAAAAGTGGGCACTTCAGAAATGGGGGCGGCAGTTATTGCAGCTCTTTAATGATTGATTTAAATAAGATAATTTCAATTAATTCTGTAATTTAAAAAACTATTGTAAGGTGAAATGTGAGTAAAAAAATTGACGTTGCTGTTGTTGGTGCAACAGGTGCTGTAGGCGAGACAATGCTAGAAATTCTGCATCAGCGGAATTTTCCTGTAGGTAAAATTTATGCTTTAGCCAGTGAACGATCTGCAGGTAGCACAGTAAGTTTTGGTAATAAAACGATAATTGTTGAAGATTTAGCGACATTTGATTTTTCTAAGGTGCAAGTGGGCTTGTTCTCACCTGGTGCCAGTGTTTCTAAGGTCTATGCCCCTAAGGCAGCTGAAGCGGGCTGCGTGGTTATCGATAATACGTCAGAGTTTCGTTATGACGATGATATTCCCTTAGTTATTCCAGAAGTAAACCCAGAAGCGATTGCTCAATACAAAAAGCGAGGCATTATCGCCAACCCCAATTGTTCAACTATTCAAATGCTGGTTGCGATAAAACCAATCTATGATGCTGTAGGAATTACGCGAGTTAATGTCTGCACCTATCAAGCAGTCTCAGGTACAGGTAAGCCGGCTATGGATGAATTAGCCAAGCAAACAGCGGCATTATTAAATGGTCGCACCGTTGAAAGTAATGTTTATCCAAAACAAATTTCATTCAATGTTTTGCCACATATCGATGTGTTTGAAGACAACGGCTATACCAAAGAAGAAATGAAAATGGTGTGGGAAACGAAGAAAATCATGGGTGATGATGATATATTAGTGAACCCAACGGCTGTTCGTGTTCCTGTGTTTTATGGGCATTCAGAAGCATTGCATATTGAAACGAAAGAGAAGATCACGGCAGCACAAGCCAAAGAGCTACTTTCGAATGCACCAGGAATAGTGGTGATTGATGAGCATGCTGATGGTGGATACCCTACGGCAGTAACAGATGGTTCAGGTACTGATCCTGTCTATGTTGGGCGAATTAGAGAAGATATTTCACACCCAAATGGTTTAGATTTATGGGTGGTGGCCGATAACGTGCGTAAAGGTGCAGCATTAAACAGTGTTCAAATCGCGGAAATACTGGTTAATGACTACCTTTAAGTGGTAGGATAATGACTTAGCTTAGATGTTTAAAGGAATTTGTGATGATGAATAGAACGTTTTCCAGTGTTGCGGTAGTAATAGCATTAGGGATATTAACACCAATACAGGCAAATGCCTTCGGGTTGGGAAAACTTGAATTATCATCGGCGCTCAATGAGCCCTTTAAAGCAAAAATTCCCGTTACGGCTTTAAAAGAAGACGAAGAGGGTAACCTTCAAGTCCGCCTAGCCACCAATGACGAGTTTGCACGGGCAGGTATAGAGCGTAGTTATTATTTGACTAAATTAGTATTCAATGTTGTTGAGCACCCGGGTGGTGCGATTATTGAAGTAAGCTCGCAGCAACCCATTAAAGAACCTTTTATTGACTTCCTACTTACGGCAACAACTGGCGAAGGTCGATTAATTCGTGAATATACTGTGCTACTCGATCCGCCTAAAGCGGTATTTGCTAAGCCTGCTAAAGTTATCACACCAGCACGAGTAAAAACACCGAGCCAACAATCATCTAATAAAACGACTTATCAATACCCTGATAGCGGTTATCAAGCACCAGCGTCTAATTATTATTCAGGTAATAGTTATGGCCCTACTAAACGCGACGATACATTGTGGGATATTGCACTAGCTACAAAACCCTCATCATCCGTTTCTGTTCATCAAATGATGATGGCTTTGCTTGATGAGAATCCAAATGCCTTTATAAGAAATAATATTAATAATCTCAAAACGGGGCAGACCCTAACTATTCCAAGTATGGATGAGATTACAAAATTATCAAATCGACAAGCTGTAGCACGTGTTGCTGAACAGTATCAGCAGTGGAAAGATGCAAATAATATCGTTGCAGCAGCACAAAATAAAACAGAGCAAACAGCAATAAATAACGATGAGGAAATGTTGCAAACAGCAGAACATGCCGTTACCAATGACGATGCTCGACTACAACTTGTTGTAGATAATGATGACGCAACAATGGGAAATAATGAGCTATCGCCATTAGGTAGTGATGCGCTCACTAAGTTAAGAGATCAGCTAACGCTTGCACAAGAAACAATAGAAGGCCAAGAACAAGAAAATATAGATTTTAAATCGCGAATGGATGCGATGGAAGAACAGTTAGAGATCATGCGCAGAATTATCATGGTCAAAGATGCCGATCTTGCTCGCTTGCAAGGTGCTCTGGGCGATGATGAAAAAGTCGAACTTGCGTCAGATGATTTATCTGAGGAAATGCAACAAGCGCTAAATGAAACTGAAGCAGATGATGCTAGCATTGACAAACTTGTGGATGGGGCAGAAGAACTGATTGAAGATACTGGAGTGGAAGCCTTAGTTGATAGCGCAGAAGAAATGCTTGATACGGATGTTGACCAACTTGTAGATGAGACTGAAGATCTTCTTAAGAAGATTGATACTTCAATGTATGCACCAGCAGAAAGAATGGTCGATGAAGCCGCTGTACTAGCAGCCGCTGAAGCAGCAAGAGCTGAAGCAGAATACAGTGGTAGTAATATATTTTTAGGGGCAGATTCTGTGTCTGCCGTATTACCGGAGCAAACAGATTTTGATGCTACCACTTCAATAAGCCAAGACTCCTTGCAAGCAGAAAGAATGTTTGATGAAGCCGCTGCTGCTGCTGCTGCTGCAAGAGAAGAAGCTGAATTCAGAGGTGACTACTTATTTCCAGAAATAGGAGGGGGCGACTCATCTGTAATGGATACTGCCCCTCCAATGGAAGAAATGAATGACTCTTTTGATGAAATGAGTGATTCTGTGGAGGAACTGGAAGAAGCACTTCCTTACCCTGAGATAGATACAGCTGAACAGTTAGTGGATGGAAGTGATAGTGGTAATCAGTTAGGTCTTGCGGATAAAATAAAAGCCTTTATTTTAGGCAATAAAATAGCTGTATTGGGCGGGCTTGGTGCATTATTCTTGGGGCTGCTTGCATGGTTATTTGCACGACGCCGTAACCAAGATGAAGAATATGAATGGGTTGATACTGATTCAATAGAAGGCGCTGATGCTAGTGACGTTGAATTAACAAATGTCAATGCTATCCCTTCAGATCAAAATGAAGAGCCAATGACTGATGACTCATCGGAAGTATTGCTTGAACCAGCAGAAGATATAGACGATTTACTTAAGCAAGCTGAAATGTCGATTGCCTATGGCGAATATGACGAGGCGCATGCAGTCATAGAGCGGGCAAGAGTGCAAGATCCGACAAATCAAGCGGTAGCGTTAAAATTAATTGCACTAGCTTATCACCAAAAACAACCAGAAGAATTTAATAAGTTAAAAGCAGATATTGATATAGATAAAGATTCTGCTGATTGGCAAGAAATAGTTGCTTGGGGTAAAGAGTTAGCACCTGAAAATGGATCGCTTGTTCAAGAAGAAGCAGAAGCGACGGAAGATTTAGTTTTAATAGATGATGTAACCGATGCTTTGACTGATTTAGAGCCCGAAGTTGTCGATACAGCTGAAGAAAGTGATGATGATAGCGCGATAGAGTTTAATTTAGATGAATCACTTGATGATGCTGCTTCAGAGCTAGTTGAACAGAAAGTCGAAGATGAACAGCCATTGTCATTTGATACGGATTTTGTTCTAGATACATCAGATAATAACAGTGATTCGGAGTTAGAGTTAGATGCACCACTATCATTTGATATTGAGACAGATGACGATACTGAGTTAACTGAGGATGGTGGCTTACTGGAAGAGGTCACCGAAGAATTAGTTGTCGACACTTCTGAATTGCCAGAATTATCCGATGAAGCAGATGACTTAGTAGAAATCAATCTTGATGAAATAGAAATTCCAGAAGAATTGCCCGAACTTGATGTTGAAACTAATATTGAAGCAGAAGAAGCAGAAGAAGCAGAAGAACTAGATATAGGTACAGATGACTTAGAATTTGATATTGGTGACTTCGATGAAGTTGATGAAGCTGAAACTAAACTTGATTTAGCGGCGGCATATGTCGACATGGGCGATCCAGATGGTGCGAAGAATATATTAAATGAGGTCTTACAAGAGGGCAATGATGAACAAAAATCACGTGCCCAAATTATATTAAATAATTTGAAATAGTGAGTGGTGGGTGAGAGTAGCGTTAGGTCTTGAGTATGATGGAACGCATTATTCCGGTTGGCAAGTTCAACCTTCACAGTCCACTGTCCAGGCGTGCATAGAGGCGGCATTAAGTAAAGTTGCAAATGAACCTATTAAAACGGTAGCGGCAGGCCGGACTGATTCAGGTGTTCATGCCTTACAGCAAGTAGTTCATTTTGATACCCGAGCAGAGCGCAGTGAACGTAACTGGATTTTGGGCTTAAATTCTAATTTACCCAAGGATATTAATGTAGTCTGGGCTCGACCTGTCGATGATGATTTTAGTGCTCGATTTTCTGCTCTAAATAGAAGTTATCGGTATTTAATTTTTAACCGGGTAGGCCGATCAGCTATTCAGGCTAATCGTATGTGGTGGTTGTTTGCACCTCTTGATGAACAGAAGATGCAAGCAGCGGCAGATTTATTAGTTGGGCATCATGACTTTTCTGCTTTTCGCGCTAAGCTTTGTCAGGCACACAGTCCATTCAAAACAATAGAAAAAATAACGGTCATTCGACATGATAATTGTATTGCAATTGATGTAACTGCTAGGTCGTTTTTGCACCATATGGTTCGCAATATTGTAGGCGTTCTAGTGCCCATTGGCCAAGGTGATAAACCGGTTTTATGGGCAAAAGAGGTACTTGAAAGTCGCGACCGTTCTCAGGGTGGGATCACGGGGGCACCGGAAGGCCTTTATTTTGTAAATGTAGATTATCCCGAAAAATATGATCTGCCAAAGGTGTCAGCTTTCCCCGTGGTCTGGTAAAATGGGCTTTTAATTCTCAGATAAGATTAATGAGAACACGCGTTAAAATTTGTGGTATCACTTGTCGCCAAGATGCTGAATTTGCAGTTGAAATGGGTGCGGATGCGTTAGGTCTGGTATTTTATACACCTAGCCCGCGAGCGGTAACAATTGCGCAGGCACAGGCTATTATTATAGCTTTACCTCCTTTTGTTAGTATTGTTGCACTGTTTGTTGATGCAGAGCCCGAGTTTGTAAATAGGTGTTTAGCCGCTTTACCGATTAGTATTTTGCAGTTTCATGGTGATGAATCTGTAGAGTACTGTGAACAATTTAATTATCCTTATATGAAAGCATTAAGAATGCGTGACGGGATTAATTTAGAAGAAGCCGCAAAACAATATAAGTCAGCCTCTGCAATATTATTAGACAGTTATCAGCCAGGTGTGCCGGGAGGGACAGGCCAAGTGTTTGATTGGTCACTCATTACGGATATCAATATGCCGGTAATCCTTGCGGGCGGATTAAATACTGAAAATGTGGCTCAGGCTATAAGTCGAGTGCAGCCCTATGCTGTTGATGTGAGTGGTGGTGTAGAGCAAGCGAAGGGAATAAAAGATCAAAATAAGGTAAGAAATTTTATGCAAGAGGTAGTAAATGTCTGAAAAGATAGCAGATTATTACGATAACTATCCGGATGATAAAGGTCATTTTGGGAAGTATGGTGGTCGTTTTGTTGGTGAAACGCTGATGGAAGCCATCTATGCGCTTGAAGAAGCGTATAACCACTATAAAGATGATCCTGAATTTCAGGCTGAAATGGATAAGGATTTGGCTGATTATGTTGGTCGCCCATCGCCGCTTTATCATGCTGAAAATTGGAGCAAAAAATTAGGTGGTGCTCAGATCTATCTTAAGCGTGAAGACTTAAACCACACCGGTGCTCATAAAGTAAACAATACTATTGGCCAGGCTCTTTTAGCTAAGCGCATGGGTAAAACACGTATTATTGCTGAAACAGGTGCAGGCCAACATGGTGTTGCAACGGCAACGGTCGCGGCACGATTGGGCATTGAATGTGTTGTTTATATGGGCGCAGAAGATGTGCAGCGCCAAGCACAAAATGTATACCGTATGAAATTATTAGGTGCTGAAGTTATTCCTGTTGAATCAGGCTCGCGCACACTTAAAGATGCGCTTAATGAAGCATTGCGTGATTGGGTAACCAATGTTGATAATACGTTTTATATTATTGGAACAGTTGCTGGACCACACCCTTATCCTGAAATGGTGAGAGATTTTCAAACTATTATTGGTCGAGAAGCGCGTAATCAGATTCTGAAGTCTGCCGGCAAGCTACCTGATGCACTTATAGCCTGTATCGGTGGCGGTTCAAATGCTATTGGATTGTTTCATCCATTTATTGCCGATGAAAGTGTTGCAATGTACGGTGTTGAAGGTGGTGGCCACGGTATAGAAACAGGTAAGCATGCAGCACCCTTATGTGCCGGCTCTCCTGGCGTGCTGCACGGTAATCGTACTTATTTAATGCAAGATAAAAACGGTCAGATTATAGAAACACACTCCGTATCAGCTGGTTTAGATTACCCAGGAGTAGGGCCTGAGCATGCTTTATTAAAAGATATTGGTCGTGCTAACTACGTGTCTGTAACAGATGATGAAGCTCTGCAAGCCTTTCATGACTTAACTCGCACGGAGGGTATTATTCCTGCACTAGAATCAAGTCACGCATTAGCTTATGCTACTAAATTAGCACCTACGATGACACCTGATCAGATATTATTGGTTAACTTGTCTGGCCGAGGCGATAAAGATATGCATACTGTTGCAGCATTATCAGGATTAAATTTTGAGGATCAAAAGTGAGTCGTATTAGTCAATGTTTTGAAAAGTTAAAGGCGGATGGGCAAACCGCTTTAATTTCTTATATCACTGCTGGCGATCCTGAACCTTGGGTTACTGTGCCAATGTTGCATGCTCTTGTTGATGCAGGTGCTAATATTTTAGAATTAGGTGTACCATTTTCTGACCCTATGTCGGATGGTCCTGTTATTCAAAAAGCATGCGAGCGTGCTTTAAAAAATAATGTATCCATTCATAATGTATTAGATATGGTTCGCCAGTTTAGAGAAAGAGATACAACAACACCGATTGTACTAATGGGCTATACCAATCCATTAGAAGTAATGGGCTATGAAACATTTGCACAAAAAGCACAAGAAGTGGGTGTAGATGGTGTATTAACGGTTGATTTACCGCCGGAAGAATCGGAACAATTTCTACCGATAATGGATAAACATAAAATTGATACAATATTTTTAGTCGCTCCGACAACAACACAAGAGCGTATGGCATACATTGCAGAACATGCTAAGGGTTTTATTTATTATGTTTCAATTAAAGGTGTGACAGGAACGGCTGTTTTAGATGTAACAGAAGTTGAAAATAAAACACTGCAATTAAAACAGATTACTGATTTACCAATAGGTGTGGGTTTTGGCATTCGTAATGGCCAATCAGCAGCAGCGGTTTCAAAAATTGCTGATGCAGTGGTGGTGGGCAGTACCTTAGTGCGTTGTATTGAAGAGCATGCAGAAAATCCAGAAGCGTTACCCGCGGCTGTTGCTGCAATACTTGCTGAAATGCGCCATGCGATTAATGCCAGTGATATGGCCTAATAAAAGATAGGTGACAAAAATGAGTTGGTTTGAAAAATTAATTCCTTCAAAAATTCGTACGACAGTGCGTAGCAAGTCAGTGCCGGAAGGTGTATGGTGCAAATGTCCGGCCTGCGACAGTGTACTATACCGTGCTGAATTAGAGCGTAACTTACATGTTTGTCCTAAGTGTGATCACCACCAAAGGATCAATGCTCGCACACGTTTAGAAAGTTTCTTAGATGAAGGTGAGCGAACGGAAATTGCAGCGAATGTAAGGCCTGTTGATACATTGAAATTTAAAGACAGTAAAAAATATAAAGACCGTATTCAGATTGCACAAAAGAAAACAGGTGAGAACGATGCGCTGTTGGCGATGGAAGGGGCAATTAATGATCTCGCAGTAGTTGCTGTATCATTTGATTTTGGCTTTATGGGTGGTTCAATGGGCGCCGTTGTTGGTGAGAAGTTTGTGCGAGCAGCTCAAGTTTCGCTAGAGAAGAAGTTACCCCTCATCTGCTTTTCTGCCAGTGGTGGTGCACGAATGCAAGAAGGGCTTTTTTCACTTATGCAAATGGCAAAAACCAGTGCCGTTCTTACCCAACTTAGTAAAGCGGGTATCCCGTTTGTTTCAGTATTAACCGATCCAACAATGGGTGGTGTATCAGCCAGCTTGGCAATGCTCGGAGATATTAATGTAGCAGAACCAAAGGCGTTAATAGGTTTTGCAGGCCCTCGAGTTATAGAACAGACAGTGCGTGAAACACTACCTGAAGGCTTTCAACGTAGTGAGTTTTTATTAGAGCATGGGGCTGTAGATATGATTGTAGATCGCCGAGATATGCGTGATCGTTTATCGAGCATATTGTCGATGTTGCAAAAGCACGCGGCGGCTTAATTAAGGCGACTCATACCCCCGTGACCATTCAAAATGCAATTTTCTAGCACACATACTGAATGCGTTAGCTACGTTATAATAGTAAATAATAGAGTGACTATACCATTACTATTATGCCTTGCCACCCCATCCATTATGGGCACTATAAGACAGAACTTTGAAAGGACACGGGTATAAAATGCGATTTGAAACCTTGCCCGAGTGGTTGCAATGGCAGGAAGAACTTCATTTTACTAAAGTTGATCCTGGCCTTACTCGAATCGGACACGTTTGGAGCCGTTTAGGGGGAACTTCAAACTTACCTTTCACCGTTGTTACGGTCGCAGGTACTAATGGTAAGGGTTCGTCTGTAGCCATGCTTTCTTCAATTTTACGTGAAGCAGGCTATAATGTTGGCACCTATACATCTCCACACTTACTTGAATACAATGAGCGTATTTGTCTCAATAGTATTCCTTGTAATGATGAACTGATTTGTAAGTCTTTTGATCGAATTGATATTGCTCGCAATGAAATTTCTCTCACCTATTTTGAATTTGCTACTCTAGCCGCGGTGGACATTTTTTGTGAGCAGAAAATAGATATTGCCATATTAGAAGTAGGTATGGGAGGTCGCTTAGATGCCACTAACCTATTTGATTGTAATATTGCATTAATTACACCTATAAGCCTAGATCATATGAACTGGCTAGGTACAAATAGAGAACAAATCGGTGCCGAAAAGGCGGGCATTATTTGTCGTGGCGCACCGGTTGTTAGCACTGAATCTTTACCGCCTCAAAGTATCTTAGACCATGCTAAAACACTAAAAGCACCACTCTATCATGCTGAGCGAGATTATAAATATGTTAAGGATAAGGATTGTTGGCACTGGTCGAGCGAGCAGAGTGATAAGAATAACGTGTCACTGCCAAGATTGGTGGGAAATTACCAGTTACAAAATGCAGCGGCCGTGCTACAGGTAATTGAATTATTAAATTCTGAAAAGGGTTATGCGGTGTCAGATCAGCATATTAATCAAGGTTTAGAATCGGTTAAATTAGCAGGGCGGTTTCAGCGAATAGCGGGTGATATTGAACAGATATTTGATGTAACCCATAATCAAAAAGGTGCTGAGAATTTAGCAAAGTTATTAGCTGAAATACCTTGTGAGGGACGAACTATAGCGGTATTAGCTATGCTAAAAGATAAGGACCCAAGAGCTGTAATTAAAGAACTAAAATTATCTATTGATAATTGGTATGTTGCAGGCCTAGGAGGTAATAGGGGGATGTCAGGTGCGGCATTAGCCGCTGTGCTAGCAGAAACTATACCCAAGTCTAAGATTGTACAAAAGGAACAAGTGATTGAGGCCTATAAAACAGCACTGAAAAATGCAATGAAAGGCGATCGGGTTCTTGTGCTAGGCTCGTTTCAAACAGTTGAAGCGGTTATGAAATCGCGTCTTACCTAATATAGCCGTGCCCCTTCAACCTGCAGGTTGAA
>NVWQ02000069.1 GCA_002733715.2 Methylophaga sp.
CATTTAAAGACAGAAATTTAAAGTTAAGGTCGAGTGATTGGCAGGCGGGTATTCGTAAAATACAGCAACTCATGCAGGAGCCGCTTAATGTTTAACCACTTTATATTTCGTGGGGATCGCTCAGGGTCAGACTCGATTGATTTTAAGCTGAATTAGAATAATAACCGTCCCCGATTCAAATTGAGTCGGGGATTGTTATTTCGGAGAGATGAAAATTAATTATTCGTCGGCAAGCTCATATCCAACGCTAAATCCTTAGCCGTTTTCACACTTAACATATCAATTAATGCCATGGCGTTACTACCACCTTCACCGGCGCTATTACCACTTGATGTACCCATTTGAATCTCTGGCACCCATTTTTGTTTTTCGATGGCTTGTGCAAAGCGGTTCATTACGGCTTCATAAGTCATTAGTTTTTGAGCTAAGGCACCATCGGCTTCCATCACTAGGCGTTTGTATTCACCGTCACCTTCACCACGTAGAATTTGTTCTTGTTTATACTCTACGGCGGCTAATTTCTTTTGCTCAGCTTCAAGTTTTTGCTGCTCGGCAACATCTACCAATTGCTCGGCTCGAATAACGGCGACTTCTTTTTGCTGCTCGGCCACAACAACAGCACGCTCTTTTTCTACTTCTTTTTCATATTTCGCAGTCATTACATTGGCTTTACCTTGTTCTTCGGCAGTCAATGCATCTTGTTTTGCACGTTCGGCATTAGCTTTGGCTGTGATAATTGCCATTGTTGCCTCACGTTTAGTCGAGATTTGGTTTAATGTTTTTTGCTCAAAGTTCCAATCTGTAATTTGAAAACCGTTTACATGAATGCCATATTCTTTTAAATCACTTTTAAGATGAACAGGGCGACCATCTTCGCCATAGGTAATAACAGGAATATTTTTAACAACACGTTTGCCAGTGCTTTCGTCAACAGTTGAAATTTGTTTCAATTCTGTTTGATATTTACCGCCGGCAATTTGTTCATTTGCCCATTGGGTGAAGATGCTACGCTTTTCAGTATAAGCCGCTTCACTGCTCATTAAACCAGCGGTTAAGTTCATGCCCTCTTCGGTCACTGTTTTAATTAGCTTGCTTGCGACACCTGCATTACTACGAAATGCTTTATGCAAGTTCAGCATAGTGACTTCATCATTAGGCAATGAAAAACGCGCTTTACCGTATACGGTACCTGTACCACCATCTTGATAGCGTACAGGGATGCCAAGCTGAACCATACTAGCCGTAGCGCCATCATTTGTTTTGTCGTAATCATAGGTTAATACATCACGATAAACGGTGGCTGTACCAAACCACTTCATATAAATACCGGGTGTGAATTTAACTAATAATTTACCGGTGGGATATTGCACAACAGTACGGTTACCCGCATCATTGATGCCAGCGGACATAATGAGCAACATGCCTACAATGGCCACAATGATGATCTGGGGAAGGTATTTTGTATTCATTTATTATTTCCTTTAATGTCGTTGATGTCTTTTTTCATATCGCGCTGATGTGCACGTTCTTCTGCGATAGATTTATCAATATCGAGAATATCACTATCTAATTCAGCTTGTTCAAGCTCTTGTTCTTTTAGCGATAATCGTTTTTGATTGTTAAATCTATTCACGAAATACAGTATTGCGAGGATCAGCAATATCGCTATGCCTACTTGTATCATGCTAGCTCCTTATTATTGTTTCGTCACTCCGGCAGGTTTTTAGCCGGAGTCTTAATGTGTATGGAGATTCCGGCTAAAATCCAAGTTACCTAAATATATATGGGGGCAAAATGAAAAATTTCAAGCTTTAGGTCGTTGTTTTTTAATAAGATCATAAGCAACTTGAATTTCTTTAGCCTGTTCTGTTGCCACTGCAATCATATCTTCAGGCAAACCTTGCCCGATTAATTTATCAGGGTGATATTGACTTATTAATGTGCGATAAGCACGCTTAATTTCTTTATCGGTATTACTTTTGGTGACGCCCAATGCTTTATAAGCATCCTCTAAAGCAGAGGCTGAATTTTGATTGTTGTATTGTTGGCGACCTTGTGAGAAATGTGATTGATTCAACACCATTTCTAACATTTGTCTAAATTGGAGTGCACTGTATCCTAAGCGTAATGCAATTTTTTCTAACAAGGCCTGTTCGGCTGGGTCGAGCTTGCCATCGGCTAATGCCATAACAATCAAATACATCAATAGCACTTGCTTTAAATGCAGAGTATGACCACAAGCAGACATAAAGTCAGTTAAGGTGTTAGAAATATCAAAATCGGCCGCACTGCCACGTTGGAACTGTTCAATTGCCTGTTTACGATGTTCAGCCGACATGCCGTTCTTTTTAATGAATGCTTCTACATGGGCGACTTCATCTTTAGATATATGGCCGTCTGCTTTGGCTAATTTTCCCATTAAAACAAATACAGTTTCAAGGAATACAGCTTGGCGTTGACCTGTGCCTAATGGGTTAATGCCACCAAAGCCATAACTATTAGCACGATCAACACTGGCACCAATAAAATAGCCGATGACCGCTCCCCAAAAGCCTAAAAAATAACCGCCGGCAATAATTCCGAGAATTTTAAACATAATTAATCACTTTTATTTTGAAAGACTAATATACAGAAGTATGCCACCCCAAAGACCAAGAACCCAACTTAAAACAGGCATGCCAGCCAACATGGTTGCGCTATAGCCATCTAAGCCTTTAATAATAGCGGCACCGACTACAAAGGCCGCACCACTAATAGCGGCGGCACTACGATAACTCGCATTGCGCACTTCTTGTTTCAATTCTTTAAGATCACGAGAAGATAGTTGCATTTTCAGCTTGCCATCTTGGGCTTGCTGAGCAATATCGTGCATCATCATAGGCAGTTTTGGTAATGTCTGGATCCAATTTGGTGCTTCTTGTTGTAGTGTTTTCAAAGTGGCTTGCCAGCCCATTTTTTCTTTCATCCATTGTTCAAGAATGGGTTTAGCCGTTTTCCATAAATCTAGTTCAGGATAGAGTTGGCGGCCTAGCCCTTCGATATTGAGCAAGGTTTTTTGTAATAGAACTAATTGCGGCTGCACTTCCATATTAAAACGACGGGCAGTTTGGAATAAGCGTAATAATACTTGCCCAAATGAAATTTCATTAAGAGGTTTGGCAAAAATAGGCTCACAGACACTACGAATGGCGGCTTCAAATTCATCGACACGCGTATCAGCAGGCACCCAACCCGACTGAACATGTAATTCTGCTACGCGCCGATAATCACTATTGAAAAAAGCCAAGAAGTTATCCGCTAGATAATTTTGATCTTCAGGTGATAGTGTACCCATAATGCCAAAATCAACGGCAATATAATATGGGTTTTCAGGGTCGCTGGCATTAACCATAATATTGCCAGGGTGCATATCAGCATGGAAAAACCCATGTTTAAACGCTTGAGTGAAAAAGATTTCAACGCCGACTTCAGCCAGTTTTTCCATATTGACGTTATTGGCATTTAGTTGGGCAATATCGCCGATAGGAATACCGTAAATGCGTTCTTGTACCAGCAGATTCATTTTAGTCAGTTGCCAATTTATTTCTGGCACATAAAGTAAATCACTACCTTCAAAGTTACGACGAAGTTGTGAGGCTGAAGCGGCTTCACGCATCATATCTAATTCGTCATAGAGGTTCTTTTCTATCTCGGTAACGACTTCTTTCGGACGTAATCGTCTGCCATCAACCCAAAACCGTTGTGCTAAATCAGCCATGGTGTGTAGCAGTTCTACATCACGACGAATTTGTTTTTCGATGTTAGGACGAACAATTTTTAGAATAACGTCACTACCATCGAGTAATTTAGCAGTATGGACTTGAGCAATAGATGCGGAGGCTAGCGCCTGTTCATCGATGTGGGCAAAGATTTCATCTAATGGCTGATCACCGTAAGCCTGTTGGATCATGGCTAATGCCTGCTCATTAGGGAAAGGTGTCACTTGATCTTGTAATTTAGCTAATGAATCAGCAATATCATCGGGTAAGAGATCACGGCGAGTTGATAAGATTTGGCCAAATTTTACAAAGATAGGCCCAAGTTCTTCTAGTGCCAAACGTAATCGTTCACCACGTGGCTCTTCATTGCTATGCGTTAAGCGATAAGGTGATAAGTAGTTTAAAAATCGAAGAGGGCGCAGCAAATGTGTTGCTTGGATAAATTCATCTAAACGATGTTTAGCCAATACATGGTTGATTTGGATTAGTCTAAAAAAATGGCGTAGTTTCATGGTTGTAATCTTTTTATTCGGGCTTCTATTCGATCGCAATCTGCACGTAGCTTATCGATATCAGTTAGATAGTCATTAATTTGAGATTTATCGGGTAAAATGCGGGCTTCTTCTCGTAAATATTCGGCGGTATTTTCTTGCATAGCCTGATGAGTGTTTTTTGCCCAGCCAGAAAATTTTCGTATGCCATGAGCAATGGGATAGGCCAAAGAGTCACCTGTTACTTTAGCTAATTGAGCTTCCCAATCAAAATCAAAGCCATCGAGCAAATCACGTAGTTGTTTAGCAAATTGCACGTCGCCATTAATGTCTATTTCAGCAGAAAAAAGACTATCAGGATCTGAGCCTAATTTAGCGAGCGTCATCGCATTAGCAGTTATGGTTAAGTCAGCTGTTTCTTCAGTGTTAGTTGATAGTACTAATTGCTGATCAACAACAGTCATTGTAATGGTGTGATTGAAATCTTTTATATGAACCGCAATGCGGCGTTGCTCGAATTGATCGAGTTTTGCTTTTGTTTCTAAATCTTGGCCTAAAGCAGTGTTAAGTGCCAGCTCAAGTGGTTTTAACAATGAGCTCAAAATTTGTATCCACTATGCAGAGCAACAATGCCAGCAGACATATTATGATAATCACAACGTTCAAAACCGGCATCAGCCATCATCGCTTTAATCGTCTCTTGATCGGGATGCATGCGAATAGATTCAGCTAAATAACGGTAGCTTTCTTCATCATTGGAGAATATCTTGCCAATTTTGGGCAGCAGTTTGAATGAATAGGTATCGTAAATAGGTGTCAACCAATTAGCGGGTTTAGAAAATTCCAACACCAATAAACGACCGCCGGGTTTTAATATGCGAAACATTGAACGTAGTGCCGCATCTTTATTCGTCACATTACGCAAGCCAAAGGCAATAGTAATAATATCAAAAGTATTATCGGGGAAGGGTAGGCATTCAGCGTTGGCTTGCACATAATCAATATTGCCGGTGATGCCTTCATCCATTAAGCGATCACGGCCCACGTTTAGCATGCTGGCATTAATATCAGCTAAGATAACATGACCTGTGCTGCCGACTAGTTTAGAAAACTTCAATGCTAAGTCACCTGTGCCACCGGCAATATCAAGTACTTTGGCACCACGCCGCACGCCACTAGTGTGAATTGTAAAACGCTTCCACAGTCGGTGAACACCCATCGACATTAAGTCATTCATCAGATCATATTTACCAGCAACAGAATGAAATACGCCTGCCACATGTTTTACTTTGTCTTCGGTCGGTACTTCTTTGTAACCGAAATGGGTGGTATTTTTATCTTCCACGATATTTAACCTTGTCGTTGATAACCTGCTTTCTCAAGCCGGTCTAAATAATCTTGCCAGTGTACATCTTGTTGGGTTGCAAGATCGTATAAATAATCCCAGGTAAATAAACCACTATCATGGCCGTCATCAAATACTATTTTCAAAGCATAATTACCAGTTGCTTCCAGTCGGTTAATGCCCACTTGTTCTTTATTGGTTTGAAGAACTTCTTGTCCTTGACCATGCCCACGAACTTCAGCTGACGGCGAATAAACGCGTAAATATTCTGCCGGTAAATGGTAATGTGATTCGCCATAAACTAATTCCAGAGTTTTTGACTTTTGGTGAAGAGTGATGCCACTTGGGGGAGAGCTATTTGCCATTAATGAGACCTTTAGATGGTTTAAGTGCGAAAGCAAAATAAGGAAAAATTTTCACTATTTTCATTAAAAATGAGTGTAATAGCTAGCTCTTGCTCGATTTTTTGATGGACATAGGGGACATTTTGTCTATTTTGTCTCGCGCTTGAACTGTCTAAAGATCTCATAATATATACCTAGATAAGTCTTCATCTTGCACTAGGCTGGACAATTTTTGATTAACATAGTCAGCATCAATTGTAGTGTCTGAAGCATCGTCTTCGGTGGTATTAAACGAAATATCTTCAAGTAATTTTTCTAATAAAGTATGTAAACGGCGTGCACCAATATTTTCAGTTTGATCGTTTACTTGGCAAGCTAATTCAGCAATACGTTGTAAACCGTCTTCACTAAATGTGAGTTTTGAACCTTCTGCGCCTAATAATGCAATATATTGCTCTGTTAATGACGCGTCTGGCTCGGTCAAAATTCGCACAAACTCTTCAGCACCTAAGGCATCTAATTCGACTCGAATAGGCAATCGACCTTGAAGTTCAGGAATAAGATCTGAAGGTTTGCTCAGGTGAAATGCCCCGGAGGCAATAAATAAAATGTGATCTGTTTTTAACATGCCGTATTTAGTTGAAACAGTGCTACCTTCTACTAAAGGAAGTAAGTCGCGTTGTACGCCGGCACGTGAAACATCACTACCGCCACCACCGCCTTCGTTACGGTGAGTGATTTTATCAATTTCATCAAGAAAAACGATGCCATCTTGTTCTACCGATTCGATAACTTGCGCTTTAAGATCTTCTTCATTGATAAGCTTAGAGGCCTCTTCTTCTGATAATGCCCGTAACGCTTTAGAAACAGTTAATTTGCGAGTTGTCGTTCGAGTTGAACCCATATTCTGAAACATATCTTGTAGCTGATGGGTCATTTCTTCCATCCCAGGAGGAGACATGATTTCTACGCCTACCGTTGGTGCATTAAGCTCTAATTCGATTTCACGGTCATCTAACTTGCCTTCACGCAACATTTTACGAAAACGCTGGCGGGTAGTGGAATCATCTTCTGATTCTTCTTGGTCACGAGCAGGGCGAAGAAGTGCATCTAAAATGCGATCTTCAGCAGCATCCTCAGCTTTGTTTTTGACCGCCTCGACCGCTTGTTCACGCAACATCTTCATTGCCATTTCAGCAAGATCACGGATGATTGATTCAACATCACGACCGACATAACCTACTTCGGTAAATTTAGTGGCTTCTATTTTAATAAAAGGTGCATTGACCAAGGTAGCTAATCGTCGAGCAATTTCAGTTTTACCGACGCCAGTTGGACCAATCATTAAGATGTTTTTTGGCGTAATTTCATGTTGTAGTTCAGCAGATAGTTGTTTACGGCGCCAGCGATTGCGTAGTGCAATCGCGACAGCCTTTTTTGCTGCCTGCTGGCCAATAATATGTTTATCTAATTCTTCAACAATTTGTTTAGGTGTTAGTGCTTGCATAGGTTTTTTATTCTGACTCTAATGTTTCAATGGTGAGGTTATGATTGGTGTAGATACAAATATCGGCGGCGATATTAAGGCCTTTTTCGACAATTTCTTTTGCAGATAAATCGGTATTCTCGATTAAAGCTGTAGCGGCGGATTGGGCAAAAGGGCCACCAGAACCGATAGCCATAAGGCCATTCTCTGGCTCAATCACATCGCCATTACCCGTAATTATGAGTGATGTTTCACTATCTGCAACGGCAAGCAACGCTTCTAGTTTGCGCATCATACGATCGGTTCGCCAGTCTTTGGCTAGTTCAATAGCACTGCGTGTTAGGTTACCTTGATGTTTTTCAAGCTTAGCTTCAAAGCGTTCAAATAATGTAAAGGCATCTGCTGTACCACCGGCGAAACCAGCAATGACTTTATCATGATATAAGCGACGAACCTTGCGGGCATTACCTTTCATAACGGTATTCCCCATACTGACTTGACCATCACCACCAATAACAACCTGCCCATTACGACGATAAGATAGGATAGTAGTACCGCGGTACTGTTCCATAAAAACTCCTAATAATTACTTAGCTAACCGCTAAAATTTACCATTTCTGCGTTTGGAAATAGATATCCACATGTGCAAATTCATATTTTCTGTCTAAAACTGGAAAATTCAAACGGCAATCTGAGTAATTATCCAAATTAAAATGTGAAATAGCGTAATTCAACAGTATACTATGCCTCCGGTGTTGAGTGCAGTGGTTATGATGTAAATAATTAAACTTAATCACTTTTAGTTGTTGACAAAAACAGTAATATTACGCACAATGTCCTGCTTTCTCGTGGAGGGGTTCCCGAGTGGTCAAAGGGATCAGACTGTAAATCTGACGGCTCAGCCTTCGGAGGTTCAAATCCTCCCCCCTCCACCATTATATATGTGAGTTACGAATTGCGGGTGTAGTTCAGTGGTAGAACTCCAGCCTTCCAAGCTGATTATGTGGGTTCGATTCCCATCACCCGCTCCATATTTATGGCCATGGATGGACGGTATGCAGAAAATGCAGGAGCAATTTTCTGTTTTTAGGGGTTTGGATATTAGGCCCGCATAGCTCAGTCGGTAGAGCGCATCCATGGTAAGGATGAGGTCATCAGTTCGATTCTGATTGCGGGCTCCACCGAAAAGCAGTTTAGATTAGACAAGAATTTCTTGTCTTTGTTTATTTATAGAATTAAGTTTGACGGAGAGATAGAGATGTCTAAAGAAAAGTTTGAACGGAATAAGCCCCACGTCAATGTGGGAACAATTGGTCACGTAGATCATGGTAAGACGACATTGACTGCAGCGATTACAAAAGTAATGGCCGAAGCACAAGGTGGTGAAGTCAAATCATTTTCAGAGATTGATAACGCGCCAGAAGAAAGAGAGCGCGGCATTACCATCTCAACCTCACACGTAGAATATGAAACAGCAAACCGTCACTACGCCCACGTAGATTGCCCAGGCCATGCTGATTACGTTAAAAACATGATCACCGGTGCAGCACAAATGGACGGCGCTATCTTGGTAGTAAGCGCAGCAGACGGCCCAATGCCACAAACACGTGAGCACATCCTGCTATCACGTCAAGTGGGTGTACCCTACATCATCGTATTCATGAACAAAGCGGACATGGTAGATGACGAAGAGCTAATTGAGTTAGTAGAAATGGAAATTCGTGAGTTACTAGACAAATATGATTTCCCAGGTGACGACACACCTATTATTGTTGGCTCAGCGCTTAAAGCATTAGAAGGCGACACCAGCGAGATTGGCGTACCGTCAATCATCAAGCTGGGTGAAGCAATGGACTCTTACTTCCCGGAACCAGTACGTGCCATTGACGGCGCATTTGTCATGCCGATTGAAGATGTATTCTCAATCTCAGGACGTGGCACCGTAGTAACAGGACGTATCGAACGCGGAATCGTAAAAGTAGGTGAAGAGCTAGAAATCGTGGGTATCAAAGAAACAGCGAAAACCACCTGTACCGGCGTAGAAATGTTCCGTAAGTTGCTTGATGAAGGTATGGCGGGCGACAACGTTGGCGTACTATTGCGGGGAACAAAACGTGAAGATGTTGATCGTGGTCAGGTATTAGCACATGTAGGTTCAATCAAACCGCATACACGCTTTGATGCAGAAGTCTACATCTTGTCGAAAGATGAAGGCGGACGACACACCCCATTTTTTAATGGTTACCGTCCACAATTCTACTTCCGCACCACCGACGTAACAGGCGCATGTGAATTACCATCAGGTATTGAAATGGTAATGCCCGGCGACAACGTTAAAATGGACGTAACTCTTATTGCACCGATTGCGATGGAAGAAGGTTTACGTTTTGCTATTCGTGAAGGCGGCCGTACTGTTGGTGCGGGCGTTGTTAGTAAAATTACAGAATAGAAAATAGTTTAAATGCAGCTTGAAGATTTGGAGTCTTCGACCTGTTTGCAGTTATATGTTAGGCCAGTAGCTCAATTGGCAGAGCGACGGTCTCCAAAACCGTAGGTTGGGGGTTCGATTCCCTCCTGGCCTGCCATTTTGTTTTTAACCGAGTAAAAGAAAAATAATGGCAGATACAATCAAATTAATTGTTGCAGTAGTTTTATTGATAGCAGCAGTAACTCTGTTCTATATGTTTCCAGAGTATTCAACATTGTTGAGAGTGCTTGGCTTGCTTGCTGCAGTCGGGCTTTCTTTGTTTATAGCTTCTCGCACAGCAAAAGGCGGAACAGTGCTTAGTTATGTGAAGGATACACAAGTTGAAGTGCGTAAAGTTGTTTGGCCTACTCGCCAAGAAACGTTACAAACAACAATGATCGTCATCATCATGGTTATCATTGCGGCGCTCATCTTATGGGCCTTTGATTCAATGTTAGGCTGGACTGTTCGCGCCCTAACGCTATAAAACGAAGGATTGAATAATGAGTAAGCAATGGTATGTACTTCAAGCGTTTTCAGGTTATGAAGCGCAAGTAAAGCGCTCTTTAGAAGAGCGAATTGAGCGTTTTGAATTAGCCGATAAAATTGGTGAAGTGCTTGTTCCTACGGAAGAAGTAGTTGAAATGCGTGAAGGGCAGCAACGTCGAAGTGAGCGTAAATTCTTCCCTGGCTATGTTTTAGTTCATATGATTATGGATGATGAAACATGGCATGTGGTGAATGATATTCCACGTGTACTTCGTTTTATTGGTGGCACAGGCGATAGACCTGCACCGATATCAGATGCAGAAGCAGAACAAATATTACAACGCGTTCAAGAAGGTGTCGAAAGCCCAAGGCCTAAAGTCTTATTTGAACCAGGTGAAGTGGTGCGCGTTACCGACGGTCCATTTAATGACTTCACGGGTGTTGTTGAAGAAGTAAATTACGAAAAAAGCACAATGCGAGTGGAAGTGCTTATTTTTGGGCGTTCAACGCCTGTTGAATTAGAGTTCAGCCAAGTCGCAAAAGGCTAGTTAGGTTTATCCGGCGTTGTTACGTCGGTTTATTATTGGGGAGCCGAAAGGCGTTTGCACCCATTTAGGAGAAGAAAATGGCTAAAAAGATTGACGCCTATATCAAGCTGCAAGTGCCAGCTGGTTCGGCAAACCCTAGTCCTCCAGTTGGTCCTGCTTTAGGTCAACATGGTGTAAATATCATGGAATTTTGTAAAGCATTTAATGCTAAAACACAAAGTATGGAATCTGGCTTGCCGATTCCTGTTGTTATTACAGTATTCAATGACAAGAGCTTTACATTTATCACGAAAACACCACCTGCAGCCGTATTGCTTTTGAAAGCAGCTGGCTTGAAAAGTGGTAGTGGTACTCCAAACACTGAAAAAGTAGGCAAGGTTACTCGTGCACAATTAGAAGAAATCGCCACTACAAAAATGGCCGATCTTTCTGCAGCTGATATGGATGCGGCGGTAAGAACGATTGCGGGTACTGCTCGCAGCATGGGTCTAGAAACAGAGGGCGTTGTATAATGGCTACTATGGGAAAAAGAGGCCTTGCTATCCGTGAAAAATTGGAAGCAGGTAAATTATATTCAGCTGATGAAGCATTAACATTTATTAAAGAAAATGCATCGGCTAAATTTGTTGAGTCAATAGATGTTGCGATTAACCTTGGTGTTGATCCTCGTAAATCTGATCAAGTGGTGCGTAGCTCTACAGTATTACCAAATGGTACAGGTAAAACAGTCCGTGTTGCTGTGTTTACACAAGGTGCCAATGCTGATGCCGCTAAAGAAGCGGGAGCAGACATTGTAGGAATGGAAGACTTAGCAGAATCAATTAAAGCAGGCAATATGGACTTTGATGTGGTTATTGCATCGCCAGACGCAATGCGTGTTGTTGGTACTTTAGGTCAAGTATTGGGTCCACGTGGTTTAATGCCTAACCCTAAAGTAGGTACTGTGACACCTAATGTTGCACAAGCAGTTAAGAATGCTAAATCAGGTCAGGTTCGTTACCGTACTGATAAAGCAGGAATCATCCATTGCCCAATTGGTAATGCTAGCTTTGAAGTTGATGCTTTACAGCAAAACCTTGTGGCATTGATTGATGATTTGAATAAATTAAAACCAAGCTCAGCTAAAGGTGTTTACCTGAAGAAAATTAGTGTTTCAAGCACTATGGGCGCAGGTGTGATACTAGATAAATCATTCTTAGATTAAGCTTAAAACTTAATTTAGGAGTATAAATTTGGACCACTCGGTGCTCTATTTTTTATAGAAGCCGAGTTGTCTAAGACCGTAGGTATGTGAGTTTAATCGTTTACATTCGTGTAATCGGCCTACGCAGACGGGGTTCAGCTACAGAATTTCTGACGTTGAAAACCGTAAGGTGAAAGGAGCAATCCTTTCTTTTAGGAACGAGGGTTTAATAACACCCGAAAGTTTGACGCAGGATTTTTGTTCGCATTTAAGGCGTCGGGACAGGCGCATAGTTATTCTATGTAACTGTCTCTACAACGAATAATGGGGATAAAAAGACAAGTTAAAATTCGTGTGTTGTTCAATTCTCGTTCCCTAGCAACAACACTGTTTTTATGCAGTGTTCCTAGGGAGGTAAACTTAGGTGGCAATGAATCTTGATGGTAAGAAAGCCGTAGTTGCTGAAGTCGCTGAAGTAGCATCTAGCGCTTATTCTGCAGTAGCTGCAGAATATCGTGGGTTGTCTGTTTCGGACATGACTGAGCTACGTGTTGCAGCACGCAAAGACAATGTTTATTTGCGTGTTATTAGAAACACATTAGCTAAGCGTGCTGTAGAAGGTACTGATTTCGCCTGTATGCAGGAAGGAATGACAGGACCTTTAGTATTTGGATTTTCAACAGAAGATCCAGGTGCAGTAGCACGCGTTATGAGTGATTTCGCGAAAGAACATAACAAATTAGAAGTCAAAATGGTTTCTCTAGGTGGCAAGTTATTACCTGCTACAGATCTTGAGAAACTAGCCAAAATGCCTACTAAGGACCAAGCGATTGGTATTCTTATGGGTACTATGAAGGCACCGATTGAGAAATTTGTACGTACTTTGGTGGCACCGACTAGCAAAATGGTTCGTACGCTCGCAGCGGTTCGCGATGCGAAAGAAGCAGCTTAATCTCACTAGAGTTTAGGTTGTCAATATAATTCTGTAAGGAAAGTTAAAATGGCTAAAGTAAAAAAAGACGATATCTTAGATGCTATCTCTGAAATGACAGTTGTTGAGGTTGTTGAATTAATCGAAGCAATGGAAGAAAAATTTGGTGTAACAGCTGCGGCTCCTGTAGCTGCTGCTGCAGCTGGCGGTGACGCTGGTGGTGCAGCTGCTGTTGAGCAAACTGAGTTTGACGTAGTAATGTCAAGCTTTGGTGCTAACAAGGTTAGCGTAATCAAAGCAGTTCGTGCAATCACTGGTCTTGGCTTAAAAGAAGCTAAAGACATGGTAGAAAGCGCACCTGTAACCGTTAAAGAAGGTGCTGAAAAAGCAGAAGCTGAAGACGTTGTTAAGCAACTGACTGAAGCGGGTGCAGAAGCTGAAATTAAGTAAGTTGCCCTTTGATCGTGATGATTTATCATCACGATAAAGAAAATGGCTGGTGGTTTTAACCGCCGGCCTTTTTCCGTTACTGGTCAAGTAACAATTTAACTGACCAGATAAATACAATATTACAATGCCAAGGCCCTAATAAATATAGGGTTTGGCTGAATCTTTGAGGTGTAATACATGGCTTATACGTTTACCGAGAAAAAGCGGATTCGTAAAGATTTTGGCAAGCGTCCAAGTATCTTGAGTGTTCCTAATTTACTTGCAACACAAGTAGATTCATATCAGGGCTTTCTACAAAATGGAATTGCTGCTGACGAACGCGCGAGTAAAGGTTTGCACGCTGCATTTTCTTCAGTTCTACCGATTAAAAGTCACACGGGTAAAGCTGAATTACAATATGTTAGCTATCGCTTAGGTACACCATCATATGAGGTTAAAGAATGTCAACTTCGTGGTGTAACCTATGCTGCACCTCTTAGAGTTAAAATGCGTCTTGTCATTTATGATAAAGATGCCCCTGCAAAATCAAAAATTGTAAAAGATATTAAAGAGCAGGAAGTTTATATGGGCGAAATCCCATTGATGACTGAGAAAGGTAACTTTGTTATCAATGGTACGGAGCGCGTTATTGTGTCTCAATTACACCGTTCTCCAGGCGTATTCTTTGATAGTGACAAGGGTAAATCACATTCATCAGGAAAAATCTTATTCAATGCTCGTGTAATCCCATACCGTGGTTCTTGGTTAGATTTTGAATTTGACCCTAAAGATGCAGTTTTTGTTCGTATCGATCGCCGTCGTAAATTACCGGCAACAATTCTATTGCGTGCACTTGAATATACCACTGAACAAATATTGGAACTATTCTTTGAGCACGATACCTTTACTAAAAAAGGTGATGGTTTTGAATTAGCATTAGAGCCGCAACGCTTACGTGGCCAAATAATACCATTCGAGATTACAGATTCTAAAGGTGATGTAATTGTTGAAGCTGACAACCAAGTAACAGGCCGCCATATCCGGAAAATGGAAAAAGCAGGGATGAAAACGTTGACTGTGCCAGCGACTTACTTAATTGAACGTGTTATCTCGAAGGATATGATTGATACCGACAGTGGTGAAGTGATTGCCTCTGCCAATGATGAAATCACAGAAGAATTATTAGAAACATTTGAGCGTTTTGATATTAAAAAAATCGAAACTATCTTCTCAAATGATTTGGATCGCGGTCCTTATATTTCAGACACTTTACGTTTAGATGAAACAACAACGCCATTAGAAGCGAAAGTTGAAATCTACCGTATGATGCGTCCAGGTGAGCCACCTACTGAAGATTCAGCGAACAATTTGTTCAAAAACCTTTTCTTCGCTGGCGAACGTTATGACTTGTCTGGTGTAGGCCGGATGAAATTTAATCGTCGTTTAGGCCGTGAAGATTTAGAAGGCGAAGGCATATTATCTAAAGAAGATATTGTCGATGTCATCCTTGAATTGGTTTCTATCCGCAATGGTCATGGTATTGTTGATGATATCGACCACCTTGGTAATCGTCGTGTTCGTAGTGTCGGTGAAATGGCTGAAAACCAGTTTCGTGTTGGTTTAGTGCGTGTAGAACGTGCGGTTCGTGAGCGTTTAAGTGTGGCTGAATCAGAAGGCTTGATGCCACAACAATTGATTAACGCTAAACCCGTTGCTGCTGCAATTAAAGAATTTTTTGGTTCTAGCCAATTATCTCAGTTTATGGATCAAAATAATCCACTATCTGAAGTAACCCATAAACGTCGTGTTTCAGCGTTAGGCCCCGGTGGTTTAACCCGTGAACGTGCTGGTTTTGAAGTACGCGATGTTCACCCCACACATTATGGTCGTGTATGTCCTATCGAAACGCCAGAGGGACCCAACATCGGGTTGATCAATTCATTGGCTACGTATGCACGTACTAATGAATATGGATTTATTGAAACACCATACCGTAAAGTGATTGACGGTGTTGCGACTTCAGATATTACTTATTTATCAGCGATTGATGAAGGCGAGTTTAAAATTGCCCAAGCAACGATTACCTTGAATGATAAAAATGTAATTCAAGAAAAAATGGTGCCTTGTCGCCATAAAAATGAATTTTCATTGATGCCAGCTAATCAAGTGGATTATATGGATGTATCACCTCGCCAAGTAGTATCAGTAGCGGCGTCATTAATTCCATTCCTCGAACATGATGATGCTAACCGCGCCTTGATGGGCTCAAACATGCAACGCCAAGCTGTGCCAACATTACGTGCTGAAAAGCCGATTGTAGGTACCGGTATGGAGCGTGCTGTAGCCCGTGACTCAGGTGTTATGGTGATTGCAAAACGTGGCGGAACCGTTGATTCTGTTGACGCGAGTCGCGTGGTTGTTCGTGTTAACGATAAAGAAGCAGGCGATGCTGATTCTGGTGTAGATATTTACACTCTCATCAAGTATGCACGCTCAAACCAAAGCACCTGTATTAATCAACGGCCATTAGTTAAACCGGGTGATGTGATTGCTAAAGGCGATATTCTAGCGGATGGTCCTTCTACCGATAAAGGTGAATTGGCGTTAGGCCAGAATATGCTTATCGCATTTATGCCTTGGAACGGTTACAACTTTGAGGATTCTATTTTAGTTTCTGAACGTGTTGTTAAAGAAGATCGTTTTACAACGATACATATCCAAGAGTTAAACTGCTTAGCACGTGATACTAAATTGGGTACTGAAGAAATCACTAGTGATATCCCGAACGTAAGTGAAGGTGCATTATCTAAACTAGATGAGTCAGGTATTGTTTATGTCGGTGCTGAAGTTAAGCCGGGTGATATCTTAGTAGGTAAAGTGACACCAAAAGGTGAAACACAACTTACACCGGAAGAAAAATTACTCCGTGCTATTTTCGGTGAGAAAGCGGCTGATGTAAAAGATTCATCGCTACGTGTTCCATCGAGCACATTCGGTACAGTTATTGACGTTCAAGTATTCACCCGTGATGGTGTTGATAAAGACGAACGTGCTTTAGCAATTGAAAAAGATGAGCTTGAGAAAATACGCAATGATTTAAAAGATCGTCACCGTATTGTTGTTGATGATGTATTTGCACGTTTAGAAAAATCATTAAACGGAAAAATAGCTAAAACTGCGCCTAATCTTGATAAAGGGTCAAAAATTACTAAGGCTTACCTAAATAAATTAGAGCATGCTGATTGGTTCAATATTAATATGGAAGCAGCAGAGCTTAATGCTCAACTAGAACAAGCTTCAACGCAAATTAAACAATATCGTAAAGATATGGATGATGAGTTTGAAATCAAAAAAGATAAACTGATTTCTGGTCATGATCTTGCTCCTGGTGTACAACGTATGGTTAAGGTTTTCTTAGCGGTTAAACGTCGTATTCAGCCGGGTGATAAAATGGCGGGTCGCCATGGTAACAAAGGTGTTATCTCTAAGATTGTACCTGTTGAAGATATGCCTTACACAGCCGATGGCCGACCAGTTGATATCGTACTGAATCCATTAGGTGTACCGTCTCGAATGAATATCGGGCAGGTGTTAGAAATTCATTTGGGTTGGGCTGCTAAAGGCTTGGGTCATAAAATTACTGAAATGTTAGAACAGCAAAAAGAAGTGGCTGAGCTACGTGAGTTCTTAGATAAGGTTTATAACACCAGCGGTAAACAAGAAGACCTAGATTCATTAACTGATGATGAGATCTTTGAGTTAGCAGGCAACTTGAAAGAGGGTGTGCCAATGGCGACACCCGTATTTGATGGTGCTGCAGAAACTGAAATCAAAGATATGCTTGAGTTAGCTGGTCTACCACGCAGTGGTCAAACAAAACTGATTGATGGCTTAACGGGTGAATATTTTGATCGCCCAGTAACAGTGGGTTATATGCATATGCTGAAATTGAATCACTTGGTTGATGACAAAATGCATGCACGTTCTACAGGCCCATATAGTCTGGTAACGCAGCAACCATTGGGTGGTAAAGCACAATTTGGTGGACAACGATTCGGTGAAATGGAAGTTTGGGCACTACAAGCTTATGGTGCTGCCTATACCTTGCAAGAAATGCTGACCGTGAAATCAGATGATGTTCATGGCCGGACTCGGATTTATAAAAACATTGTGGATGGTGATTATCGTATGGAAGCAGGCATGCCTGAATCATTCAAAGTATTAACGCATGAGATTCGATCTCTTGGTATTAATATTGAGTTAGTTGAAGATAAAATCAAGAACTAAAACAATACGTTAATAAGATAATCTAAACAGCCGTCATTATGCGGCAGCGGAGAAATAAATATGAAAGATTTGCTTAATTTATTGAAGCAACAGTCTCAGCAGGAAGAGTTTGATGCGATTCAAATTGGTTTGGCGTCGCCTAAAATGGTCCGTTCTTGGTCTTTTGGTGAAGTAAAAAAACCAGAAACAATTAACTACCGTACATTTAAGCCTGAACGTGAAGGCCTGTTTTGCTGCAAAATCTTTGGTCCAGTTAAAGACTATGAATGTTTATGTGGTAAGTACAAACGCCTAAAACATCGTGGTGTTATCTGTGAAAAATGTGGCGTTGAAGTTACCGTGGCAAAGGTGCGGCGTGAACGCATGGCGCATATCGAGTTAGCCAGCCCTGTTGCACATATTTGGTTCTTGAAATCATTGCCATCACGTATCTCATTATTCTTAGATATGACATTGCGTGATCTTGAGCGTGTTTTGTATTTCGAAGCATTTATCGTTGTAGATTCTGGTATGACGCCGCTTGAAAAAGGCACGTTACTTTCGGATGAAACATTCTTACAAGCTGTTGAAGAATACGGCGATGAGTTTGATGCTCGCATGGGTGCAGAAGCTGTTCAACAATTATTACGCGATATTGATCTTGTAGCAGAAGTTGAAGTTATTCGTGAAGCAATTGAGGCGACCAACTCTGAAACAAAAATTAAGAAGCTAACAAAGCGCTTAAAACTGATGGAAGCTTTTCAAGTGTCAGGCAATAAGCCTGAGTGGATGGTGATGGAAGTATTACCCATTCTACCACCCGATTTACGTCCATTAGTACCGCTAGATGGAGGTCGTTTTGCGACATCTGACCTTAATGACTTGTACCGCCGTGTTATTAACCGTAATAACCGTCTAAAACGATTATTAGATTTGAATGCACCTGATATTATTGTGCGTAATGAAAAACGTATGTTACAAGAATCAGTTGATGCCTTATTAGATAACGGTCGTCGTGGTCGTGCTATCACTGGC
>NVWQ02000070.1 GCA_002733715.2 Methylophaga sp.
ATCGTGAACACCTAATCTTATCCAAACGAAAAATCGTTCACGATGGATAAGATTCAGTGTTCACCATCAATAATATTAGGTGTTCACGATGGATAAGATTGGGTGTTCATGTTGCGTAAGAATACGCATGAGTCGGCTGATGTTGATCATTTCTTTCCTCATGTTCTGCGGCAGTGTGATTCAGAAAAGCCAATTAATGGTGTGGCTAATTTAGTATTGGCATGCACGGATTGTAATCGTGGTGTTGGAGGTAAATTTGAACGTTTACCATCTTTAGAATTACTGGAACGATTGAGCGATAGAAATGAATATCTTATTACAAGCCATCACCCATTACGGGAAACCTTGATTGTTCAAACCGGCAATACGGCAGAGAAGCGTCGGCATTATCTACAAGATGCGTATAACTGCTCAACACTACATTTTGGAGTGAAAAGTAAGTGGCAGCCTAGGCCACAAGGTATTGCTACTTTTTGATAACGAGATTATGCCATGTGAGTTGTCGTGATTCTTCTACCTCTGATTCATGAAGCTGAATAGTACAGCCTTGTTGTAAAAAGTAGTCTCGTAGTATCGAGGGATCTATAGATTCATATAATTTGCCATTCTCACGTTTGTCATCACTGCTTGAACCTCTAAAGGAAATAATTAATCTGCCACCTTCTTTTAATAAGGAGATCAGGCGAGAGCAGGCAATAGGTAGAGCTTCTGGCGATAAATGCATCAATACTGCAGAGCATAGAATATTGTTGAATGATGAATCTTTTAATAATTTTAGTTCCGGTAGATAATCCTCAATAAACTTTATATCAGAGTGGCTGTTATTTGCTTGTGTAAGCATGCCACTGGAAGCATCGATACCAATAACGGGGTAACCTTGCTGTTTAAGCCATGCTGTATCCCTGCCAATACCACAACCAATATCAGCCGTGGCTTCATCTTTAATGAAATAAGTGTCAATTAATTGGTAAATCTGCTCTGGGATAAGTGTGTTATGGAGTGTCGCGATACTTTCTGCGTCTTTATTGTAGATTGAGATTGTTTGGTCATCCATGGCAGAGATCGCTAATGATTGTCGGTACATTTAGGATAGCATGATTAAGGCGAGAGTTATTAAATGGAGAAGCCCTGGAGTATGAGACATAGATTGTCTCGTTAATCCGTTAAACTAAAATCTGTTTTGATAAGGGAGTGAAATTAATAGGGCTAAAAAAGAAGAAATTCGTAAATATAATGAAGCTCGGAAAGGTCAGTCAATAGAAGAGGTAGCTAAAATAGATCGGCAGGATCGTGAGGATGAAAAATTGGAGGGCTAGCTAGCCACATTCATGGCGCTTTATTTTCTGAGGAATATGATTTTATGAGTGATAGTATTTCAGATGCTGAAGAAAGAAAGGTGTTAACCCAATGTCTGAGGACTATACTAAGAAGGTTTGTTAATAAGCATGCAAAACTGATCCACTTATGAGGTTAATTCGCATTTAAAATTGACCAACCTATTTTGTAGTTTAATACGAAGCTTTTGTGTCAAATGTTACTAACAGCTAGATACGAAATAGTGTTGACACTCCAGCGGGAACAAACTTGATCTTAAGATTGTTTTATACTTGTTTGAGTTAGATGAAGAAACCTGGATCTTGTTGTAATAGTTAGATTAGACAGTTGAAGAAAAATGAGACTGTGAATTATTTTACTCTAAGTGTGCTGTGTAGATCTTTGATTGTTGATTAGCAATATTTTTAAATGTCTCTCGCATTGATTCAGGTTTAATAATTTCAACATCATTACCAAAGCCAAGCAGCCACCACCGTAGCTCAAGTGTTCGCATAATTTCAACTTCTAATAAAATGCGACCATCATCTTGTGGTGTGAGGGTTTGATTTTCTGATAAAGGTGTTTCTGCCAAATGTGCCGCAGTGCCTGCTTCAAATAATACTTTTAATTGTATTGATTTATCCTCAATTTTATAAGCAAATTCTTTGTCTTGTTCAATATAGTCAGTAAGCGAAAAGTTTTTGTGAATATTGATTGGATCATCAATAATTTCTGCATGGCTAAAACGATGCAAAGCAAATTGTTTTACATCATCATAATCCCATAGGGTACAAATAAGGTAAATGACACCTACACGACTTACGATACCAAGTGGGTGCATAAGATATTTTTTAACACTTTCTGCTCCACGCGGTTGATAGCTCGCTTTTAGTGGCTTTTCTTCTAAGAGAGCTTGATACACTATACGCTGTACATCAGGATTGATTTCAGGCTTTTGTAATACGAGTCCACGTTCAATAACGGCTACTTTATCAGGCCACTTTCTCAATAATGAATCAGATTGGTCATTAAGCACGACACGTGCACGGTGGAAGTAGGGCTGTAATAGTTCAAGAGTAGCTTGTGGTAATAAAGGCTCTAAATATGATTCAGCCATTTCAAAGGCGAGAGCGGTGACGGGATCCATGCCCGGCAGATCTTGGATGGCGGCTTCTTCAATCCAGAACCAATAGTTCTTTCTACCTTCTGTGTCATTACTCAGAGGAAATGAAATAGATAACTTATTGAGATCACGTTGAATCGTGCGAGTATCAACGGTATATCCCTCACCCAGTAATATGTTTTTTAAATCAGGCACCGTTATCTTACGAGGATAACGAGGAATACGGGTCAACATCACCCATTGTCGATATAGCGTTTCATCTGAGCGGCTCATAATAATAATTTTCAGTAAAAAATAAAATAATAGCACCACTATACGACAAACGAAGCCCATAGAAAATGCATGAGCGACTTTAATTGTCGCATTGAGGCGATATGATGGGTGTAGTTAAATAATTAGGACTAAAAAATTGCACCATAAATACATAAAATGAGTTGAAATGATCGGCGTTATTATCACTATTTCTACGGCGCTATACCTGTCGATAGAACAAAATAATGCAGATATGACAATCGTGTTCGGATTGTTTCTGATTTCATCAGTCATTCTAACGACAACTACCTATCTCACTCGTAACAATAGCTTCCTATTGATGAATGTTGTTTATTTGTTGATTAATCTGAATGGTTTTATAAACAGCTAAAGCAAGATGAAAGGAGAGAATATGACAATTACCAGTAACTTTTATGCATATTTATCACGCCTAAAATGGATAAAACGTTGGGGCTTGATGCGAAATGCTGAATCAGAAAATGTAATGGAGCACAGCTGGGAAGTAGCTACCATAGCCCATGCATTCCGCATGTTTATTAGAAACTCGCCAAGCTGGATATGTTATGAGGTTCATTACAACAATATAAGAAATTCTCAGCCCGACCTATATCAAAAGATGATCAGTTGGGATTAATAAAATAATTGACAATTAATTAGCAAGCAAGACACTCTAATGGACAGTAACTCCATTGCCACTGGTGATCTTGGTTGTTATATTGTAAGAGAGATATCATGAGCACCGAGAGTACAAAAGAAAAAATAGTGATCTTCACGGGTGCCGGAATTAGTGCAGAGAGTGGGCTAGCGACTTTTAGGGATTCTAATGGGCTTTGGAATAACTATTCCCTTGAAGAAGTAGCCACGCCAAGTGCATGGAACAGAAATCCTAAATTAGTTTTAGATTTTTATAACCATAGAAGGAAAGAAGTGGAACGGGCTTCGCCAAATTCTGCACATGAATCGTTAGTTGAGCTTGAAGAAAGATATGATGTGACGGTTGTAACCCAAAATGTAGATGACCTACATGAGCGAGCAGGTTCTTCAAAAGTAATTCATTTGCATGGTGAAATTACAAAGGCTCGAAGTTGTATTGACGGCAGCATTTTATATGACATTGGCTATGAAGATATAAAAATGGGTGATTTGTGCGAGTTACGGAGTCAGAAGCGTCCACATATTGTTTGGTTTGGTGAAGAAATACTGAACTACGAGATTTCAGTCCAAGCCATAAAAGAAGCTGATAAGGTCATGGTAATCGGCACTTCTTTAGCAGTGTTTCCTGCTGCTTCGATCGTCAAGAAAGCTCGCTATCACGCTGAAAAGGTTCTTGTAACAATGGAACTCGACAAAAAGCCATTTGGGTATAGGTTAATTCGTGCTAGAGCTACTGCTGTGGTTCCTTGCATTGTTGGAAAATGGATCCAGGGGCTGGTCGCAATCTAACAAGGTGCCGACCTTCGCACGGCGTATGGAGCATAACCTCACCAATATAAAACGGGTAACTGCTAGATCAGGTCTGAGCTACTACACTTAATTATTACGGCTTAGCTCGTCGAATACCTGAATATAAAATATTTCATTTTTCTTTTTATAAGAGCCTTGATGGTCTAGATCAATACCTGCTTGAAAAAGAGCCATGCGTTTATCTAAAGTAGTTTTTCTTATACCAAGTAAAGACACAGGATCAACCCTTGGTTTTTCAGTGCAACTGATAATAACTCTTTACGGTTTTTTTGTCTTCAATGGAGCTGCTAAGTAACGATAAAGTTTAGCAACATATGCTAGCTGACTATCAACATCCTTAGATAAAGCTAGCCCCACTCTTGGAGCCTTATAAATGTCTTGGTCCTGACCTGATATTTCTTCTAGCCATAGATCTTGAGCGTTAAAAATATTTATATCTAGCTTTGGAACGACATCACTAACCTTATTCCCCTTCTCCTTAAAAATACCCATAATTCTTTGAGATAACAATGCGGGCCCATCAATATAGTCGGATTCTTTTTCTTTACCAATATTTTGCATACCTCTAAGCAGAATTCCTCCGAACCTGTTTTCATTTCCAAAGGTAATGTCAACTCCATTGCGTAATTCTTTGTAACTTTTTCCTAGTTTATGTTTATGGAAATAAAATAATCCTACCTTTTCTTGATCAGCACTTCCGTGAGTGAACACATCAGGATGCTCTTTACTATTTAGGTAAAGTTCGGCTTCTGTGATCTTGTAACGCTGATCTTTGATATGAAAAATAGTTCTGTAGAAAAGTAAGTTACAAACAGATTCAAACCACTGATCTGGGTTATCGATAACTTTTTGATTCAAAAGATTCTTTAATGTGTTCATAACTTAACTTTACCAATGTGTTTACAGTTCTTAAAAATTACCATAGTTTACTCCAAATAGTCTCAAGATATGGTTTCTGGTTATGGAACCATTTCATTGACGGCTACATAAAGGATTTTAGGCACATCATTGAAGTACTTAAAGAGGGCGGGGCATAACCATCCTTGCAACCCACTATCTTCGTGCAGGTACCACCAACCATCATCGTCAGAAAATAAACAAGTTAAAGAGTGCTGAAAGCCATCAAAGGCTGTGTTTGAAAATAGTAGCTTAAATCCAGAGTCAGCATTTTTTAGTGGTAAAACCATCATATCAATTATATCATCAGCCCCTGAAACAAAAGGTTCTTTCTCTAGTCCTACAGAAGGATCGTCAAAAACCCATAAATCTTCACACTTATATGGATAAATAGTCATGATCGCAGTAGTCGTTAATACATTTTCCTCAAAATAGTCACGGAGATGCATGTCATCTAGGGTGATGTCGATGTCTAAATGGAACTTTGTCTGTATGGCACTGAACAGTTTCATAAAGGCTGTATCAGTTAATAGAGATTTGTCAGCGAATGCCAGAGCCGAATAATCTTGGTACACAGCTGCCAAAACTACTTCACGGTCAGCACGTAAAGATTGAACAGCGTACTTTAGAGCTGAATAATCTTGGTACACAGCAGCCAAAACCACTTCACGGTCAGAACGCAAAGATATATCAGCGTATTCTAGAGCCGAACCATTACAGTTCACCGCAGCTAAAACAACTTCACGATCAGCGCGTAAAGATTCATCAGCAAATTCCAGGGCTAAACCATCATTGTGCACACTGTTCACGGCAGCTAAAACTATCTCTCGATCAGCACGCAAAGATATATCAGCGTATATAAGAGCAGTACCATCATGTTCGACAGCAGTTAAAACCACGTCACGATCAGCTCGCAAGGCGTTATTTGTGTACTTTAGAGCTGTTTCATCATGTTTGACGGCAGCTAAAACCACCTCACGATCAGTACGCAGAGATTTGTCGACAGATATCCAAACCTCACCACTATCCCAGAGAGTAACTGCATCTAATGCGGTTATAACCACTTTTCGATCAGCACGCAATGACTTATCAGCATATTTCAGAGCAGAACCACATTGGGATACGGCTTTTAATACAAAATCACGGTTAGTTTTTAATGATTTATTAGCATATTTTAGAGCTTCAATATTATTGCCAATCATTGCTAACATGAAAGATGGATTACCTAATAATTCATCGCTTACATTTCCATTCCAACCAAAATGCCACTCTCCTATGTGTAGCTCACTATCTGTCATCAACATACCTGATTAACTCCTCTCAATTAGTAATAACAATGTTATCAGTTAATGATAAAGCGTAATTTACGCTACCTATGAGACGTAGTGTGTCGCACTTGAGCTTCAATATATAAATGCGACGAAGTTTTATTACTTTTAGGACGATAGATTAAATTGTACTCAGATAATATTTACTCTTTACTTAATAATTGCAAAACCATTGATGATTGAACAATGCGACATGATCACCTTGTGATCGAGGTTAATTTTGATGATTACAAATATATTAACTTGATAAAATCAATTCTTGAAAAAGGCCAAAAAGCCAAGTCAGCTCAGTTATTTTTAGCATAAAATAAAAGTGTATCAGGGCATGCATTACAAGTAGTTATGTATTGGCATCCGCATATCAATTGCCGTTAGAGAGATTGTTAACTAATATTTAGAATGCGACCTAATATGACTTATATGTAATTTAATATGTGTGCATAAACTACATTGAGGAAATTAAGTATGAAATTGGCGATTATAGGATCAAGAACCTTTCAGGATGAAGTGCTTTTTAAAAAGTCTTTAGCATCATTTGAGGATATTACAGAAATTGTTTCTGGTGGTGCAAAAGGTGCCGACACATGGGCAGAAGTCTATGCAAAAGAAAAGAATATTCCCTTTACCTTATTTAAACCTGACTGGAAAAAGTATGGTCGGGGTGCTGGAATTATTAGAAATACCGATATTATTAACTATGCTGATGAAGTCATAGCATTTTGGGATGGAAAATCAAAAGGGACAAAAGACAGTATTGATAAAGCCCATTTATTGAGTAAAAAAGTACATATAATTTACTATAAAGTAAGTTAAATAGAGAGGAGGTACAGCGGGATATAGTCATGGCGATGCAATGGTTAGCGCGCATCGATCCATCGGCGATAAGCCGAAAAGTGAACCAGGGGAAATTTGTGACTACACATAATTTATATGCCGATAGTATTCACCCCATCCGTTCACATGTACGTTGTACTTGTAGTGGTGTGTTTTAACTTATTATGTAATAAAAAAGACAGGTTTAGAAATCGAGATATTCTTTAAGAATGTTACTTTATGGTGTGAATGCTTGTTCTTGAGAAATATTACCAAATCACTGTATTTAAAGATCTCAGATCGACAAAGTTTTTTTACCGATGAAACGTGATAGTTTAGGATTATCGAAATATTATTTTTCCGTGCTGTTTTTTTCAATAAATGGGCATTTTTTTTAGCTTTGCTATTAATTTGTGACAGATCATTAATGAAGAAGATGTTGATACCAGATTTACGGTGCATTACAGTTATCTCGTTACATAATGAAGAAATAGAGATAGCAACATCGGTATACACGTAGATTTCAGCCTCATGAAGTTTATTAATAGCTAAGGTTAACCCTGGCCAGAGAGCATCACTGATATCACCGCGAAGAATGTCATTGAGCGAAATCCCTCCAAAATGTGAAAGCAACTCAGCTGTATGATGAAATGTTGGCAGAGTAAGATTAATCGAACTGATTCTTTTATTATCAGAGCAGGATTGTTGGATAATTGTCTGTAATACAAATTGTTGGCAAACAGAGGCTGTTTTGCCTGCAATGACAGTCAACCCATCTAAAGGCACACCGCTAGACTTGAGATCAATATCATCATCGCCAAATGAGAGGCCATGAATGTTTGCAGGCTTCTCAAATCTTGTATCAATAAGATCTACCGCTTCAGATACTAAATCTTCTATTGAACTTGACCGTGGATATGAATTTTGTTCTGTTTTCATTTAATTCTCTTCCAATGACTATCGAAAAGAAATAAGAATAAGAGATGTATGCGACAAATAATGACCGATTAGGCTGTGAGGGTGACACTTAACTGAATTCCAAACATCTCACCCTTGGAACAGACCGTACTATTAACTCATTCAGGCTATGATAAACTATCAACCAAAGTTCAATATGTACTGGACGCATACAGCTGCCTGACATCAAGAAATAAAATGGTTAGAATGACTACTTTACTAAGCGACACAAAATATATTGTTGGTTAAAACTAGCAGTGCGACCGTACCAAGACTGTCCTTTGTTTTGTGCGCTTAAATTAGGAATTTTACGTAACAAACCCTAACACAAGTAAGTAAAGGACATAGCACTTGAACAAACAACAGCTTGCCGCCAAAATTTGGGAATCCGCAAATCAAATGCGGTCAAAAATCGAAGCCAACGAATATAAAGACTATATTCTGGGCTTTATCTTTTACAAATACCTCTCTGACCAACAAATCGCCTTTGCCAAAAAAGAAGGCATGACCGAAGCAGACATCGCTCAACTCAGCGAAGATGACCCGCAAACGCTAAAATACATTCAAGAAAAGCTAGGCTACTTTATCGCTTACGATAATCTGTTTTCTACTTGGATAAACAACGGCAGTGATTTTGATGTCTCCAATGTGCGCGATGCGCTTTCGGCATTTTCGCGTTTAATTAACGGCAATCACAAAAAACTCTTTGACGGCATTTTTAACACGCTAGAAACAGGCTTAAGCAAACTGGGTGAAAGCGCACAAAAGCAAACCAAAGCCATTAGCGACTTGCTACAACTCATCAAAGCCATACCGATGGATGGCAAGCAAGACTATGACGTGCTCGGCTATATCTACGAATACCTTATCGAAAAATTTGCCGCCAATGCAGGTAAAAAAGCAGGCGAGTTTTACACCCCGCACGAAGTCTCCCTATTAATGTCTGAGATTATTGCCGATCATTTAAAAGACAATGAAACCATTGATATTTACGACCCCACCTCTGGCTCAGGTTCTTTGCTGATTAATATTGGTCACTGCGTCGCCAAGCACATTAGCGATAAAGACAGCATTCGCTATTACGCCCAAGAGATCAAAGCAAACACCTACAACCTTACCCGCATGAATTTGATTATGCGCGGCATCAAACCCGATAACATCAAAACCCGCAACGGCGATACCCTAGAAGAAGATTGGCCAGATTTTGATGAAAACGACCCTGTTAACTCCTACAAACCGCTTTATCTCGATGCCGTGGTATCCAACCCGCCTTATTCACAACAATGGGACCCCAGCCATAAAGACAGCGACCCGCGTTATGCGCGCTTTGGTCTTGCACCCAAAACCAAAGCCGACTATGCCTTTTTATTGCATGATCTTTACCACCTAAAACCCAGTGGCATTATGACCATCGTACTGCCACACGGCGTCTTGTTTAGAGGCGGTGAAGAAGGCAAAATTCGCCAAGAACTGATTGAGCAAGACCACATTCAGGCGGTTATCGGCTTGCCTGCCAATATCTTTTTTGGCACAGGCATACCCACCACCATCTTAGTGTTACGCCAACAGCGCGACGACAGCGACGTATTAATGGTCGATGCCAGCAAGCACTTTAAAAAAGAAGGCAAAACCAACAAACTGCAAGCCTCCGATATTAAGCGCATTGTCGATGTCGTCATCAACCGCGAAGACCGCCCCAAATTCTCCAAGCTTGTCGATAAGCAAACCATCCGCGATAACGACTACAACCTCAATATACCGCGTTATGTTGACTCATCAGACGATGCACAAAGCTGGGATTTACACGCCACGCTACTCGGTGGCATTCCACCTCAAGAAATTGAAAAACTGGCGCAGTATTGGCAAGCCTTCCCTAATTTACGCGCGACCTTATTCAAGCCAGCCAATGGCGATTATGCCCAGCTTGCGATTAACGCCGATGAGCTAAAAACCAGCATTAGCCAACACCCCGAAATCACCGCCTTTATCGAAACCTACCAACAAGCCTTTGCAGGTTTTGAGGACTACTTAAACACCGAACTAATAGAACACTACGCACAAGTCAGCCTAGCCATGCAAGAAAGCAAACTGGCGGATGAATTATTTACACGCCTGCAAACCATCCCGCTGATCGACAAATACACTGCCTACCAACTGCTTAACGACCAATGGCAAAGCATCGACGCGGATTTAGAAATCTTGCAATCTGAGGGTTTTAACGCCAGCAAACAGGTAGACCCTAATTTAGTCATTAAAAAAGTCAGAGGCAAAGACAGCGAAGTACAAGACGGCTGGAAAGGGCATATTCTACCCTTTGAGCTAGTGCAAACCAGCCAAGTGAGTGAGGCATTAAGCAATGAACTAAGCGCCATACAACAACAGCAAAACCGACTGGCAGAAATCAGTAGCGAGCTAGACAGCCTACTCGAATCACTCAGCGAAGAAGAAAAAGAAGCCGAGATGATAAAAGACGACGGCAGTGCCTTCATTAATGCCGCTGTGAGTAAAGCCGCTAAAGCGTACAAAACAGCGAAAAAGGCGGGGGGTGGCATAAATAGTACAGATTATGCTGATGCCGACAGCCTTGAGGCTAAAATCATCCAAGCCGATGCCCTAATCAACGAAGACAAAGCCCTAAAAAAAGCCCTAAAAACCGCCAGCGATGTACTGCACCTAAACACCAAAGCCACCATCGAAAGCCTAAGCGACAGCCAAGTCAAAACACTGCTCAAGCTCAAATGGATCACCCCGATACAGGGCGGGCTAAACGCACTGCCCACGGCACTCATAAACAAGCTAAGCCAACAACTGCAAACACTGGCAGATAAATACGCCACCACCTACACCGATGTCGCCCACGACATCAAAGCCACCGAGCAAAGCTTAGCAACCCTGCTAGACGAACTCACAGGCAATGAAGCGGATGAACAAGGCTTGGCAGAGTTTAAAAAACTGTTATTGGGTGACGATTAGATGAGTAGCGTAAGGGGAAATAAAAAAGTGCCTGCGATTCGCTTTGCGGGGTTTGGTGGGGATTGGGAGTATGATTTTCTGGGTAGTAATGCAGGTTTTGCTAAAGGTCAGGGTTATTCAAAAAGTGATTTGGTAGAAACTGGTAGACCTATAATATTGTATGGAAGGCTTTATACAAAATACCAAACTGTCATTTCTGATATAGATACCTTTGTTAAAGAAAAAGAAAATTCTTTATTAAGCACAGGTTGTGAGGTAATTGTTCCCGCATCAGGTGAGACTCCTGAAGATATAGCTATCGCATCTGCTGTTTTAGAAAAAGAAGTAGTACTTGGTGGTGATTTGAATATCATTTACCCAAACCACAAAATTAAAGCCATTTTTTTAGCATTGTCGCTATCGAATGGTAAACCCAAGAAAGAAATAACAAAAAGAGCTCAAGGCAAGTCTGTAGTTCATGTACGAAATAGTGATCTATCTCAGGTTACTATTCATTTCCCCAAACCAAAAGAACAAACCAAAATCGGCAATTACTTCCAACAGTTGGATACCCTAATCGCCCAGCATCAACAAAAGCACGAAAAGCTGCAAAACATTAAAAAAGCCCTGCTGGAAAAATGCTTCCCCAAACAAGGCGAACACACACCCGAACTTCGTTTTAAAGGGTTTAGTGGGGCGTGGGAGGAGAAGGCGTTGGGGGATGTTTGTGACTATAAAAATGGCAAAGGGCATGAAGATGTACAAAAAAATAATGGAAAATATGAGTTAATCAACCTCAATTCAATATCAATTAATGGTGGGCTAAAGCATTCAGGAAAATTTATTGATGAGTCAGACTCTACTTTAAACAAAAATGACTTAGTAATGATATTAAGTGATGTTGCTCATGGAAATTTATTAGGTAGAACAGCATTAATTCCTAGCAATAACAAGTACGTTTTAAATCAAAGAGTTGCCTTGTTAAGACCAATTGAAAAATCGATTCCACTATACATTTTTTACAATATCAATGCATATCAACCTTATTTTAAATCCCAAGGTGCAGGTATGTCTCAATTAAATATTTCACGAAATAGTGTTGAAAGTTTTATTCTAAAAATGCCAAATATTGAAGAACAAACCAAAATAGGCAATCTCTTCCAACAACTCGACACCCTTATCAATCAACAGCAAACCCAGCTGGTCAAACTGAAAAACATGAAGCAGGCTTGCTTAGAAAAAATGTTTGTTTAAGGATTTTTATGAAAAATAATCAATTCATTATTTATCAAACTGAAGATGGACAAGTCAAAATAGAAACCCATTTTGAAAATGAAACCGTTTGGTTGTCTATTAAACAAATAGCCGAACTGTTTCAAAAATCGCGTTCTACCATCAATGAGCATATTCTGAATATTTTCAAAGAACAAGAACTTGAAAAAGAGCCTTCTATGAGAAAAATCGGAAATTCCGATTTTTCTACCAAACCCACACATTTATATAACCTAGACGTCATCATTTCAGTTGGTTATCGCGTTAAATCACATCGAGGCGTGCATTTTAGAAAATGGGCATCTGCGCTGATTAAAGAGTATTTAATTAAGGGCTTTGTGATGAACGATGAGCTACTCAAAGAAGCGGGTGGGGGTAATTATTTTGAAGAGTTGCTGGCGCGTATCCGTGATATTCGTTCATCTGAAAAAGTGTTCTGGCGTAAAGTGTTGGATATTTATGCGACCAGTATTGACTATGACCCTAAAACAGAGCAATCGGTGCGGGTGTTTAAAACCAGTCAAAATAAAATGCACTGGGCAAGCCACGGAGAAACCGCAGCCGAAACCATTTATAAGCGCGTTGATTCATCTAAAGCGCATTTGGGATTAACTTATTTTAAAGGTGAGATTCCAAGTAAAAAAGAAGTGGAACCTGCAAAAAATTATCTTTCTGAAGAAGAACTTACTATTTTAAACAGGATGGTCACCGCATTTTTAGAAATTGCGGAGCTTCGGGCATTAGACCGCTCCCCGATGTATATGAGCGATTGGATTAAACAATTAGATGCGTTTTTGACAATGACCAATAAAACAATACTCAATCATGCTGGAAACATCAGCCATCAAAAAGCCATTCAAAAAGCGCACGATGAATATGCCATTTATAAAAAGAAAATTAGCAACCGAATAACAAAAGTAGAGAAAGATTTTATAAAACAACTCGACCATAAAACCAAAGCATTAAAGAAATGATGACCAATAAAGAAGCGGATTTTGAAAAAGCCTTTATCAAAGAATTGCAACAGCACGGTTGGGGTGGGCATGCGGTAATTCAGCGCCCCACCGAGGCGCAGTTATTGCAAAACTGGGCAGAGATTTTATATGACAATAATAAGGGTAAGGATCGCTTAAATGACGTACCACTCAGCGATACCGAGATGCAGCAGATTATTGAGCAAATTCGTGAATTACGCACGCCCTTAAAACTCAATGGCTTTATTAATGGCAAAACGGTCTCCATTACCCGCGATAACCCTGCCGATGCTTCGCATGTGGGTAAAGAGATCAGCTTGCATATTTTTGACCGTCAGGAGATTTCGGCAGGCAGGAGCCGTTATCAAATTGTGCAACAGCCACAATTTGATAAAAAGTCTAAAATATTGAATGACCGCCGTGGCGATGTGATGTTGCTAATTAACGGTATGCCTGTGATTCATATCGAGCTAAAGCGTAGCAATATCTCCGTTAGCCATGCCACGCATCAAATCGAAAAATATTCTGATGAGGGCGTGTTTACGGGTTTGTTTGCCTTGGTGCAGGTTTTTGTGGCGATGTCGCCCGAAGAGATGCTGTATTTTGCCAACCCTGGCAGAGACGGCACGTTTAACGCCGATTATTATTTTAACTGGGCTGATTTTAATAACGAGCCTATGAATGACTGGAAGAAGGTGGTTGACGATTTGTTGTCGATTCCGATGGCGCATAAGTTGATTGGTTATTACACCGTTGCCGATGGCTCGGACGGCGTGCTTAAGGTGATGCGCAGTTATCAATATCACGCGGCGAATGCGATATCCGATAAGGTGACTCAAACCAATTGGCACGATAAAAACCCCAGAAATGAACGCTTGGGCGGTTATGTGTGGCATACCACAGGTTCGGGTAAAACCATGACCAGTTTTAAATCAGCGCAGTTGATTGCTCAATCAAAACATGCCGATAAGGTGGTGTTTTTAATGGACAGGATTGAACTTGGGGTTCAGTCATTGCGAGAATACCAAGGCTTTGCAGGTGATAGTCAAGCGGTACAAGCCACCGAAAACACGGGCGTATTAATTAGCAAACTCAAAAGCGACGACCCTGCCAATGCCTTGATTGTTAGCTCGATTCAAAAAATGAGCAATATCACCGAAGCGGAGGGTTTGCAAAGCGATGATGTGGCATGCATTAATCAAAAACGCTTGGTGTTTATTGTCGATGAGGCGCATCGCTCAACCTTTGGCGATATGTTAATCACCATTAAAAAGACTTTTCCCTCGGCGGTCTTTTTTGGTTTTACAGGTACGCCAATACAAGACGAAAACACTAAAAAAGATAATACCACCGCCACCGTGTTCGGCCCTGAACTGCATCGTTATAGCATTGCCGATGGCATTCGCGATAAAAATGTTTTGGGTTTTGACCCTTATCGGGTAGAAACCTTTAAAGCGAGAGACATACGCCGAGAAGTGGCGTTATTAAAGGCAAAAGCCAGCACAGAAAGCGAAGTCTTCGATGACCCGAAAAAAGCCGAAGTTTTTAACCATTATATGGATAATGTGCCAATGGCAGGCTATAGGGGCGATGATGGTAAATGGGTAAAAGGCATTGAAGATGAAATACCCCACTCGCAATATGGCGAGATACACCGAAAAAAGGTGGTGGAAGATATTCTGGATGGTTGGGCAACACTGAGCAAAAATAATAAGTTTCACGCCATTTTTGCCACCGCTAACATCCCCGATGCGATTAAATATTATCGGCTGATAAAAGCGCAAAAGCCCGATTTAAAAATCACCGTGTTGTTTGACCCGCATCTTAACGAAGGCGAAGATTACAAAACCAAAACAGCAGAAAAACAAGCGGGCTTGGTGGAGATTTTAGAAGATTATAATGCGCGTTATGGGCGAGATTATACGCTGGCAAGCCATGCCCAATTTAAAAGAGATTTAGCGGCAAGGCTGGCGCATAAAAAGCCCTATCTACACATTGAACGCGAGCCTGATCAGCAGTTAGATTTATTGATTGTGGTGGAGCAAATGCTCACGGGTTTTGATTCTAAATGGTTGAATACCTTGTATTTGGATAAGGTGCTGACCTATGAAAATATTATTCAGGCGTTCTCACGCACGAATCGTTTGTTTGGGCACGATAAACGTTTTGGTGTCATTCGCTATTACCGTTATCCACATACGATGGAGCGCAATGTAGAAGCGGCGGTGAAGCTTTATTCTGGTGATAAAGTGATTGGTTTGTTTGTGGATAAATTAGATGCAAACTTGGAAAAGCTCAATGCCAGTTATGCAGAAATTGCCGAGCTATTCAAACATGCAGGGGTTGTGAATTTTGAAAAACTACCCGATGACAAGGCGGTTTGTGGCAAGTTTGCCAAACTGTTTAACGAGTTAAATGGCTATTTGGAATCGGCGAGAATTCAGGGTTTTTGCTGGGATGAATCGCACGATGCTAAGGTAAAACTGTTATTGGATGAAACCGAATTTTTAACACTGGCATTGCGTTATAAAGAGTTATCGCAAGGTGGAAACGGTGGCGAAGGTGCAGGCATTGAAGATGTGCCTTTTGATTTATCTGGGCATTTAAACGAAATCGACACGGGAAAAATCGACGCGGATTATATGAATACCCGTTTTGATAAATACCTGAAATTATTACAAACAGGGGCAGGCGAGACTGGCAATAAGAGCAATGACGAGCTAAAAGCAGCGGTTGATGAACTGCATAAATCGTTTGCTTCACTAAGCCAAGACGAACAAAAATACGCCAATTTGTTTTTAAATGACGTACAACGCGGTGATGTACAGCCCGAGCAAGGAAAAACGCTGAGGGATTATATTACCGAATATCAAGCCAATGCGAAAAACACGCAAGTAATGCGTTTGGTTAATGTGTTTGGCTTAGATGAAGAAAAATTAAACGCCTTACTGAGCACCCACATCACCGACAGCAATATCAACGAATACGGACGCTTCGATGCCTTAAAAGACACGGTGGATAAAGCCAAAGCCAAGGCTTATTTTGAAGAGCGCGATGGTGAGAGTTTGCCTATGTTTAAGCTGAATATGAGCATTGATAGACTGCTTAGTCGGTTTGTTTTGAGTGGTGGTTTTGAGTTAGATGCATAAGGGAAAAGAGCTGATTATATGTTATAGGTTTAGGGGATACTTGTTTACGAATGGCGCTATACAGTTATTAAGCATGCAATTTTGACCCACCAACGCATTAAAAACTGAACTAGCTATGAGATTACGGGACGTCTAGCTTAATTAAAAAACACAAACCCCAAAGAGGTTAGTTGATTAATGGAGATTATCGAACATAAGATTATGGTGATGGATACCTCTCAGGAGAATTACCTTACCGGCATTACGGCTCTAAATATACCGATAGACGAATGTACAGGTGATTGGCATTTTTCAGCATGTTTTGTTGTTCGTGGGGATGCTAAGCCTCCCCAGCAAAGAGCAGGTATTGAGCTCTTATCAACATCTAAATGGCTTGGAAGAAAAGGTATTTATGATTGTTATAGCGTGCTTGTTGAGCATGGGTTGAAGGAAAAAGTACGACATATCTATGCTGCCGATCATTATCGCGCCATTGCAGATATGGTGTATTACAAGGTAAAAAATGGGCGCTCCATAAATAGAACGATTAGCCTGAATGATTGGCTTCCAGAGCCTCACGAAAAAGAAAGATTGTATCAAATGATAGATCTTTTAAAGCCAGCAATGAATAACGAGGAATGGGGTATTATTGAAAAATGGAAACAACTAACCGCAATACCAGACTGACAGATTTAGAAAAAAAACATATCGAGTTTATGGCGGAAATATCGAGGGCACTCATCGATACCCCGATGGTTTTAAAAGGGGGAACGGCTTTGATTCTTGTTTATGGGCTAGATCGTTATTCAGATGATTTAGACTTTGACTGTTCCATACCACTTAATTTAGAAAACAGGATCCAATCCTCAGCAAAAAAGCAAAATATTGCCGTACATTCAATTGTGCTTAAAAAAGATACCGAAACAACCAAAAGATATATTGTTACATATCAAAGTGAACAAGGAAGAGGGCGCTTAAAGATTGAAATTTCGTTTAGAGATGCAGAAATAGACACTGACACCCTAACCATCATTGATGGCATTAAAGCGTATAAAGTGGGGATCTTAGTCGGGCAAAAATTACATGCTGCTGAAAATAGGGATAAAGTAAGAGATCTGTATGACCTTTCTTTTCTGGCTGATAATTATGGTTCCGAATTTTCAAGAAAACAGGTTGATAGATTAATGGCGCTTTCAAAAGATCCTGAGCATTTGGTTACTAAATATAAAGGAGATCACCAAGAATACCTACCGCTACAAAATGTCTCACTTGATGATCTGGCTGTTAATTTGAGCTTAAGAGCAGAACAGTTAATGACTAATGCCAGGTTATAGGTATTCGGGACAGTCAGCAGGAAAAGCACGCTATACGGCTAGCTTAAACCTATTCCAAAGTTATAGGTTTGGGGGGGGGGTTACCCCAAAGCACCGTATACCGTTAATTCCAGCCTGCTAACAGGTTATAGGTTTCAGGGATAGTTAACACCAAAGTACGGCATACCGTCAATTCAAGCCTGTTAATGGGTTATAGGTTTCAGGGACAGTTACTACCAAAGCACCGTATACCGTTAATTCCAGCCTGCTAACAGGTTATAGGTTTTAGGGACAGTTAACAACTAAAGCTCGGTATATCGTCAATTCAAGCCTGCTAATAGGTTATAGGTTTTGGGGAAAGCTATAGGCTAAAAGATAAACGTACGATAGGGATTGCTCCTAGCTCTACCAAAGCTTATTTTTTATTGTTAATGATCTATAGAGCAAACCACACGTCATTGAAGAACTATGAACCCATTACAGATCTTTACCGAACCGACTGCTCAGGAGAATGAATTTTATGTTTTTTGGCGAAAAAAGATAAATGAGGCAGGTTTGGTTAAAGTGCATGTTAAACCGTTGCCTGAAGGCGTGAGCAAGATCATTACAGCGGAGCTAACAGCGATTCGTTACCTGCTTGTTGAAAAAGAAGTCATTAACCCAAACTTTAGCGGGCAAGGCTTGGAACTACACGTGTCAAATCAATATGTACTTGATGCAATTCGCCATGTTGGTGAAATTGCAAAAGGCCACAGCAAGTTTTTGCATATTCGCTATGCTGGCGCGCCAATTTGTGTTGTTGAGGATCCAGCGTGGCGAAATGAATGCAAGATCACCAGCACCGCCCGATGAAATTGTTGAAACCAGCACGATGGGGAAGGTATCTACGCCATCGACCGTTACAAGTTACGTCTAAGTACGGGAGAGATCCGCGATCCCTGGAAATCGTTAAGCAAACGGATCAAGCATCCTGAGTTAAAAAAAATAGTGATCCCATAACGGATCAGAATGCGAAAACCTGCCAGCTACGCATTCAAAAATGGTGGGGTAGGGGATATCTGGAAACACCCAGATTCGGCAACACATTTTGTTGTATCGGGAGAAGATAGAAATGGCCTGCACCACTTAGTCACTGTATTTGAACGAAATGAGGCGCAAACTTTTCAAGATGAGTGACAGTCTTGCGACACCACAATTCCCTGCTAAAAGAGACTTCGCTATACTGTGATTATATAGGCACAAGTGTTGCTGATTTCTTTGATGTGTGTTTATATATGCACATGGAGGTGTAATTTAGAATGTTATATCGAGAAAAAATAGGATCGCAACTTAAAGCGGCACGAAAAGACAAAAAAATGTCTCAATCTGAGGCGGCTGATTGTATTGGTATTGACCGATCACTTGTTTCTAAAATTGAGACAGGAAAGTACACGGGATCATTAAAGATCTATGAACGCTATTTGGCATCCATGGGATATGTGTTAACAGTGGAGACAGAACATCCTCAGCAGACAGATTTTGAGACATTAGGTGAGCTATTTAAAGATGACTGATCTTAAACTGCCTGCATCCGTTGAACAATTATCTGTTCAATTCAATCAAAGGGAACAAGTCACTGAGTTAGGTCTTTTGACACATGGTTCTCATCATTCATTTCAATATACTCAGCAAGTGCTTCCTGTTTCATTGACAATGAAGTGTCGTGATGACGCCTATAACCATGGTGCTATTCATCCGATCTTCAGCCAAAACTTACCAGAAGGTTTTGTTCGACGCTATATCTCTGAGAAATTAGCACGTTATGGCAAAATCAATGATATGTATTTTCTAGCCTTGCAAGGTGCTAATGGTATCGGTGCTTTAGACTTCGATTCAGGAGTGAATTTGCCAAGTGTAGAGCAGATAACGCTTAATGATATTTTATCGTGGCAATCCAAAGACAAGCTATTTCCTCAGTTGTTAGAAAAATACTATCTACGAGGGATATTGTCGGGTGTTCAGCCAAAAGTGATGATCAATACGGAGATGCAAAGTCGTGTAGTTGTGCAGCAACAAGATTTAATTGTTAAAACGTATGATGAAGAGTTTCCACTCCTTACGGTGAATGAATATGTGTGCATGGAAGCGGCAAGGCATTGCCTGCTGGCGCCACCAAAAACTTATTTATCAGAAAACCTTGAAAGTTATGTTATCGAGCGTTTTGATAAGATCGATGGTAAGCGACTAGCCTTTGAGGATTTTGCAACATTATTGGGTAAGCAAGGGGATGAGAAATATAATTCCAGTTATGAGTCATTGCTGAAAGCAGTGCGTTTATATACAGGCTCTACCATTCAAGTAGAAAAAGCCTATAAACTTATTGTTTTTAATTGTCTGATCGGCAATGGTGATGCCCACCTTAAAAACTTTGCCTTGCAATATACATTAGGTGAAACAGATATTGTTTTAGCTCCACCTTATGATGTTACCCATACAATTATTTATGACAGTATTGATAACCATATGGCTTTAAACATGAAAAAGAGTAAAGCCTTCCCCAAGAGGCATACTCTCATTGATTTAGGTGTTGCATCTGGAATCAACCAGCCAGCCAAGATAATTGATTTTATAGCTGATAATATCGCTGACTATATTGCTCAGTCGCAAGAGATAAAGTTAATCGACGGATTACGCGACTCTATTGAAAGCTCATTGGCAGTTGGCGGAACTAGCGGACCTTTGAAAGAAGTCTACCGGCACTTGAAGAAAAAGAAGCATGAAATATGAAATTTCAAGCAGCTATCGTTAAAAAGCCCATTGTAAAATCAGCACAATTACCGTAAGTCATTAGATTACACTTGTCACCTTTTTTGGGGGAAGCAACTGTTGCAACTTTTGCAACAGTTGAAATAGAATCAAAATGATTACGTCATCTAAATGATTATGGTATAGCGCTTTGCGCTTTACTGTATATAACACTATAATATTACTTATGTGTAATGAGGGGTAACTATCCTGTTCAAATCCAGGATAATTTAGAAATGCGATCTTGAAGTCTTTCTTGTAAAACTTAAGAATATTCCAACTATCATCATCCAGTTTGAATTTATCGGCAGTATTGATAACTAATGCAGCTAATGATTCAGGTAGTTTTGTAATTGCACTTTCATGAATATACCCAAATTACTTGAAGATGCAGATTTCAGAGCTTAGCACGAAGGTCAGAACAAGGCGCAATGTGAAGGCAATGACTAGTCCTTGTCGAGCATTGTAACGCAGTGCTG
>NVWQ02000071.1 GCA_002733715.2 Methylophaga sp.
ACGATGGATAAGATTCAGTGTTCACCATCAATAATATTAGGTGTTCACGATGGATAAGATTGGGTGTTCATGTTGCGTAAGAATACGCATTTGACAATGTTTTGTCCCACAGGAGATTGCGAAAATTCGACAAAGTCACGTATAAACGGGGTTTGTAATGCGGGTGTATAAAAGAAAAGTCGTCTGGCCAGAGGGTAATCTTCCGTGCCTACGGTAAATAATGTCGGAATAATCGATTGGGTATTATTGTTATCGGCAACAGCCAATAGTTTCGAATGCCGAACATAAGGCAAGCCAATAAAACCAATAGCACCTATTTCCTCTGACACTTTATCGGATAGCTTGGAGCTCGATTCAAATCGTGATGCTACTGGGCTGAGTTTTTTTTGATATTTCTTCAATACAAGATTTTTAAATGTATCCCATGTTCCCGAATTGGCTTCGCGTGAATAAACTGTAACGGGGATATTATCACCTCCGATCTCTGACCAATTAGTTACTTTTCCTGAAAAGAGTTGTGCTAATTGTTCTGTGTTTAAATGATCGATCGGGTTGGCTTTATTGACAATAATAGCTATGCCATCTAATCCTATGATATGTTCACTCGCAGGACGCGTTAAATCACCGTAGCGATCTTTTAATAATATTACTTCCTTGTCTTTAATTTTCCGTGATGCCATACCCATATCAGTCAGACCTTGATCTAAATCTTTAAATGCCGTGGTTGAACCATGAGCATGAAGTTCAATATTTATCCAGCCTTGTTTAGGTAAATGAGCCGAAATAGATCTTTCAAGCTCAGCAGTGGTGACTGTTTTAATATTGGTCGCACCTATGCTTGCCAAGTAGGCTTTGATGAGTGCAGGCGCCAATTTTTCACCAATTGTATTTGAGCCATGTAAACGCATAATCGTGTGTGTAGGGGGAGAGGGAGGCGCTTCTTTTTGTGTTTCAAGGACACCAGTCTTTTCAACCTTATCTGCTTTTACTGATGCAAGTAAACGTGTCGTTTTTTCATTAAGTTTTGGAGTATTTTCTGCAATAACAGAAGTTTCAGACTTATTTGAGACTATATTGTTATCAGACACCAATGTTTGTTGTGTGACTTTTATCTCAGTAGAAAGCGGTTTTTTTTCAGGTGTTACTTTATTTATTACAGAAGATGTGGAAGGGTTACAGGAATACACAGAAATAGCAATAAAAAGAAATAATAGTGTTAATAAGGTAGTTTTTAACCATGTGTTATCTTTTTCTTGTGTAGCGATAGTATTAGAAATATCGTGGTGAGTGTCATCCTCGTTTAAAATATAATGAATATCAAGAATTTTTTCTTGTTCAATTATTTTTTCGGCAATTGTAGTTAGATCAGTGTTATCTGCACTTTTAAGGGCAGAACTTAAAACGATAGCGCGATAACGGGGATCATCCGTTAATTTTTCAAATGAAGTGAGTTGTCCAATTTTTTCTAGTTTGTAATGTAATTTCCATAATAAATTCCTAAATTTCAGTACTTTAGAAGGACTAGACTTAGACATGGACATATTTTGCCTTGCAGTGGGGTTGCTATTCAGACGATATAGCATACGCAACGATTATGACAATTGTATTACGGATATAAACGAAATCAAGGAATCAGAGACAAGACTCGATTGATTTTATTTCTGGAGTTATGGGGGAGTTACAAGGTAGCTCTGGTTAGCTCTGGTGACACAATACTGAATTAATGGGAGTGCTTCCCTTTTCTCAGTGATTAACTCTAAAATATACAACTACTTTCTCAAACTATCAAACAAACCGTACTGCCAACTACGTGTAGCTAATACCACCGTTGTCCCCATTCGCTGCCCGAGCGGTAAAGCAGCATCATCATTATTAAGCTCATTAAACTCATGCACTAACTGAGTTAGTTTTCGCTGAAATATTGCCATGCCTGCTTTACTTAACATGCCATTAATCACAATTAATTTTTCTTGCTGCTTGGTAAACTTTGAATCAAAAAAATCGGCTGCTATTTTCTGTTGAAAGAACTGCTGAATCGGTCCGTTATCAAGCCATTTAAAGTTGGGGGCGATACGTAACTTCACTTGATTCCCCGGTAATAATTCAATTAACTTTAATCGATCTAACACGGCTAAATGCTGAATGCATTGGTGCTCTGTTAGCCGAAAATGATCCATTAACTGCTCCATTGTCCACCGGTTTAATATACACACTGTAACCAATAACAGTGCTACATCATCTGCAATTTCTTGCTCTTGTTCGTGCAAGAGCTCAGACACCATTATCCTTGAATGAGTGTTCATATCCATCACTAAATCAGTTATCTCTATTTCCATCATCTGGCAAACTTTATCTAGCCTTGCTAATGAAAAACTCTGCTCTGAAAATAAACGTTTAACACTAGCCTGTGATAAAGACAGCTGCTTTGCCACATCAGCGTATGAAAAGCCATGGGATTTAAGCATTCGCTTTAAGGTATCAATAAGTTGTGCCGTTTGCGCCATAGTGCTGCCTTTTGCTGGTACATTTGACATAAGTATCACATATCAATACCATCAAGGCAAAATAATGCAACTTTATTATTAAAGTCGCTTTATTAAACACACGCCCTTATTATGGACGCACGTCATCACTCACGGTCGAGAAACAAAATGAATTCACTTATGAAAACAGTTGGCTTTATCTCTTTTATTGCCATGATTTTCCTCAATGCCTTTGTAGATTTAGGGCATAAAATTATTATTCAGAATACTGTTTTTAAGATTTATGATGGTTCAACACAAATTATTCTCACCGCTATTATTAATGGTTTGATTCTTCTCCCCTTTATATTGTTATTCACGCCTTCAGGCTCATTGGCCGATCGCTTTAGAAAACCACATATTATGCGTTGGGCGGCTGTAGCAGCCGTAGTTATTACATTGATGATTACCGCTTCTTATTACATGGGCTGGTTTAAGTTAGCGTTTGTAATGACCTTTATGTTGGCGGTGCAAAGTGCTTTTTATTCGCCGGCTAAATACGGTTATATCCGTGAAATTGCAGGCAAGCATAATTTAGCTGCCGCCAATGGTTTTGTTCAATCAACTACCATTATTGCCATCTTGCTGGGCATGTTTGTATTTTCAATATTTTTTGAGCATATGCTGGCAGATCATGTTTTCACTTCTGAAGCAGATATTATTCAGCTGATCGCACCGATAGGCTGGCTGCTAGTTTTAGGCAGTTTAATTGAACTTTATTTTGCCACTCGTCTACCCACTATTGAACATCCATTAAATACAGAATCATTCAACTGGCAACGATATCGTTCTGGTCAGTCATTACGCAATAATCTTAAATTGATCCGTAGTGATTCGGTTATCTGGTTATCTATTATTGGCTTATCAGTGTTTTGGGGTGTATCTCAAGTTGTTCTGGCCGCCTTCCCCGCCTATGCCAAAGAAATGCTCGATGTAAACAACACCATTGTTATTCAAGGCCTATTAGCCTGTTCAGGCATCGGTATCGTTGCCGGCTCTTTATTAGCGGGCAAAATCTCTAAGAATTACATTGAGTCGGGGCTTATTCCCGTAGGTGCTTTGGGTATGGTGGTGACATTATTTTTACTGCCTCAATTGTATTCAACATCATGGTTAGCATTTGATATTCTCAGTTTCGGTTTTTTTGGTGGTTTGTTCATCGTGCCACTAAATTCATTAATTCAATTTCATGCCCGCTCTGGTGAATTAGGGACTGTGCTAGCGGGTAATAATTGGGTTCAAAATGTAGTAATGATCAGTTTTTTAGCTATCACTGTTTGCTTTGCTCTAGTTAAAATACCTAGCCAAGTAATACTTCACCTGCTCACAATTGTCACCTTAGCTGGCGCCATTTATACCGTTTGGAAACTGCCCCAATCATTAGTTCGTTATGTGTTTGGTGCGGTATTTTCAAGTAAATATCGCGTCAATGTGCAAGGTTTTGACAATATGCCATCACAAGGTGGTGTGCTGATGTTGGGCAACCATGTCAGCTGGTTAGATTGGGCAATGGTGCAAATCGCTAGTCCGCGCCCTGTTCGTTTTGTAATGGCGAATAAATATTATTCTCGCTGGTATCTAACGTGGTTTTTAGATTTATTTGGTGTGATCCCTATTTCGAGCGGCAGCAGTAAAGATGCGCTAGCAGCCGTTAATGACTATTTAAAACAAGGTGATGTAGTTTGTCTTTTCCCTGAAGGTGCGATTAGTAGGAATGGTCAATTAGGTGAGTTTAAAAAAGGCTTTGAACATTGTGTGGAAGATGTGGACGGTGTGATTTTGCCTTTTTATTTGCGAGGCTTATGGGGTAGTCGCTTCTCTCGCTCAAGTGATAATTTACAATCATTACGCCAAACCACCAGCTTACGCAGAGATGTGATTATTGCTTTTGGACAAGCGCTACCGATTGATTCACAAGCCCCAGCAGTAAAAAGTGCTGTATTTGATCTGTCGATTAATACTTGGCAGAGTTACACAGACGATCTCCCAGCAATTGCACATGCATGGATTGATCGTGTTAAACAAAATGGTAGCGCTGATTGTTTAACCGATATTCAAACTAATAATACACTGTCTCGGCGCAAGGCATTAACCGGGGCATTATTATTTTCTCGTCGCTTTAAAAAGCAATCGCCAGAGCAAAACATTGGTTTATTACTACCCACCAGCAGTGCTGGCTTGCTTGCCAATATGGGCGCATTCATTAGTGGTAAAACCGTAATCAATCTTAACTTTACGGCTAATATTGACTCACTGTTATCTGCTATCAATAAAGCCGACATAAAAACAATTTATACCTCGCGTAAATTTGTTAAGAAACTGACTCAGAAAGGCATCGAACTTGATGCGTTATTTGAACTTGCAATGCCTGTTTATTTAGAAGATGTTCATCAAAATATTGGTAAAGCGGAACAAATCACAACCCTGCTTACCACTTATATTTTGCCTACAAAACTATTGTTAGCAATATATGGTAAACAAACGGATATTCACCAACCCGCTGCAATTCTATTTTCAAGCGGTAGTGAAGGCGAACCTAAAGGTGTAGTGCTTAGTCATCAAAATATCATGGGCAATATCAAACAAGTCTCTGATGTTTTAGATACCCGTCATGATGATGTGATGGTTGCCAGTCTGCCGCTGTTTCATGCCTTCGGGTTAACGGTGACCGGCTTATTACCGATGGTGGAAGGCATTCCTGCCATTTGCCACCCTGATCCAACCGATGTACTCAAGATAGCTAAAGGGATTAGCCAACATCAGGCTACTATTTTCTGCGGCACATCGACCTTCTTACGATTATTTAATAAAAACCGTCGCATTCATCCTTTAATGCTTAATTCATTACGTATTGTCATTGCCGGTGCCGAACGGCTTAACCCTGAAATACGTGATGCGTTTAGTCTAAAGTTTGGTAAAAGCATCTATGAAGGCTACGGCACCACCGAAACTACACCAGTTGCTACCGTTAATATTCCTGATCGTATGGCGGCTGATTGGAGTGTGCAAACTGGTGATAAAAAAGGCACTGTTGGTTTGCCATTACCTGGGAGCAGTGTACGCATTGTTGACCCTGCCACTATGAACAGTTTATCCACAGGTGAAGATGGTTTAATCCTAATTGGTGGCACCCAAGTGATGCAAGGCTATTTGAACGATCCCGAAAAAACAGCGAATGTCATTGCCGAAATTGATGACCAACGTTGGTATAAAACGGGTGATAAAGGCCATATAGATAAAGATGGCTTCTTAGTCATTGTCGATCGCTACTCACGTTTTGCCAAAATGGGCGGCGAAATGATTAGTTTAGGTGCAATTGAAGCAGCCATTAACCCAACATTGCCTGAAGATGTAGAAATACTAAGCACAACGATTGCTGACGACAAAAAAGGTGAAAAGGTAGCATTGCTTTACGCTGGTGAAATAGACGAAGCAACTCTTAAAGACTGTATTTCAAACTCTGGACTTAATAGCCTAATGGTGCCGGCATTATTAATTGCTATTGATGCTATTCCTAAATTAGGTAGCGGAAAAAGTGACTTTAATACGGCTAAAAAAATAGCGCTAGAGCATGCTGCAGACTAATAGCAAAAATACCTAAACTACTTGAAAACAGCTTCAGAGTAGCTTGGGGATAATTGTTAATTATTCCTATTTGTTCACAATTCTACTCTGACTATTTTTATATAATTCGCTAACTGTATTTCTTAAAATTAAGGAAATATTCCTTTTGTCCGTTACATTTGTTGATATCACTGCTTAAAAGGACGCTGAAATGCCTAACCCCTCTTCTTTTCCACCTGTATATGTTGATGAAGCTCAGCAGGCATCAGAGAACCTTAGGAAGGCTTTACCTTTAGTAAACAAACATAAAACGCCTGTAAACCCTGTCAACTATGCTGTTTGGTATGAATATGTATCGGGGAATAATCAGGAATTGGCAAATGTTATTGATAATCGGCTAAGTAAAAATGAGCCTATTACCGCTGAAGTAACCCAAAAGCTTTATGAAAAATACGTCTTAATGGGAATGCCTGAACGATTAGAAAAAACGAGTTCAGGTCTAAAAATTGTCGTTGATAATACGCTTGTGAATATTACTAAGGCAGAGTCAACAACAGATAATGTACTAGTAAACTTAAGTAACTCTCAACAAGAATTAGAAAACTGTGACTCTACGGAAGAATTAAAAAACCTTCTTGGCAATATTATCTCTAGCAGCCAGCTTATGACGGAATCTGGAAATGAATTAAAACAAGAGTTAATTCAGTCATCAGAAGAGATATCCAAACTTAAAAAAGAATTAGAAGCCGTTAAAAAATTAGCTGAAACAGATGCACTTACAGGTTTATTAAATCGTGGGGCGTTTAATAATGAGTTAACTGACTTGTGTCGGCAAACTGCCGTTGAGTCAGCATTAGTGATGTTTGACTTAGATCATTTTAAAAATATAAACGATACTTTTGGTCATTTATTGGGCGACAAAGTGATTCAATTCTTTGCTTCACTATTACAAAAACACGCTGGCGAACAACATCTTGCCATTCGTTATGGTGGTGAAGAAATGGCAATGATTATGTTGGACATTAATCAACGCGAGGCACTTAAGATTGCCGATGCGATTCGCTCAAGCTTTGCCAAAAGCCGCCTTAAGAAAAAAGGCAGCAAAGACTCTATTGGTCAGGTGACGGTCTCAGTAGGCTTAACAATGCTCCGAAGTACTGATAGCCCTCAAGATCTAATTGAGCGTGCTGATGAGGCACTTTACTTATCTAAAGAAAATGGTCGAAATCGTATTAGTGTGCGTTAAGCATTCCGCTGTAAATGAGCCACACGTAATGTCGCAGGAGGGTGTGAGTCATAGATAGCAGACACCAAAGGATCGGGCGTCAACGTACTGGCATTTTCCTGATACAAAGCAACCAATGCCTGAATAAGGTGATCAGCACTGGATACTGACGCCGCATAATCATCCGCTTCAAATTCATATTTGCGTGACATTGCTGTCATCATTGGATGCAAAAAGAAGCTAAACACCGGAATCACCAACATAAACAACAGTAATGCCATTGCGCTGCTTTGTGTGCTTACACCTAAACCCGTAAAGAACCATGCCTGTGCCGATGCCCAACCTAATATCGCTAAACCAATTAAGCTTAAGATCGCCATTACAATCATATTTTTTATCACATGTTTGCGACGGAAATGACCTAGTTCATGGGCCAACACGGCCTCAATTTGGTCTTCATCCAAAGTGTTTAATAATGTATCAAAGAATACGATGCGTTTATTATTTCCTAATCCAGTGAAGTAGGCATTGCCATGACCACTACGGCGCGAGCCATCCATCACATAGATGCCTTGGCTTTTAAATCCACAGCGCAATAATAAACCTTCCACTCTTGCTTTTAATTGCTCATCTTCAAGGGGGGTAAATTTATTAAATATAGGGGCGATAAATGCAGGATAAGCCCACATCATTACAATAGTGAATCCTATCCAAGCAGCCCATAAATATAACCACCAATAATCACCTGTGCTTTCCATCAACCATAATGCAGCCCAAATTAACGGTGCGCCAATGATGATCATTAAGAGTGTTTGCTTCACTGTGTCCGAAAGATAAAGTGCCGGTGTATTTTTATTAAAGCCAAACTTCTCTTCTAATACAAAGGTTTTATACCAATCAAGCGGCATTTCTATTAATGAGCTGATAACAAAGAAACTTAACATGAAGACAATGCCTGTCACTGTTGCCGACCAGCCAAACCCCTGCCATAAGTTAACTAAGTATTCCAAGCCACCACCCAACGTCCAAGCAAGCAAAAACACCATGCCTACAACCGTAGCAATGCGATTTAAACGCCCCTTGGCAACGGTGTAATCAGCTGCTTTTTGGTGCGATGATATTGTTACCTCTTCACGAAAGGCTTCAGGTACCTCGTCTCGATGATTTTGCACATAATTGCTTTGGCGTAATGATAACCACAACTCAATAGCAATCATTACAAGCAATGTAAGCAAAAATATCCATGTAAATTCATTCATATATTTATTCTCAAAATTTATACTTTGTCACGAAAACATGATGGTTTGATCTTCCTATGCCGGTAAGCCTTTGATACAATCGACACCAATAAGTTCACTATCATAAAAGCAGTTACTAAACTAATGGCCAAAAGCAAAAAGAATCTAATCTGGATCGATCTTGAAATGACAGGTCTCGATACCGTTAATGACCAGATCATTGAAATTGCGACTATTGTAACCGATGGTGATTTAAATGTTCTAGCTGAAGGACCCATTATAGCAATTCATCAAACTGATTCCACCCTTAATGCGATGGATGAGTGGAATACACGTCAACATGGTGGATCAGGTTTAGTTGAGCGTATTCGTAACAGCACAACTACTGAAGCAGAAGCTGAGCAACAAACACTAGATTTCTTGAAAGAATATGTTCCGGCGGGCGTGTCACCGATGTGCGGCAATAGCATTTGCCAAGATCGCCGTTTTATGGCGCGCATTATGCCTGAGCTAGAAGCTTTTTTCCATTATCGAAATCTTGATGTGAGCTCATTGAAAGAGTTGGCTCGCCGCTGGGCACCTAAGGTCGAGAAAAGTTTTAAGAAACACTCCTCCCATTTAGCAATGGACGATGTTAAAGATTCAATTCGTGAACTTGAACATTATCGTGAGCATTTTATTAAGCTGCCTTAGTAGGCTATCAAGTAGAAACAATCGCTATGCCTTATTCTTTATTTAAAAAATATGTGCTTTTCCTCTGCTTTGCTCTGTATTCAAGTTTTTTATCTGTCGCACATGCCCAAACCACATTCCTTGGACAAGAAAGTTTAAGCATTCTAATTGTATACAGTCGTACTGATATTTTATGGTTAAGCTTATACGCCGGTGCATTACTCGCTCTACTGAGCTATAACTTTTTATTATTTGTAACACTTCGCACTATTAGTTATCTCTATTACGCCTTACTTGTCGGTGCAATATTACTTGCGTATGGTGCTTTTAATGGCTTGTGGTTTTCCACTTTGTGGCCAAATTCTTTACAGTGGCATGAACTGTCATTGCCTATCGGCTTAATACTCACAGGCCTATTTTCAATACAATTTTCACGTTCATTTTTAACTACCTCTTCACGTTCTCCGAAGCTCGACAAATTTTTCTTCCGTCTCACTCTGGCATTTGGATTAGTGTTTATAGCCACCCCATTTGTACCATTAATTTATATATCATTCACTACAACATTACTTATCATTATTTTATGCTTTTCAATGCTCATAGCCAGCATAAAAACCAGCTTACAAGGTAATCGTGCATCTCAAATACATATGGCGGCTTGGCTTGTCCTCCTCCTTGGCATTGGCTTATCACTAGCGCAGCAATTTGGCTGGCTGAATAATCGATGGTTTGCACATTACGCCCTTTCCTTGAGTACGCTATTTTTTGTGTTGCTCCTGTCTTTAGCTTTAGCCTTTCGCATTATTATTACCCGCAGCCAAACGGCTAAATTTCACCAACAAGTCATTGCTAACAGTAATGTGAAAGTAGCAGAACAAGTAAGAGAGCAAACAACAGAACTCACCGAGCTTAATGAGCAGTTACGCCAGCAAGAAGGCGTACTCAAAAAATTAGCTTTTTTTGATGGGCTCACTGGATTAGCTAATCGCGTGTTCATACAAGAACAATTAAAACAATTATTAATTCAATCTAGACGAAACAAAACTAAAGTATCGGTATTATTCCTTGATCTTGATGATTTCAAACCAATAAACGATGAACATAGCCATAAGGTAGGTGATGAGGTATTAACCATCATTGCCGATCGATTAAAAGTAACATTGCGTGAAAGTGATACGGTTGGGCGCTTAGGCTGTGACAAATTCTTAGTGCTACTTGAATCCTCTCGAGAAGATAAGCATGATCCTGCAGAAGTTGCCGAAAAAATTCGAGCAGCCATTGCACAACCCATATCTATGGATTGGTTTATTCTTCATATTGGTACAAGTATAGGAATTGCACGTTATCCCAATGACGGTAGTGATGCGGAATCACTTGTTGCCGCGGCAGATGCGGGCATGCGCCTTGATAAAGACAACAAAAAAACTAGGCGCCAATAATTCCGCCATCGTCTTTAGTAATCATAACGGTAGCAGAACGCGGTCTACCCTGTTTTTGATGGTCGGGCCAATTGCTGGCTGCATTCGGGTTTGATGGTGATTTTTCTATCCCTCGCGCTTGCATAACTGCTGGTACCTCTTCACCTGGATGTTGAATATTCACCCACATTGTTTTCAAGTCAGGCGTCATCACTACCCCCGTCACCTCACAACCTATAGGCCCTGTTAAAAACCGTCGTGTCTCGCCAGAGCTAGGATCGACTGCCAACATTTGATTATTACCAAATTGAGCAAATTTATCTGTATTCAACTTACTAGAACTTATATCTGTTTGAACCCACAACACACCCCGACTATCAATCATTAAGCCATCAGGGTTAGCATAGCTATCGCCATTAATTGTAGAGCCACTGTCTTCATCACCCGCTAATGAAAATAATGTCCAATCAAACGTGGTGCTGGCCGCGTCATTTTCGGTTATCTTCATAATATGACCAAAATGATTATCATCACGTGGGTTGGCGGCATCATATTTCGGCCTACCTTTATCACCTCGCTTTGAATTATTGGTCATTGAGATAAAAACATCTGCCGTCTCTGGATGAATCGTGACCCATTCTGGTCGATCCATTGGCGTTGCACCGACCACATCTGCAGCCATACGTGCATGGACTAATACATCGGCTTGGCTTTCAAACCCCTTTTCTTTGGTCAATCCATTTTGTCCATAAATTAACGGCAACCACATGCCTTTACCTGTTTCATTAAAGCGAGCCACATGCAATACACCTTCATTTAATAAGCCGCCGTGTTGTGCTCCTTGCGTGCCATCCCATTGTTGCTTTGTAATAAACTTATAAACATACTCAAACTTAGCATCGTCTCCCGAATAAAATGCAACCCGTCCATCTTTAGCCATTTTATGCGCTACGTTTTCATGGGCATATCGTCCCATTGCAGTTCTTTTAATAGGCTGGCTTTCGGGATCTAATGGATCAAACTCGACTATCCAGCCAAAACGATTAGGTTCATTTGGGTGTTGGCTCGCATCAAAGCGCTCATCGTGGTGGTGCCAACCGTAATAACTATGTTTAATAGCATATCGTTTCCAGGATTTTTTTTGTTTTTTAGAAATATTCTTCTTAGTCGAAACATGAAAATAATCATGGAAATTTTCTTCACACGTTAAATAGGTTCCCCACGGCGTTTTACCATTTGAACAATTATTAAATGTACCCAGTATTTCTTGGCCTTTTGGATCCGCTTCTGTTTGAATATAATGTGTGCCTGCAACGGGACCGGATACCAACATGGGCGTACAGGCCGTAATTCGCCGAGCATAATGTGAAGGTCGCACAATCTCCCATGACCCACTTTCTTTTTTAAGCTCAATCACCGATACACCGTGGGCATATTGCTCTTTTAACGTTTTTTCTACGGTATAAGTGCTGAGCGAATCAAGCGCTCCCCCATCACGATGTAGCACTTGAGGATCAATATATTCATGATTCATTACCAATAAACCACGTTCAAAGTGATTTGATAATGTTGGAAGGGAATAAAACTGCAAAGCGTCATGGTGCATTCCAGCTTGTTGTAATTGTTCCTGTGCCGTATTTGAGGCATCCATCTTAAATTCTGCGCCATCTGAAACAGGGTCGCCCCAACGATAAAATATCTGGGCACTGTAACCTTCTGGCACAACAATATCATCAAGTAAATCGGCGACTGGAATAGCATGAAAACCCAGCAATGCATGGTGAACAGATTGACTTAATGCCGTTTTAGCCAGTAACGGAGCATTCAACATTGAAGCCAATACTCCGCCCAATCCTGTTTTAATAATAGTTCTTCTTGACACTTTTGGGTTCAAAATAACGTTCCTGATTATGTTATGCACATCACATTTTTGACATAGATCAATTTTGAGCTATACTCTCGTCATCATTTGTTACTAATGATAAACATTACTATTTAATTAAGGAATATATAAATGAGTTTTTTATCTGAGTTTAAAGATTTTGCTGTAAAAGGCAATGTGGTTGATATGGCTGTTGGTATCATTATCGGTGCTGCTTTTGGCAAAATCGTAGCATCTCTAGTGGCAGATGTCATTATGCCCCCTATTGGTGTAGCAATGGGTGGAGTCGATTTTTCTAACCTTGTTTATGTATTGCAAGAAGCTGTGGGGGACGCGAAAGCCGTTACTATTAACTGGGGCAAGTTCGTTATGACTATTCTTGACTTCATTATTGTTGCCCTAGCAATTTTTGTGGGTATTAAGGCAATGAACTCAATGAAAAAAGCGGAAGAAGAAGCACCTAAAGAAGATCCAAAACCTTCAAATGAAGAAGTTCTACTTTCAGAAATTAGAGATTTATTGAAAAAATAAGTTTTACGTTTCATAAAAAGCCGTTATCGCGATGCTTCGTCGATAGCGGCTTTTTTTTAACTAAATTATTGGATAATCCCCCGAGCTTAATTGCTGTTCTAAAGCCCAATCAATATGCTCTTTAAGCATCTCACTGCTCGATTCACGTTTTGCCTTTAACGCATCAATAATCTTCACATCTGACTTTGCATTACCTAAAGCCACACTAATATTTCGTAACCACGACTGATGGCCAATTCGTCGAATAGGACTGCCCGCTAATCGTGCTAAAAATTCTTGCTCTGTCCAAGCAAATAACGTTAATAAATCAGGTGCATCCAAATCATTGCGTGGTAAAAAATCGAGTTGCGTGGTCATTTGTGCAAACTTATTCCAAGGGCACACTAACTGACAATCATCACAACCATAAATACGATTACCCATCATCGGCCGAAATTCGACAGGGATAGCACCTTTAAGCTCAATCGTTAAATAAGAGATACAACGTCGTGCATCCACTTGATAGGGCGCAACGATTGCTTGAGTAGGACAAATATCAATACATGCAACACATGAACCACAATGTTCTGATATTGCAGGCGTTAATGGCAACGGCAAATCTGTATAAATTTCACCTAAAAAGAAATAAGAGCCGTGTTCTCGGTTTAATATATTGCTGTGCTTGCCTACCCAGCCGATACCCGACTTTTCAGCCAATGCTTTTTCCATGACAGGCGCGCTATCGCAAAAAACACGATATCCCATATCGGCTACTTCTGTTTCTATTTTTTTTGCTAGCTGCACTAACCGCTTGCGCATTAATTTGTGATAATCTCTGCCTAGGGCATAACGAGAAACAAAACCTAGCTTATCATTTTCTAGCACAGACCAAGGCTCAGCCGATGGTTCAGGCCAATAATCCATCCTAACAGTGATGACTCTTATTGTCTCAGAAAGTAGCTCTTCGGGCCGAGCACGCTTGGTACCATGGCGTGTCATATAACTCATTTCGCCATGAAACCCTTGTTCCAACCAATGCGATAGATTTTTCTCAGCTTCTTTTAAATTAACATCACTTACGCCAAGCTGCTGAAAACCAACTGTTTTTGCCCATAGACGCATCTGTTTTAATAATTCATTTTCCGACAATGCTGTATTTAACTCACCCATGCAGGCTATTATATGTTTATAGTCGTCTTAAAAATACAGATTTAGGAAACATTTATGCTTAATTTACCTCATGACCTTTTCTCGGCAGAACAAATAGCGGAAATTGATAGGCTCGTTATAGAACAGCATAATGTGTCAACAGCAACATTAATGTCTCGCGCCGGCAAGGCTGCACTTTCGACAATCAAGAATCACTGGTCTCAGGCCGAGCGAATACTAATCCTCTGTGGCACAGGAAAAAATGGGGGTGATGGTTTCGAGCTGGCGCATCAAGCGATCAATGATGGCTACCGTGTAGCCGTTATACAAGTGGGCGACGATCCCCTAGGTCCTGAGACAGCGGCTGCCCGCGATGTTTATTTAGCTACAGGCTCTGAAGTGCAAAGTTTTGATGGCACATTACCCTCAACGGATGTCGTTGTTGACGCACTCCTTGGTACAGGTCTTAATCGTGAAGTCACTGGTGACTTCAAAGCCGTTATTGTAGAAATAAATAAAATAACGCGCACCCCAGTTTTATCCATTGATATTCCTTCTGGCCTCCATGCTGATACCGGTAACCCTCAAAATATAGCCGTTAAAGCAACAAACACACTAAATTTTATCGGGCTAAACAAAGGTTTATTTTTAGGTGAAGGCCCGAATCACAGCGGCGTTATTTGCTTTGATTCACTACAAGTACCCACTGCAATTTTAAAAGAGTTCACCCCTATAGCGCGTCGTGTCAGCTTGGAAAATGATGCTGCACTGCTTGCTCCTCGAGCACGTACTGGCCACAAGGGTTTATATGGTCATCTACTTATTATTGGTGGCGATCATGGCATGCCTGGCGCCGCTCGTGTAGCTGCCGAAGCAGGTGCTCGCGTTGGCGCAGGGTTAACCAGCATTGCTACCCGCGCGGATCATGGCCACATCCTTAACCTTACCCGACCAGAACTGATGTGTTATGGCGTTGATGATATTAATGATTTATCACCGTTAATTAAACGAGCCAATGCCTTAACGGTAGGACCTGGCTTAGGACAAACTAAATGGGGACAAGGCTTATTTCAAGCGGCTATCGACGCAAATTTACCTATGGTAGTCGATGCTGATGCACTCAATATGTTGAGTAATAATCCTCAGCGCCATGATAATTGGATATTAACGCCTCATCCCGGTGAAGCGGCTCGACTTTTAGGGTGCTCATCAGCGGAAATTGAAGCAGATCGCTTCAAAGCCGCACAAGAATTACAAAAACGCTATGGCGGTATTATCGTACTTAAAGGTTCATGTTCATTAATTAACAATGGCGAAATACCGACACGCTTATCCACATGGGGTAACCCTGGCATGGCGAGTGGTGGTATGGGCGATGTGCTCGCAGGTGTTATTGGCGGCCTGTTAGCACAAGGGTTCCCACTAATGGATGCTGCCTGTGTCGGTGTGACACTACATGGCATGGCGGGAGATAAAGCTGCTGAGCAGGATGGTGAGCGTGGCATGTTAGCAATGGATCTTATACCTCATCTCCGACATTTAGCTAACCTCATTTATTAAGGAAGCCCTGAATAAGTACATGGGACAAAATATTTTCCTAGCCGATGAAGCCGCGACGCTTGATCTCGGTGCCCGCATTGCAAGATTATGTCCAAAGCAACAATTCACCATTCATTTAGAAGGCGAACTAGGTGCAGGAAAAACTACGTTAAGTCGAGGTTTATTACGTGAACTCGGCCACCAAGGAAAGGTCAAAAGTCCCACATACACATTGGTTGAGCAATATAACTTAACTAATCGTTCTGTTTTCCATTTTGGTTTATATCGTTTGGTAGATCCAGAAGAGCTTGACTATATTGGGTTAGATGACTACATGAGTTCTAACGCTCTTTGTTTAATCGAGTGGCCTCAACAAGGTGGAAATTATTTACCCAGCCCAGATATAATAATCAAACTGCAGTATGATGACAACAGCAGGCAAGCTAGCATTGAAAGTGATTCTGATGCAGGCAAAGTATTGTGTACCAAACTAAATTAATAAACGATAGGAAACAAAGAATGCTCCGTGTTTTACTGGGCCTAATTTTATTCGCTTTTACTGCCACTGCATGGTCTGCAACTACCGAAGGGCTGCGTTTATCAACTTCCAACGATGGTTCGCGTTTGGTTATCGATCTCTCCGATGAGGTTTCTTACAAAACCTTTACGCTAGATAAGCCCCACCGACTGGTCATAGACCTTCGTCAAACAGTATGGTCAAAAAAGGTGGTATTACCCGAATTTTCTGGCCCTCTCATTAAAAATATTCGGCATGCTCAAAGAGACAAAACGCTACGTTTAGTCTTAGACCTGACCAAAACAGTAAAATATGACACGCATAAATTAGCGCCAGACAATGCTTATCCTCATCGACTTGTTGTAGATTTACATGATCCGAATCAGCCGATAGTTAAAAAACCTGTGATAGCCACACCAACAGTGAAAGTGAATCCTGAGAAAAGACCTGTTGAAGTAGTTGTAGCTACTAAACCGCAACCATCTGTTGTTATCAAGCCTAAGTCGAAACCTAAGCGAGATATTGTTATCGCTATTGATGCTGGTCATGGCGGTAAAGATAGTGGTGCTATAGGTCGAAATGGTACTAAAGAAAAAGACATTGTGCTTGCTATCGCAAAACGATTAGCAAACTTAGTTGATGAAGAGAAAGGAATGCGAGCCTATTTAGTACGCTCTAATGATACCTTTATCAGTCTTCGCCAGCGTATAAATCGAGCCCACCGACAAAAAGCAGATATGTTTATTTCAATCCATGCTGATTCTTTTCGAAACAAACAAGCAAAAGGCGCTTCTGTTTATGTGTTATCTCAACGAGGTGCCAGTAGTGAAGCAGCACAATTATTGGCTGACAAAGAAAATGCGGCCGATCTTGTCGGCGGAATTAGTTTAGAAGACAAAGACGATCTCCTTGCCTCGGTATTACTAGATTTATCTCAAACCGCAAGTTTAGAAGCGAGCATTGAAGTCGCAAGTACTGTTTTAGCAGGTTTAAAACGTGTCGGCCACGTCCATAAAAAACAAGTAGAATCGGCCTCTTTTGTAGTATTAAAATCACCTGATATCCCATCAGTACTTGTTGAAACAGCTTTTATTTCTAATGCTGATGAAGAACGTAAACTTAATTCTATTAGCCATCAAAATAAACTAGCCCGAGCGATGATGTCGGGTATTCGACATTATTTCCAACGCAATCCCCTTCCCGGCACCAATATGCCACAACAACATATCGTCAGTAGTGGTGATACATTAAGCACCATTGCACTGCGCTACCAAGTCACCTTAAACCAACTAAAAAATAAAAATGCGTTAACAAGTACCACACTCAAAATCGGCGAGGTATTGCTTATTCCCTAAGCAATAGCGCCATGACCACAAATCGTATTCATGCACTTCCCCTTCATCTTGCCAATCAAATTGCAGCAGGAGAAGTCATTGAACGACCCGCTTCCGTTGTCAAAGAGCTTATTGAAAACAGTATTGATGCGCACGCCACCCAAATTGATATTGATATTGAAGGTGCGGGTAGCAAACTTATTCGCATTCAAGATAATGGTGATGGTATTCACCCAGACGATCTCATTATTGCGCTCAGCCGTCATGCCACCAGCAAAATCCATTCTAGTGAACAACTCAGTCATATCAGTAGCCTTGGCTTTCGGGGTGAGGCATTGCCCAGCATTGCATCAATTTCTCATTTAACACTGACATCTTACCAACGAGATAATGATGGTGCTTACCAAATCATCAATGGGCAAACGGAAGCTACGCCCGCATCCCTTGCCTATGGCACTCGCTTTGAAATACGTGATTTATTCTTCAACTTACCTGCTCGGCGACATTTCCTTCGCAGTGATAAAACAGAACAACACCATATTTTAACCACCATCCAGCAATTAGCCTTAAGCCAATTTAATATCGGATTTCATTATAAATATGCCGGCTCAAGTAGGCTAAAATTAGCCATTGCTAATACGTTTGAACAGCAACAACAGCGTGTTGCCAAGATTTGTGGAAAAACCTTCATCAATAACAGTTTTTATATCGAACAGCATTATGAAGAAATCAAATTATCTGGCTGGTTAGGCAAAGCCGATGCCCATCGCTCACAAACCGATGTTCAGTATTTCTTTATAAACGGCCGCGTTATTCGTGATCGTGTGATTAGTCATGCCATTCGACAAGCCTATGCCGAAACTATTCCTGCAGGCCGGCAAGCGGCTTATGTACTCTATTTGACGATCCCGCTCGATACTGTGGATATCAATGTACACCCAACAAAACATGAAGTCCGTTTTCGAAATGCCCGCTTAATTCATGGTTTGATCATCTCAGCTATTCAAGACGCATTATCAAGTGCTGATAACATTACTGTCGAGAAAACATCTGATCATAAATCTATCGCTGAACAGGCACAAACGTATCATTCACCACAGTCATCACTATCAAATAATACCTTAAATACTGATGTCCCCCACAATTTGGGGCAGGTCCTCGCCCTCTTGGAACAGCGATACATCATCACCCAAAATTTACAGGGCTTGCATCTATTAGATTTACAAGAAGCCAGTCGAGATCTACATTGTCAGCAATTATGCGATGCCATTAAAGATAATACATTACGATGCCGTCCGATCTTAGTGCCTATCATCGTAAGCACAGATAAACAACAAATGGATGCCTCCCTCCGACATGCCACAATCTTAAATAATTTAGCAATTCAATACCAAGCGCACAAGAATGGTTTGATGGTAACAGGGATCCCCAGTTTGCTAGCGCAATGTGATATTAAAAAATTCATGTCTTCAGTTTTGACCGCAATCACTCAAGATCATGCTGATATAGAACAGCTGACGACACTTCTACAGCAACACATACCACTCATTGCTATTAATAATATTGAACATGCAAAACGCGTGATAGAACAATTAAATGTGCTAGCTATTACAAAAAAATGGTGTGTGGCACTTGATCAACAAACCCTGAGTAGCTTATTCTTAAGGAAACCCTGATTAAATTGATTAGAGTCTCCTTAACATAACTACAGGATATTGGATCTCTCAAATGACAATTGCCGCTTCAGCAAAACCTTCACTTGTTCCCGCAATTATGGCGTTGCTGGTTTTAATTTTATTCGGCTACATTTTATTTTCTGATCTTAAGCCTAGCAGTAACACCGAACATGATATTAACCCACCAATAGAAATTATTGACGCACCACCACCGCTAACTATTATTACCGAACCTGACGATCTTCTAAAAAAAGAGCAAGAAGCGGATGCTTTTGTTAGCCAGCTCGCAATAGCAACAACAGAGCCTATATTGGTGAATGAAGATAATAATCAATTTGTTCGCCATGATAGCGTTATTACATTACCTAATACAGATGAAGAAGCACTCGCTATTAAAGACATTATCCAAGATGATTCTATAGCTGATAATGCTTTATTTTATGTCCATAGCGTTACTGACAAAGATGTACAAGGCTTATGGGGGATTGTCCAAGCAGGCTTAATTAATAAATTTCGCCAAGGCTTACGTATTGATGGTGTTAGCCCAAATAAAGATATGCTTCAGGCTGTGATTCCAGCCAATGCCGATGAACAGCTACCTTCTGGATTGAGCTCTTTCTTGGGCAATGTTCTTTCTAACAAAGTGGATAGTAGCTATATTTATAATTTAAACACAAAGAAAATGGGCCGCGATTCAAACCTTATTCACCCCGGTCAGCAATTAGTTGTAATCCACTTTTCACCTGAAGAACTTAAGCAAATCTATCAATTCTTTTCAGAACAGCGTAACCAAGATATTGAAACCTTCGCAATTACTGATTAATCATGCTTGATCTGCTATTTCTAATTATCGTTGCACTCATTATTGGTGCTGCTTTTATTGTGGCTAAATCTAAATAAGGATTAATCCACCACAAAGTTCACATAGAAAAACACTTCGTCATTCCGGCAGGCTTGTAGCCGGAATCTGAGTATAAACAAGATTCCCGATAAAAGCTCTCGGGAATGACGAGGTGGAGAGCTAGGGGATGACGAAGAGTGAGAGCGAGGGGCCCATCTTACAGATACTTTATACTTTTCTCTGCGATCTCTGTGTCGCAGTGGTGAAAAATTCTATTCTTCCGTTTTTTTCCCAAATTGCCCGTACCGCAACATAATACTTGGCAATACCAATAAGTTCAGAATTGTCGATGAAATTAACCCCCCGATAATAATACTCGCCATCGGCCCCATGATTTCCCTTCCTGGATTATCTGAATTGAGTGCAATAGGCAGCATTGCTAATGCTGTCACCAATGCAGTAATTAATATTGAAGGCAACCGTTCCTGAGCACCACGAATAGCGGTCGCGGCATTCCAAGGCAAGCCTTCTTCAACCACTAAATATTGGAAATGAGACACCAACATTATCGAGTTCCGCAACGTAATCCCAAACAGCGTTACAAAGCCCACCAACGATCCAATCGACAACACACCATTGGTAAATAACACTGCAATCACGCCACCGACTAAAGAGAAAGGTAAATTAACCAAAACTAAAGACATATTGCGCAAGCTTTGCAATGCCACAAAAAGTAACAATAATACCGCGACACCTGCCAAGGTTGAATGCACTAATAAATCTTCTTTCGATTGTGCTTGAGCCACCGCCGCACCGGTAAATTCAGGATAAATATCAGCTGAGAACTCAACTTCATCATGCACGCGTTGCTTTAACTCATCAAAGAAAGAAACAACATCTCGCCCAGTCACATTGGATGTTACTGTTTGTAAACGTTGTGCCCCAGCATGCAAAATCATATGACGGCCAGATACCTGTTGTATCTGGGCAACATCTTTCAATCTCAACATGACACCAGAGGGCGTTTTAATCGGCAATATTAGGACATCTTCTGGTTGCTTGCGCTGCGATTCCGGTAGCACTACCACTACATCAAAAATCCGGTTATTTTCGTTTATTTGCCCAACAACTGCGCCTTCAAACCCAGCATGAACTGTGTTCATTACATCTACCGGACTCAACCCCCAATAAGCTAATTCATCAAGCAATAACCGTACTTCTATTTGTGGCTCACTCGGGGGAGCTCGTAATTGCACATCTGCTGCACCATCAATTTTACGCATTACCGCCGCAATTTCTTTGGCTTTGTGATCAAGTGCCGCTAAATCTTTGCCATAAACATTAACCACTACCGGCGAGGTATACCCTGAGATAGTTTCATCAATTCTTTCTGTCAAAAAGGTGTTTACTTCAGAATTAATGCCCGGAAAAGCTAATAAAACCTCACGGATTTCGTCTAAGATTTGTTGTTGCTGTTGACCGTTTAATCCCGCTTCTAAATCAATTTCATATTCACTATAATGCGTGCCAAAAGTATCGGCACCTCGTTCAGCACGCCCTGCCCACTGCGATGTTGAACGCACCCCTTCTATCTTGGCTACGCGTTTTTCAAGCTGTCCACCAATCCTAAGCGACTCTTCAATAGAGGTGCCCGGCACACTGGCAGTATGAATAATATAATGTCCTTCTCGTAGCTCAGGTAAAAAACTACCCCCTAATAATGGCAATATGGCTAAACCTGCTAAACAAAACATCACCACGCCACTAAAAACCAGTTTTGGGAAACAGCTAACAATCTTTAGGACCCAACCGTAAATAGGATTTAACAATCGCACTAAAGGGGGCTCTTTGTCGCTCAAGCTGCCCCAGCGTGTTAATAAAATATGACATAAGGCCGGTGTGACCGTTAATGCAACGCCCAGTGAAGCAAAAATAGCTAAAATATAAGCCACACCTAAGGGTTCAAACATACGGCCCGCAACACCACTTAAGGTTAACAAGGGCACAAACACTAACATTACGATAAAGCTGGCATACACCACCGAGCTTCGCACTTCCATCGAGGCGTCAAACACAACCTGCATAGTAGATTTGGGTTTTGCAAGTGCCGTATTTTCACGCAAGCGCCTAAAAATATTCTCAGTGTCAATAATGGCATCGTCAATCACTTCACCCAGTGCAATGGCTAATCCACCCAACACCATGATATTAATGTTTACACCCATTTCTAACAACACAATTAATGCCGCAAACAGCGACAAAGGAATCGCCGTAATCGAAATCAACGCAGTACGTAAATTAAACAAAAATAACAGCAGTACTAGCATCACTAATCCGCCACCAATCAATAGATGTTCGCGAATATTATGCAATGATGATTCGATATAATTTGCAGGGCGAAATAGATCATCGTGCAAGGTGATGCCATCAGCAGCAAAGCCATCTTTAAATTCAGCTAATGCGGCTTCTAACCCTAATGTGACCGCCAAGGTGTTTGCCTTATATTGACCAATTACCATTAATACGACAGCGGGCTTACCTGCAATCGCTGCACCACCAATTGCAGGCGCAGGAGCCGTTGTAATGTGTGCTACATCACCTAAAAGCAGGCTACCATTTTCGGTGCTCTTTAAAACAACCTTTGAAAGCTGTTCAGCTGTTGCTGGTTGACCACTTATTTTTAGCATCATCCGCTGGTTAGCGTTCTCGATATAACCACTTGCCATGATGCCCGTCGCTTGTTTGGCAGCTTGAATAACATCGTCAATCGCTAATTCATAACGTATTAATTTATCACTATCAATTTGAATTTGTAATTGCTTTTCTTCACCGCCAAATACATTAATATCCGCCACACCTTCAACGCTTAATAAACGCGGGGATAAGGTCCAGTCTACCAATGCGCGCAACGCCATAAGATCGTGAGTATCAGATGTCAAACCAATGGTCAGGATCGTGCCAGATGACGATTCTAATGGCACCATTAATGGTGGACCGGCACTGGCTGGTAGCGCATTATTCAATCCTAATAAGCGCTCTGAAACTAATTGCCGATCGAGGTAAATATCAGTGCTGTCATAAAAGGTAAGCGTTACAACCGATAATCCAGGAATAGATTGTGAACGAATTGACTCTGTGCCCACCAAGCCGCCCAAAGCATTCTCCAAAGGCTGAGTGACTAGTATCTCAACTTGCTCAGCGGTTAGGCCTTGCGACTCAGTTTGAATAATAACTTGCTTAGGTGCAAACTCAGGGAATATATCTAAGCTCGAATTAGATATTGTGTAAACACCGTAACCTAATAGTAATAGTGCTAGAGCGACAACAACCCCGCGAAAACGAACAGAAAAAGCGACTATATGTGAAAGCATATTACACCCCACGTCATGCCGGTAGGCTCAACTCTCGTCATTCCGGTAGCTCCAACTAACGTCATTCTGGTAGCTCCAACTAACGTCATTCCGGTAGGCTTGTAGCCGGAATCTCTAACCAAATAAAATAGATCCCCGATAAAAGATCTCGGGGATGACGGAGGAGGAAGATCAATCGTCATCTTCATCGAGAATTTGCCACCTAAATTCCTCTGATAACAACATTTGAGATCCTTGCACAACTAAACGTTCGTCCACCGCAAGTCCATGTTCTACAAATAAACCATTTGTGGCAGGTAAGCTTTGATGTACGGAACGACGTTGATATAAATCCTCTTCTTTTTCAATATAAACCCATGGAAGTCCGTCATACCATATTATTGCCTTATCAGGCACGAATACACCCATTATCGGCGTATTGGTTATCGGCATCCACGCATCCAGTCTCATGCCTGCTCGTAATTTTCCGGTTGCTATTTTAAAAAAATAACTTTCGCCTTGGGTTAATGTCGTTGTTGATACCGCCGCCGAAACAAAATAAGCTTTGCGGCCCTGTTGTTGTGAGCCGTCACGTGTCACTCGAATAAAGCTTATATTATCAACTAGCGATACATCAACAGGTAATATCACTAACAATAGACTGTCTTGATGCGACAGTAATCTTTGCCATTGCTCCGAATCCTTAGCAAAAACCCAGCTTGTAACTTCCACTCCCCACGACTGTAGGGCATCATCTTTAACCGCTTGCACATCAAACTCTAATCCTTGTAGTGCCGCATTAGCTTCTCGCCAAACTGCACGCGCATAGTTGACTCTTTTAGCGGCAACACTTCCTACTCCTTTTGCTAAGGTATTAAGTCGACTTAATTCTTGTGCCGCCGATCGCTCAGCAACTTTAGCCACATTCAAGGCTGATACGGCTTGATTGTACTGTGCTTTTATCGCCACTAACGGTCGAATATTGATGACTGTCGCCATTGCTTTTGATTCTGGGAAAAAACTGCTCTCCGTCAGTAGGCTAGTTTCAATACCTGAGTAGGCAGAAATCTCGTCATCAATTCGCACCATCAACCGTTCAATCGGGGCATCGTCATCGTCATCGTCATCGTCATCGTCATCGTCATCGTCATCGTCATCGTCATGACTATTTTCCACCGCAT
>NVWQ02000072.1 GCA_002733715.2 Methylophaga sp.
TGTAATTTTTCACCTTTTTGAAAAGAAAATACGCCGTTATAATTAAGCTGTTTTGCCGCTAAGTCACTGCGTTCAAGTAATGCCAGTGCATCATCAGCTTGCGCTGCTATACTCAGTGAAAATAAGCAAAAACTTAAAATAGCTTTTATTAAAATTGGCATTAAGCTATTACTCCGCACCATAAGATACAACTCGTGCATAAGAAAACACACCCGATGTACCTGTCTGTTCGTTGTGATCTAATAAATAGCTATTGAGCCTATTTTCTATTTCAGGTTCATTCACTGTCCAACGAGTTCCTGTTTGTGCCACCGTTATCACTTCAGTGGGTGCATCAATGGCTGCCATGGATGTGTTAGTAAGTAAATCATTTTGGGGTTGTGTCATTACGCCAACCACGGCTAAAGCCCCAACCGATGCTGCTACCGCCAAGCCTGTCATTTGCTTCCAGAATGGTGTTGGTAAAGCAATAACTTCAGCTTTGTGTTGCGTTGCTTGCTGTGAATAAACAGCTTCATTTTCTACTGCCACCGATATCCTGTTAGCCAAATTATGACTCAGGCCTCGCTCGCCATAGCCTTTTAATACATCTTTTGTTTGCTGATAGCGCTGAAATTGTGCTGTTGCCAATTCATCTGTAGCTAAAACTTGCAAAACTTGATCTAATTCAGCACTTTGCAGTTCACCATCAACTAACGCAGACAATAGTTCGTTTTGATTAATTGTCATTGTTGCTCCCCTTCACCCATTATTTCTTGTATTTGTAACTCTATTGCTTCGCGTGCACGAAAAATTCTCGATCGAACAGTACCTATTGGGCACTCCATCGCCTCTGCGATTTCTTCATAACTCATACCCTCAAATTCCCGCAACTTAATCGCCGTTGCCGTATCTTCTGGTAATGCCTGAATAGCCTGATGAATACCCTGTTCGAGATCGTCGCTCATCATCCGCGTTTCAGGCGTCTCAAATTCTTTAAGCTCGGGGGCATCATAATAATTAGTTGCATCCATCGCATCAACGTCACTCGCAGGAGGTCGTCGAGAGCGTGCCGTTAAATAATTTTTTGCGGTGTTGATCGCAATGCGATAGAGCCACGTGTAAAACGCACTATCCCCACGAAAATTTGGAATCGCACGATATGCTTTGATAAATGCTTCTTGTGCCACATCTAATGCCTCGACGGGATCATGCACAAAACCAGTAATAACATGTACAATTCGCTGTTGATATTTAATAATCAACACATCAAATGCTTTTTTATCACCTGCTTGCACACGTTGTACTAGCTCTAAATCCACGTTCATCCTATATTCCGGCTCGCTCCGAACTGCCGGAGATTATATTTATCTGTTGACTGATTGACCATAATGATTTAACTTTGTTCCATAAACAGTGCAAAATAACACTTAAATTAATTTATCTTTAATTACGACTATTTTAAATGACTTCAACTTATCACTTTGATGTACTTATTATCGGCAGCGGCGTAGCAGGGCTTTCTCATGCCCTACATTTAGCTGACCATGCTCGAGTAGCCGTGTTATCCAAAACCCAATTACAAGAAGGTGCGTCATTATACGCACAGGGCGGTATCTCTGTCGTGCTTGACCAAGCAGATTCAGTGCAGTCACATATTGATGACACCTTACTTTCTGGTGCAGGTTTATGCAATGAAGAAGCGGTTCGTTTTACAGTTGAGCAAGCACGTGAAAATATTGAGTGGTTGATTGAACAAGGTGTTTCATTCACCAAAGATGGCATCACATCTGAAACATATCATCTCACTCAGGAAGGTGGCCATAGTCATCGTAGAGTTATTCATGCAGCGGATGCTACTGGCCGAGAGGTTGAAACCTCCTTGCTTGCTAAAGCACAAGCTCATCCTAATATTGAATTATTCCCCTATCATATAAGCATTGATCTTATTACCAGCCGTAAACAATTGGGACAAGATAATAATCAATGTTTAGGCGCTTATGCGCTTGATATTAAAACGGATACTCCCGTTAGCTTTATAGCACCGATAACAGTCTTAGCAACCGGCGGTGCCGGTAAAGTTTATCTTTATACCAGTAATCCTGATGTCTCTACAGGTGATGGTATTGCCATGGGCTGGCGTGCGGGTTGCCGCGTAGCTAACATGGAATTTATTCAATTTCACCCCACTTGTTTATATCACCCTAAAGCTAAATCCTTTTTGATTAGTGAAGCTTTGCGCGGTGAAGGCGCCAAATTATTATTGGCTGACGGCACGCAATTTATGGGTGAATTTCATCCACAAGCTGAGCTTGCACCCAGAGATATTGTTGCTCGCGCCATTGACCATGAAATGAAGCGTTTAGGTGATGATTGTGTTTATCTTGATATCAGCCATCAATCCAAAGAATTTATTGAAGAACACTTCCCTACCATCCACCAGCGCTGCCTTGATTTTGGCATTGACATGACACAACAGCCAATTCCTGTTGTGCCAGCCGCACATTACACCTGTGGAGGATTAATTACCGATCTGCACGGTCAGACCGACATTGCCGGACTCTATGCCATTGGTGAAACAGCACACACCGGCCTGCATGGTGCGAACCGTATGGCCAGCAATTCATTATTAGAATGTATCGTCTTTGCCCGATCAGCTGCAGATCATATTAAACAACAATTACCATTATCTACTGCTATACCCGTTATTCCAGCTTGGGATGCTAGCCGTGTTCGCCCCGCACGCGAAGCAATATCGGTCAGCCATAACTGGGATGAGTTACGCCGATTTATGTGGGATTATGTAGGCATTGTACGCAGTGATGAACGACTTTATAAAGCACAGCGACGGTTGCAGTTGTTACAACAAGAAATTGCTGATTATTACACCCAATACCGCATTAGCAGTGATTTATTAGAATTGCGTAACCTGGCTGAAATCGCCGAATTAATTATTAGCTCGGCATTAACACGAAAAGAAAGCCGTGGCTTACATTACACGCTGGATTATCCCGATCTCGATGAGTCACAGCCACCGCAAGATACGATCATTGCAGGAAAGTCTTAGGATCGCGTAAATATACTCTCAACTGACGAAATAGCTCGACATCTACAGCATCCTCTAGGATGGTGATAGATGTATCCCTCCAATGAGACGATTTTGAAAAATATAATATTATTAATTTTGATGTAACAACACAGTGTTTTAAAACCTGCTTGCCTTGTGAGGTGTTATCAGAATAGAAAAGCGTCCATTGCTGCTTAGCATTTCGTTCAATTTTAGTTATTGCTCGACCATTTTTTAGCCACTGGTATCGGCCACAATAATAAATAAAACTGGTCGATATTATTGCCACAGCAATAAAGGATGACCAAATATTGGGTAGTAATATCACCATCATTGCTAGCATTAAGCTATGAATAATAATCAAATAGTTCAGCAGCCATTTGGAACGACAAAGCACAGTACTAAAATGCTTTTCTATCATTTATAGATTCCTTTCTTCGCTGGGTCAGCTACAATAGCGTAATTCACATTTGAGCTCTACCCAAAATAATAATGACTAATTCTGATACGCTTAACTTACAAACAAACAACTACTTTACACCATTAGAAGAAATGGGCGTATTACAAGTAACCGGGGAGGATGCTACTTCTTTTTTACAAAACCTGTTGACTAACGACGTCGCCGCTCTTGATATTAATCAAGCCCAACACAGTGGTTTTTGTAATGCCAAAGGCCGTTTGTTTGCCATATTCCTGCTTATTCGCAACGAACAAGGCTATCGACTTATCCTCCCCAAGAATATGTGCGATTTATTGCTACAGCGCCTTAGCATGTATATCTTGCGTTCAAAAGTAAGTCTTAGCAATGAAAGTGAGCATTTATCATGTGTAGGCTTAATTACCACCAATATACCTAGTTCATCAAATATCATAAACCACCCAAACGATACTGAACGGTTTCTATTTATCTGTAATTACGACTCACTTGAAGAACGCCTCAGCGAATTCAAACAACAAGGCTTAGCGTTGGCCCCAGAATATTTCTGGGCACAACGAGATATTGAATCTGGCTTAGCTATGATCTGGCCTGAAAGCAAAGAAAAGTTTACACCTCAACAAGTTAATCTTGATCTGGTTAACGGCGTTAGTTTTAGCAAAGGCTGTTACCCAGGGCAAGAGGTTGTGGCAAGGTTACATTATCTTGGCAAACCCAGTCGTAGATTGTTTATTGCCGAAGCAAAGACACATCTTCTTCCTAACATTACCGATGAAGTGACTACAACTGATGACAGTATTGCCGGTCATATAGTCTCAGCTCAACTCATAGACGAGTCAGTGAAACTATTGCTTAGCCTTAAATTAACATCAAGCACTAGCTCGCTGTTACTGAAAGATGGTAGTTCTATTAAGCTTCAGCCTTCAACTGCATATGATGTTCAATAATCGCATTTTTTATTTTTGAAGTTAAACGTATCTGCTTAAATAAGTTGAACTAAAACAGCTCAATATCATCCTCATTATCTTCATTTTGCTGCATTTGTTTTAATACATCTTTTATCGACATGCCACCCATCATTAACTCAAACATATTATGTTCGGCAGGCATGGTGTATCTGGACTTTATTTTTTCTTGCAATATTGACCACTCAGTTGGATTAAATAAACGAGAATTATCACCAACAAGATCAACTAATGATTCTAATGAATGTGAAACATGGCTTAGCCGCTGCGTTAACTTATCATAAAACTGAAAAGCCATAATAGCATGCTGCATTTCAGATGAAATAGCATTGCATTGCTCTGCAACTTGCTGATATTCATCTCCATCTTTATCTTTAACTACGGACTCAATCGTTCGAACTCTGCCAGCCATTGTGGTAAATGCATTAGTCAATGTATCAACCGAATCATCACCTTCTGTCATCGACATCTCAATTTGAGCTACAGCCAAATTCATCATACGTACAGTCTCACGTACTTGACTCCAATCTAAATCAGGATTTTGTGCATTTGATATTGTCATCGTGTTCTCATTTGAGTTATTCCAAATTTAGTTTTTTCAACTTATATCGCAACGCACGAAAAGTAATTCCTAATTTTTTTGCTGCAGCCGTTTTGTTCCAGCGTGTAGATTCTAATGCTTGAGTAATCAGTTGTCGCTCTTGATCTTCAAGCTGACCACCAAGATCCATTTCTGATGTTGATGTTTTCGGCTCTTCCATTGTCGTTGCAGGCTCTTTCGATACCGCTGTTGTTTCCGTTAAAACAAGATCATCTGTAGCAATCTCATCACCCTCCATCCAAGTCATTGCTCGCTCTAATACATTTTCAAGCTCTCGAACATTACCCGGAAATGAGTGCTGGCTTAAAATGGCCAGTGCGTCATTAGATATTGAAGGAACTTCTCGTTGGTGCCGCTCTGCCATTTGGGTAATAATATGGCGCGCCAAAATAGCAATGTCTTCTTTACGTTCTCGCAGTGGCGGCACGTTAAGCTCAATTACATTGACGCGATAATAAAGATCTTCTCTAAATTGGCCTTGCCTTACTTTTTCAGCCAGATTGTTATGCGTTGCACATAAAATTCGTACATTAACTGCAATCTCTTCATTGCCACCAACAGGACGTACTGCCTTTTCTTGTATGGCACGTAATAGTTTAACTTGCATTGCCAAGGGTAAATCGGCAATTTCATCTAAAAATAACGTACCCCCATTGGCTGCTTGGAATAAACCTTCCTTATCTGCTACCGCACCGGTAAATGTTCCTTTTTTATGGCCAAAAAATTCACTTTCGACTAAATCAGTAGGAATAGCGCCACAGTTCACGGGGATGAACGGTGATTCTGATCGTGCACTTTGCTCATGGATAAGTCTAGCGACCAACTCCTTACCTGTGCCCGATTCACCACTGATATAAACAGGAGCCTGACTTCGTGCTAGTTTTGCAATTTTACTTTTCACATCTTGAATGGCCGCAGTTTCACCTAGTAATTTTTTATCTGAAGCAGTTTGCTCTACCGCTATACCTTCATTCTTTTTTGATAACCGTATTGCAGTATCAACTAAATCTCTTAATACTTTTAACTTAAGCGGTTTAGATACAAAATCAAAAGCGCCTGCCTTTAATGCTTCAACAGCAAGCTCCATATTGCCATGAGCAGTGATCACAGCAACGGGGGTTTGAGGGTAATCTTGCTGCATCGTTTTAACTAAATCGATACCGTCACCATCAGGTAGGCGCATATCCGTCAAACAAATATCAAAAACTTGTTCTTTCAGTGCTTTATGTGCCTGAGTAATATTTTCAGCGGTACGACAATCAACGCCCATTGTTTCCAATGTCATCAGCAATAAATCTAAAATATCAGGCTCATCATCAATAATAAGTGCTTGGGGACGCATTACATTTTTCCTTCTAATTTAGAATTAAACGTCACTCTAAAGTATCCGCCATATTTATCTTCTGTTGTTAAATATTCCAATCTTATTCCATTTGCTAATGCCATTTCGCGTGCAAGAAATAAACCTAGACCAATTCCACCTGTACGCTCTGAATGAAAAGGTTCAAATAACTGAGATAATGCAGTTTCAGAAACGCCGGAGCCATTATCTAGTACATCAATCATGATTTCATTGTTCATTGTCTGCATGCGCACCCACACTTGTGGCATTTCTTCCGTTACCGAAGAAGCATCAGAATAATGCCAAGCATTAGTACATAAGTTAACCATGATCTGTCTTAATTGTTCTTGATCTACTCGAACTTGTGTAAGCACAGAGGCAAGTTTTAAATATACTGTAGCTGCTGGAATACTTTCATTGTGCTTAAATTCTTCTATAAACTGTTCCAACCAGGGCGCCAGTATAAAGGTCGATTTATTCAGGATTTTACGCCTACCTAGCTGTAATACCGCATCAATAATACCATTTACCCTCTGACTTTGCCGCTGTATTATTGTTAATAACTTCTGATCTTTTTCTGCAACCTCGGCTTCAGATAATAATTCAGCTGCATGATTAATAGCACCTAATGGATTCCGAACTTCATGAGCGATACTCGCCGCCATATGTCCCAGTGACGCTAATTTCATTTGTTGGGCTTGCTGTGTAAGCTCCGTAGTATCTGTCAAGAAGACAAGTGTATCTCCGTCTTCTAACCCGATCATTTCCGGCAAAACTTCCGCAAACCCAACCTTTGGCTGAAACTCGCCTACAACACCGGTTCTACCGTGCCTCCAATTTCCTAGCTGACCAAACAATTCAGGTAGTTGTTCCGACAAATGTTCACCATTGATCGCATCTGTCACCCCTAATAAGACTTGAGCTGATTTATTTGTTGAATACACAATATTATCTTTATCAACAATCATAACACCAACATGTAATCTCTCAATAATATGCTGGTTTAATCGACTTAATTTAGTCACATCACCAACATGTTGTCGCTGTAGCTGCTGCGTCTTTTTACCTAATGCTTGTGCTAATAAGGCAGTGATGAAAAATGTAGTACCCAGCATACCTGCTAGGCTATATTCAATCAGTGCACCGTCAAACACTCGACTCACCGTAACTTCCGCCAAAATTGAAACGGTAGCAATAGCAGCAATAAATAAGGCTAGTCGCCCAGGAACCAAAGCTCCTCCTGTTACTACAACCACCACGAGTAGGATACCCAGCCCCGTACTCAGGCCGCCACTGCTATAAAGAATGAGTGTTAAAACAACAATATCAACTACTAATTGGATTGTTGTCTGGAATTCAAATATGCCTTTTTTCTGAAAGGTTGATACCAAAAATATAATCGCTATAACAAGATATAACTGGCTTACACTTTGGTATAAATTAGGTGAGGTTTTTCCTAAAAACTCTGGCGGTAATTCATAGAAAAATACTATAAATAAAGCAATGGCTAAAAAAAGCCTGTAAATAGCAAAAGCGGCCAGTTCTCGCCACGAAACAAGACTTTCGCTTATTATTGCTTCAGTATCAACAAATTTCATTTTATTTTTTTTGTTCGGATTCAAGGTGCTCTTGTGAGCAAAAGTAATCATCCCCTGAACGAACCGCCTCTTGCTCTAGAATATGTAAATCACAATGCAAACAGCGTACCATTTTTCCTAATTCATCTTGAGATTTTGAAGTAGTCCTTTTTCTAAAAAGATTACCTACAATTATATAAAGTAGAAGGCCAATTACAATTAAAACCAATATGCGCATTTTATTAATCTCTTGAAATAAAAAAGGGTATCCTTAAAAGAATACCCTTTTTATCTTTAGTTGTACTGTTTGTTACCTTATTTTTTCTTGCGAGAAGCACTCTTACGTTCATGCTCAAGCAATAAACGCTTACGAATACGCAATGATTCAGGCGTGACTTCTAATAATTCATCTTCACCAATAAATTCTAGCGCTTGTTCCAAGCTCATTCTGATAGGCGGTGTTAAATTAATTGCCTCATCTGTACCAGACGCACGTACGTTAGTTAACTGTTTACCTTTAAGTGGATTGACAACCAAGTCATTATCTCGCGAGTGAATACCGATAACCATGCCTTCATAGACATCATCGTTATGGCCGATAAACATACGACCGCGTTCTTGTAAGTTGAAGATAGAGAAAGCTACAGCCTTACCTAGACCATTAGCAATCAATACACCATTGCTACGCTCGCCAAATTTGCCTGGCTTAACAGGTGCATAATGATCAAATACGCTAAAGATCAGACCTGTACCTTGAGTGGCTGTTAAAAATTCAGTACGGAAGCCAATTAATCCACGTGAAGGAATAATAAAGTCTAAACGAACACGACCTTTACCATCGGGCACCATATCTTGTAATTGCGCACCACGTTCACCCAACTTTTCCATTATTGAACCTTGATGCTCAGCTTCAACATCAGCCGTTACCGCTTCATAAGGTTCTTCTTTAACGCCATCCACTTCACGAATAATTACTTCTGGACGAGATACGCCCATTTCGAAACCTTCACGGCGCATATTTTCAATCAAAACAGATAAATGCAATTCACCTCGTCCCGATACACGGAATTTATCTGGATCTGTTGGGATTTGTTCAACCTTTAATGCTACGTTATGAATCAATTCACGATCTAGACGTTCTTTAATTTGGCGCGTGGTTACAAACTTACCTTCTTGACCCGCCATTGGCGAATTATTCACTTGGAATGTCATTGTTACCGTAGGCTCGTCTACTGATAACGGCGGTAACGCTTCAACAGCTGTTGGATCACATAATGTATCTGAGATATTAAGCGGATCTAAACCGGTGAAGGCAATAATGTCGCCCGCTTCAGCCGTTTCCACTTCTTCACGTTTTAAGCCCATAAAGCCCATTACAGTTAAGACTCGACCGTTACGTGTTTTACCTTCCGTATCAACTATTGTCACAGGTGTGTTTGTTTTAACTTTACCGCGTTCAATACGTCCAACGCCGATAACACCTACATAACTATTGTAATCTAACGATGATACTTGCATGCGGAAAGGACCTTCAGTATCAACATCAGGTGCAGATACCTTATCCACAATCATTTGGAATAATGGTGTCATATCACCATCACGGACACTGTCATCTAAGCCAGCAAAACCATTCAAACCCGAAGCATAAATCACTTCAAAATCTAATTGCTCGTCGGTAGCATCAAGGTTAGCAAATAAATCAAAGGTTTGATCTAGTACCCACGATGGACGCGCGCTTGGTTTATCAATTTTATTGATAACAACAATTGGTTTTAAACCTAAAGCTAGCGCTTTTTGCGTAACAAATCGTGTTTGAGGCATTGGGCCTTCAGAAGAATCAACCAATAGCAATACAGAATCAACCATCGATAAAACACGCTCTACTTCACCACCAAAATCGGCATGGCCCGGCGTATCTACAATATTAATATGGTAATCATTCCATTTCACGGCTGTATTTTTAGACAAGATAGTAATACCACGCTCTTTTTCAAGATCGTTTGAGTCCATTACTCGTTCTTGTAATTCTTCATGCTCACTGAAGGTGCCTGACTGGCGTAATAGTTCGTCAACCAAAGTTGTTTTCCCATGATCGACATGAGCAATAATAGCGATGTTGCGTAATTTTCTAGTAGTAATTGTCATTTTTTATAAGTTCTGTAATTATGAATGCTGTTCGCATATAAATTCGTAAAAAGGTTATTTTTTTAATTCGTCTGTTAAATGTGGCGTAATACTATCCAAAATTTGCTGATGGAGCGGCAAATTTCCTACCACAATATTTCCGTTGTTGTAGTAATCATCACCACCTACAAAATCGCTCACTACCCCACCCGCTTCTTCAATCAATAAGGCACCTGCCGCTAAGTCCCACTTTTCTAGACCGATTTCCCAATAACCATCTAATCGCCCTGCGGCAACATAGGCTAAATCTAAAGCAGCAGATCCTGTTCGGCGAATATCTGCTACTTGAGGGAAAACGGCATTAAATGTTTGCAAATAAGAGGCAAAATGTTGGGGGTATTTAAAAGGAAAACCAGTTGCTAATAATCCGCCCTCTAACTCTTTGCGTTTAGTCACGCGTAAACGCCGATCATTCAGTTTGGCACCGGCACCTCGACTTGCAGTAAACAGTTCATCACGCAAAGGGTCATAAATCACGCCATGTTCTATTTTCCCCTTCACCATAATGGCAATTGAGACACAGTAATGAGGAAAACCATGTAAGAAGTTTTTAGTTCCATCCAATGGGTCAATCACCCAAACCACTTCATTATCACCATGCAAACCCGACTCTTCCGCTAAAATGGCATGTTCAGGATAAGACTTTTGAATAGCATTGATAATTTCTTGCTCTGCAAGTCTATCAACATCTGAAACAAAATCATTGCGACCCTTTGTTGTCACTTCAAGATGTTCAACGTGTTGTAACGAGCGAATAATAAGATTACCCGCACTACGTGCTGCCCGAATGGCAATATTCAGCATAGGATGCATAGACTAATTTTTCCAGAGCAATGTAAAAGCCCTATTTACAAAGGCTTCTATTAAATTAATTCTTTATTACGGCCTAAGCAGTCAGAATTAAAGGTTATATAAGAAGCCGAGTATTATAACAAATTTTCCCATCTAGTCCCAAACAACTTAACAGTCATGTTCAATCGTTAATCTACAGGCATGCAGTATCTTGTTTAAGTATAGTGTTGGACAGCATAATTAATTCCTGATAGCCTCACTCTGTATGTTGCTTTTGGCAATATCATTGAACCTTAAAAATTCAACACAATAACTTCATGGAGAATGAAATGAAATCATTAACAAAATTAGCTGCCGTTATTCTACCTTTAACACTGATGACCGCATGTGCAAACACAAATATGGCTGAAATGACGGCCCTTAAAGCATCTGTAGAGTCTGCTCAATCAGCAGCAGATACTGCATTATCTGCTGCAAAATCAGCTCAAAGCTCTGCTGACACAGCACTTCGCACTGCTAACGATGCCGAAGCTACTGCAAACTCGGCTCGAAGTACTGCTGACTCAGCTCAAAGTTCTGTTGATGAATGTTGCGCAAAAATTGATCGTATGTTCGAAAAAGCAATGAGCAAATAAGAAATTTGCACTTAAACAGCCGGGACTTGTTCCCGGCTTTTTTATGCCTGTTATAAGGCATCACTTGACACGAGAGTGACCCAAACCGATATACCTGCCAATCGCGAGACTTCTTTTTTCATTTGATTAGCTTGCTCCTGGCTATCAAATGGCCCAATTAACACCTCACCTTCCGCAGCATCTTGCAATGGCCAGAAATCCACATTAAGACTCACTAATGCATGTGCCAATTTTGTTTTAGCATCTCGTGTTAAACCAGAATGAACAAACCATACCTCTTCAACAACATCTAGAACAGTTTGATTTACTGGGCGCACAATACCATCGTGATTACGGACTATAGCCTCAGCAAAGGGCCAATCGTCATCTGCTAAAATTTTATCTTGTGCCTTTAATATGGCAGAAACCATTGGCGTCATATTGTTACCGTCTCGCACATCCATATCATTTTGTATCGCATGTGCTTCGAGATAAAGCTTATTTTCATGCAATGCTGCTTTATAAGGTTGATATAAAATTTCTACAGGCGTGTTCACTGAAACTATTCCAAATAAATGTTCAATATCTTCAGGAAATAGACGAATACATCCATGGCTCACTCGCATCCCCACACCAAAAGGTCTATTTGTTCCGTGTAATAAATACCCCGGGATACCTAATCTCATAGCATAAGCACCCAGGGGGTTATCTGGCCCTGCTGGTACTACTTTTGGTAGCGGATCACCTTTTGCTAAATGTTCCGCTAATATCGATGCCGGTGGTGTCCAAGTAGGATCTTTCTTTTTTTGAATGATTCGCGTCTTGCCAAGTGGTGTTGTCCAACCTTCACGCCCTATTCCTAATGGATGGGTTATCACTTGCTGACGCTGACCTTTTTGTGGTTTTGGGTAATAATACAACCGCATCTCAGCTAAGTTAATCACAATGCCTTTATGGGGTGCATCAGGTAAAATAAATTGGTTTGGAACAAGTACCCGCTTATTACCACCAGGTATCCAAGGATCTAAGTCTGGATTTGCATCCACTATTTCGCTATAGCCAATATCAAACCGGCGCGCAATATCAAGCAGCGTATCTTCTTTGTGGCTGATAACGATTAGGTTGTGACCCACTACACGCGTTGTATCATCAGCCAAATAAAATGTCGTTGCATTTGCAGATAAAAACCAGAAACCACTAATAATACTTGCTAAAAAACGAATCATCCTTCTCCTATATTTAGTAGATTTACTACTATATTGGTATTATTCAAATATTTAATCGAGAATTTTATCATATCAACAATAAAATCTATTTTGCCATCTAATCACAGCTAGCGTAACCTACCTGCCATGAAAATATATTATTTACTTCTTACCCTTAGTTTTTCTTTTCTTTCGGGCTGCTCTTTTTTCTCAGAAAAAGAAGAGGTTGTCGCTGAAAGAAGTTGGACCGTAGAGCGCGTCTATTCAGAAGCTAAGGCAGCACTTAATGCTGGCGACTATACTACTGCATTGCAATATTATAGTCAGCTGGAAGCACGTTTTCCTTTCGGTAGTTATGCGCAACAGTCACTTCTAGAGTCAGCCTACGCCCATTATAAGGGTGATGATCCTGAAGCTGCAATCGCGACACTTGATCGTTTTATGCGCGTATATCCACTGAACCCTAATATGGATTATGCCTTTTACTTACGCGGTTTAATTAACTTCAATCGCGACATTGGTTTATTTGAAAAATATATCCCTCGTGATGAATCACAGCGCGACCCCGGTTCTGCTCGATTTGCACTCAAAGACTTTACCACTTTGGTTAATCGTTTTCCCAAAAGCCTCTACAGTGAAGATGCCGCCCAGCGTATTGTCTACTTACGTAACCGTTTAGCCCGACACGAAATTAATGTTGCAGACTATTATATGCGTCGTGGATCGTATATTGCTGCCGCTAACAGAGGAAAATATGTGATTGAAAATTATCCTCGCACACCTGCAATGCCTGACGCATTAGTTGTTATGGCAAAAGCATACAAGATCCTTGGCTTAAATGACTTATCTGATGATGCACTTCGAGTGTTAAAGTTAAACTATCCCGGCCACCCTGGTGTTGCAGAAGTACACCAAACAAAGATAGTGAAATAGTACAACAATAGTCAGCCCGTATATAGCTGTCTATTCATTGTTAATATCTATACTGCGTCTTCGCCTTGTTCCCCGGTACGGATCCGGATAACTTGTTCAACAGGTAATACAAAAATCTTACCATCACCAATTTTACCTGTGTTGGCCGCTTTTATAATAGCTTGAACACAAGTATCAAGTTGATCATCAGCAATTACAATCTCTAATTTCAGTTTAGGCAAAAAATCGACTACATATTCAGCACCCCGATAAAGCTCCGTGTGCCCTTTTTGCCGACCAAAGCCTTTTACTTCCGAAACAGTTAATCCTGTAACGCCAATATCTGACAATGATTCACGCACATCATCTAATTTAAAAGGTTTTATAATCGCTTCTATTTTTTTCATTTTTTATCCCTATTCTATTATTGCTTTAACCGTGTAGCCCGATGTTATTGGATAACGCCTATCTCGACCAAATGCACGATCTGTAATGCGTATTCCTGGCGGCGCTTGGCGGCGTTTATATTCATTACGATCCACCATGCTAATTATTTTTGCAACTAACTCAGCATCATTACCTGCTGCCACCAAATCTTCAAAACACCAATCTTCAGATATATATCGTTCTAATATTTCATCAAGGATATCATAAGCAGGCAAACTATCTTGATCAAGTTGATCCGGGGCTAGTTCTGCGGATGGCGGCCGCGTGATAATTCGAGGAGGAATTATCTCTATTATTTTATTACGATAGTCTGCTAATTGATAGACTAAGGTTTTGTATACATCCTTAAGCGGTGAAAAGCCTCCCGCCATATCGCCATATAATGTGGAATATCCTACTGCCATTTCACTTTTATTTCCTGTAGAAAGCACCATTGCACCGCTTTTGTTTGAAATAGCCATCAAGATCACGCCACGAATACGCGCTTGAATATTCTCTTCGGTACTGTCAACAGGCTTACCTTCAAACGGATCTGACAACACATCAATAAAGTGTTCAAATAAAGAGTCTATGGCAATGACACTGTGTTCAACACCTAAGCGCTTGGCCATATCATTTGCATCATCAAGACTTATTTGTGCCGTGTATCGTGAAGGCATCATGATTGTTTTTACTTTTTCAGCTCCCAATGCATCAACAGCTAATGCTAAGGTCAATGCCGAATCAATGCCACCCGACAAACCAAGAATGACACTAGAGAAATGGTTTTTATTTACGTAGTCACGCAAGCCACACACTAATGCTTGATAAACCATTTCCAAATCACCTTGCGGTGCTGCCATATCACCTTGTAGAGACAAAATCTGACTTGATTCTCGGTGTATTTTAATAGGAAATAGCCCTGCTTGCCATTTAGGTGCATGCGCAACTTTCTCACCATTGGCATCCAATGCAAACGAGCCGCCATCAAACACCAATTCATCTTGCCCTCCTACTTGATTAACATAGACAATAGGCAATCCGGTCTCGCCAACGCGTTGTTGTAACTCTGTTTCTCGCAGCTGCCATTTTCCTTGCCGGAAAGGCGATGCATTAAGGTTAAGGAGAACTTCTGCCCCAGCTTCGGCTGATTGGGCTGCTGGTGCTGTGAACCAAATATCTTCACAAATGGTAATGCCAAATTTAACATTTTTATATTCCACTACACAGGGTTCTACCCCTTCTATAAAGTAACGTTTTTCATCGAACACACTGTAATTAGGGAGAATCTGCTTGTAATAGGTAGCCAAACATTGACCATCAGCAATTAAAGAGGCTGCATTATATAATTCTTTTCCAGCTGTACCCGCCGGATGACCAACAAGTACGGCAACTGAATTGATTTTCTTTTTTAGTTTTTTTAAGCCTTTATTTACACGCTTAATTAATCCAGGCCTGAGTAACAAATCTTCTGGCGGATAGCCCGTTAATGTCAATTCAGGAAAAACGATTAAATCAGCATTAAATTCAATTTTTGCTTGCTCGGCCGCTTTAATAATTTTTCTCACATTACCGGCCACATCACCCACTATTGGGTTTATTTGTCCCATAATAAGGCAAAAATTATTAGCCATTAGCTATAAGTCCATCGCTTCAAGAATTCGATCGCCCATTTCGGCAGGTGATCGGGCGATATGCACCCCAGCATCAGCTAAAGCGGCTAATTTTGCTTCAGCTGTACCTTGTCCACCACTGATAATGGCACCTGCATGCCCCATTCTCTTCCCTTTTGGTGCGGTTAATCCAGCAATATAGGCGACAACAGGTTTACTGACATGGTTGCGAATATACTCAGCAGCATCTTCTTCAGCTTGCCCGCCAATTTCGCCGACCATCACAATACCTTCTGTCTGCGGATCATTTTCAAACATTTCTAAACAATCAATAAAGTTCATACCGTGAATTGGATCGCCGCCAATACCCACACAAGTACTTTGCCCCAAGCCATTAAGTGTTGTTTGATGAACCGCTTCATAAGTGAGCGTGCCTGATCGCGACACAATACCAATCTTGCCTGGCAAATGAATTGAGCCAGGCATGATGCCCATTTTACACTCACCTGGTGTAATAATTCCAGGACAGTTAGGTCCGATCAAATAGGAGTCAGAATGCTTTAAAGCATGCTTTACTCGCAGCATATCTTGTACAGGAATACCCTCCGTAATGCAGGCGATCACCTTGATTCCGGCATCAGCTGCCTCAAGGATAGCATCTGCTGCAAAGGCGGCTGGCACATAAATCATGGTCGCATTAGCGCCTGTTTCTTCCACCGCATAATGAACGGTATTAAAAACGGGTAAGTCTAGATGTAATTGCCCCCCTTTACCCGGTGTAACCCCACCAACAAAATGGGTGCCATAAGCAATTGCTTGTTCCGAATGAAACGTGCCTTGCTTGCCGGTAAAACCCTGACAGATAACACGTGTTTTTTTGTTCACTAAAATACTCATAGCGAACCCTTCTTAGCCGCTAACACTGCTTTTTTAGCAGCATCGGTTAAGTCTTGGGCCGCATATAAGTTCATGCCGCTTTCTTCTAATAATTCTCGCCCTCTTTGCGCATTAGTTCCTTCTAAGCGTACAATTACAGGCAGTGATAAGCCAACATCTTTTGCTGCTTGAATAATGCCTTCAGCAATTAAATCACAGCGCACGATTCCACCAAAAATATTAACTAAAATAGATTTTACTTTTTTATCAGAGAGTATTAATTTAAAAGCTTCAGCTACGCGATCTGGCGTGGTACCGCCACCTACATCTAAAAAGTTAGCTGGTTGACCACCTTGGCTTTGAATTAAATCCATTGTCGCCATAGCAAGGCCTGCACCATTAACCATGCAAGCTACTTCACCATCAAGTGAAATATAATTCAAGCCATATTGCTGCGCCACCACTTCTGCTTCATCTTCTTGCGCAGGATCAAACATGGCTGATAGTTCGGCATGCCTAAATAGCGCATTATCATCTAAATTCAATTTTGCATCGACTGCGATTAACTCATTTTCGTCTGTTACCACTAAAGGATTTATTTCAACCAAGCTGGCATCATTTTCAGTAAACAAACGATACAAACCTTGCATCACGCTTTCTAATTGCTTAAATGCACTCCCTGTTAAGCCAAGGAAAAATCCTACACGCCGGCATTGATATGATTTTAACCCGACGACAGGATCAACATATACATTAAGAATTTCTTCAGGTGTATCTTGCGCCACGGCTTCAATATCCATACCACCTTGCGCTGAAACCATAAATACAACTTGCTGGCTAACACGATCAACTAATACCGCTAAATAGAGTTCTCGTTGAATATCGGTAGGTTGCTCAACTAATATTTGATTAATCGGCAAACCTTCTGCTGTGGTTTGGTGTGTTACAAGACGCTTACCTAATAAATCATAGGCCTCATTTTCAACGTCATCTAATGTATCAACTACTTTTACGCCGCCCGCTTTACCTCGACCACCCGCATGCACTTGCGCCTTTACTACCCAACGCGTTCCACCCAATTGTTCTGCAGCCTGTCTAGCTTGTGAACCACTAGTGACCACCTGACCTTGCGGTGTAGGTATGTCGTAGCGATTAAAAAGCTGTTTTGCCTGAAATTCGTGCAAATTCATTGTATTTTATGCCTTAAAGTTATGCTTTAGAGACCTTTGTATAAATATGGGTGATTAGCAATATTTATGCAAAGGTCTCTTTTAGTGTATATTTTCTCGCAATAACACCATAATTTCCATTATTGTTTTAACCTGAAGTTTAAATGAGTCTAAATATGTTTTCATTATATCCTGATATAGAGCCATACCAAACACATCAAATTTCGATGGAAACATTGGAAAATGGGCAACATCATCAAATTTATATTGAAGAATGTGGCAACCCAAATGGACTTCCCATTATTTTTTTGCATGGTGGGCCTGGGTCTGGCTGCCGCACACAGCATCGCCGTTATTTCGATCCTGACACCTACCGTATTATTTTATTTGATCAACGAGGCTGTGGACGCTCATTACCCCATGGTGAATTAGAAAATAATACTACTCAATTTTTAATTAACGATATGGAGACTATTCGTCACTCATTGAAGATCGAACGTTGGCTAATTTTTGGGGGATCATGGGGTGCAACATTGGCTTTATGTTATGCGCAACAACATCCTAATAATATACTTGCGATGATTCTAAGAGGCGTATTTCTTGGCCGTCAGCAAGACATTGATTGGGTCTATGCCGAGGGAGGCGCGTCAAGATTATTTCCTGATGCATGGCAAAGTTTAGTTCAACATTTGCCCGAATCAGATCAACAAGCACCATTAAAAGCCTACTATCAACAATTAACGGCTGTTGATGAACTGCACCAAATGGCTGCGGCAAAATTATTACAAGCATGGGAAGGCGCAATTGTCACCCTACGCGATCATGAATATAAACCCGACCCTTCGCAGGAGATTGGCCCTTTAGCGCATTCCCGCATCCAGTTGCACTTTGCACTCAATGCCTGTTTTATTGCTGACAATCCCATCCTAACTAATATCGACCGTATCCGATCTATACCTACTATGATTATCCATGGCCGTTATGACATCGTATGTCCGATGCAGCAATCATGGCAGCTATATCAATCATGGCCAGAGGCTGAACTGAAAATTATACCAATGGCTGGACATGCCGCAGGCGAACCCGCACTCATCAATGCTTTAGTAAAAGCAACACGCACCATGGCCAATCGATTTGAGCCTAATAATACATCACGAGCATGATAGGCTTACTCCAACGAGTACAACATGCAAGTGTTGTTATAGAAAACACTGAAATAGCCTCTATCGGTCAGGGATTATTAGTGCTAATCGGCATAGAACGGGAGGATACTCAAATACAAGCTGATAAACTATTAAAACGACTGTTAGGCTATCGCGTTTTTAGTGATGAAAATGATAAAATGAATTTATCTTTGCAAGATATCAACGGTGGTCTACTACTTGTTCCCCAGTTTACCTTACCCGCAGACACACAAAAAGGAATGAGACCCAGTTTTACACCTGCAGCTTCGCCTGATTTAGGTTTGCAATTATTTACTTATTTCTGCGAACAAGCGCATCAATTACATACTCCGATACAATCGGGCCAATTCGGTGCGGATATGCAAGTTTCATTGACCAATGATGGTCCTGTCACCTTCTGGTTACAAACAAAATAAATTCAGGCAATTTAATAATATGACAAAATTTCTTATCGGACTTATTCTCACAATTGTTGGGATCGCTGCACTTACTCTTATCCCGTCTAAACAAGAACCTGCACCCATGCCTTGGGAAATAACTGTTATGCCGGATGGACAGATTAGTGTATTTAATATTCATCTTGGCACTTCAAATTATCACCAAGCACAGGAATCTCTACATATACATGGCCAAACATCAATCTTCTCTCAGCAAGGAAAGAAAACAACCGTTGAAGCTTTTTTTAATAGCATTAACATGGGCGGTTTATCCGCTAAATTAGTTCTAAATTTGGTAGTAGATGCAGATGAAATAGAAAAGATGAAATCACGCGCTACTGAGGCTAGATTACAGCCTAGTGGTGCACATCGATATCAACTTGGGAATAAGGATAACGCAACTCTTATTAATGCCCCCGTCAGCGCTATAACCTATATTCCTTCTGTAAGATTAAATGAGGAGATGGTGCTTCATCGCTTCGGTTTTACAGATTTAGTCACCCAAGATCCCGAAAACAGCAATACTGAAATATGGCAATACCCTGCATTAGGACTCATTATTTATTTAAATGATAGTGAAAAAACAATTATGCAATATCAGCTAATTTCACCGCGTGAATAAGCATGCAATGCTCTTTTAGGTATTTTCTCTGTAATATCTTGCCTTATAAATACTCTAAAATCGTCTATTGAAAGCGGTTTACTAAAATAATAGCCTTGCACTCGCGGGCAATTATGTGTTTGCAAGAAATTTAATTGTTCCACCGTTTCAACACCTTCAGCCACCACATCTAAATTCAATCTTCGTGACATTGCCAGTATCGCATCAACAATCGCAGCATCATCAGCATCTTCAGTTATATCTCGTACAAAACTACGATCGATTTTTAACACATCTAATGGGAATAGTTTTAAATAAGATAATGAAGAATAGCCCGTTCCAAAATCATCAATGGCTAAACTAACCCCTAAATCACTTAACTCCATTAATGTCGAAGTGGCTAAATTGGTATCATCCATTAAAATATTTTCTGTGATCTCTAATTCAAGATGTTTGGCTGGCATACCTAGTTCTTCTAATAAATTGCTAACAAATGATGCTAATTGTCCTCCGCTAAATTGCCTGCCTGATAAATTAACCGCTATTTGAAAGTCAGGCTCTAGCTCATCTTTTAGCTCAAGAAAAGTCTCACATGCTCGCCTTAACACCATTTCTCCTACACTATTTATTAGTCCAGTATCTTCTAAAATAGGGATAAACTGGAAAGGTGATACTTGTCCCCATTCTGCACTGTTCCAACGCAATAATGCTTCTGCCCCCGATATCTTTCCTGTTGTTAAATTTATTTGCGGTTGAAAATCAAGATAAAATTCATTTTGTTCAACCGCTCTACGCAAACTTGTCTGCATCGCAAGGCGTTCAGCTGCTTGGGCATTCATTTCTGCTGAATAGAATTGAAAATTGTTTCGACCACTCTCTTTTGCATGATACATAGCCGCATCAGCATTTCGTAATAACACATCTGAACTTTGGCCATCGGCAGGATAAAGACTAATACCAATACTTGGGCTAATACTTATTTCTGTTCCATCGATAATATAGCTCTGTGAAATAACCTCTAATACTTTATCGGCAACCTTGGCAACAAATTGGATCGAACGAATATCTTCTAAAATTAAAGTGAATTCATCACCACCCAAGCGTGCAACAGTATCACCTTCTCTCACACATTTTTTCAACCTATTGGCAACTTCACAAAGCAAAATGTCACCTGCCTTATGACCCAATGAATCATTAATATGCTTAAAGCGGTCTAAATCAAGGAAGAAAACCGCTAGACGTACCGCTTTTCGATGAGATTGATGAATAGCATGTTCCAAACGATCATTAAACACACTGCGATTAGGTAGACCTGTCAATGAGTCAATACTGGCAAGCTTAAGTAGCTTTTCATCTTTTTCTCGCTGCTGAGTTATATCTTCAAACAACCAAATTGTTCCGGCTTGGGGGTCATTAGCATCAATAGCTTTACCCGACATCATTCCCCAAAATAGACTACCATCTTGTCTTAAAAGGCGGAGCTCACTTATATAGTTCTCTCCTTTAGCTAATACTTCATAACCTTCATCACCTAGAGTTTGATAGATGTCATCCGTTGGGTATAACTTACGAGAAGAATGCCCTTCAATGTCGGCTCGGTCACACCTGAAGATCGCTTCAAATTTGTTATTAACTCTAATAACAACTCTATCCTTAATTAGAGCAATACCTACCATCGCATTTTCTAATATTGCATCAAGCTCAGAACTTGTTGTTTTTAAATTCTCTTCAGCGCGCTTCCATGCAGTGATATCTGAAATAACACACACCCATAAATTTTCTTTTTCATTCGAAATTGAATTTAATGATAACCACATTGAAAAAGCTTGATTATTATAATCTCGCCCATCAAACTCATGACTATGCTGTGATTTTCGTTGCAGATCTGCCAAGCTAAATATAGACTGTTCCTCTGCAAAAAAGCGCATCAATTTCAAGCCGATTAAAGAGTCATTACTGGCTTTTAGAACGTGCTCTGCTGCCGGGTTAGACGATTGAATTTCACCATTTGATGACAAGGTCAAAATTGCTTCAGGTACACCACTCAAAATAGTGCTTATATGTTGTTCTCGGCATTGTATAGAATCCTTTGCTTTGGCTAGATCTTCTATTAACAATTGATTATTATTAGCAAACTTATTGAAATCTTCGGCTAGCACCGAAAATTCATTGTTACCTGCGTTCACCTCTAAACGTGTATCAAATTTCTTTGACGATAGTGCGTGCATTGCACTTCGAACATCCGTTAATGAGGAATTAATCCCTTTTGACATTGCACGAATAAAGCTAAACATGCCCACAATAAGCATTAAGCCTAATAAAAGTATTGACCAACGGGCCGTTTCCGCCACTTGGGCTGATCGTGTGACGGCCATTAAACTTTGATCACTCACCAATAGAGAAAGCTGCTCAAGCTTAGCCATGATGACTTCTAGCACTAATATTGATTTTTTCTGGCCTGCGGCGAGTAGCTGATTATTTTGTAATTGGTTAGAACGAAGATGATAAATAGAATATTGATCTTCAATGACCGTGGCAAATAAGCTATTGACATCCCCTTCTAAATCCAATGTCATTAACAATAAATCCGGCTGTTCAGGAATGTTTTTCCTTAGTTGTGCAAGATTAAGAGAAAGTATTGATTTATATTGTTGAATATCATTACCACGAATACTCACTAAACTATCGGTATTGTTTGCCTGTATGATTTTCTGGGCAAGATTTATGACCCTTAACGTATTTATACCCAAAGCATAACTTAATTTTTGTACTGAATCTTTGTCGTCAATCACCCTACTGTTTTCAGAGCTATCTTCATCTAAAATAGCTAATCGAGTCTCACGCTTAGCTCTACTTAGTTGTAAATTAATACGACCTGATATAAATTCAACATGATTCTGAATTTCTTGCCCTAGTTCTTCAGCCACTACAACCTGCTTTTCCATTTGGTTCTGCGTACGATGGTGATGCTTAACAAGCTCTAATAGCTGGTCATCAATATCTAAGAATTGTTTATAATATTCTTGTAAAGAATTTGTTATTGTTGTGCCTTGTTCACTGTCACTCACTGATACAGTTATTTGTTGCCAGTTTTGATCAAAGTAGACTTCTAACGGTTTTCTGGAATCTACATGTTCGAGTGAATCTAATGATGTTGATGACATCATTTCCTCTTGCCGAGCAATGAATGAAACTACCGCACCATTAATTTGCCGGCTTGCACTTTCTATTGGCAAAATATGCTCAGTTAAGTGTTTCTGGGTAGAGGCAAAAAATTCATTACTGTATATTGCTAATGATGCGATCAAAATAATCGCCACTATTGTAACTACCGACCACAATTGGAGTAAGTGTTTAATACTCCATGTGTTATACATATTTATCCTTGTTTTTCACTATTCTACATCCATCATTTCTTGTAACGTTCTCCAATCAAACTGGTTAAGTTTTCCTCCACAAAAACAGGTGAGCCACAATTTATTTATTGCTTGGTGATCTTGCTGATCGTAATAAACGTGTTCGCCCAAACCAATATCAATACCGCTTATAGCTTCTATACCATCAATGATGCTTTCTTTAGTGATATCTTGTTCGATATTAAGCAATCCCGTGTGGAATATCTTTGCCACAATAAAGCCTTCTAACGATACAAAATTAGCACCTAAATTTGGATCATACTGTTTCAATGCCTCTAAGTATTCTTCGACGATAGGTAATGTTGAATCTAAACTAGGTACAACTTGCGTGATAATGACATTATCAGCATTACCACCAAGCGCTTCTCTCAATGCATAACTTCCCACAAACGAAAGATTAAGAAATAACATATCCGGTATTTCTCGTTTTAATAATGTAATAAATTTAGCTGAAGCTTTATAATCCGCTGCCAGAATAATCACTTTAGGCTCAATCGATGTATCGAGCACCGCTGCAACCGCATTTTCAACATTCAATGTATTTCGTGTATAGCGTCCATGAGTTAATTGTTCTGTGCCCTTGAAGCCTGCGTTTTTGAGTGCTTTTATTGCACCGTGGTAAGCGGTATCACCATAACCATCGGCTTGAGTGAAAAAAGCTATTTGCTGCGGCTTAATTCCGCTGCTTAATAAACCGCCGACCATTTCTGCCGTTTCTTCATCGTAACTTGCTCGATAATTTATAATATAACGACTGGCTGGCTCGGGCCTCAGGATGCTGCCACCTGAAAACGCACCAAAAAGCAGTATTTTCTTTTCTTGTGCAATAGGTACGGTAACAATAGCGGTAGGTGTACCCACATTTCCAATGACGGCTAACACATTATCTTGATCGATTAATGCACGCATATTCTTTGCAGCACGTTCTGGCTCATAACCGTCGTCTTTGACTATTAACTCAATGAACCTGCCCTTTACGCCGCCTTGTTCATTAACCATAGAGAAATAGCTCTCCATACCTGCGCGCATATTCAAGCCAAGCTCTGCAGCTGAACCGGTCAATGCAGCTGTCATTCCCACTTTTATCAGTTGTTCTGACTGTGCAAGCGATGAAAAAAGCATTAATGCTACAAGAAGAAATCTGTTATTTTTCATCGTCATTGTTACTTTCATCTTTTTTTTGGTCCGATTCCATCAAAATTCGATTTGCAGCCCCATCCATATCATCATATTGACCATTTTTTACTGCCCAAAAAAAGATAACCACAGCAATAATACCTAGTAATAACATTCCTGGTAATAAACCGTATATAACATCCATTTAAATTCTCCAATATTTAGAAATTATGGCTTAAATTATATGCTAAATTTATACCAAAACAATCGAAAATTGATGGTTTTTAATATTTAGTTATTTGAAAGGTATTTTTGGTAGCTGCGGCTAGCAAGAAAAAACATTTTCACAACATACTATTTGGATTTTACGCGATGCTTAATTCTAACAGCATTGCCAATCACTAACAGTGAACTAATTGGCATAGTTAACGCTGCTACTAGCGGGCTCACCAATGCCATCATCGCCATCGGCACCATAATAATATTGTAGGCTATCGAAATAGCAATATTTTGCTTAATCGTACGCAGTGTTCGGTCGGCTAAATTTTTAGCCTCAGCTACTTTATAAAGCTCATTATGGCTTAGTATGATTTCCGCACTTTCAATAGATACATCAGTACCCGATGCTAATGCAATGGCAACATCGGCCTGAATTAAGGCCGGTGCATCATTTACCCCATCACCGACCATTGCAACAATATTTTCTTGTTGTAAGTTTCTGACTAATTGAGATTTATCGGCTGGCAAGACCTCAGCATAACGCGTAATATTTCCCAACTCTGCTGTTACTGCATTCACAACGGTTTCTTTATCACCGCTTATTACTGTGATAGCTATACCTTGCTGTTGCAATGATGTGACTGTTTTCATTGCATCCTTACGTAACTGATCTGCAAGTCCAATTATTCCTAATACTTTTCCTTGATCAGCAACCAATACACAGCTAATACCTTCACCTTCAAATAGGTCTTGTTTCTGCTGCCACTGCTCTTCAATCGTTATGTTTTGCGCCTTTAACCAACGATGAGTGCCGACAAAAAACTGTTTTTGCTTAATAGAAGCCTGCACACCTTGGCCAGGTGAGGACAGAAAGCCAGTAATTGTCGATAACGTTAATTTTCTAGTCTCAGCTTCATCCACTATTGCTTTAGCTACACCATGTTCCGAATGGCTTTCTATCGAAGCTGCAAGTATCAATAACTCATCCTCAGTCATCACAGCTATTGTTTTGACTGCTACAACACGCAATATTCCTTGGGTAAGTGTGCCTGTCTTATCAAAAACAAACTGCGTTACTTTTGATAAAGATTCCAAAGCTGAACCTTGTTTAATAAGGATGCCATTTTGAGCACCAACACCAGTAGCAACGGCAATAGACATCGGCGTAGCCAAACCAAATGCACACGGGCAAGTAATAATAAGTACAGATGTTGCCGCTAATAATGCCTTTTCAAAATCAAACTGAAGCCAATAGAAAAAGGTAATACAAGCAAGCGATAAGGTCACGACCACAAACCAAGGAACAATTTTGTCGGCCGTACATTGAATTGGCGCTTTAGATGCTTGCGCATCTTCCATTAAGCTTACTATTTTAGCAAGTGCTGTATTGCGTAATACCTGCTGTGTTTCAATGGTGAACGCACCTTCACCATTAATACTACCCGCAACCACTTTATCATCAATTGTTTTGACAACAGGTATCGATTCACCCGTTAACATAGATTCATCTACGGCACTTTGTCCATCGACTAAGACGCCATCAACTGGAATTTTTTCACCGGGCTTAACGAGCACTAAATCCCCGACGATTACCGATCGAATGGGTATGACTTTAGATCCATCTTCAGTGACAATTGTTGCCAGTTTTGGTTGTAATTCTAATAATCGTGTCGTAGCTGATAGTGCTTCACGTTTTGATATCGCCTCAAGATAACGTCCAACTAAAATAACAAATAAAAAATTTACTACCGTATCAAAATAAACATCACCATAAAGTGAACCTGTAAAGGTAATATAGCTTGAGTAAGCATAGGTTGCTGTAGCACCAATCGCAATAGGGAGATCCATTGTTAAATAGCGGTGTCTTAAGCCTAATAAAGCATTACGTAGAAATGGATAACCAGCGTAAAATAATGTCGGTGTGGCAATTAAAAAACCTATCCAATGAAACCAGTTCCTGAACTCACCTTGATCTGCACCAGAATACAATGCAATTGAGATCCATAATAAATTCATCATTGCAAAGCCAGCGAAAGCCATACGATAGAGCAATCCGCGATGCTTTCTAGCTAAAACACCTTCTGCTGTTTCGGGATCAAAAGGAATGGCAGCATAACCAATATTTCCCAAAACGTGTAATACAGAAGAGAGCGATGTCTTACTATTATCCCAAGTTAATCGCAATCGTTTTGCTGTTAAATTGGCCTCTGCAGTAATGATACCCGTTTGTTTAGTAAGCGCATTTTCAATCAACCAAACACAGGCAGCACAATGAATACCTTCAACTAATAAATGAATCGTGCGAATGTTTGAATTGATATCTACGTAATCTGCTTGAACATCATCCAAATCATAGGATGACAGTTCTGCTGGAATTGCTGGTGGGGGAGCTAGGACAATATCTTCTGTTGTTTTTTGATAAAAGCCTTCTAAGCCGGCATTGTAAATTGTTTTGCAGACAGTTTGACAACCAAAACAGCAAAACTCACGTTTTTCCTCAGCTATTTCTGCTGAAAAGCTACCTTCTATCTCTACTGGTAATCCACAGTGATAACAGCTTATAGACAATATTACGGTTGCTCAGATAATGGAAAAATAATTTTATTAGTTAACAGATGAGTTTCATTTAAGGTTTAATGCTAACGCGCTTAGTCACCACAAATTCTTTGTCACCTTGTTTAGCCTCTACAACAAGATCCCATGTTCCCGGCAAATTGAAGCTCATTTCAGCTGTATAAACTCCAGGTTTTGTTTTTAACATTTCTGCCGAAAAATCTGCAGTTGCATCAGATGGCCGATAGGCTTTCATCACTACAGAATCCAAGTCAATAGCTGCAGCATTTTTACCTTGTATTAACACATCATAAGTCTGTATTTGATTAACCCTAGTTTGTGCAGGAATCAGGAATAGTCCTGTCCATCCTAAGGCTTTTTGCGCATCGATTTGTTCTTGGATCTGTTTATAATTTTTACCACTTTCATAAAAATCCTGATCAACTAAACTAGGTGGCGATTCAAATGCTAGATAAATAAAAATCGCATTTGCTGTTAAAAAGGTCATCACAAATAATATGATCCCCAACACCCACGGGTTTTTTAAAGCTTCTTTATTACTTTGTGAAATACTCATTTTAGGATGTCTCTAATCATTTCGGCCCCATAAACATGCTTTTATATTCTACTGTGATGTCAGAATCAACAACTATACCTTTAAACACTATAGGTGAAAGATCAGATATCATATACTTTTCTGGAACTCTAACTAAAGCAGTGACAGGAATCACTTTACCCGGCTCAACTATCATTTCAGTTAAACCATGTAATGTTGCACCTTCAATGCCTTCAATATTAAAGTTAACAGTTATTGTTTCTTTTGTTTTATTTAAGATTTTGACGGTGTATTTATTCTGGATAGAACCATCACTTAATTGAACAAATAAAGGTTGGCGTTCATGAACAACTTTAAATTCTGTAGGCGAAAGCGTCATAAATCCATTAATAATTCCTGCGATGGCACCCAGCATAATTAAGCCATAAACATAAAGCCGAAAACGTTTGTAGAGTGGAATTGATCTAGCATTATGATGTAATTCTTTATAGGATGCATAACGAATCAATCCATGTGGTTGGTTAACTTTATCCATAATGCTATCGCAAGCATCAATACATAAACCACAGGTTATACAACCTTCTTGTTGACCTTTGCGAATGTCTATCCCTGTGGGGCAAACGGCAACACAAACATTACAATCTATGCAGCTACCTTTTGAAGATTGTTCTTGCCCTTTTTTAATGCGCCCACGAGGCTCTCCCCGCTCAGCATCATACGCTGGTAAAATAGTATCTTGGTCATACATGACACCCTGTAATCGTGCATAAGGACAAAGCCAAAAACACACTTGTTCACGCATAAAGCCGGCAAATACATAAGTTCCACCTATAAATGCACCAATCACGACTAACGCAAATAATGGAGCTTGGAAGCTAAACAAGTCTTTCCATAATTGAAAGACATCGGTAAACCACGAAACAAATGTAATTCCTGTTAATGTCGCGATCAATAACCACAAGCCATGTTTTAAAGCTTTGCGACCCAGTTTATTGGCTGTCCAAGGTGCATTATTAAATTTTAATGCCTTTGGGGGGGTATTTCCTTCGATCTTACCTTCTATAATTGTGAATATATCTGTCCAGACAGTCTGAAAGCAAAAAAAGCCACAGAATACCCGCCCAGCAACGCTAGTAACCACCGCTAATAAAATCGCAAAGAAAATCAGAGTGAGCGAGAGCATCCAAATATCTTGTGGGTAGATGGTGATGCTGAAAATATTAAATTGACGATTTGGTAGGTCAAATAGGATAGCTTGTGATTCGTTCCAACGCAGATATGGGCCGAGGAAAAAAAGTGACCAAATTGACATTCCTAGCCATTTTAGCGTACGAAAACGACCTGCTAGCCGCTTTGCTACAATCTTGATACCACCTACATTTATATGCCATTCAGATACTTCTTCATAGATATCATCAACATTATTTACCGTTTTATCTAATTCTTCATTCACAGCTTTTTCCTGGAAAATGTTTGGTATGGAAGGATTATATCACTCATTATCAATATAAGCATTTACTAATGCTATTGATGTTAAGCATATACCAACAAAAAAAGCCGGCAACTGCCGGCTTTCTCAGATTAATTTAAATAATCAATCTTCTGAGTGATCTTCATTGATATGCTTCAATGCATAACGAACAAAGTAAGCAAGCCCAACAATCATCGCAATAACACTTAAAATCACAGAAACTGAAACCCAATCTATATTCATAATTATCTCCAAACTCAATAAAAATGGTTAGCCATTTCTACAGTTTATATTATTGACCACCACCAAATTGGTGAACATAAACAGCTAACTTCTTAATTTCTATTTCCGTCAAGCGTTCTGATTCATCGCCTTCTAATTCATCATCCCAGTCAATTTCGCTCGGATCTTCATCGTCCTCGATCGCTTCTGCCGTAAGCTCTAAAATAACAGCCCGTTTTTCACTCCATGCAGGCATAACTGCAACTCGGGTTTTAGAATCACTGCCATCATTTACACCATGCAGAATTGTATAGCGTACTTCTTCTTCAGTACCAGAAAATCGCCAGATTCTATCTGTTAGGTTAGCCGACCCCATCATCTTAACGCCTTTCGCATCGGCACCATGACAAGCAAAGCAACCTTTGGCAGCATATAAAGCTTTACCCGCTTCTGTTGCCGTTCCATTAGAGCTGTTCACAACAAATTTCACAAGCTGATCAACTTCCGTCGCGTTAAGTAACTTCGAATGAGCGGGCATTGTTCCTGCTCGGCCTTTAGCAATACTCATTTCAATTTCATTAATATCACCGCCATATAACCAATCATCATCAGTCAGGTTAGGATAACCAGCATTTTGTGCTGGCGCACCACCAGTGCCATGACATGCGGCACAGTTATCACCAAATAGTACTTTGCTTGAGCCTATTGCGTAATTTAGCATTTTCTGGTCTGCTAAAATCTCTTCTACGCTCATCGCTGCCAACGCATCTTCAAACGGTGCTCGAATAACTTCCACTTCAGCTAACGCCTCTTTATATTCGTTGATTTGCGTCCAGCCTAACAGCCCTTTCGTACTACCATTTATCAAAGGTAGTGATGGATATAGGATAAAGTAAACCACAACTACGACACCACTTAACCACAGTGAATTGAGCCACCAACGTGGACACGGATTATCTAGCTCTCTAATCCCATCCCATACATGGCCAGTGTCTTTTACTTCAGCAGGATTATTCTTTTTATCTGCCATCTTATTTCTCCGATTTTATATCGTTTTCGTCATCTAAAAGCATGGTGCGATGTGATTCTAATTCTTCTTTATTTTTAGGGTTATATGTCCAAAAAAAGGCAATAACCAATATAATAAAAACACTCACTGTCAACACCAGTCCGAACCAGTCTGTTCCAGTCATCGCACTCCAATCAGTGTGAAAATACTCTTGAAGTTTAGTCACGATAGTCTCTGCCTGGTTCGAATTTAATCATTGTACCTAGCATTTGAAGATAGGCTACCATTGCATCCATCTCAGTTTTACCTTCAACAGACGCTGCCGCACCTTTAATATCTTCATCACTATAAGGTACACCTAATACACGCATTGCTTTCACACGTTTCTCCATGCCAACACCATCAATATGGGCACCATCTAACCATACATAATTAGGCATGACTGATTCAGGTACAACTGAGCGAGGAGCACGCAAATGCTGCCTATGCCATGCATCAGAATATTTACCACCGACACGCGCTAGATCAGGCCCTGTACGTTTAGAACCCCATTGGAATGGATGGTCATATTTAGATTCAACGGCTAATGAATAATGACCATAGCGATCTTTTTCATCACGGAAAGGCCGAATCATTTGTGAATGGCATAAATAACAGCCCTCACGCTGATAGATATCTCGGCCGGCTAATTCTAGCGCGGTATAAGGCCGAACACCTTTCAACTCCTCAAATTCAGGATGATTAATATCCTCGAATGTGGTTTTTAAATAGAACAGCGGTACGATTTCAACAATACCACCCACTGACACAATCATGGCTATCGCCAAAACCAAGGCAAATACATTTTTTTCCAGCTTCTCTTGAAGGGGAACGCGCTTATTTAATTTCTGTTTAGACATGCCCGTCTCCTTTAAATAACAGCGTTAGCTACGGCTGCTGATTTCGCAGACTCGTTAGCAATAGCTTTACGAATAGTTACAGTAATGTTGAACAACATAATACAGCCACCCAAGAAGAAGATTAGTCCGCCTGCGGCACGCATTGCGTAGTATGGGTGCATCTGAGCAACTGACTCAACGAAGGTATAAGCCAAGTTACCATAATCATCATAGGCACGCCACATTAGGCCTTGCATAATACCTGACACCCACATCGAAGTAATATAAATAGCGGTTCCAATTGTAGCCATCCAGAAATGGAGGTTCACTAACTTAACAGACCAGATAGTTGTACCCCATAGGCGTTCAACCATGTGGTAAATAGCACCAATAGAAACCATTGCTACCCAACCTAATGCACCTGCATGTACATGACCGATTGTCCAGTCAGTGTAATGAGATAAAGCATTAACAGTTTTTGCTGCCATTACAGGACCTTCAAATGTAGACATTGCGTAAAATGCTAATGACACAATAAGGAAGCGTAAGATGTAATCTGTACGCAATTTATCCCACGCACCACTTAATGTGAACATACCGTTAATCGCACCACCCCATGATGGGATGATCATCGCTAACGAGATAGCAGCACCTAAAGAACCTGTCCAATCTGGTAATGCAGTGTATTGAAGGTGATGAGCACCTAACCATACATAACCAAAAGTTAAAGCCCAGAAATGAATCACTGATAAACGATATGAATAAATAGGACGATTAGCTTGCTTAGGAACGAAATAGTACATAATTCCTAAGAAACCAGCGGTTAGGAAGAAACCCACCGCATTATGTCCCCACCACCATTGGATCATTGCATCTTGTACACCTGAGAAAATCGAATATGATTTAAACAGCTCTACAGGAATGGCTAAACTGTTCACCACATGTAGATAAGTAATCATAATCATCATCGCTAAGAAAAACCAATTGGCAACGTAAATATGTGACACCTTGCGAATAGATAATGTCATGATGAAGTTGAACGAATATGCCAACCAAACAACAGCAATTAAGATATCAATTGGCCATTCTAATTCAGCATATTCTTTTGATTGTGTATAACCTAATGGCAGGGTAATAATGGCACTAACAATAACTAGGTTCCAGCCCCAGAAGGTGAACCAAGCTAATTTATCACTCCACAATCGTACAGCAGAGGTACGTTGTACGATGTAATAAGCCGTTGCCATTAATGTTGAGCCACCAAATGCAAATATAACTGCATTAGTGTGTAATGGGCGTAAACGACCAAAGCTAATATATGGATTATCGAAATTAAGAACTGGCCATGCCAATTCTGAGGCGATATACACACCTATTCCCGTACCTACCACCAAGTAGACCACTGCCATATAGGCAAACCACTTGACTATTTGAAAACTATATTGCTGTTCCGCTTGCATAGCGATCACACCCTTTTTCAATTTAAAAAACCAGAAAAACTTCTTACCTTTATGAGAAGCATCGCCCCATCAATCACACTCAAATAAAGCAATAATAGATTGTACACTAAATGAGCAATTAGACTTGCCCCCATTATTTGATCTAGATCAAAATTATAGGTGAAAAGCCATAACGCAAATGTTATTTGCCTTACATTTTTGTCTAATGTTTGTGTAATTGTGCTGATTTAAGTGCTTCAGGTCAAGCTGGAGAATAGGGTCTATCCAATAATTAGAAACAGAAATCTTGATATATCATTAACTTATAATGTATTTATAAAATATTATGATCTGCATCACAAATTTAGTGATCGAAATATAAGCTAGCATTCCGGTCAAATAAGGGATATTACCAACATAACTCGCCTGTCTTCTAAGGCCAATAAGTTATATGTTCTGCATGCTGAACCTAAAGTCATTGATTCCACGCCAATTGATTTTTTTGCCAACCTCGCTATTATTTCAGCTTTTGGTCGAGGGATAATAGGGCCTGCCGTAAAAATGATAATTTCTGGTTCTAGTGTGTGTAAATAACTGATATCTTCTTCTGATAGCTTGCTTATATCAGTAATTTTGGCAGGGCTTATTATTTGGTCTGGGGTGACAATTAAGCTTGAGCCTAATTGGATTGAATAGGTTTGTTTTTCGGGGCTTATAATGACCTGATTATCATCATAAGAAATTATCTGGTTTGCATTTGTTGCTTCCAGACTAAACTTCATCTGTAATTACAAGCCTGCGGCTTCGTTAACACGCTCACGTAGTTCTTTGCCTGGTTTAAAATGTGGCACATACTTCTCACCTAATTGTACAGATTCGCCGCTTTTAGGATTGCGACCAACACGTGGTGGACGGTGATGCAAAGTAAAACTTCCGAAGCCTCGGATTTCAATACGCTCTCCACCTGCTAAGCTATTACTCATTTGACTTAGCATTAACTTAACTGCTAATTCAACATCACGATAATTTAACAGTGATTGCTGCTCAGATAACTTTTCGATTAAATCTGATTTTGTCATATTTTTAAATTCCTTAGCACTCACATTTTAAGATGTATACCCATAATACATGAATATGCTCTTAATCTTTATAAAAAATAAGCACCTACATTTCTGCAGATGCTTATTTTTATTTTTTGTTAACTATCTTTTTGATCCATTTTCTCTTTAAGTAGGTCGCCTAATGTAGTGGCACCACCTGATGAAGCATTTGAATACTCTTTAAGCGCTTCCGATTCTTCTTGAGAATCTTTTGCTTTGATAGACAAGGTTAATTTACGATCTTTACGTGAAACACCGGTAAATTTCGCTTCAACTTTATCGCCTACTGATAATACTTTACTTGCATCTTCAGTACGCTCTTGAGCAATGTCAGCAACACGGATGTAACCTTCAACACCGTCAGTTAATTCAATTGTTGCACCACGTGCATCAACTTCCGTTACTTTACCTGTAACAATACTACCTCGTGGGTTTGCAGCCATATATTCTGAGAACGGGTCATCTTGCATTTGCTTGATGCCCAAAGAAATACGTTCACGTTCAGGGTCAATAGCCAATACAACCGCTTCAAGGTTATCGCCTTTCTTATAATCACGAATAAGCTCTTCGTTTTCTTCTTCCCATGAAAGATCAGAAAGATGGATTAAACCATCGATGTCGCCATCAAGACCAATGAACACACCAAAGTCAGTGATTGATTTAATTGAACCAGACACTTTATCGCCCTTGTTATGCGTCATTGCAAACTCTTCCCAAGGATTTGATTTACATTGCTTCATGCCTAATGAAATACGACGACGTTCCGCATCAATATCTAATACCATTACATCAACTTCATCACCTAGCTGAACAATTTTAGATGGGTGAACATTTTTGTTTGTCCAATCCATTTCAGACATGTGAACTAAACCTTCAACACCATCTTCAATTTCAACGAAACAACCATAATCAGCAATATTTGTAACTTTACCGCGAATACGGCTGCTTGCTGGGTAGCTGTTTGCAATTGTTTTCCAAGGATCGTCGCCCATTTGTTTCAGGCCTAAAGAAACGCGTTCACGCTCTTTATCAAATTTCAATACTTGAACTTCAATTTCATCACCAATAGTAACAACTTCTGATGGGTGTTTAATACGCTTCCAAGCCATATCTGTGATGTGTAATAGACCATCAATACCACCAAGATCAACAAACGCACCGTAATCAGTAAGGTTCTTAACGATACCTTTAACGATTTTATCTTCTTCAAGCGTTTCTAATAATGCTTCACGTTCAACACTGTTTTCTGCTTCCATGATGGCACGACGAGAAACAACGATGTTGTTACGAGGGCGATCTAACTTAATAAGTTTAAATTCTAGTTCTTGACCTTCTAGGTGAGAAGTATCACGTAATGGACGAATATCTACCAATGATCCTGGTAGGAAAGCACGAATATTTTCTAGTTCAACGGTGAAACCACCTTTAACTCGACCAGAAATAACACCAGTGATTGTTTCGTTTTCTTCAAATGCATGCTCTAGTGTAATCCACGCTTCAGCTGCTTTCGCTTTTTCACGTGATAACTGAGTTGCACCAAAACCATCTTCCAAGGTTTCTAAAGAAACATCGACCAAATCACCTACTTCAACAGTGATTTCACCTTTTTCATTGTAGAATTCTTCTACAGGAATAGCGCCTTCTGATTTTAAACCAGCATTTACCATAACTACGTCAGAACTAATACTAACTATCATGCCAGATACAATTTTACCTGTTTGCATGGGTGTTGAATTTAAACTCTCTTCAAAGAGATCCGCAAAGCTTTCGCTCATTATTATTTACCTTAATTCCAATACTATTAAAACGTATGAAACCGCTCAAAAATGCCTATCCACCTAAATAAATGGGCAGGAAGTTAAAAAAACCTATTCTATCTATATAGCATAGGTACCAAATTACATATCACCGCACTTTGCCATAATATGTTTATATACATCTTCTATACCTAATGCGCTAGAATCTAGCTCTAACGCATCAGTAGCAGGCCGCAATGGAGCTACTTCACGCTGACTATCTCGCACATCTCGTTCTGAGATATCAGCAATAAGGGCGGTTAGATTACTCTCAATTCCTTTTTCTTTCAACTGCTTATATCGTCTTTGTGCTCGCACTTCGGCACTTGCCGTTAAATACACCTTATGCTCAGCATCAGGAAATACCACGGTTCCCATATCTCGGCCATCAGTAACTAAGCCTGGAGCTTGTCGAAAATTATGTTGGCGATTTAGTAAGGCAGTTCGCACCAATGGTAGTGCAGCGACCTTTGAGGCAGCATTGCCTGCCTTCTCACTACGAATTATCGTGCTAACATCTTCACCTTCTAATAATACTTTTAAGGTATCATTATCAAGCGAAAAAACTAAATCTAAGTCTTGGGCAATTTCAGCTAATTTGGGTTCATCAGCCAAATCAACATCATGTTTTATTGCTGCTTGCGCTAATACTCGGTAGATTGCACCGCTATCTAAATAGTGCCAGCCTAGTTTTTTTGCTACCAACTGTGCGATAGTACCTTTACCTGATCCACTAGGGCCATCGATGGTTAATACAGGTATTTTTTTACTCATCGATTTCATCTATGTCTAAGCCAACTTCATTGGCCAGCTCAACAAAGTTAGGGAATGATGTTGCTACATTGGCACAATCATTTATTTGAATAGTGCCACCCGCTTGTAAACCAGCAATCGCAAATGACATGGCAATGCGATGATCATCGTGGCTTTCAACTTCACCCGAACCAATAACACCGCCATTAATAATAATACCGTCCGTTGTTGATTGAGCATCGACACCCAAAATTTGCAAACCATCAGCCATCGCTTGAATACGATCACTTTCTTTTACACGTAACTCTTCAGCACCTGTTAGCACGGTTTGGCCTTCAGCACAGGCCGCTGCTACAAATAATGCGGGGAATTCATCAATGGCTAATGGCACTTGATCTTCAGGAATATTAATTCCTTTTAACGGTGCATACTTAATACGAATATCAGCAACCGGTTCACCACCCGTCATTTTCTCATTTGATAAGCTAATATCTGCACCCATCAGCCGTAAAATATTTATTACGCCAATACGTGTTGGATTCACTCCCACATGCGTCAAGGTAAGATCGGAACCTTCAGATATCGCCGCACCCACCATAAAGAAGGTTGCAGATGAAATGTCTGCTGGCACATCAATATTGGTCGCTGTTAACTTGCCGCCACCTTCGATTGAAACCGTATCACCTTGTACCTCCACCTGGTATCCCATTCCTGACAACATACGCTCGGTATGATCACGAGTCGGACCAGGTTCGGTAACGGTAGTTGTGCCTTCAGCATACATGCCCGCAAGCAAAATACATGATTTTACTTGCGCACTTGCCATTGGCAATTTATAGGTAATTGCCGTTAACTTATTGCCGGCCTTGATCAATAGTGGTGGCTTGCCATCGTTACTATCGATCACCGCACCCATCAGTGCTAACGGATCGGTTACACGACGCATCGGACGGCCAGATAAAGACTTATCGCCTGTTAAAGTACTTGTAAATTGTTGACCTGCAAGCAAGCCGCTTAATAAACGAATTGACGTACCCGAGTTACCTAAGTAAACATCTTCTTTAGGGGCTTTTAGACCCTTCATTCCCACACCATGAATAGTGACCTTGCCCTCTTTAGGTCCATCAATCTGCACACCCATAGCACGAAATGAAGCTAAAGTGGCTAAGGCGTCTTCACCTTCTAAAAAGCCAGTTACTTCAGTTACACCTTCAGCCAATGAACCTAACATAATTGATCGGTGTGAAATTGATTTATCACCCGGCACTCGGATCGACCCTTTAAAACTACCGCCAGGCTGAACTATATAATTCTTTTTAGACTCACTACTCACTGCTAATCAACTCCGCTTTCATAATTTTTGAAGACCTTGACACACTTCGTCTTATTCTGAAAACCGTGTATCGCGGGCTTTTTTTGCTCGTTCAAATACCGATTTCAATGTATCACCATCTTGATTCTCAATTGCCTGCTGCAATTGATTTAAACCATTCTGATATTCTTTTAACAATTCTAAAATTGCATCTTTATTGGTCAGACAGATGTCTCGCCACATTACCGCATCACTTGAGGCAATGCGTGAAAAATCTTTAAATCCACCGGCGGCATAGCGAAGCACTTCATCACAATCATCACGCTCAGCCAACATGCCTACTAAATTAAAGGCCAATATATGGGGTAGATGACTGGTTGCAGCTAAAACATCATCATGATGCTCAACATTCATATCAAATACTTCCGCGCCGGTGTTTTGCCACATTGATCTTACTTTTGCCAAAGCATCGACATTAGTTTCTGCAACAGGTGTTAAAACCACTCGGTGGTCTTGATATAACTCGGCAAAAGCTGCGCTTGGGCCGCTTTTCTCTGTACCTGCTATAGGATGGCCTGGCACAAACTGCCTAAACTTATCGCCTAATACTTTTTTAGCAACGTCAACGACTTGCCCTTTGGCACTACCACCATCAGTGATAATAGCATCTGCTTTTACATGTTCTGCGAGTTCAGCTAATACTATTTCCATCGCTGCCATCGGCACTGCAACAAAAATCATATCGGCATCTTTAACCGCATCGGCAATACTTGCTGCGGCATGATCAATGACACCTAATTGCAACGCTTCCTTACGCACACTCGGCGTACGTGAATAGCCTGTGACTTCTGAAACCACTCCTGCTTTTTTCAAAGCCAATGATAACGATCCACCAATCAAGCCCACACCAATAATAGCTAAACGCTTAATCATAAAACCTCTCTAAGAGCATCAAGAAAACGTTGATTTTCAGCTTGCAAGCCAATACTGACACGGATATGTTTTGGCAATCCATAATTGCTAACAGGACGAACAATGACACCTTGCTGTAATAAATCAGTAAAGACTTGATCACCATTCTTTTGCACATCAACCGTAATAAAATTACCCTTAGACGGGATATAGCTTAAATTTAACTCATTAAATCCGGCTATTAACTGTTTCATTCCTGCATCATTAGAGCGTGTTGTTTTTACAATATAGTCATTATCTTGTAATGCAGTTGTGGCTGCTGCCAGAGCGATACTATTGACGTTGAATGGCTGGCGAATACGGTTTAATAAATCCGCTACTTCTGGATGAGACAAGGCATACCCTACTCGCAACCCAGCTAAACCATAGGCTTTAGAAAATGTACGGGTAATAATTAAATTAGAATATTGTTCTAGCCAATCAATACTATTAACTTGTTGTTCTCCGTACTCAACATAGGCTTCATCCAATACTACTAAGGTAGTTTCAGGGACTTGTGCAATAAAGGCCTCTAATTCATTGGCCTCAAGGTAAGTGCCTGTTGGATTATTCGGGTTAGCAATAAATATCAGTTTTGTTCGTTCACTGATTAATGTGCTCATCGCCGATAAATCATGACCATAATCACGTGCTGGGGCAATCACTTCTTTTGCGCCAATCGCTTGCGTAACAAGTGGGTAGACGGCAAAAGCATACTGTGAAAACATCACCTCATCTGCGGGCGTTACAAATGCTCGTGCAACACACTCTAAGACATCATTTGAACCATTGCCCAATGTAATTTGTGCGGTATCAAGATTATATTTTTCAGCTAAGGCCGCTTTTAATACAAAGCCATTGCCATCAGGATAGCGTGTTACTTCTTTAGCAGCATTTTCTATAGAAGACAATACCTTAGCCGATGGTCCTAACGGGTTTTCATTCGAAGCAAGTTTAACAATATTGCTAATACCTAACTCCCGCTCTAGCTCTTCAATCGGCTTGCCGGGTACATAAGGCTGTAATTGGGTCACGCAGTCCAATGCTAAATCACAAAAGCTCATTTTTGCACCCGTTTCGTCATTCTCGCGTACGCGGGAATCCAACGATAGTTAATGCATGTACTGCCCATGGATCCCCGCGTACGCGAGGATGACAAGCAGTTTGTTGTCAGCAAGCTAGTCATGCTGATTTTTGCTCCTGTTCTGGTTTAGAAACAAAACTATCTAGGATTAACAAGCCAGCACCAACACAAATAGCAGAGTCAGCGATATTAAAGGCTGCAAAATGTGCTGTTCCGTAGTAGAAATCAAGAAAATCGACCACATAACCAAAGTAGATACGATCAATTACATTGCCGATGGCACCACCTAAAATTAGGCTGATGGAAATTGCTTCTAATTTAGCATAGCTACTTAACTTTTTAAGCCAAATAAATAAGGCAATACTAATCACGGTTGTAAGACCAATAAAAAACCAACGTTGCCAGCCACCTGCCCCAGCCAAAAAGCTAAATGCTGCACCATAGTTATGCGCCATCGTTAAATTGAAAAAAGGCATTACCGCTAACGTATCATGCAAAGACAATAAAGATGACATGATCCATTTAGATGCTTGATCTAAAACAATCACTAAACCTGATAACCATAAATATTTCAGCATTAGACGAACTGGCGGCTCTCGCCTTCGCCATCTACATTTTCAATACAACGAACACATAATTCAGGATGCGTTTCGTCTTTACCCACAGATTCTGTTTGATGCCAGCAGCGATCACAGCGGTCATTTTCTGAAGGTGCTAATACTAATGATAAGCCGGACACAGAACTTTCAATTGCATCAGCAGGCTTGTCACTGGCAGGCAATAACACAGCACTCGAAGTGATCAATACAAACTTCAGTTCATTACCAAGTTGTTTTAAGTGTTTATACAACTCAGGTTCGACATACAATGTTACTTCAGCCGTTAAACCACCTTTAATTTTGCCTTCAGCCCGTAAGACTTCTAATTCCTTGGAAACGGCATCACGAGCAGAAAATATATATTCCCAAGAGTTAAAATCAAGGTGAGCTTCTCCTATTGGCGTTAAACCTTCATACCATGTGTCTAAAAATACAGACTCATTACGTTCACCCGGCAGATGATCCCACAATTCATCCGCTGTAAAGCTTAAGATCGGCGCCATCCAACGCGTTAATGCTTCGATAATGTGATACATCGCAGTTTGACTTGAACGACGACCTAAACTATCTGCTTTCATAGTATATTGGCGATCTTTGGTGATATCTAAGTACAGACTACCCATTTCCTGAGCACAGAAATTATGGACCTTCTGATAAATCACATGGAAGCTATACGTTTCATATGCCTCTAAAATATCTTGCTGGCATTGATAAGCACGATCAATCGCCCATAAATCTAGCGGCAACAACTCTTTTGCATCAAGCAAATCTGTGGCTGGATTGAAATCATATAAATTCGGTAATAAATAACGTGATGTATTACGAATACGGCGGTAAGAATCTGCTGAACGTTTTAAGATTTCATCTGATACACTCATCTCACCACTGTAATCTGATGAGGCAGTCCAAAGACGAATAATATCTGCCCCTAGATTGTTCACCACTTTTTGCGGTGCAACCACATTACCTACTGATTTCGACATTTTCTTGCCGTTCGCATCCACTACAAAACCGTGTGTTAACACCGATTTGTAAGGTGCTTCACCTGTGGGTGCAATAGAGGTGATTAATGAAGATTGGAACCAGCCACGATGCTGATCACTACCTTCTAAATATAAATCAGCAGGACGGTGTAGATAATCACGACGTGCTAACACACAGGCATGGGACACACCTGAATCAAACCATACATCTAAAGTATCAGATACTTTGTCATAATCAGCGGCGTCATCATCTAACCAATCTGCTGTTTCTGATTCAAACCACGCATCAATACCCTGCCCTTCAACTTTCAGAGCAACTTGCTCCATAATTGCTTGGGTATTTGAATGCAATTCACCTGTTTCTTTATGAACAAATAATGGGATAGGCACCCCCCAAGTACGTTGACGAGACACACACCAATCAGGACGCCCCTCAACCATACCTTCAATACGTTTCTGACCCCAGTCAGGCATCCACTCTATTCCAACGATCGCTTGCATAGCCGCATTACGTAGACCGTTTTGATCCATGCTAACAAACCATTGTGGCGTGGCACGGAAAATGATTGGGCTCTTATGACGCCAGCAATGTGGGTAGCTATGTTGAATATCAATATGTTTCAACAACGCGCCTTTTTCAGCTAACAATTCAATTACGGCTGGGTTGGCTTTAAAAACAGATTGACCTGCAAAGATCTCAGTATCAGGTAAGAACACACCGTTAGAGCCGACCGGGTTATAAACTTCTAAGTCATATTTCAAACCAACCGTAAAATCGTCTTGACCATGACCTGGCGCAGTATGAACCGCCCCAGTACCAGCTTCAGCTGTAACATGATCCCCAAGAATAATCGGTACTTGTTTGTCATAGAACGGATGTTGCAATAATAAACCTTCAACATCTTCACCCTTAATACGAGCAACCACTTCACCTGACATGCCATAACGCTCTAATGCTGATTCATACAATGCTTCGGCTAATAACAATCGTTCATCAGCCGTTTGTACAACAACATAATCATAAGCTGGATTTAACGATACCGCTTGGTTAGCAGGTAATGTCCATGGCGTTGTTGTCCAAATTGGCACACTGATTTTGCCTGTGCCTGAAGACTTTGTTGCTGCTTCAAAAGCGGCATTATCAACCACCGTAAAGCGAACATCGATTGCGGGAGACGTTTTATCTTCATATTCAACTTCGGCCTCAGCCAAAGCACTGCCACAATCAACACACCAGTGAACAGGCTTCACACCTTTGTGTAAATGACCTTGTTTAACAATCTCATTCAATGTGCGGATGATATCTGCTTCAAAGCTAAAATCCATTGTTAGGTAAGGATTATCCCACTCAGCCAATACACCTAAACGTTTGAAATCTTCGCGCTGACCATCAACTTGTTTTTGAGCATAAACACGACATGCCGCTCTAAACTCAGCCGCTGTTACTTTTTTACCCGGCTTACCAATTTTCTTCTCAACATTCAGTTCAATGGGCAAGCCATGACAATCCCAACCCGGCACAAAAGGAGTATCAAACCCACTTAATGTTTTTGATTTAAGAATAATATCTTTAAGAATTTTGTTTACTGCATGACCAATATGGATATCACCATTGGCATAAGGAGGGCCATCATGCAAAATAAATGTACCTTTTGGATGCGGCATATCGCGCATCTTCTGATACAAGTTATTTTCTTGCCAACGCTTTAACATCAACGGTTCACGATTAGGCAGCCCAGCCTTCATTGGAAATTTAGTTGCAGGCAAGTTTAGGGTGTGTTTATAGTCAGCCACTCAATTACTCTTTATAATATGGAAATTCAAACAGTTAAAAGTTATTTAATCGAATAATTATACGGGGTTTATAGCTATCTATAAATAGGTTTAATCAGTAAATGGAATATTACTAATGAACAAAACAAAATGGCGTATTATTTATCCAATCATTTTAATTGTTACAACTGTTCTCTCAACCAACACTGTGATAGCTAATCCCGTTTGGAAGTGCACCTCTGCTTCAGGTCAAATTAAATTTCAAGACTCGCCGTGTTTAGATTCAGATAAGAAGCAACAACAAGTAGACACGTCAAAGGGAAATACGATAGCTGCAGTCCCCGTTACTCATCCTAATTTGGAACAAGCTGTTAAATTAAAGCCAGCTAAAACCAAACAACAAACTTCACCACAAAATCAACTTTCTTTATCAACATGTTTAAAATATAAATACGAATTAGAAAAAATTGATGCTGAAATGCGCGCAGGATACTCCGTTCGCCGAGGAGAACGACTAAAACTTTCGCCGGAGGCATATCGATTCATTGCTATGGAGGCATTGCAAATAGCCCATAATGTGAAGGTATAAGCACAAACTAGCATTATTTTTCTGAATTATTACGCCAGCAAAGCTAAATTACAGTAAAATAGTCTAATTCAATCGATATTAATTAGATGAGTTCGTTACACATGACAACGTCCGGCAAGGTTATTATTCTAGGTCTTACCAAAGAAGGGGGTAAATTTCGCCCCAGTGATTGGGCTGAACGTCTTTGTGGCGCTGTTGCAAGTTATGGTCCTGGACGCCGCATTATTTTTCATCCCAATGTGAAATTAGCTTCACACCAAGGCGTAAAATGCGTCGTTATTGATTCTTCTTTAGAAGATGATAATGAAATGTTATTTGAATTTTTAATCGATTTTGCGGATGAAAATAATTTGCAGGTACTGCGGACAGATACTTTTCCAATCATAGAAAAATAAACACTTTCAAAGCATGTAATAAAAAAGGCGATCATTGATCGCCTTTTTTATATCTATAATGGGAGTGCTGCTATTACTCTATGTAGTATCATCAGCGCCTTCTTCTGCATCAGGCCAATTCTGGATATAATTTTTCAATAATTTATTTTCAAATTCTGCTTTTTTAAGCAACTCTTCAACAATGTCTGTTATTGATAACATACCTTCTAGCTTGCCACCATATACGACAGGTAAATGGCGTACCTTATGTTCAACCATTATATTCATTACTTCTTCTAATGTGTTGTCAGGTTCACAAGTAAATGGATTGGGGGTCATTGCATCCTTTACTGTTAGTGGTGACCACATGGCATGCTTATCATGCAGCACACTTAATAAATCCCGCTCAGACAAAATACCAATCAATTTTTTATTTTCAGTTACCACCAAAGATCCGATATGGTTATCCATCATTAAGGTAACAGCACGATCTAGTGAATCCGTAGGCGTTAAACCAATAACAGCCTTACCTTTATTTTTTGTAACCGATCTGACTTTCATTATGACGCCCTCTTCATTCGAATAATTAATCTAAGACCTATTCTGCTTGAGAATGCACATTAATTGCAAGCTTAACTGAATAATTTATTAAAAATCCATTTATTCTAAGTCAAATCACTGAGCCAGTGTGATATCGTTAATCATCATGAGAAAAACAAATATGTCACTTATCACCATTCAACAGCGCGCAGATCTTTTTCACGATCTTACACTCCTTGAGCGGTCGGGCTTAGCCGCACAACAATCATTTTCTTTGTTAGAAAATCAAAACCCTCAACTTCAGCAGCTACAAAAGTATCTTAGCTTGGGCAAGCCTATTTCAGAAGCAGGTTTTAAATCAGGTGTATTTAGTGCATTTGATAAAACGATGGTTCATGCCGGTGAAAGTAGTGGCAAACTTACTATTATTTACCAACAGCTCGCAGAGTATTATGCTCATAAGGTGAAGAGTTTTCGTCAAATAAGATCTAAACTTTATTTGCCTCTAGCCATCGCTATTCTAGCGATTTTCATACATGCAGCACCCTCATTAATTTTAGGCCATATATCAGCTTACCAATACCTATTATCGACGGTAGGCTTAATAGTGAAGTTGGCTCTATTGATCTATCTATTTTATAAAATACCGCTCTGGCTCGCTGATAGATTTATGAATCTCGGACGGTTATTTGACGCTATAAAAATGCAACTTCCACTAATCTCAAATTGGTTAATAACGCGGCAAGTGAATGAATTTTTATATAGCTTAGGTTTAATGCTATCAGCGGGTTTGTCGATGTCAGGTGCTATACCCAAGGCAATTAATACACTAACTAATTCCACTATTAAATCTAAATTCAGTCAAGCGCCAAACGCTATTGAGCAAGGTAATAGTCTAGCCTTATCATTGGAAAATATATCTGTTATCAATAATGAAATATTAGCTCAAATTACCATTGGCGAAAATAGCGGCAGACTCGCTGAAACCCTACTCCACTATACAAAGATTAAAACGGAGGAAATTCAGCTTCAGCAAAATATTGTGGCTGAGTGGATCCCAAGAATTATCTACTTAGCTATTATTCTTTCAATGGCTACATCCATTCTTGGCAGTAATCCATTTCGTATCATAAGTATATAATTTATGTATGCTCGCGCGTATCTTTAAACTCTATTTCAGGCCAACGTTCCATTGTGAGATCTAAATTAACTCGTGTTGGCGCGATATACGTTAAGCCCCCTGCACCGTCTAATGCCAGATTCAGTGCCGCTTTCTTTTTAAACTCATTTAGCATTTTCTCATCATCACAATAAATCCATCGTGCCGTATACACTTGAACAGGCTCATAAACACAATCAACCTTATACTCACCTTTAAGACGATGAACCACCACATCAAACTGCAACACACCGATGGCACCTAAAATAAGGTCATTATTTTCTAGCGGTCTAAACAGCTGGGTTGCACCCTCTTCACTTAATTGTTGTAAGCCTTTTAACAAGGCCTTCATTTTAAGTGGATCTTTTAAACGTACTCGACGAAACAATTCAGGGGCAAAATACGGAATGCCGGTAAATTGAATATCTTCGTCTTGGGTAAAGGTATCACCGATTTGAATTGTGCCGTGGTTATGTAAACCTAAGATATCTCCCGGCCAAGCTTCTTCAGCTTGTGTCCGCGCGGCCGCCATGAACGTTACGGCGTTGGCAATGACAATATCTTTACCTGTTCGGACATGTCGTAATTTCATACCCTTTTTATATTGCCCAGAACAAACACGTAAAAAAGCAATGCGGTCACGATGTTTTGGATCCATATTAGCTTGAATTTTAAAGACAAATCCACTAAAGGGTTCTTCATTAGCATCAACCTGACGCGTTTTAGTTTCGCGGCCTTGTGGTGCGGGTGCAATTTCTACAAAGGAGTCCATCAACTCGGTAACACCAAAATTATTCATCGCTGAGCCAAAAAATACTGGCGATAATTCACCTGACAAAAAAGCATCGTGATCATATTCATGGCTAGCACCACGAACTAATTCAATCTCTTCACGAAATTCTGTAATCAAGTCACCAAACAGTTCATCTAAACGTGGATTATCTAAACCTTGAATAATCTCACCAACTTGATCACTATGCGGTTCAAATAGGTGCACACTGTCTTTTTCTAAATGAAAGATGCCTTTAAAGTTTTTACCCATGCCTATTGGCCAAGTAATTGGCGCGCACTTAATATCTAAAATATCTTCAACTTCATCTAAAATATCTATTGGCTCGCGACCTTCACGATCCATTTTATTGATAAACGTTAAAATTGGCGTATCACGCAGACGACAAACTTCCATTAATTTAACCGTCCGTTGCTCAACACCTTTGGCAATATCAATGACCATTAACGCTGAATCTACCGCTGTTAATGTGCGATAAGTATCTTCAGAAAAATCGGCATGTCCCGGCGTATCAAGCAAATTAACCACACGACCATTATGCTCAAACTGCATAACTGACGAGGTGACTGAGATCCCACGTTCTTTTTCCATCTCCATCCAATCGGAAGTAGCATGGCGATCTGTTTTACGTGACTTAACACTACCTGCCGCCTGTATCGTACCACTGAGATACAATAATTTTTCAGTCAGTGTCGTTTTACCTGCATCGGGATGCGAGATAATCGCAAAGGTGCGGCGTTTATTGATTTGTTCGAGTAGCTCAGCCATGTAGAAAAATATGTGTTTTGAAAAATACGCTATTCTACAGGATTCTTACACTTTAATAATCAATCCTTCATTAAATGAATTGCTTCGGCTAGTAATGACACAGCAATTGTTTCACCAAGCTGTAACTGGTTCCGATTAGCAACATGTTCTGGTAAATCCATCTGCAGTTGTTGGCCGTTGGTGTTTTCTATTTCCATTAAAATTGTCGTTATTCCACGCAAGGTCATCTTATTGTAAATAATGCCTGAGACTGGGTTTTCATGAACGCCTTTTGAGGGTCTTACGCGTTGATGTAATAGTATTTTAGCAGGTGAAATAGTCCAATGTATTTGTTGGTTTTTTGTGAATCTATCTGCCTCTGCTACCGTAAATAGATAATCATGCCACTGTATTTTGAGTTGCCCTTCATGTTCAATCAATATCCCAGAGTGAATATTTCGGGCATCGACCTGTTTGGCAACAGCAGTGTTATTAGGATGGTAAAGCACTTGTTCTGGGCTTCCTTGCTGTAATGTTTTGCCCTGATGTATAACGGATATTTGATCGGCCAACATTGCAGCTTCATCTAAATCATGCGTCACCAAAATCATTGGCATGGCAAGATCTTGCCTTAAGGAATTCAGCTCCAGATATAATTTACGTCTTGTGACTTTATCTACTGCTGAAAAAGGTTCATCTAATAATAATACTTCTGGCTGGCGTGCCAACGCTCTCGCAATGGCCACTCGTTGCTGTTGACCGCCCGATAATTGTGAAGGATAGCGCTGCTCAAAACCCGACAAATTTACCTTTTCTAAGAGCTTTTCTACTGAATATTTATCCCTTTGTTGCTCAACATCGAGCGCAATTTGAATATTGTCACGGACAGATAAATGAGGGAAAAGTGCATAGTTTTGAAACACCATACCGACACGACGTTGCTGCGGTGTTCTATTAATTGATTGAATATTATCAAACCATTTTGTGCCGTGGCACTCTATAAAACCTTGTTGCGGTGATTGTAAGCCTGCAATGCACCGTAATACGGTTGACTTACCTGCGCCGGAGGGCCCAACTAATGCCAATAATTCACCTGGCTGACATTCTAGATCCACATTAAGAGTATTGGGCTGGCGTTGTTGTAAATTAAGTTTCAGCATAGCTACAATACTGACCGTAAATTGCGTCGGTTAAAGGTGTAAACAATACTAATAGTGACAAATGCTATAGCAAGTAATATCAGTGACATAGCTTGTGCCTGCTGATGATCAAATGCTAATACGCTGTCATAAATTGAGATAGATACAGTGCGTGTCTCTCCTGCGATATTACCCCCGATCATTAACACAACTCCAAACTCACCCAAAGTATGTGAAAAGCTCAATACCATGGCGGTAATAACGCCCGGCCAAGCCAGTGGTAATTCAACATTAAAAAAAGTGTTCCATTTTGACAGGCCACTACACCATGCCGCTTCGCGCAGCTCAGGGGCGATCTGCTCTAGTGAGCGCAAGATAGGCTGCACCGCAAAAGGCAAGCTGTAAATAATAGAGGCGAACCATAAGCCCACAAATGAAAATGCTAAGGTTTCTCCGGTTAATGACATAAAAGCACCACCCAGAATACTTTTATTATCCATACCTACTAATAAAAAATAACCTAATACCGTGGGAGGCAATACTAGAGGCAAGGTGATAAATGCTTCAATAACACCTCGTCCCGTAAAGGTAGACTTTGCTAGAAAATATGCGATTGCTAAACCAATGGGCAATAGGCTGAGACTTGTCAATAATGCCAGCTTAATAGAAACTTCAAATGCTTGCCAATCCATTATAACTCTACTTTATTTACGTTAATGCGCCGCAACGGTTCGCCCTTTAGCCCATTGACGTAGTTCACCTATTTTTTCAGACATGACAATAGCGAGTGGCTGTGTTCTAAATAATTCATCAATCACTATTTCAGTATTGGGTATCACATTTTTAGCATCAGCAGAATAAATAGCACTAATCACCGCTTGTTCAATCTCGGCACCACTAAATTCAGCACTATTGACAGCTAATTTATCCAGATCAAACGTATCTGCATTGAGTTTTCTTTTAGCTAAATGAATTCTAAAAATTTCTTTTCTGACTGCACGATCAGGTAAATCTACAAAGAAAATTTCATCTAAACGTCCTTTACGAATTAATTCAGGAGGCAAGCTTTCAATATCATTTGAAGTGGCAACAATAAAAGAGCCTTCATTAGATTCCGCCATCCACGTTAATAATGTGCCTAATAATCGGGTAGAGACACCATCATCATTATTATTTTGCGATAAGGCTTTTTCAATTTCATCTATCCAAACAACACATGGCGTCATTACATTGGCAACATCAAGTGCTCGGCGAAGGTTCTTTTCCGTTTCACCAATATATTTATTATACAAAGCCGCCATATCAAGTCGTAATAAGGGTAATTTGAATTGCCCCGCTACCGCTTTGGCGGCCAAACTTTTTCCGCTTCCTTGCACACCCAATAATAATATACCCTTCGGTGCATCTTGATCTGGCTTAGTTTCTAATAACGCTTTTTCACGAATTTTTAACCATTTCTTCAAATTGGCTAGCCCTGCAACATCAGAAAAACTAGCCGTATCGGCTTCATATTGAATTACACCATCTTTGCTAAACAATTCATATTTGGCTTCTTGTACTCTTTTCACATCTTTATGGGTAATAGCGCCATCATCAACGATCGCTTGCCGAATCAAGCGACGTGCATCTAGAGTAGTTATGCCTGATAAATTTGATACCATTTGATTCATTGCTATTTTATCTGTTTTTACCGCTGCACCCGTTTCCATTTGCCACTTACGTGCTTCATCTTGCAAAATAGATTGTAGAATATTCTTGTCCGGCAACTGCAAATGGAAACGCATACACCACGGTGCTAATTCTTCTGGTATATCCAGACTATGGGTAATAAAAATAAGCCGTCGAGGTGTTTTCTCAAAGTTGTAAGCAATTTCTTTAATATAGCGAATAGCGATAGGATCAGATAAATATGGGTGAAAATCCAGTAATAGATAATAACCTACATCTGCACTAAATTTTATATGCTTAAGCACATCATTGGGTGCATCCGTATATTCAATTGCACCGCTCAGCTTTAGTTGAGCATTTTTCAATCCTTCAGTTGCTGACCAACGAAAAATCGCACTATTGAGTTTTATCCCAAAACGGATAAAAAGATCAACAGCTCTTGGCTCTTCTTGTGTTTCAATTACGATAATGGGCGTGGAACTACGTAGCGCTATTTCTAAATCTTTAAGTTCTGGCATAGTTAACTAGCTTTGATTTGTGGTAATTACAGAATCTTAAGTATGCCATAAACTAGTATTAAAAGAACTTGAAGAAGTTATAAAAATCCATATTCAGAAAAAATAGTTTTGGCTTCTTTTTGCTGAATAAATTTCATCAACTGCATAGCATTGTCAGAGGCTCCCTGAATTATAATTCCTTGTTGCTGTAGCGTTGCATCTAATTTTATAAATACTCCCTGAGAAGCAAGTTTTGGCTGAATAATATGTCCATAAGGTACCAATCCCGCATCAACTGTAGATGATAGAGCAAATTGTACTGCTTGCGATGCATTTTCAGCTATGAGTAGATGCGGTTGAATTTCCTGCCAGATCCCTAGGTTTTCCAATTCTCTTTTAGCAGCCTGACCATAAGGAGCATGGCGAGGGTTTGCAATGGCTATTTTATTAAGCTTACCTTGTTCTAGTGCTATTTTCAGACTGAGTAAACCCTCTTCAATATTTAATGATGAATGATGTGATGCAAATAAGGCTAATTGCGCCTTCGCATAGTTAACAGGCTCACCTACCGTAAGATCTAATTTTCTCAGCCTCTGAATATAATAGGGATCAGCAGATAAAAACACATCAAATGGTGCACCATGTTGAATTTGTGTTGTTAGAGTGCCTGATGCCGCATAACTTATTGCTAGCTTGTGACTTGTACCTTGCTCAAAGACTTTAGCCAGTTCAGGCAAAACATAACGCAGGTTAGCAGCTGCTGCAACGCGAATTTCGTCTGCTTGTAGCGGCAATGTAAAACACATAAATAAAAGACTTAAAAGGTACTTTGAAATTTTTCTGATCTCCACAAAAAAGCCCCGATAAACGGGGCTTTTAAGTTTACAGTTTATATTGACTACAAACTAGTCTGAGCTTTCTTCATTCACTGCTTTCATGCTTAAACGAATACGACCTTGACGATCTACTTCAAGTACTTTCACTTGAATTGTGTCACCTTCAGATAATTTGTCACTTACATTTTCAACTCGCTCATCCGAGATTTGTGAAATATGAACCAAACCATCTTTACCTGGCAAAATCGTTACAAATGCACCGAAGTCCATTAATTTAGCAACGCGGCCTTCGTAGATACGGCCCACTTCAACGTCAGCAGTAATATCTTCGATACGACGTAATGCATCTTGCCCTGCATTTAAATCTGATGAGAAAATTCTTACCGTACCATCATCATCAATATCAATAACCGCACCTGTTTCTTCAGTCAGTGCACGGATAGTCGCACCACCTTTACCAATTACGTCACGAATCTTATCTGAGTTGATTTTGATTGTGATAATACGTGGCGCATATTCTGACATCTCTTCACGGTGTGATGAAAGGTTAGCGTTCATTGTTTCAAGAATCGTTAATCGACCATCACGTGCTTGTGATAATGCCGTTGTCATGATTTCTTCATTGATGCCTTCAATCTTGATATCCATTTGAAGTGCTGTGATACCTTTTGCAGTACCGGCTACTTTAAAGTCCATATCGCCTAAGTGATCTTCATCACCTAATATATCAGTCAATACAGCGTAACCGTTGTCTTCTTTAATCAAACCCATTGCAATGCCAGCAACAGGTGCTTTAATTGGCACACCCGCATCCATTAACGCTAAAGAAGTACCACAAACAGAAGCCATTGAGCTTGAACCATTTGATTCCGTGATTTCTGATACAACACGAATAACATACGGAAAATCTTCAGCTGAAGGCATTACTGCTTGGATACCTCGTTTTGCTAATTTACCATGGCCGATTTCACGACGCTTAGGCGAGCCAACAAAACCTGTTTCACCCACACAGAATGGAGGGAAGTTGTAATGCAACATAAAACGATCACGGTATTCACCTTCAACCGCATCAATCATCTGTGCATCACGTTCAGCACCTAGTGTTGCCACAACAATCGCTTGTGTTTCACCACGTGTGAACAATGCGCTGCCATGTACACGAGGCAATACCGTTGTTTCAACAGTTACTTGACGTACTGTTGATGTATCACGACCATCAATACGAGGTTCGCCAGCAATGATTCTGCCACGCACTAATTCTTTTTCAATTTTTGCAAATGCTGCTGTGATTTCATCAACAGGTAAATCATCATTTTCAAGTGCTAATGCTTCAAGTGTTGCATTGCGCACATTGCCTAACTCGTCTTGACGCGCTAATTTATCACTGATTTGGTATGCCGCTTCAATACCTGACAATGCTTTTTCTTTAACCGCATCAAAGATAGCAGGATCTTTTTCTGGTGCAGTCCAATCCCATGCTTCTTTACCCACTTCAGCTTTTAACTCCTTCACTAGAGTAATCGCTGCTTGTAATTTTTCATGGCCAAACATAACAGAGCCAAGCATTATTTCTTCTGATAATTCAGCAGCTTCTGATTCAACCATTAGAACAGCACTATCAGTACCGGCGACAACCAAATCTAAGTCACTCGTTAGCAATTGCTCTTTGCTTGGGTTCAGTACATATTCACCATCGATATAACCAACACGTGCACCACCAATCGGGCCATTGAATGGAATACCAGAAATCGCTAATGCAGCTGAGGCACCAATCATTGCAGGAATATCAGGGTCAATGGCTGGATCTAATGCCATTACTGTTGCGATAACTTGAACTTCATTCAAGAAGCCTTTAGGGAATAATGGACGCAATGGACGGTCAATTAAACGACATGTTAATGTTTCTTTTTCACTAGGACGACCTTCTCGTTTGAAAAATCCACCTGGAATTTTACCTGCTGCGTATGTACGTTCTTGGTAGTTAACCGTCAACGGGAAGAAACTTTGACCCGGTTGGACGTTCTTTTTACCAACAACCGTCACCATTACAGATGTTTCGCCTAAGCTAGCAATGATTGCCCCGCTTGCTTGACGTGCTACCTTTCCAGTTTCAAGCGTTAAAGTATGATCGCCATATTGAACCGATTTTATTACTGATTTCACTTTTCTGTTCCTTATCGTTCATCCGGCCTATTCCGAAATAAACTTATAATTTAATTTCTAAACAAATACGCCCCCGAGGTCATAAGACTTCGGGGGCGTATTTTTAAATACTAACCCTGCAATCGATACATTGCGAAAGCACGGGGTTATACATATTCTTTATTGCTTCTTGCAACGCTTAACGACGTAGGCCAAGGCTTGCAATCAATTCACGGTAACGCGTGATATCTTTCTTTTTCAAGTAATCTAACATTTTACGACGACCACTTACCATTTTAAGTAGACCTTGACGTGAATGATGATCATGAATGTTTTTTTCGAAGTGACCAGAAAGGTCTGCAATACGTGCTGTTAATAGTGCAACTTGTACTTCAGCAGAACCAGTATCGCCTTCTGAGCGCTGATATTTACTAATTACTTCTTGTGTTTTTTCTAGTGATAATGACATTAAAAACTCCAACTTTATTAATGTAGCCTGTTTTAAAAAGGCTACGAGCTAAATTCTGGATTACCTCAGCGCCTAATAGAACAGGGACCAAAATATCCAACCATTTAAAGAGCAGGTATTTTACTGACTTTTTATTGCATATTCAAGCTCTTCCTATTTTTTCTAAATAAGGTGCTTTTCTAAATCTTCTTTAAGATGCTGTGCATTATTATTTCTAATGTAAACCTTACTGCCATTAGTTAAGATTATTTCTAAAAGTGGCTTCCAAAATAAAATAGAAGCCCCGAAACTTTTAAAGGATGTATTTGGCTTCCAGCTGCTTATTTTAATATCTGCAATATCTTCATTTTGAATAGTTTTGACACGATGACCGATAAGACATATGCCCTTTTTTGTGACCACTAGCCGGGCATAATAAGAAAATAAATAACGGCAAAGCAGCAAAAATAACAAAATACCTAAAACCATATCACTTATAGTCCATATATAACTATAAGGCACGTCAATGCTATAAATATAGGCATTGTTACCGACAATATAAGTCAATACTAAATATTTTATCCATTCCCATAATAATGCCGATAGATAATATATAGCTATAATATAAAGGAATCCTATGAACCTATTGCTGATTCTCCGACTCATTATAATATCTCTATATGCACAGGCCACTTTTCGGTCAGTCATATCAAAATAATAAAGTCTGAAATAGATAATAATCATCGCCACGAAAGACAGTAAACTTAAGACCGATATATCATATGGGAAAAAATGATATTCACGCGATATAACAGAATACTGACGGTTATCTACAAAGGTTTCTTTTAATACATTGCGAAAGTTTTCATGGTCGATATTTTCAAAAAACTGAAATGAAGAATCCATGCTATCAAACTCTTCTTTTAAGTATTGCGTAGTGCCGATAAGTTTCATCAAGCTGCCACTGTCGTGCTCAATAGAAGTATAGTGTTTTTTATACTCTCTTAGAGCCTCATCTATTGTCTCATCCGACAAACTTTCTAAATCATCATTGATCGCTTCGCGCACCGCTATAATATTCGTTTCAAATTCATCATGTAGCCCGTCAAAATAAATATAGGCAAGTCTTGCTTTACCCCGATTTGTACCCGAGGCATAAATCGAATAAGTATGGCCTAAATCATTGCGCAGGTTTTGCTGTAACCGAAGAGCAAGGTTATCTAAATATGCATTAATAATTAGGTATTTCATATAATCATCCATGATATATTTCACCCCAATATAACCACCATTTTCAGATGTGCCTTCTAGATATAGATGATAGGGTATTTGATTAAGCTGAGGTGTTTCAACAGGCTCAACTGCCTTTTCTGTTCCTTCTTTATTTATCGAGCCATAATGCATTTGCACATGCTCTTTCATTTTCAGTACATCAAAATTCCCTGCAACTTTTAATATCATATTAGCTGGGTAATAATAGGCATCATAATGAGCCATTACCTCTTCTAAAGTGAATGTCTGGTTATTGATTTTCTGATTGAAATACGCAGGTTGTGTAGTTGCATCATCTAAGGAAAAATCATCTTTGTAAATGTCCGGTTGAGGAGGCGCTAGCGCTTCCATGGTTTTTGCAAGATACCACAAGGGTTTATCCAGCCATTCATACGCACCTATTTCTGTTTGAACAGCTCCTTTTTCACTGACTAAATCTTCGATCTCTACCTGTTTATCAAATAGCATTCTTGCGAATTGTTCAACAATCCAAAAGGATTTTTCACTTCTTATAGTAGCGTTATAGCCTGTTTTATAGCGCGTGGTATAACCGTTCATATAGGTCGCACCTTCCTCTTTGATATAATCCACGTAGTCGCGATGAGGAATTCTTTTATCACGGAATACTATATGCTCAACCAAATGTGAAAGCCCTAATGTTTTCTCATCTTCAACATCTGTACCCACTGCAACAGTCAGCTCTACCTGGGTATTTTCGGCTTTATCATCGCTCAGCAGATACACTTGTAAGCCATTATCAAGTTTCAAATAGACAATATCTTTGTAAGGATCGTCTTCAATAGCAGCATTGAGCGAAAAACTTATGAAGAAAAATAATAGATAGATAGATTTCATTAGTTTGAAGCTTATTTCCATTAACTATAGATTCACTGGGGGCACTATACCGCAACAAACACACGTTTGGGCGCGACGATTCCTTGCTCCGTCATTTCACCTAAACCAATAAACTGCTTATTGGCGTCAAATAATCGTACCTTTTCGCCGTCAAAATCCTGGTTAACTTTAATTGTTTGGCCATGCCTTAAAGCATCGACCATGTCATCCGTTGCATGAATACTAGGCCAATCTGGAAGTGCATTTTCTGCTGCTAACAATTCATCATCTAAGTGCTGCAGACCTTGCTCAGCAATTTCTTCTAGCTGTTCAATCGTTATCGCTTGTTCAAGATCATACCCTGCGGCAGAAACTCGGCGCAACATGATGACATGTCCACCACTTCCTAGTTTATGGCTGATATCTTCAACCAAGGTGCGAATATACGTGCCTTTGCTACAGTGCACATCTAAAGTAAAACTTTCAGTTGTTATCGATAACAATTGAATATCATAAATAGTGATTCGACGTGATTTACGTTCGACCTCTATACCTTGTCGCGCCAGTTTATATAAAGGTTGACCTTGATATTTAAGTGCAGAAAACATGGGGGGTACTTGATCTTGCTCACCCATGAATTCGGGTAATAAATTTGCAACATCTTGCTCTGAGAAAGTAGGAGTTTCACTGGTATTCAGTACTGCACCGTCAGAATCACCACTGTCTGTTACTACACCAAGTTGACAGGTAACATGATAGCGCTTATCAGCATCTAATAAATAGGATGAGACTTTAGTCGCGTCACCTAAACAGATTGGCAACACACCCGTTGCCAATGGATCAAGCGCACCCGTATGACCTGCCTTTTTTGCATCAAAGAGGCGCTTAACTTGTTGTAAAACGTGATTTGAACTGCGGCCAGTTGGCTTATCTATAATCACAATACCTGTGATATTTCGGCCTTTTTTATTACGTCGTCCCATGGGGCACCTCTATTTATTCTGTTTGAACAGATTTGTACCTGAGAGATTCAAGAACAAGGCGAAGAACGTAATCAATAGTGAGCTATTTGTAAGGTTTTCAACGAAGTTATTGGATTTCTCAGGTGCGAAGATGTTAATCATGAATAAATAGAGATGTCCCATGCTAATTTGGGCGCTTAATCGTCTTTAGGCAGATCTTTGTTTGCCTCAGATATTAGCTCATCCATATGAAAGCCATGTTCAAGCGATTTATCATAATGAAAACGTAGTTCTGGAATATTGCGTAACTCAACACGACTGGCTAAACGGCGACGTAAAAATCCTGCTGCATTAGTAAGACCAGCAATACATTCTTTGATATCTTCTTCTGAATTATCGGTTGTTAGGCGTGTCACTAACACTTTGGCGTATTTCATATCAGCGGTAACGTTAACATGAGATACCGTTACCATGCCTACGCGCGGATCAGATACTTCATGTTGAATCATTTGGGCAAGCTCACGCATAATGAGCTCACCAATTCGATTCGATCGACTAAATTCTCTTGCCATTTTATAGCTTAGCTTCAACCAATACGCGTTCAAATACTTCAATCTGATCGCCAGGCTGAACATCAGTGTAATCTTTAACACCAATACCACATTCAACGCCCGACTTAACTTCATTAACATCATCTTTAAATCGGCGAAGTGATTCTAGTTCACCTTCGTAAATAACCACGTTATCGCGCAATACACGGATTGGATTAGCACGCTTAATGGTACCTTCAGTGACCAAACAACCAGCAATATCACCAAATTTTGGCGAACTAAAGACTTCATCTACACGTGCAAGACCAATGATCTCATCTTTATAGACATCATCTAACATGCCTGTCATAGCGCTGGTCACAACATCAATTAAGTCATAGATAATACTGAAATATTGAACATCCAAGCCTTTTTCAGCAATAATTCGACGAGCTGTATTATCAGCACGAACGTTAAAACCGATTAAGATTGCATCTGAAGCACCTGCCAACTGAGCATCTGTTTCATTAATACCACCTACACCTGAAGCAACAATTCGTACCTTGACTAGATCTGTTGATAAATTCAACAAA
>NVWQ02000073.1 GCA_002733715.2 Methylophaga sp.
TACTTACTAGTGATAATAAGCAAATAACTTTAAAAATTCTTCCAACAGTAGAAGGAAAAACGAATTTAGCTCAGTTCAAGATATATCATTTGAGTGAACTAAATCTTTCTGCTATTATGCCGATGCTTCAAAATATGGGGTTAAATGTTGTAACTGAGCAAATATATATAGTTCAGCCATATGCAAAAGATGAAGTATGGTTGCATCAATTTATTCTCAAGGTTGACAATGAAGAAAGTAGTAAACTGGCGCTAGCAAAAAACAATATTGAAGATGCTTTTTCAGCGATGTGGCAAGGTAAATGTCAAAATGATCAATATAATAAATTAATTACTAAGGCAAACCTAACTCATAGACAAGTAACTTTGCTTAGAGCTTTTGCTGAATATTTATACCAAATAAAAATTGGTTACAGTAAAGAATATATAGGTCAAGTTTTAGATAAGCATTTTGAAGTTGTAAAACAGATAATATCTTTGTTTTATATAATGTTTTCTCCTAAGCTTGGTTCAGAAGAACGTCGTCAGAAGAAAGATGCTATTGAAATTGCTTTAGAAAAATCTCTTTTTCTGATTCATGATAATGTTGAAGATCAAATCATTAGAAGATTTATTGATTTAGTTCATAATATTCTTCGTACTAATTACTTTTTACTTGATGAATTAGGTCAAGATAAAGATTTCATTTCTATCAAAGTTAATTCAGAAAAAATTGTTAATATGCCTCTTCCACGTCCCTATCGTGAAACATTTGTATATTCTGCAAGCTTTGAGGCTATTCATTTAAGAGGTGGAAAAGTTGCAAGAGGTGGTATTAGATGGTCAGATAGAGCGGAAGATTATCGTACTGAAGTTTTAGGACTTATGAAAACTCAGGTAGTAAAAAACTCTGTAATTGTTCCAAGCGGAGCTAAAGGTGGTTTCATCTTAAAAAACACTGTTGGATTGAGTCGCGAAGAGCTTCAAACAAAAGCAATAGAATGTTACCAATGCTTTTTAAAAGGGCTGCTTGATATTACAGATAACATTAAGAATGCTAAAGTATATTATCCTAAAGATGTTGTGCATTATGATGATGAAGATTCATATCTAGTTGTAGCTGCGGATAAAGGCACCGCTACATTTTCAGATAGAGCTAATCAAATTTCTGCAGAATATGATTTTTGGATGGGCGATGCTTTTGCTTCTGGAGGATCAAAAGGTTATGACCATAAGAAAATGGGCATTACTGCAAAAGGTGCTTGGATTTCTGTTGTACATCATTTCAATGCAATGGGATTTGATATTGATAAAAATGATTTTACAGTAATTGGTATTGGAGACATGGCAGGAGATGTGTTTGGTAATGGAATGCTTCTTTCTAAGTCGATAAAATTAGTTGGTGCTTTTAACCATATGCATATATTTATTGATCCAAATCCAGATAGTAAAGCAAGTTTTATTGAACGAAAAAGATTATTCGATTTACCAAGATCGAGTTGGTTAGATTATGACCCTACTGTTTTATCAAAAGGCGCTTGTATTTATGAGAGAAATGCCAAAACTTTACAATTAACTCCTGAGATTAAAGCATTATTTGAAATTGAATCAGATAGTATTAAACCAGATGCTTTAATCAAAATATTATTAGCTGCTGAAGTAGATTTAATGTGGAATGGTGGTATTGGTACTTATGTTAAAGCAAGTTTTGAAAGCAATGAACAAGTTGGAGATAAAACTAATGATAACTTACGTTGTAATGGAGTAGAGTTACGATGTAAAATTATTGGTGAAGGTGGTAATCTAGGCTTAACTCAGTATGGTAGAATTGAATATGCTCGCAAAGGAGGGAGAATAAACACTGACGCTATAGATAATTCAGCTGGTGTTGATTGCTCAGATCACGAAGTAAATATTAAAATAGTATTACATCAAGCAAAAGCAAAAGGCTTAATTACAGAAGAAGAGCGAATTAAGATATTAGAATCTATGACTGATGATGTTAGTGAGTTGGTGTTAAAAGATAATCGCACTCAAACTAGGGCAATAACTATAGCTCAGCAGCAAGGAGAAGATATTTTAGATCAGCAAGAGCATTTCATAGATATTATTGAAGAATCGGGAGTGCTTGATCGCATGATAGAATGCTTGCCTTCAAAACAGCAATTTACTCAGCTTTATGCAAATAATCAAAATTTAACGCGACCAGAGCTATCTGTTTTATTAGCGTATAGTAAAAATGCTATTTATGATAATTTAATTAAAAGTGAATTATCGGATGAAAAATATTTTTATAGTGATTTACTATTATATTTCCCAGAAGCTATGCGTGATCGCTTTTCTGATATTATTGCTAAGCATCCACTACGTAAAGAAATAATTACTACTTCTATTACAAATAGTATGGTGAATAGAATCGATACTTTTTATTTACATTTAACACTTGAGTCAATAGGTCATGAATTTTGTGATATAGCTAGAGCATATACAGTAACTAGAGATTTGTTTGACTTAAGAAAATTATGGAAAGAAATAAATACTTTAGTACCAATCTATCGCTTCATGACTGGGTAACAAGTTTTAGAATTCAACTCACCGCGAATAGTTTCTTGAAATTAGAAATTTCTAAGATATTTTTAATTTCTGTGCCACATCGAACCAGTTCAACTTTAGCGTTATCACCGCCTGCATAATCACGTAAAAGTAGCAGCATCCCTAATGCCGAGCTATCCATATACTCTGTTGACGAGAAGTCCATGATGAAAGAGCTATTACTCGGTGCTTCTTCATACGCCTTGCGAAAGTCACTTTGTACCGAAAAATCAAAACGTCCATTGATTTTAATTGTATGTTTATTATTTTCTGTTGATGTTGAAACGCTCATAAAATTATTCCTTAAGCCTAAATAAAACTAACTTCACTTTTTATCTCTTTTAAATTCACTCTAAAACAGGTCAACTTCACCTGTCTCTAAATCTTGTTGAGAAACCGCTTGGTGCTTAACTGAAGCAATTTTTGGCTTAAGCCCTGCCAGCGTTTCTTCTAATTCGGTTAATGAAATGCGGTAGTTTTCTAATAATTCGGGGTTCATTCGCACCACATTCAATTTATCTACTAAATCGCCTAAACCATTTACCGCATCAAGCCGGCGAATAATATGGGCTGATAGCTGAGTACACATATCTTCAAACTGTAATGATGTAACGGCCTGATTGACCATAGCATTAATCTGATGACTCCCTTGCTTGGTTTGTTCAATCACGTTTTTTGAGTGCTCTTGCATTTTAGCCATAGATTCCGACATTTCTGCAACCTGTTGTTTGCCTCTCAGTGCCACATTCATATCTGCTGAGACAATTTTATTAACCACTTCTGTTGCTTCTTTAAGTGCTTGTTTCACTTCTGTGGTTAGGCCACTTATTTCATCACTAAACACATCAGATTTCTGTGATAGCTTTCTCACTTCATCAGCAACAACAGCAAAACCGCGACCCGCTTCACCTGCTCGCGCAGCTTCAATAGCCGCATTCAGAGCTAGAAGATTAGTTTGCGATGCAATATCTCTAACATCACTCAATAAGTCAAAAACATTATCAACTTTTACCGTCATATCGTCGAGACGATGAACCAAATACATACTGTCTTTACTTGTACTTAAGACTTGGTCTACAAAATAAGTTAATAACTTGTCTATTTCACCCACAAATGATTTCAAGCCGTCACCATCATCTTGATGAAGCAAGTCATTTAGCATCGTGGCTTGTTGATCACTTTGTGTATTTAATCCTTGAAAACTATCCGTTAACTGCATGATTGCATTTTGTACCAGATCGCTGACTTGCTGGCTTTCTGTTCGAATCATGCCCAATTGTTCATTTAAGTGTTGTTGCGCTTCATCATGCATTGCATGAATCGTATCAGTTATATCTATTACGGGCTCTTGTCGATCACTTTCAGCTTCTTCAACAACGATATCCGTCAGAATAGGCGGCAATAATTGCCAGATCAACGCGGCTATTACAACAAAGCTTGCAGCTAAATAATTTGATTGAATTAATGCCAATACAAGTAATACCAACGTTAATAGTAATGGTATCAACCATTGCTTTTTCATACTTTTCCTTTATAAATTGCTATACCCATATAATGCATAAGGTATAGCAATTGTTGTGCCTAAATCAATGACATTAATTTATCGGCTATTTTATTCAGCGGAACTTGTAACTCAGCCGCGCCAATTTTAACCGCTTGGCCGGGCATTCCCCAGACAACACTGCTTTTTTCATCTTGTACAAAGTTAAAGCTTCCTGCCTCTTTCATTTCTAACATGCCTTTTGCACCGTCATCTCCCATGCCTGTCAGCATAAGCCCTATCGCATTGCTGCCTAAACTTTGAGCTACAGAACGAAATAATACGTCAACTGACGGTTTATGTCGGCTAACTGCGGGGCCATCATTCAGTTTACAATGGAATCGAGCACCACTTCGCTCAACCATTAAATGTTTATCTCCTGGGGCTATATAAGCATGGCCGGGTAATATTTGTTGCCCATCTTCTGCTTCACATACTTCTAGTGCTGATAAACCATTTATTCTTTCTGCAAAAGGACCACTGAACGCTGCAGGAATATGTTGAGTAATCACAATACCTGGGCAATGTGCCGGCAGTGTTCTCAAAATATCTTTAATGGCTTCTGTGCCACCTGTCGATGAACCAATGGCAATAATTTTATCAGTCGTTTTTAAATGTGAGGGAATCGCGCCCGGCGTTTGTTTGGCTAACACGGCATCCGCTGTTAATTTTTCAGACACATCCGTTGCAATGGGCTTCTCTCGCACGAGTGCATGAACATTAACTACTGCGGCTGTTTTAACTTTTTCGATAATTTCTTCGGCATAGTCGCCCATTGTTGCTGAGAGATCAATTTTGGGTTTGGCAACAAAATCTACTGCACCTAACTCTAAAGCCTCTAAAGTAACACCCGCGCCTTGCTCTGTTAATGTTGATACCATAACAACTGCCATCGGGTGGAGACGCATTAAGTTTCTTAGAAAGGTAACGCCATCCATTCGAGGCATTTCAACATCTAAGGTCAAAACATCTGGCTTAAGCTTTTTAATTTTTTCTCTAGCTTGATAAGGGTCAATAGCCGTGCCGACCACCTCAATATCAGGATCGGAATTCAAAATTTCACTTAGTAATTTGCGCACTAAAGCTGAATCATCAACCACTAAAACCTTTATTTTTGCCATGGATTTCCTTTATCCTTAATAACCGTAATCATTCAATTTGTGCAAAACCTAATATACTTTCACTCAAGTCCGTCATCCTCGCGAACGCGGGGATCCAAGGATAGTGGCTAACGCCACTGCCCATGGATTCCCATTTTCATGGGAA
>NVWQ02000074.1 GCA_002733715.2 Methylophaga sp.
ACTACGTTGCAATGTTTGACAAGGACTAGTCATTGCCTTCACATTGCGCCTTGCTCTGACATCCGTGCTAGGCTCTGAAACCTGCATCTTCAAGTAATTTGGGTATATATGACATACATAAAAAAACCAGTCAGAAGACTGGTTTTTAATTTAGTCAAAAAGAGCAATTTATTGGTTGATGAGGCCATACGCAATAAGTGAAACCCAAAAAACTGAAAATGCAATAATAAACCATGGAAATTTTTCAACCACAAATGTTTCTAGCTTTTGCATGTACCTTCTCTCTTTTAGTATTAATTGATCTATGTCAAGAATATAGCAGTTATCGCATATTTAAGCGAATTTTTTGCGAATCTATCCCAGCCTGATATGATCACATTATGAAACAAACCGAAAATTTAGAATTTGATGCGAAGCATATCTGGCATCCCTATAGTAGTGTCACTAATCCACCCATCATTCATCAGGTTATATCAGCTGATGGCGTACGTTTAACGTTAGCAGATGGGCGTACTATAATCGATGGTATGTCATCGTGGTGGTCAGCGATTCATGGCTATAATCATCCGCGCTTAAACCAAGCTGCAAAACAGCAAATTGATCAAATGTCGCATGTGATGTTTGGTGGTCTCACCCACCAACCTGCAATAGATCTAGCACGTAAGCTGATTGATATAACCGCACAGCCATTACAAAAAGTTTTTTTCACCGATTCAGGTTCAATCGCAGTTGAAGTGGCCATTAAAATGGCAATTCAACACTGGTTTGCTCAGGGGCAAACAACAAAACAACGCTTATTAACTGTTTACAATGGTTATCATGGTGATACCTTTGGTGCGATGGCTGTGTGCGACCCGATTAATGGCATGCACAGTATGTTTGAAAGTATTTTACCCAAACACTTATTTGCCCCCGCACCGACCTGTGTGAATGATGAAGATTGGCAAGACAGTGATATTGCTGAATTTCGCCAATTAATAAGTGAAAATCATAATGAATTGGCTGCGGTTATATTAGAACCTATAGTGCAAAATACCGGTGGAATACGCTTTTATTGTCCAGAATATTTACGCCAAGTACGCACTTTATGTGATGAGCATGATGTATTGCTTATTTTAGATGAAATTGCTACTAACTTTGGTCGTACAGGCACTTTATTTGCCTATGAACAAGCGAATATTTGTCCTGATATCTTATGTTTAGGCAAAGCATTAACTGGCGGTTATATGACATTAGCCGCAACACTGTGCACTGATAAAGTAGCTCAAGGTATTGCTGCAGATGGTAGCGGCATATTGATGCATGGCCCCACTTTTATGGCAAATCCATTAGCTTGCCGTGTGGCCTGTGAAAGTATTGATATCTTGCTCGAATCAGATTGGCAACAAAAAGTACAGACAATTGAACAGCAATTGGTAGCAGAACTTGCACCCTATAAATCACAAGATTTAGTTAAAGATATCAGGGTGAAGGGTGCTATCGGTGTAGTAGAATTACACAATCCAATAGACGGCCAAATGGATTGGTTACCTAAATTTATTGTTGATCAGGGTGTGTGGATAAGGCCTTTTAGAAATTTAATCTATATTATGCCGCCGTTTATTATTGAGTCAGTGGATTTAACACAGCTAACGGTGGCTATAGGCAATATTATTAATCGCCTAAGCAGATAAATCTAATAAATTAATAATATTCATTTTAATAGCAAGATGAGTTAGTTCAATATCGCTATTAACATCGAGTTTTCGTTTGATAATATAATGCGCATTAGCCACTGTTTTTGGGCTGATATTGAGTGTGTCTGCAATCGTTTTTGTTGATTTAGCTTCAACTAGCATGCGTAATATTTCGAACTCACGCACGGTTAATTGATCCAAAGCAGTTGCATCAGTGCCCAGTTTTTCTAATGCTAATGCTTGTGCGATATCAGCACTCAATGTGTATTTGTTTTGCTGAACATCATAAATTGCACGAATTAATACTTCGGGATCGCTACTTTTGGTGACATAACCTAATGCTCCGGCGCGAGTAGCTTGTATGGCAAAGCTTGGGTTTTGGTGCATGCTGAACACCAAAATCTTTGCAGATGAATCAAATTTCTTGATTCGTGAAATAGCTTCTAAACCACCTTGGCCTTGCATAGATATATCCATAACTGTGATATCGGGTTTATGTTCTTTATAGTGTAAATAAGCTTGTGCTCCGTCTACCGCTTCGGCAATAACTTCCATATTATCTTGTTTTTGTAATAAAGAACGATAGCCTTCACGTACGATGGCATGATCATCAACTAACATGATTTTTATTTTGTTATTCATCTATTTCATTTCGCGATGCTGGAATTGGAATGGTAATGGAAACGGTTAAGCCATCTGTATTTTTGTTATTCAGTGTGAGTTTTCCACCTAAAGCGGCAACACGTTCTCTTATGCCAAGTAGTCCCACGCCGGTGACGTTATCAAAATCCTCAGCTTTTGCAATGCCATCATCGGCTATCTCTAGCAGAATGTCATCATTGATTTTATGATTAATGATGATCGAGGCATTACTAGCATTAGCATGTTTGGCAGTATTGGTGAGACATTCTTGCACTATGCGATAAATGTTGACGGGTAGTGGTTCTGGAAAGGCATTGGTTTTGCCCTTGAGTGATAGCGTATAGTTTGTTTTGCCGTTTGAACGATTATTCCAACTACTAACCAGCTTATGTAGGCTAGCATCAAGGCCTAAATCATCCACATCCACAGGACGCAAGCGTGTTAATAGGTTACGTAACACATCCATCATATGGCGGGTGATGGGGCTAATGGTTTTGATTTCTTCTAGCAATTCGGGATGTTGCTGTTTTGCAGATTGTTGAAGGGAGGTGGTTATGGCATTAATGCCTGCCAAACATTGACCAAATTCATCATGTAGCTCACGTGCAATATAGCGCTGCTCTTCTTGTTGAATATTCATTAGCTTCAATGCTAATTGTTTATTGTCGGCAATAATCTGTTGCTGGCTACTTGCCAGTTGATTGATGGCATCACTGGTCTGCCTCCATTCCTTAATAGCAAAGGATGGTAAGCGAATACCTAGCTGCCCACCGCGCATTTTTTCTAAGCCGGTAACGATTAATTGCGCTGGCTGTAACATTCTATTAATGGTGAAATAAACTAATAGACAGACTGCAAAAATACTCGCAAACAATACGCCAATGACAGCGCGTAAATTGTTCCATGCCCGTGCAGTTTGAACATGATTATTTAGTGTAACCACAATCGAACCATAAGCCAGTGCATTGAAGTAAATATTCTTTTTAACTTCAAAGTCAGGATCAAAAAATTGTTGATATAAAGAGCCAAACCAAGAAGGCCAAGATTGTTCTGTTGTAATAGTTTGATTACATAAACTACGTTGGCGGCCTTGAGAAAGTGATAAGAATTGAATACAAGAACCGGATAAACCATTGATGCCAGCCCATTGATCGGTATTTGGAAATGAGTTAGAAGAATCGTAGCGGCTGAACATTTCCAATAATTGGCTATTCATTTGTTTTTCAATGCTATTGGCAGAGAGGTTGGCTTCGGATATTGCTTGTTGATTGCTTTGGTGGAGCACATAAAAAGCACTTGCTGTTAAACAGAGAATAGCAATTAATAATATTCGGTATAAAAGTTGTACTTTTAAATTCATAAGGTAATTTCAGAAATGTTTCGACTAGTTTATGACTATAAGACAGAGCAGAACAGCCAAAATAACATCATAAGGAAAATTGCCCGAGATTGTTAGGCATATTTGAGGTTATTATTACCAGCGAGCGACGTATGATGATCTTGTGATTAAATGTAGGGGGAGAAAGTCATAGTTTAATTGTGAGCTATTCATGGTAGAGTTTGTCGGTTTTGAAAATTAAATAAAAATTGGAAAAGTAATGAGTGAAAAACAACGGAGCGACCTAGATCTTGATGAGGCACGTGAGCATGCATTAGCATTAGAAAAAGTGGTCAATGAGGTTGTTATTGGCCAAGAAAATGCTATTCGATTAATTCTAATCGCATTGCATGCACGTGGACATGTTTTGTTAGAGGGGGGCGTTGGTGTGGGCAAAACTACGTTACTTCGTGCTTTCTCAAAAGCATTGGGTGGCGCCTTTGGTCGTATTGAAGGTAGTGTCGATTTGATGCCTAATGATTTACTTTATAGCGCATGGGTGGATGGTGATGGAAAACCTGTTATTGATCCGGGTCCGCTTATTGCTCATGGTGAAGAGACCGCGGTTTTTTTCTTTAATGAAATAAATCGCGCTCGGCCACAAGTTCAATCGCTGTTATTAAGAGCAATGGCTGAATACAGTGCTGATGCCTTTGGTCGCGAATTTAAGTTTCCTCACATGGTGGTATTTGCCGATCGTAATGCGGTCGAGAAAGAAGAAACATTTGAATTGAGTGCCGCCGCACGTGATCGCTTCTTATTCGAAATCAGCATTGATCGACCCACCGATTCGGATATTCGTCGTAAACTGATTTTTGATCCAATGTTTCACAATGTTAATGACTTATTATCGGGGGTTTCAGAACCTTTATTAGATTATAAAGATCTGAATGCGATTGATCGTGAGATCCAAAATACTATTTTTGTATCTGAAGAAATTGAAAACTATGTGGTTAGATTGTGGGATGCCACATGGAAGCCAGAAGAGGCGGGCATTGAAATAGATGATATTTATATGGAAGATTTAGTGGTGGCTGGAGCTAGTGTCCGTGGTATGTCGGCGATGATGCGCGCGGCTAGAGTTTCGGCTTGGCTGGATAATCGTGATCATGTATTGCCCGATGATGTGCATGCGGTGTTGTTGCCAGCGCTTAACCATCGCGTATTCTTAGCACCGATGTATGAAAGTCGTCGTGAAAAAATTATGCCGCTATTTGTACAGGCGCTTCGCGATAGTATTTCTACGCCATAATTATTGGAAATCAACATGAGTGAAAATACTCAAGATGAATTTCGTTATCGCTATCCACATAAAGTCTATGGCCATATTCCTGGAGCACACACAGGAACATCATTAGGCTCAGGTGATCGATTTGCCGGCTTTGCTGACTTATTTGATTATCCTGATCCTCGGCGGTTAGATATTCGTGCCAGCTTGCGTAGTAATATGGCTGATGCAGGAAATCGCTGGTTAGTCAGACGTTATCAACAACGATCATCGGTGACGCTTTGGTTATTAGGAGACCTGTCGAAATCCATGGCAATATCGAACAACAACAACGATAAACTGGCCAATTTGGCACAGCTAATCGCCCATTCAGCGATTAGTTTAGGCGATCGCTTTGCTATGGCGGGGTTCGATGCGCAGTGGCGACAAGATGTATCTGTTATGCCAACAACACAGCGAAGTATGCCCGTGTTGGCGGCTGATATTATTCGCAGTGCTAAACCTGCACAGGCTTCTGGTGCTGATGGTTTAGTGCATGCTGCCAATTTAGTGACCAGTTCTCATGCAATGGTATTTTTAGCATCAGATTTTTGTGTAGATATTAGTTTGATTGAAAAAACATTACGTCAATTATCACATTACACGGTAATTCCGATTGTGTGGCAGCATCATGATGCTGATCATTTTCCATCCCATGCCGGTTGGACAGAAATGCGTGATTCTGAAACGGGTCAAAGGCGCAGTGTTTGGATGCGGCCCAGCATGAAAAAGAAGTGGCAACAATCAATGACAGATCACTTTGAAAAATTAGATGCATGTTTCACACATCATCGTGTAAAACCGTTATTTGTTGATGGTGATGTAACGGGTGAACAGTTAAGCCAATATTTTTTAGGATTAAGAAGAGCATGATGAAACGAATTCTATTGATAGTCGTATTGAGTTGTTTAGCACCGATAATACTGGCAGAACAAATAGCTAATGTTACTTTAGATCGCGCTTGGGGCTTATTAATCGGGGATGAAATTACGGTAAAAATTGAATTGCCAGTGATGACAAGTGAACTCGATGTTTCTTCATTGCCTGAGAAGGATGCGCGTTACGACACATGGTTTTACCTTAAAACCAGTGAATTAAAAGCTTCTTCACTTTGGCTGACGTATCAAATCGTTAATGTGCCGATTGAAAACACAGTTGTATACACGCCAGAATTTAATCTACGGCAGCTTAACGATGAATGGATCACCGTGCCTGCTATGCCGCTTACTATTGGTTCACTTCTGCCAAAAGAAGATAAAAATAGTGCAGCGAAACCAGATCATACTCCGATGTTAATTGATACTTCAGCTATCAAGAAAAAGTTAATAGGGTTTGTAATTATCGCTGCGCTATCCAGTTTATTATTATTTATTTGGCATATAGGCTGGAGGCCAACACAGCGCAAGCCTTTTGCACAAGCAAGCTATGAACTATCACGCAGTAGATGGAAGCTTGCCGCCACTAAGCAGCCAGCCAGAGTTTTACATACGGCATTTAATCGCACAGCAAATACTATTGTTGTTCATGCTGATTTAGAGGTGTTGTTTAAACAAGCACCGTGGCTACAGCCATTGCAAGATGAAATAGCTGCATTTTATCAATCTTCTTCTGCTTATTTTTTCACTGAGAATAGCGAACAAGAGCCTGATAAAGACTTAGTGACAAAATTGGCGAAAGCATGTCGGGCTAAGGAAAAATTAACTTGATGTTGCTTGATTTTCATTGGGCACAAGCTTATTTATTGTGGTTATTGCCGTTAGTGCTATTACCATGGTTTAACCATAATCAAGATAAAACAGTAGCTTGGGTTGATTTTATTCCTGCAGATCCCATTTCTAAATTTATTGGTCTGGCTTTAAAACTGTTGGCATCAATTGTCTTGCTAAGTTTGATATTGGCTTTAGCTGGACCTTATCTGCCTGAAAAGAAAGTAGAACGTGTGGCTGAAGGGGCTGAAATAGTTTTGTTATTTGATCGCAGCCGAAGCATGGATGATGCCTTTGCGGTGAAAGGACAAGCCACGATGCGAACGGTAGCACGAAAAGATAGTAAACGTCGTGTAGCAAAATCGTTTTTAACCGAGTTTGTAAAAAAACGGCCTGATGATCGCTTCGGTTTTGTTTTATTCAGCTCAGATGCTATTGATTTGTTGCCACTCACCTATAGTAAAGAAGCAATTCTGGCGACGATCAATGCTAGTGCCTTGGGTAAAGGTTTGTCTGAAACCAATATGGCAAAAGCATTAATAAAAGCAGCAGATATGTATCAAGGACAAGTCTATCGGGGCTCGCGCATTGTAATGTTAGTTTCTGATGGCGGGCAAGAATTAGATGAAGAGCAACAGATTAAGATTAAAGCGTTATACCAAGACTTAAATATCACACTTTATTGGATTTATATGCGTTCAATGCAAGGTATGACTTTAGATGAAGCTGATGATGATAATTTACTTTGGCTCGATACGCCTGAGCGAAAACTACATACTTTTTTTAATGATATTAAAACACCCTATCGTGCTTTTGAAGTGGAGTCAGTCAAAACATTTTCTGAGGCACTAGATGAAATTGATAAGCAACACTACCAAACACTCATTGTGGAAGAAACGTTGCCACGAGAACCAAAAGAAAGACCTTTTTATTGGCTGGCGTTGTTTGCCATATTGTTATTGGCATTGGCACAACTCTATACTGTCTGGGGCGTGAGGAAAGCACATGAATAAATTATTACGACTAGCTTACGGCTTATTGCTTCTCATTGTTGCAGCAAGTTCATTTGCGGCAGTCCGCTCTGGATTAGAGTTTTGGCAAGCAAAAAAAGTGAATCACTTTATTGAAAATATCAGTGAGTCTGTACAGCCACTGTCTCACCCAAAAGCATTATTTTCCCAAGCCTATTTTGATGTCGAAAAGGGTCAAATTCAACAAGCATTAGAGCTACTAACAAAAGTAGTCACAGAGGATGATTTAACACTAAAATCAGCAGCATATTATAACCGAGGCAATATTCATCTACGCCAAGCACAATCAATGGCTGACGATGACCGGCAACGTCTTCCATCAGTTGAGCTAGCGAAACAAGATTATCGAATGGCCTTGTTATTAACACCTCAACAGCAAAATGCACGCTTTAACTTAGAGCTGGCTCTGCGAATGGTGCCCGAGTTACCTGAAGAAAATGCAGAATTTGATAAAAAAATAATTAGTCAACAAAAGGCCGTTGAAACTATCGGTTTTAGAGTTGATCTTCCGTGAGATTATCTTATCAACAGCGGATTATCGCATCGGCTTTAGCAATGATTATTGCTGTTGTTTTGATTGCTGCCGCATTGTGGTTTCCCAAAATTGATCGCACAGTCAAAGTAATGGATATTTTATTTGTATTAGATATTACTCAAAGCATGGATGTAGAAGATGTTGAAGTGGCAGGCGATCAGGTTAGCCGATTAACGTGGGCTAAAGACTACACTCAAAAAACACTGGTTGATTTACCCTGTGGCTCACATGTAGGCCTAGCTGTTTTTAGCGAATATCGTAGCTTGGTATTAATAAATCCCGTAGAAGTCTGTGCAAATTATAATGATTTGAAACAAATGATAGCTAAAATTAGTGGCTCTATGGCGTGGGCGCTATCAAGTGAGGTATCAAAAGCAACATTCGAAGCAATAAAACAAGCAAAATTGATTGAGCCGAACCCCAGTATTGTGTTCATTACAGATGGCCATGAATCGCCACCTTTGCATAAAACACTATTTGCTAAATTTAGAGGAAAACCAGGAGAAGTGCCAGGCGTATTTGTTGGGATAGGCGGTGATGATTTATTAGCTATACCCAAACACAGTCTTGATGGCGAAGACTTAGGTGTATGGCAAGTAAATGATGTACTACACCAAGATGTTTATGCGAGTGGTCGTGGTGATATGCAGGAACAAAATGCCTTAAAAGCAAAAACTGAGCATTTATCGTCACAAAAGAAAGTGCATATTAAACGACTGGCCACAATGGTCGGGTTTGATTACGTTTTATCGCCATCAAGCCCTAGCGAGCTAATCAACAAAGTTCAGAATGTAGCGGCGACACGCGATCAAATGATCAGTTATAGTTGGGCACCTTGGTTGGCAGGGCTAGCTTTATTGTTATTAATTGTACTTTATTTTCCTACACAATATTTTCGTCGTAACATTTAAGCTGAACTTAAGGAGGCGCTGATAAAGTCCAATTATTTTAGACTTGCTAATAGCGCCGAATTCTAATCGATTTAATCAGATGACTCCTTAAACTGTCTTCATGTATCATGGCGGCATGTTAGATATTTCTATTGCAGACCAACGGTGTCGCCTTTACGAGAGAGATAAGCTCATATTCGAGACAGCGATCTCGTCTGCTTTCAATGGCGTGGGACAGAAAAAAAACAGTGGCTGCACACCGCTAGGATTGCATCAAATTCGTGCCTGTATCGGCGCAAATAAACCAGAAAACACTGTTTTTATTGGTCGCCGCCCTACGAGTGAAATATATACGCCTGAACTTGGATTGCAATTTCCTGAACGTGATTGGATATTAACCCGTATTTTATGGCTAAGTGGTTTGGAATTGGGTAAAAACCGATTGGCAAATGTTGATACAATGCAACGTTATATATATATCCATGGATGTCCTGATAGTTTGCCGATGGGTGAGCCTTTATCACATGGTTGTATTCGAATGCATAATAAGGATTTATTGGCTTTGTTTGATCTAGTTGAACCAGGTACGCAAGTCATGATCCATGAATAAAATCAAATCGTCATTTCTGTTAGCTTTTAGATTCCCGCTTAAAGCATGCGGGAATGACGATTTTTTAAAAGGTGAAACATGACATTAGGCCCATTAATGGTCGATATTGTTGGCTTGGAATTAAGCGACGAAGAGCGTGATATTTTGCGGCATCCCTCGGTGGGAGGCATCATTTTATTTAGTCGAAACTATGAATCGCCAGAACAAGTTAAAGCACTCATCGATGATATTAGAGGCTTACGTGAGCCGCATTTATTAATCAGCGTTGATCATGAAGGTGGACGAGTACAACGTTTTCGGACGGGGTTTACTCGGCTTCCTCCAATAGGTGCAATTGGCAAACACTATAAACAACATCCGAAAAACACATTAAAGAATACTGAAGTAGCAGGCTGGTTAATGGCGGCAGAGTTACGTTCTATTGGTGTTGATTTTAGTTTCGCACCGGTTTTAGATTTAGATTATGGCGTCAGTGAAATTATTGGTGATCGCTCGTTTCATCGTGATCCAGAAGCGGTGGCATCAATGGCTTATGCGTATATTCAAGGTATGAAACGTGCGTGGATGCCCGCAGTAGGTAAGCATTTTCCGGGGCATGGTGCAGTGGAAGTGGATTCTCATCTAGGTTTGCCTGTTGATACACGCCATTTTGAAGATATGCTACAAGCGGATATGCTGCCTTTTAGTCGACTATGTCAGACCGAGCTGGCAGGTATAATGCCTGCACATATTATCTACGAAAAATGTGACAGCTTGCCTGCTGGTTTTTCACCTTTTTGGATTAAAGAGATTTTACGCGATCGTTTTGGTTTTCAAGGTGCAATATTGAGTGATGATCTTAGTATGGAAGGTGCAGCCGTGATGGGTGATAGTCTTGCTCGTGCAGAAGCTGCATTATCAGCGGGTTGCGATATGGTTTTAGTGTGCAATAAACCGGAAAGTGTAGAGCAAGTAATTGATGGATTAAAAGTGGAAGATGATCCTGTGCGTCATCTGCGATTGATCCGCCTGCATGGCCGTCATGGGGCTCAGCGAGCAGATTTATTGGCAAGTCAAGAGTGGAAGCACGCAGCTCAGATGTTAGCTAAATACCTACCCGATTCAGAGTTGGAGTTAGATTTCGCATGAAGATGATCATTAAAGCATTATTACTAGTTCTTATGGTATTAGTTTATTTGCCAGAAACGTATGCTGACAATTTTTTATTGGCAAATGAGACGCAGCTTGATGAGGAGGTTATTGTACAAAAAATACCAATTGGACTGAGTAATCCGCGAGCAACAATGCAAACATTCATGACGGCGATGGAAATGGTATCTGAGGGTAGGAAACAACAAATTAAGCAAGCTATTTCTACATTAGATTTATCTGAATATAGTTCACTCATTCGGGATACTAGAGGTACTGAACTTGCTTATGCACTTGCTTCAGTAATTGAGCGTAGTAAAGAAGTGGTACTAGATTCAATTAAAAGTGACTCTACAAATGAGCGATATGTGTTTGGTCGCTACTCTCAAGGAATAGTAGAAATCGTTAAACAAATTGATGGGCGATGGTTATTTAGCAGCGAAACATTGGCAACACTACCTGAAGTGCTGGAAGGTTTGTTGGATGTGCCAGCAAAGCACGGCGCAATTAACCCACAAGAAAAATTACCCTTTTATATTAAATTACGTTCGCTGCTACCTGAAGTGTTAAAAGGTGGTTTCTTATTAGAACATTGGCAATGGCTAGGCATGTTTTTGGTGATTGTTATTGGCTCAATTGCAGACAAAGTGGTTGCATGGGGTTTAGCTAGAAGTGTTATACGGTGGAAAAAGAAGCACACAGGATTTCAGCATCTAGCAAATTCGGTTTTAAGGCCACTTGGTTTGATGGCAATGGCTGTGATTTGGTGGTTAGGGCTGGGCGCCTTGGGCTTGCCTGATACGGCATTGATCATTTTATCAATAGCAGTGAAATTACTGGTGAGCCTGTCTGGTGTGTGGAGTGCTTTTCGCCTCGTCGACGTTTTATATGCCTTATTAATGAATAAAGCGCGAGGCACATCTAACCGATTTGATGATTTGCTGGTTCCGATGATAAGCAAAAGTTTAAAAGTATTTGTTGTCATTATCGGTATTATCTTTGTTGCTGATAATTTGAATGTTGATGTAACAAGTTTGTTAGCAGGTCTAGGTCTAGGTGGTTTAGCATTTGCTTTAGCAGCTAAGGATTTATTGGGTAACTTTTTTGGTTCTGTTACCGTATTACTGGATAGACCTTTTCATATTGGCGATTGGATTGTTGTGGGGGATGTGGAGGGTTCAGTAGAAACAGTGGGTTTTAGAACTACGCGAGTAAGAACATTTTATAACTCAGTGATTACACTGCCTAACTCGACCCTGACAAATACCACAATTGATAATATGGGTGCACGGCGCTATCGCCGTATGAAAACAATGCTAGGTTTAACGTATGACACACCGCCAGAAAAGATTGATGCGTTCTGTGAAGGTATAAGAACGTTAATTAGTCTGCATCCCTATATGAGGAAAGATTATTATCAGGTCTATTTTAACGCTTATAATTCGGCCTCATTAGATATATTAGTCTATGTGTTTTGGGCAACACCAGACTGGAATACGGAGCTGCGCGAACGACACCGTTTTTTATTAGATATTCTTCGTTTAGCAAAACAATTAGGGGTTGAGTTTGCTTACCCGACACAAACCTTATACTTGAAACAAGATCCTAATGAAGTGACGGCGGCAACCGAACTATTTAAACCGAGTATGACAGAAGAAGAATCATTTGAAATTGGCAAGAAACAAGCAGAAGCGATTTTTGATGAGACTCTAGGCAAAGGTGTTATTCCTGATCCTGTACAATTTCGTCGATAAAAACTAGGTACAATCCACATATATGACAGCACAGTTTGTTCATCTTCACCTGCATACCGATTACTCCTTAGTTGATGGCTTAGTCCGTATTAAGCCATTGTTTAAGGCTGTTACTGATGCAGCTATGCCTGCTGTTGCCGTTACCGATCAGCATAATCTATTTGCTGCGGTAAAGGTTTATACGGCAGCGCAACAAGCGGGTGTAAAACCAATTATAGCGGCTGATTTATGCCTGCGTGATCCTGAAGATAGTAAGAAAAATAGCCGTTTTGTATTGTTATGTCAGAATGAGGCGGGCTATTTAAATTTATCTCGGCTTTTATCGCAAGCCTATATTGAAGGGCAACACCTCGGTGTGCCGATGCTTGACCTGGAATGGTTGGAAGGGCAAACCGATGGCTTGATTTGTTTAGCTGGCGGGCGAGAAGGTTTATTAGGTAAATCACTGCTGAATGGTTTGCAAGAAGAAACACAAAGCGTAGTTGAGCACTGGACAAAATTATTCCCTGACAGATTTTATCTTGAGTTGATCCGCACAGGGCGTGAAGATGAAGAACGTTATATTCAAGCTGCACTCGATTTAGCACTAAGTCATAATTTACCTGTTGTTGCCACCAATGATGTACGTTTTATTGAGCAAGAACATTTTGAAGCACATGAAGCAAAAGTGTGTATTAGCGGTGGTCGCTTATTAGATGATCCGCGCCGTCCTCGTAATTACTCGCAGCAACAATACCTACGCTCACCACAAGAAATGGTGGAATTGTTCAGTGATATTCCAGAAGCCATTGAAAATACGATTGAAATAGCTAAACGTTGCAATGCCGAATTAACCTTAGGAGAGCATTACTTACCTGATTTCCCCGTGCCTGAAGGCATGACCATAGATGAATTTTTTAGCCAAGAATCGTATAAAGGTTTAACAGAGCGCATGCCTGTTTTATTTCCTGATCCAGAGATTCTGAAGCAGAAGCGTAAAGAGTATGAAGAGCGATTACAGATTGAATTAGACGTTATCAATGGCATGGGCTTTCCGGGTTACTTCTTAATCGTTGCTGACTTTATAAAATGGTCTAAAGATAATCAGGTTCCTGTTGGTCCGGGGCGTGGTTCGGGTGCGGGTTCACTGGTGGCGTACGCGTTAAAAATTACCGATATTGATCCGCTACAATATGACTTGTTATTTGAACGATTTCTAAATCCTGAACGGGTATCCCTGCCTGATTTTGATATTGATTTTTGTATGGAAGGCCGTGATCGGGTTATTGAATATGTATCGCAGCATTATGGTCGAGATCATGTGTCCCAGATCATTACATTTGGCACGATGGCCGCTAAAGCAGTATTGCGTGACGTTGGGCGAGTATTAGGTTATCCCTATGGTTTAGTTGATGGACTTGCTAAATTAGTGCCATTTGAATTAAAAATGACACTCACAAAAGCCTTAGAAGATGAACCGTTACTACAAGAGCGTTATGACAAAGAAGAAGATGTTAAAACACTGATAGATCTGGCTCTGCAGTTAGAAGGTTTAACACGAAATGTAGGTAAACATGCGGGTGGTGTCGTTATCGCACCTAAAGCACTCACTGAATATACCCCCATTTATTGTGAGCAAAATGGGGCTAGTTTAGTTTCACAATATGACAAAGATGATGTTGAAAATGTTGGGCTAGTTAAGTTTGACTTTTTAGGTTTGAAAACACTGACTGTAATTGATTGGGCAGTGAAGAATGTTAAAGCGATGTTGCCACCAGATGAAGCCGCCAAAATTGATATTGCGCTTTTACCTCTAGATGATAAGCCTACTTATGATTTACTAAAACGCGCTGAAACGACTGCGGTATTTCAGCTTGAATCACGTGGTATGAAAGAGCTGATTAAGCGTCTACAGCCTGATACCTTTGAAGATATTGTTGCCTTAGTGGCCTTGTTTCGCCCGGGGCCACTACAGTCAGGTATGGTTGATGACTTTGTAAATCGTAAACATGGTCGTGCCAAAGTAGATTACCCGCATCCTGATTTAGAACCTGTTTTAAAACCGACTTACGGGGTGATTGTTTATCAAGAACAAGTAATGCAGATCGCCCAAGTGCTGGCGGGTTATAGCTTGGGTGGTGCCGATATGTTGCGCCGTGCTATGGGTAAGAAAAAAGCCGAAGAAATGGCGAAACAGCGCGAATTGTTTTTAGCTGGCGCTAATAATCGCGGTATTGATGCGAAAGTAGCCAATCCGATCTTTGATTTGATGGAAAAATTTGCTGAGTATGGTTTTAATAAATCACATTCGGCAGCGTATGCGCTCATTGCCTATCAAACGGCATGGTTAAAAGCTCATTATCCTGCGGCATTTATGGCTGCTGTTTTATCAGCTGATATGGATAATACCGATAAAATTGTCGGACTCATTGATGATTGTCGCGATCTTGGTTTAGCGGTACTTCCTCCCGATGTGAATAGTAGCAAAATTCAGTTTACTGTTGCCGATGAAAAATCAATTCGCTATGGCTTGGGGGCCATTAAGGGAGTAGGCGAAGCCGCGTTAGCCGGTATTGTGGCGGAGCGTGAGCAAGGCCAAGTCTTTTCTGATTTGTATGATTTCTGTCAGCGGGTTGATATGAAAAAAATCAATCGACGAGTGATGGATTCTTTAGTCAAAGCAGGAGCAATGGATTCGTTGGGCGGGCATCGTGCAAGTTTAGAAGCAAGTTTAACTAAAGCCTTGAAAATAGCGGAACAGCATCGTGACAACAGCGATAGTGGACAAGATGATATGTTTGGCCTTACTACTGCCAGTCAGACTGATGAAATGGATGAACCACTTATTGAAATGGAACCGTGGACAGAAGAACAATTATTAGTAGCAGAAAAAGAAACGCTAGGTTTGTACTTGAGCGGTCATCCAATTGATCGGTATATTGATGAATTAGCGCTGTTCATTCCTAAAAAAATTAGCGAATTAGATGCACCTGAATCTAAAGGCTATAAACGAAATGAAAAATCAGTGATAACGGCAGGGCTCATAGTTGCTATTCGAACAATGAAAGGCAAGAAGGGCGGCAGGATGGCCTTTATTACACTTGATGATCAAACTGCACGGTTAGAAGTGCGTGTTTTTGCAGAAGTGTATGAACAATATCAAGATCAGTTACAGCCAGATAAGTTGGTAGTTATTCAGGGTAAAATTGGGCAAGATAATTTTACGGGTGGCTTGGCTGCCACCGCTGAAACAGTATATAACATAACGCGTGCGCGAGAAATGTGTGGCAAATCATTGAGGATCACCTTGGATAATAAGACGGGCATAGCTGATGTTGTTGCACCTATGCAAACAGTTTTAACGCCTTTCCGAGATGGCTTGACAACAATTGAGCTAGAATACATTAATAAAGAAGCACGAACATTGATTCGATTAGGTGACGATTGGAAAGTTTCGCCGACAGATAGTTTAATAGCAGACTTATTAAAGTTACCCATGGTAAATGCCGTTAAAATGAAGTATGGAACCGCAGTATAGATTGAACATGGATGTCTAACCGAATGAGGATAGTAGCTTGGATATAACACCCTATTTAAGAATCATGGCTGATAAAGACGCCTCGGATTTATTTTTCTGCACGGCAGCACGCGCACATCTTAAGATTGACGGACAAATTCTGGCCTTAGGTGATAAAGTTTTGCCCCCAGGTGTTGTAGAAGAAATTGCTTATTCTACAATGAATCAATCTCAAATTGATGAGTTTGAACGCACAATGGAAATGAACTTTGCCATTTCTCTATTTGACGTAGGCCGTTTTCGAGTCAATATTTTTCGCCAGCGTGGTGAGGTATCGATTGTTGTTCGCTATATTCAAATGCACATACCACATTTTGAAGAAATGACATTGCCACCTATCTTAGGTGATTTAATCATGGAAAAACGAGGTCTAGTTTTAGTGGTAGGTTCGACAGGATCAGGAAAATCAACATCGCTTGCAGCCATGATTGGTTACCGTAATCGTAATTCAACATCACATATTCTCACCATAGAAGATCCACTAGAATTTGTACATCATCACGACCAATCTGTTGTTCAACAGCGTGAAGTAGGCATCGATACTTTGTCTTATCATAATGCGCTAATCAATGCGCTTCGTGAAGCTCCTGACGTCATCATGATTGGTGAAATTAGAGATATGGAGACAATGAAGCATGCCATAAATTACGCTGAAACTGGGCATTTGTGCTTAGCAACGTTGCATGCAAATAATGCAAATCAGGCAATCGATAGAATTTTAAACTTTTTCCCTGAAATGGCGCACCGACAAATATTAATGGACTTATCACTTAACTTAAAATCAATTGTTTCTCAGCGATTGTTAGTGAGCGTAGATAATAAACAAGTGCCAGCCGTTGAAGTGCTTATTAATACACCTTATATTTCAGAATTAATTATGAAAGGAAATATAGGTGATATTAAAGATGCGATGAAGGATAGCACTGAAACGGGGATGATAACATTTGATGAAGCACTGCTAGCATTATATCTTGAAGGTAAGATCACGTCAGAAGAAGCTATTCATCATGCCGACTCGAAAAATGACTTAAATCTAAAAATTCGAATGGGAAGTGATAGTGATACTCAGAAAAATGACTCTGGTCCAGATGAATTGATATTGGGATAAAAGGACATTTAATATTTAGGTTATATTCTGTGTAATCTAAAAACCTGTATTTCAAGTCATTAGGCGATAGGTGTATAATCATGTCCATAATTGAACCTAAGGTATGTCCATGCAATTAAACTTTCTAGATTACGAACAACCGATTGCTGAGTTAGAAGCAAAGATTGATGAGTTGCGCCATATGAGTGGCGATAGTGAGTTAAATATCACTGAAGAGATTCAAAAGCTACAAGAAAAAAGTAAAGATCTAACACGATCTATTTTTGCATCACTCACACCTTGGCAAACAACACAAATGGCGCGTCATCCACAGCGTCCTTATACATTAGATTATATCCATCGTATCATTTCAGATTTTGAAGAGTTGCATGGCGATCGTACTTATGCTGATGATGCCGCGTTAATAACGGGTATTGGTCGGTTAAATGGCCGCAGTGTAATGGTGATTGGCCATCAAAAAGGTCGAGATACCAAAGAAAAAGTAGCGCGTAATTTTGGAATGCCTCGCCCAGAAGGTTATCGTAAAGCATTGCGTATTATGAAAATGGCAGAACGGTTTGGGATCCCCGTTATTACCTTTATCGATACGCCAGGTGCTTATCCAGGCATTGGTGCTGAAGAGCGAGGACAAAGTGAAGCGATTGCTCGCAATTTATTTGAAATGGCACAATTAAAAACACCTATTATTAGCACAATCATTGGTGAAGGTGGCTCGGGTGGTGCATTAGCCGTTGGTGTAGCTGATCATGTAATGATGTTGCAATATAGCGTCTACTCTGTTATTTCACCAGAAGGTTGTGCTTCAATTCTGTGGAAAAGTGCAGATAAAGCAGCCGATGCAGCAGAGACATTAGGTATAACATCGACACGACTAACAGAGTTAGAACTCGTAGATCAAGTTATTGATGAGCCCTTAGGTGGTGCACATCGTGATATCGATAAAATGGCAAAACGCGTAGCCGAAGCCATTGATAAAAAATTAACTCAGTTAGAAACATTGCCGATTGAGACGTTGCTTGAACAACGCCAGCAAAAACTCTTTAATTATGGTGTTTTTGAAGAATAAGGTAGAGTGAACGGGTCTATACCCGTGATCATTCAATGTGTGCATTTTCACCCTTCCGTCACTCCGGCAGGCTTTTAGCCGGAGTCTTGTTTATACGGAGATCCATGGGCAGTATAAATAGCTACTATCGTTGGATTCCCGCTTTCGCGGGAATGACGGGCTTTGTTAAAATATCTGCAACTTCATTTCACTTTGGTATATACCCTTGCAGAATTTAACGACTTCGCTAGAAGATATTTATTCTCTCGCAAATAACAAAGAAATTTGGGTTGCCTATAGCGGCGGCGTTGATTCTCATGTATTGCTGCACCTACTAGCCGCTTTAAACTCGGATCAGTCAAAATCTATCAATGCTATTCATATTGATCACGGCCTGCATCCAGAATCATTAAAATGGACGCAACATTGTGCATCAGTGGCTATCGAACTTGGCGTGGAATTTACCAGCATCCAAGTGAATGTAATCGATATAGATAAACTAGGCTTAGAAGCCGCGGCTAGAACAGCAAGATATAATGCCTTTGAACAAAATTTAACAAAAAACGATGTGCTATTAACGGCGCAACATCAACAAGACCAAGCTGAAACCTTATTATTACAGCTGTTTCGTGGTGCTGGCCCTAAAGGTTTAGCGTCAATGGCAAGCCAGTTCCAATTAGGTGAAACAACCATTTTTCGGCCACTTCTTAATGTAAAACAAATCGATCTTATCGCTTATGCCGAGCAACATAAACTACAATGGATTGAAGATCCTAGTAATGTCGAAACACGCTGGAATCGAAATTATATTCGTCATAATGTAATGCCAGAAATTGAAAAACGCTGGCCGAGTGTCGCTAAAACGATTAGCCGGAGTGCAGAAAATTGTGCAGAAGCCAGTCAATTATTAACTGAGCTAGCTCAACATGATTTAGCGGAAATCGGCGGTGATAGCTCATTAGATTATTTAGCTATTTCAAAACTGTTAGCATTATCTCCACCACGATGCCGTAATTTAATTCGTCATTTCATTGAATGGAAGAAACTAGCCTTACCGTCATCAGCGGTGTTGCAAGGTATTATTGAGGAGGTGTGCCTAGCAAAACAAGACAGCGTGCCGATGATGGCTTATGCCGATGTCGAGATTAGACGCTTTCAAGACAAACTTTATTTTATGTCGCCTTTGCCTGAGCTTGATGTTAGTCAAATCATTGAGTTCAATAGCTCAGCTGATTTGAAAATCAATACTCACATGACACTAAGTTGGCAACAAACGGATGGACAAGGACTTAATAAAGAAACCATTACTGCTGGTCTAACTGTTCGTTTCAGACAAGGGGGCGAGCAGATCCAACTGCCGAAACAATCCCATCATAAAAGCCTGAAACACCTATTCCAAGAATGGGAAATTCCACCATGGCAACGAGGCCGCATTCCGTTGCTTTTTAGTGGTGATCGTTTAGTTGCAATTGTAGCTTATGTGATTGATAACAAAAGTGGTGTGGTTGCAGGTGATAAAGGCTACTCTCCAAGAATAGTAGTTGGCAAATAAGTTATGTTTTCATTGAGTTGAAAGTGTAGATTTGCTATGTTGATAGTGAGAGTGTGGTTAATCAATGGAGTCTGACCATTGACTCCCTATTAATTTTTTTACAATATCCAACAATAAATTCTGGAGATATAAATGAATAAAATAAGCTTCTATCTGTTGACTGGCACACTTTTAATTTCAACCGCAGCAAATGCCGCTGGGGAAAATAAACACGCATTTAGTAAACAGTGCTTTTCATTCCCCGCTGTTGCAATGACCCCTTCTCACGATTCGGTTAACCAGAAAAAATACAAAATAACGCATGAGCGCGTTTATCATGCCAACAATAAAACTGGGACCATATTGCTGTATGGCCCCATTGCGCCATGGAAGTATTCGGTTAGTGCCCATTTTACATTTAGTGCCCTTTATGTTGATCCTGACGGAAGAGGTAAGGACACTTCTGTTAAGGCTGAACTCCGATTTGTTGGTGATAATGGTATAAAAGTCATTAGCACACTAGATTCAAATAATTTTGCAAATGGTTCAAATAAAATTCAAACGATGTCAAATGTTGTCAGGGGTACAGAGCTTACGCTTAAAAATGGTTTTTATGTTGTCCGCATGTATGTTAATCGTTCTACCCAACAATTTAGTTCCAAAGCGTTAGGCTATCGACTTTGTTCGGGCAGCAAGTAACTTAATTTGAGTTTTATTAGAATCAATAGGGTCAGACTCTGAGCGATCCCCACGAAATATAAAGTGGTTAAACATTAAGCGGCTCCTGCATGAGTTGCTGTATTTTACGAATACCCGCCTGCCAATCACTCGACCTTAACTTTAAATTTCTGTCTTTAAATGCTCTCAACCCAATAAACTGATAGGATAATACAGCCTTTGTTTTAAGTGAGTTCGCTTGATACCTAAGGTGTTGCTTGCTCAGTTTAACAGTCACGCCCAGTAAAAATAATACATACTGAGCCAGCATTGCAAGTAGCAATAAAACGGATAAATAGTCTAATGTACGGGTATTACTTTCATTGAAGTTAAGCCCCGTTTTTAAATCTCTAAAGCTTTCTTCTATTTGCATGCGTGTTCGATATATTTTGACACTCTTTTTTGCTTCTCGTGCCGTCTTTGAGGGTAATGATGTTGCCAATAACCAAGGCTCTTTTTCTCGACTGGCATTTGACAGAGAATTAGAACTTTTCCGGGCACGTTCGCCAGTAGCAGTTAACTTCTTCCGACCTTTAGACTTTTGTTTATAAACAACCATATAACAGCCAAAAGGTGTGCGTCGACTTAATTGATATGCCCCTAAGCTTTTTTCTATTGATGATGCTTTATCGTATAAATCCTTTATGGGGTACCAGTCTTCATCTGTTTCATTTTTACAAAAAGTGGCGTTTCTAACACGTCCTACATAATCCCAACCTAATGACTCAACTAAATTGAACCAAGGCACACGGAAGCCTGCATCACTGACGATAATAGGTTTACATGTGGGTGGCAGCATTGATTTTAGTGTTTTCATAAAACAGGCATGAACACTCGGTTTTTCTTTTTGTGTCACAGGATAAGCTTGCTCAAACACGGTCAAAGACCGTCCTTCAACGGCAACAGAGGCACGCAATAAAAAATGCTGTTTTCGGGGATCTAAATCAGACCAATCCACTAAAATAATGGGACGGTGTTGATGGCCAATCAAAGACTGCGCTGTGAGAGAATAAATTGTGCCAATCTCACTATATAAATGCGGATTGCTACATAATCGCATACTACGTTTTATTTGATGCTTTTCACTTGTTCTGCTATCAATATTACGACCTAAGCTGGTAACAGAGCAGTGCGCGCCTGAAATTAAACTTGTCACCATCGCCTTGAGGCTATTTCGTCTAACTTTATGCATTGAGGGCGTGACTTCATGTAAAAATTGGTTCAAAATAGTGGCTACTTTCACGGTGTTTCCTGATGAGTGATGTGTGGTAATTGATCTGATCACTAAATGCTGTGAAAGTTCCTTTTTATTTCGATTAATTCATTGTTTTTATTCATTATTTCGTGGGGATTGGTCAG
>NVWQ02000075.1 GCA_002733715.2 Methylophaga sp.
TGGCTACTTTCACGGTGTTTCCTGATGAGTGATGTGTGGTAATTGATCTGATCACTAAATGCTGTGAAAGTTCCTTTTTATTTCGATTAATTCATTGTTTTTATTCATTATTTCGTGGGGATTGGTCAGAGTCTGACCCCATTGATTCGTTGATTTTGCATTATTGATTGCAAACCTTTGATAAAACAGTACCATTATATTTTGCGCGTTGCAAAGAGTTAGTTTTACTACGAAGCTTATTCGTGTTTCTTACAGCTTTAGTCTCATTTTCTATACTCTGTACTCCAGGATTTGCCGCGTGGTACATCTCATGAATTATTGCAAAATGTATTTTAATCCCATGCTCCTCATTATCGCACATACCATCTCTAACAGTGCCAGCTACTTTTATAACTGTTCCGTCCTTAGTATGGACACTACGAGTAACTCCTGTAGCAGAGATAATCTTCGTTCCTTTACTTTTCGCTGTGGCAACAATACTAGAAAACTCAGTATAAGCACAGTATGGTAAAACTGCACTTGATCGCATGCTTGAAGTTAATCCCATATCGGTAAGATCACTCGCACAATCAGCCATCACATTAGAAGAACCAAAAACTGCAACCATTGCAATCATAGATAATATTTTTTTCATTTTAAAATTCCTTATTTTCCATTCCAAATTCCTGAACAATTTCAGGAATATTTCATTATATTTAAATTAAAGCGGGGGGGGGTGATGTAGTTCACAAAACGAATAAATTCTGTGATGTAACTCACTCTTTTTGAAGGCTGGCATCACCCATTAATTCTAATCCACAATCAATCAAACCTAAATTAGTTGATTTGCCGCTTTGCGTCGTAAACCTAAAAAGCCTAAAAGAGCTGGGGCAAACATAAATAATGCCGCAGGTACTGGTACTGCTGAAACGTTAACAATTTCTATGGTTGCAATACTCCCGAAATTATCAAAATTAAATCTGCCGGTATCTATTCCAGCTACATTCAAAAATGAGGCAAATGCCAAGCCATTTACCGCAGTAATTACACCATTCTCATCTGCTCCTTGATTTGGACCTGTTTGACCCGGAGCAATACCAAATAATGGATTACCAGCCGACGTTGCAAAATCATTAATTTCTGTACCCGCATCATACACAGTACCCACATCAAAGCTTAATGATGAAATAGAGCCATCCAATAGAGCAGAAATATTAAACGCAAAAGGATTGCTGTTTCCAATAAAAAAATCTGAACTGGGTAAGAGCATTGATGCATATGAAAAATAGTTCTGGCTTCCATCATCGCTAACTGTAAATTGATTGCTTACCGTTTGATTAGGCGCTATAGGACCGGCACCTAACACGCCATCAACACCAGAACCTTGAAAGCTAGTGCTTAGTGGCGCTGTATTACCATCTTCGACCAATGACTCTAGACTACTACTGGTCGCGCTACCCACATTAAATGTATCAAAGCTACCGTTGTGAAACCCGACCCATGTGGGTGTAAGATACGTTCCTCCATTAGGTGCATTATTTGTGATCCTAACTTCTATTTGTGCCGCATTAACAACAGAGCTTATCAGCGTTAATGCAGCCCCTAAAGCTAATACTCCTTTATTTTTAATTATCATCTTCTTTTCCTCATATATTATTTAAGAACGCGGCAAAACTTCAGTTTTACCATCGTTACTTAACCAATACGTTTGCTAAGGAAAAAACGATACTTTAATTAACCTGAATTCTGGATAAGGTGGAAGTCTGAATAGTTCTAAAAAAATTGGGGCATTCCCGCATGTTTTTAGTGGGAATCTAGTATTTAAAACACAGATCCCGGCTAAAAGCCTACCGGGATGACGAAAAATTAACTACATTATCTTATCCAGAACTCAGGTTAATTATGTTGATTATTAGGGTCTCCGCAACATCACCGTTGCTAGCACAACACCCACAAACCCAACCAAAAGGCCTGGCAGGATATGGTAAATTAAAATATGCTCTGGCTCATATATACAAGCAAATTGCATAATTAATGCAGGCACAGAACCTGCAGCAAGGCCCAATAATAACCCTGTGATTTTTGGATGCAGCGGCCATTGTTTTCGAACCCACAGCAATGATACTAAAAGAATGGGTAAAGCATAGATAAATGTCTCAGAATAACAATACTCACGTTTATCTGCCATAGCAGGTTCTAATGCAGGATACATTAACCCAAACACGTAAAAGCCTATCCAAATGATTAAAATAGTTAATGGCAGAATTAAGCGTTTGGCTACAGATCTTTGGGAAGGAATAGCAAAATCAAATGCTGTGTAAATTAATAACACTATGCTTGCTAAACCTATAATACTCTCGAAGAAAAACTGGAATGACGATAATAATTCATATGCAATACCGCTACGATAAGGCCCTGCAATATAAGTCAGTAATGCAGCAAAAATAAAAGCACTTATTAGCCAAATCATCGTGCTTGTGCGTGTATTAGTGAACTTAACAAGTTGTGTACCTTTCACCAAGTTAGTGATAAATTGCTCGCGATCAGTCATCAAGTTTAACTCCGTCATATCGCCATTGTTTCTGAAGGTTTTTTAAACCTCTTCTTAACCGTGCTTTGACGGCACTTTCTTTAATACCGATCAATTGAGCCACTTCATTAGTAGTCATTCCTAAGTATTTAGTTAATGTCACCGCTTCTCGCTGATCATGTGATAATTTATTCATTAGACGATCCCCATCAATTATACGATCCAAATCTACAGGATTGATACTACCTTGATCAAGTTCGGATAATTTGACAATAGTGTTACTCTCTGTTTCATTTCGCCGTATGATATCAATTGTTTTATATCTTACGATTGTAAACATCCAAGGGCGAAAATCACGTTTAGGATCAAAAGTATGTTTAGCTCGATGTATCGCAAGAAGACACTCTTGAACACAGTCCTCCAACATAGCCAGTCGACCAAAGTTTGCCCGCAAATAAGACTCAATAACAGAACCTAATTCTGTTAAGAGTTGATGATATGCAGCGACATCTCCTGCCTGACTTTGTATCATCAAAGAAAGCCAGTGCTGCTCATCCTTTTGCCACAGAGCACACTGCTCGCCTCCTGAATTCATACATCCTCCACTCTAGATTTAGCTGGGTAATCTAATTTGACATTTTAATTACTTTAAAGTTACATTATTTTGTATGGAAGAAATTTGATTTGTAATTTCAAACACAGCAATAGCACAGGCCGATGCCACATTAATTGATGAATTTTCACCTAACATGGAAATGTGAACCGTTTCATCTGACAATGTTAGCAATTGTGGCTTAATGCCTTCATTCTCACTGCCTAAAATCAAGCAGACTTTATTTTCTTTTGATAAAGCTAACTGCCTAATGTTGGTGCTTGAAGAAGTGATTTCTAAACTGATGATGCTGTAGCCTTGCAACTTTAGTTTATTTACAACGGCTTCTGCATTTTCTTTATATTCATATAAAACAAACTTCTCCGTTGCCCGTGAGGTACGCATCATTTTTCGGTTAGGCGGTATTGGACTGCTACCGGTTAGGTAAATTTTTTCTATTGCAAACGCATCGGCTATTCTGAAAATGCTGCCAACATTAGCAGGTGATGCAAAATCATTTAGTAATAAACAAATAGAATATTTCGATTTCTGTGGCTGAAAATCACTATGTGTTAATTGTATATTATCCACTTACGACTCCAAAATATGATGGCTATGACGATTTATCTTTATCAATCTAAATTTACGATTAAAACAATCTAAATAACTTGTTTTACAAATTAACTGATTATCCCTAAACTACAAGTCTGGGCAAGTTTAACCTTGCTCAACATTCTTCATTTGGAGTTTTAATATGAGTAATAAAAAATTAACAACGGCAACAGGTTCGCCTGTTGCTGATGACAATAATAGCATCAGCGTTGGCGAACATGGTTCACTCACATTTGATAACCATTATACCTTTGAAAAATTAGCTCATTTTAACCGTGAGAGAATTCCTGAGCGTGTCGTTCATGCTCGTGGTACAGGGGCCTATGGCACTTTTACTGTCACTCGTTCATTAAAAGATAAAACCATTGCCAGTTTTCTACAAACTATTGGACAGAAAACTGAGGTCTTTGCTCGTTTTTCAACCGTAGGTGGAGGTCAAGATTCTAGCGATTATGCACGTGATCCCCGTGGTTTTGCCCTTAAATTTTATACCGATGAGGGCAATTACGATATGGTAGGTAACAATACGCCCGTATTCTTTTTAAGAGATGCCATTAAGTTTCCTGACTTTATTCATTCTCAGAAAAAAGATCCTAGGACCAATTTACCTAATCCTGCCGCAATCTATGAGTTTTGGGCTAATCACCCTCAGTCATTGCATCAATTAACTATTTTAATGTCAGATCGTGGGATCCCTGCTTCTTATCGCAATATGCATGGCTTTAGCTCTCATACTTATAGTTTCTGGAATGAACAAGGGCAACGTTTTTGGTTCAAATGGCATTTCAAAAGTAATCAAGGCATTAAATGTCTAAGCAATGATGAAGCTGCTGCTACGTCACCTGTAGGTGCACAGCAAGATTTAGTGGAAGCAATCGATCAGGGTGATTACCCAAGTTGGACTGCTAAAGTGCAAATAATGACTGAAGACGAAGCACAAGACTATAAGATCAATCCATTTGATCTTACTAAAGTGTGGCCACATGCTGACTTTCCTTTAATTGAGGTAGGTCAACTTGAACTAAATCGTAATGTTGATAATTATTTTGCAGAAACAGAACAGGCATGTTTTGCTCCTAGTAATTTAGTACCTGGGATAGGTGTATCACCCGATAAGATGCTGCAAGGACGGTTATTGGCTTATCAAGATGCACATCGTTATCGCGTGGGCGCGAATGCTAACCAACTCCCTGTCAATGCAGCCAAATGTCCAGTGAATCATTATCAGCGTGATGGCGCGATGGCGGGAGATTGTCCTGTGCATGGTGATAGTAATGTTCAGGATTCTGGGGTTAACTATTATCCCAATGATCAGATAAATAGTGGTGCTCCAAGTCCAGTATCATTTGTTGAGGAACCCGCTATGCCTATATTAGAAAATGCGTGGGTAAAACGATATAGTACAGATGGCGATGATCATTATAGCCAAGCAGGAGATTTGTTCCGTCTTATGAATGAATCTCAAAAAGATCAACTTACAACTACCATTGCCGAAGGTTTAGTACAAGCAACAGAATCAGTGCAACACCGTATGCTTATACAGTTTGGAAAAGCAGATATTGATTATGCGGCTCGGGTTAAATCTATTATGGAAACCACTAAGTAAAAAAAGTGCTATTCAATGACAAGTAACTCTTTGCTGCGATAGAAAGAGTTACTTGTTGTTGAAAAGTTTTAAAATAAGCCGCTAATCTCACCATCATCATTAATATCAATTCGCTCAGCCGTGGGAACTTTAGGCAAGCCCGGCATGGTCATAATATCACCACATAATGCCACTACAAATTCTGCTCCGCGTGATAATCGCACATCTCTCACTGTGATGGTGTGGCCTGATACGGCACCTAATTGTGTGGCATCACCACTGAAAGAGTACGGTGTTTTTGCCATGCAGACAGGCACTTCACTATGCGTCTCACTAAACCTAGCCAGTTTTGTCAGTGCTTTCTTCTCGATAAATACATCTTTAGCACCATAAATTTTGGTGGCGACCGCTGTGATTTTATCAAGCAACGAATCACTATCTTGATAAAGAAATTGGCATTTAGATTGATTTTTATCAATCATCGAAACAACCACGTTAGCGAGCTCTTCTGCCCCGGCACCACCATCAGCCCAATGCTTGGCAACAACAGCTTTAGCACCCAATGCTTCAACTGCTGATTTTACTAATGCAGTTTCAGCATCGGTGTCTTGATCAAAATGATTAATCGCTACTACACAAGGCAAACCAAACTGGTCTTGCATATTAGATAGGTGACGTTTTAGATTTTCCATGCCTTTTTCTAGTGCCGTTAAATCTTCATTGGCTAATTCTTTAACATTAGCACCGCCATGATATTTCAGCGCTTTGACTGTCGCCACAATAACTGCCATATCAGGCTTAATACCAGCTTTACGGCATTTAATATCAATAAACTTCTCAGCACCAAGATCAGCGCCAAAACCCGCTTCAGTGACGACATAATCAGTCATCTTTAATGCCATCTTTGTGGCAATAACAGAATTACAACCATGGGCAATATTAGCAAAAGGGCCACCATGCACAAAAGCAGGGTTATTTTCTAATGTTTGTACTAAATTCGGTTTCAATGCTTCTTTAAGTAAGGTCGCCATCGCACCTTGTACATTTAATTCTTTTGCTAGTCGAGCCGTGCCATCACGCGAGTAGCCAATTAAAATATTGCCGAGCCGTTCTTTTAGTTCTTTCAGTGAGTGTGATAAACAAAATATTGCCATTACTTCTGAAGCAACCACAATATCAAAGCCATCCTGACGCGGAAAACCGTTCGCTATACCACCCAAACCGACAGTAATGTCTCGCAAGGCACGATCATTCATATCCATCACTCGTCCCCAAGTGATTTTACGTGCATCTAGATCTAAAGCATTGCCATGATGGATGTGATTATCAATCATCGCTGATAATAAATTATGTGCCGCACCAATGGCGTGTAAATCTCCGGTAAAATGAAGATTAATATCTTCCATCGGTACAACTTGGGCATAACCACCGCCTGCTGCACCGCCTTTCATACCAAAATTCGGCCCCATTGAAGGTTCACGCACACAGACCATTGATTCTTTGCCAATACGGTTCAACGCATCGCTTAAACCAATAGTTGTCGTTGTTTTGCCTTCACCAGCTGGAGTTGGGCTAACGGCCGTGACTAGAATCAGTTTACCATCAGGTTTATCTGCTAACTCGGCCATCACATCCAACGAAACTTTAGCTTTATAGTGCCCATAAGGATCAAGCTGAAGTGGGTCTAAGCCTAAACGCTGCTGAGCTAACGGAATAATTTGTTCCATCTTAGCTTTCTGTGCGATTTCAATATCTGACATGATTTTTCCTAAGAACTGAATACCTGAGTATTATACTCGACTTTATATGATTATTAACTTGTCTTGCTTTATTATTCGCCCCATCGAGGCATCAATGTATGCTCTATTTTTGCTTGATCTAAAATTTTCGCCACTACAAAATCTATCACTTCTGATAACTGTGTAGGTTTAAAATAAAAGCCAGGGCTTGGTGGTAAAATACAAATGCCAAGGCGAGATAATTTAAGCATGTTTTCTAGGTGAATTGCCGAAAATGGTGCTTCTCTAGGCACAATAATGAGTTGTCGATTTTCTTTAATCATCACATCTGCGGCACGGTTAATCAGGTTATCACTGCTTCCACAAGCAACGGCTGATAGCGTTCCCATGGTGCAGGGGCAAATAATCATAGTTTCTATTTGATGCGAACCACTGGCTAATGGTGAGCTCCACTGTTGCTCACCATAGACTTTTAACAAATCAGAATCACAGTTAAATTCTGCCACCAGCATTTTTTGCACATCACTGGCGCGTGCTGGCAATTTCCAATCTAGTTCATCTGCAAATACAATTCTGGCCGCCGCTGAAATCATTAAATGAACGGTTATTTGTTGTTCAAATAAGACTTCTAGCAAACGTTTGCTATATGGCGCCCCTGATGCGCCTGTTAGGGCTAATGCTATTTGTTTGCTCATGCCAATGCATCCAATAGTTTTTGATGTATGCCACCAAAGCCGCCATTGCTCATTACCAGAATATTATCTCCGGCTTGAGCATCGTCCGTAGCTAACGCGACAATGGCATCAATACTTGATTCCACTCTCGCCTTACCCCCTAACTGTTCTGTAATTTCTGATAATGACCAGTCTAGACCTGCATCTTCAAATAGAATCACTTGATCTGCCGCTTTTAATGAGTCGGCTAATGTTTGCTGATGCACACCCATTTTCATAGTATTAGATCGTGGCTCTAAAATGGCAATTAATTTTTGTTCACCTATCTTAGCTCTTAAGCCTGCAAGCGTTGTTTCAATAGCAGTTGGATGGTGAGCAAAATCATCATATACACGCACTCCATTCACTTCTCCACGAAGCTCTAAGCGACGTTTGATGCCTTCAAATTTGTCTAATGATTGACAAGCTTGATCAATAGTCACGCCGACATGATGAGCAGCCGCAACTGCGGCCAGTGCATTACTCACATTATGCATGCCTAATAATGCCCAATTCACCTGTCCTACATTTTTTCCGCCCGTCACCACATCAAATTTGCCTCCATCAGCGGCAATATTTTCAGCTCGTAATTGACCTTCATTAAGACCAATAGTTTGCTGAGGTGTCCAGCAACCTTGTCTTATGACTTCATCAATGGCATCTACATGTGATGGTGTAATAATTAAGCCTTCTGATGGCACGGTACGAATCAGATGATGAAACTGCTTTTGAATCGCAGCTAAATCTTCAAAAATATCAGCATGATCAAATTCTAGATTGTTAATGACTAGAGTACGAGGATGGTAGTGAACAAATTTAGAGCGCTTATCAAAGAAAGCGGTGTCATATTCATCTGCTTCAATAACGAAAAAAGGCGTTTCGCCTAAGCGTGCCGTTTCACCAAAATTATCGGGCACACCACCAATTAAGAAACCGGGTGCCATACCTGCATCGTGTAAGATCCACGCAAGCATACTACTGGTTGTGGTTTTACCATGTGTACCCGAAACAGCCAATACCCATTTATCTTTTAATACTTGCTCAGCCAACCATTGTGGGCCTGATACATAAGGCAAGCCTTTATTCAGCACATATTCAACCGCAGGATTGCCGCGTGACATCGCGTTACCCATCACCACTAAGTCAGGTGCGGGGTCTAAATGCTCTGCTAAATAGCCTTCTTGCAGTTTAATGCCTGCCGCTTCTAACTGATCGCTCATCGGTGGGTAAACATTGGCATCACTGCCAGAAACAGTCATCCCTAACTCACGTGCCAATAAGGCAACACCACCCATAAACGTGCCGCAAATACCTAATATATGAATATGCATTTATGCTGCTCCCGACATAATCAGTCCCGTTATCAGTATTGAAATAGCTATATAAGCTAGTGTTATCAATGTCGCTGTTCCCGCTTTAACTTCAAGTGAGTGTCGGAAAATATGCACTGTAACCATTAAACCCCATATTAACCACGCAAATAAAAACACCAATGCGATTAGATTCGCAGCTTGTTGTTCAATATCTATTTGATAAAACCACCAAAAGAGAGGAAGAGCAACAAGCGTAAAACAAAATCCTGTTCCAGCCAGCGCAGTTACCGTTTGTGTGTAGCGTGTTTGGAAATTTCTAAAATTCAGTAATAATACCACGACAATTATCATAAAAATCACATCAACTAGACTAGTCAATGCGCTAATGCCTAACTCGCTATCAAACATATTTACAGCAATGCCTGAAGCAAAATAAGTGAATAATGTTAGCTTCAACAACCACTGAGATGCAGGCAAATCAGATGGGTGAGCCCTAAAAAGACATAAGTCGATAAATCGTGAAATTATTTCCATCTTGCCATAATACAGTGAGCAGCTTGAACAACAAAGTCTTCAAGCAATAAAAAACCCGATAGTGAGATTTATCACTATCGGGTTTGCTTTTGCACACGCTGATATAGCTAACTCAGCAAGTTGGGTTATTATTACCCAAGCTACTTAGTCGTCAAGCGCTAAGCCCCAAGGGAATTTACCTACTTCAATTTCCATTGTTGATTTGTTGCTGGCAGTATCGACTACTGAAACTGTATGGCTAACGCCGTTAGCAGTATAAAGCGTTGAGCCATCGCGACTTAATACTGCACCCCAAACACGCTTTCCTACATCTATCGTTGAAAGTAATTCTAATGTTTTTGCATCAAATACTGCCACTTTTGATGCGCGACCTGTAGTCAGATACAAGGTTTTTTCATCGGGGCTTAACACCATCGCCATCGGTTTTGACTTGTCTATATCAATCGATACGGTCTTGATAACCTCTCGTTTTTCAATATCGATAATAGCGACTTCATTAGCGATTTCGCTACTGACATAGGCTAGGCTACCAGTACTATTAAAGACTAAGCCACGCGGGCGGGCTCCCACTAAAATATTGGCAACAACTTTGTGCGTTTCAGTATCAATAATATGCACCATATTAGTCGATTCACTTGCGACCAATACAACCTCGCCGTTTGGCGATGCCGCTACCGGCTCAGGTTCAATACCGACTCTTATTTCATGAAGAATTTCGTTAGTTTTAGGGTCAATGACTGACACTTTAGCATCGTCTTCATTTGACACATACAAATTGCCATCTGGATGAACAGAAAAGGTTTCAGGATCGTCACCCGGTTGCAATTTTCCCAGTATTTCCAATGTGGCAACATCCACCATTGCAATAGCATTTTCTTCACTTATTGCAACATATAGCGTTTTTTGATCAGGCGACAATCCAATGCCTCGTGGTCGTTTACCAATATCTATAGTTGTTTCTAGTTCACCTGTTCGTGAATCAATAACACTTACAGAGTCACTTTTTTCATTCGTTACAAATAATCGATAAGTTGGGTCTGCCCATACCGAAGCACTGACAAAAATCAACGACGAAAGCAGTAGCTGTTTTAATTTCATTTTATCCATTCCTTACTTATTTTTAAAAGCATTCAGTTTATTTACACGAACTCAAGCCAAGACTATCTAATCCACCTTTAACACCACGAAGCGGCGCTTCGGCGACAATTTTATCGTTCTCGACCAGTAATAATAACTGACTTAATTGTCCTGTGTCACGAAAAGCGGCGCCCCCCCCTTTTGAACATCAAAAGCAGCAACATTTTTTAAGAAATCAAGCATAACACTAGCATCTGTACTCTGCGTCCGCGCAACACCACCAGATAACATTTTTACTGCTGTCCAGCCAGCCCATGCATCATCATCCATAATCACACCTTGAGTTTTAAGAAAGCGACTATTTAGCTGGCGTGCTGCAAATTTTTTAAAGTCTTGATGCCAGCTCTGAGCATGTGCTTTTGAATCTGGATTTTTAGCTACCATCTGCACCTCCGCATCTTGTTTCATTTTTTGGCTTGCTCCAATATTCAACAAATTAGGTAAGCATGCACTACGTAGCGCGTCACTATCAGATGTCAAATTAAAAACAGGGGTGCTAGCAAACTGCTTAGACTGCGCAACGGCTAATATTTGTTCTGCGTCTGCGGCTACCAAAAGCGCTGTAACCGATTTTAATGTTACTAACTCATCTGCTGAGACCGGCTTTAAACTATACTTTTGACCTAAAAATTCACCTTGAAGATTGGCTTCATCCAAACCTTGTTGCACCCCTAACCAAGCACTACCCTCAGTTGGACCGACATAGTGAAGTTCAACTTCAATTACCTCTGCCTGCACAGGTAATACTAAGAAGCATAATAAAGCTAACAGCCCGCTTTGAATTGTTGTCATCCCAACGTCCTCATGATTAATTCCTAGATAATACACTAATTTCTTAACGTCTTAACTAGGAGAAATTCCTGTTTATTTGTCATGTTAGAGAAGGTTCAAGCTCAAAAAGTTCATTACAATAATAATTAAAGAACTAGATGTGATATCCGATAACTTTTTTGACGAACTTAAAGTATTGAATAATTAAATGTCTAAAAAAGCACTCGAACTAGAAACCAGAAACCTCATGCAAGGCTTGGAAGAGTTTGCGACCTTCATGAGTTTTGACAGTGATCTATCGGGCATGCGCATTTTGAGTGTTGAAACAGTTGATATCTTTAGCGAAAAAACGGTGCCTCAGAAAAAAGCAGAAGTCATTTCTATGCCTATTAAACGCTCTAAAGCCATAAAAAATAACGATCAACAGCTATATAAATCTCTTTCTTTTAAATAAAGTCTTTTATACCCGTTATCATTCAAGTTGCAGGTTTTTAGTGCTCATAATGGACGGGCTACAAGTCTGCAAGTTGATGGGTGATAGGTATAAATATCAAATAATAAAAAGCCCGAATAGTTCGGGCTTTTTATTTTCAATCATTTAGAACTTATTTCACCCTCAAACCTGACTACCATCTTCGCCGATTTCATGGCCATTTTCTTTCACTGGCGGCAATAAGTCAGCTTTACTCACACCCATTGCTAATACGGTATTACTCGCAATGTAGATTGAAGAATATGTACCAATAACAATACCCAGTAATAATGCAATCGAGAATGCATGGATCACTTCACCACCAAATACAAAGAGTGAGGCAACTACTAACAATGTTGTCATCGATGTCATCAATGTACGACTCAATGTATCATTTAGCGCACGGTTAACAATTTCTGTTGGACTGCCTTTACGCTGGCGTAAAAAGGTTTCTCTAATTCGGTCAAACACCACGATAGTATCGTTGAGTGAGTACCCTATTATTGCCAATATCGCCGCCAGTACCGTTAAATCAAACTCTAGTTGGAATACTGAAAAGATACCTAAGGTTATGATGACATCATGAACCAAAGCGACAACCGAGCCTATCGCAAAGCGATATTCAAAACGTAGTGAGACATAAATCAATATGCCAATCAAGGCATACAGCATTGCTAAACCACCTTGTTCCGTTAGCTCTTCACCCACTTGCGGGCCAACAAATTCAGCGCGTCTTACGTCAATCGGCGTTGAATGATTCGCTTGCAATGTATTGACTACATTATTGCTTAATTCAGCCATGTCTTTGCCTTCAATAATGGGCAAACGAATCAATACATCGTGAATAGAACCGAATGTTTGCACGACTGCATCGTGATAACCTGCTTGTTCCATTGTGCTTTTAATTTTATTTATATCGGCTTCTTCTTGGTAAGCGATTTCTATCATGGTGCCGCCGGTAAAATCGATACCAAAATTTAAGCTGTTCATGACCAGAGAGCTAATCGAAATTATGATTAAAATCACTGAGAAGATCGCAGCAATTTTGCGTTTCCCCATAAAATCGAAATTAGTTTGTTCTTTTAAAAGTTGCATCTATCGATCCTTAAATTGACAATTTTGGCTTGTTTTTCTTGCCATAGATTAAGTTGATTACTGCTCGTGTACCCATGATTGCAGTAAACATTGAAGTAGCAATACCAAAGATTAAGGTCACCGCAAAGCCTTTAATCGCGCCAGTACCAAAACCGAATAACACGATGGCGGCAATTAAGGTAGTCACATTCGCATCGGCAATGGTAGAAAATGCTTTGGCATAGCCTGCATGAATACTAGCTTGCGGGCTATTACCTACTCGTAGCTCTTCTCGTATGCGCTCAAAAATCAATACATTGGCATCCACTGCCATTCCGACCGTTAATACAATACCGGCAATACCCGGCATAGTAAGCGTGGCTTGTAACATTGATAACAATGCCACGATCAGCACCAAGTTAAACGCTAACGCTAAATTGGCAACCATCCCAAAAATACGATACCAAATAGCCATAAAGACTAGAACAAATATAAATCCAATCACTACCGACTTAAAACCTTGTTCAATATTATCTTTACCTAGGCTTGGTCCTACAGTGCGTTCTTCAACAATTTCAATAGGTGCAGCTAATGCGCCTGCACGAAGTAATAAGGCTAATTCATAAGCCTCTTCAGGCGAATCTAATCCAGTAATTTGGAATTTTTTGCTTAACTGCGCTCGGATAGTAGCAACATTAATCACTTCTGGCCTTTCATATGATGTTTTAACTATTTCACCATCAACCTCGCGTGTAACGATTTCAGATTCAATAAACACTACAGCCATCGGATTACCAATATTATCCTTGGTAGCATTACTCATTTGACCTGCACCTTTACCATCTAAGGTGATTGATACTGCAGGTGTACCTGATTGCTGATCAAGTGTAGAAATCGCATTAATAATACGTTCCCCGCTCAGCATTATCCGATTTTCTAGTAAAAATGGTCTGCCATCGCGATGCTGGTAGAGTTTTGAACCCGCCGGTGCGCGACCACTATTAACGGCATCCTGCGCATCATGTTCATAGTCAACTAAGCGAAATTCTAAAGTTGCTGTTGAACCTAGCAGTTTTTTTGCACTTGCAGAATCACGTATTCCCGGCAATTGCACCACGATTCGGCTATCACCTTGTTGTTGGACTGTTGGTTCAGCAACGCCTAATTCATTAATACGATTACGTAGCGTGATAATATTTTGTTGCAATGCAAATGAACGCACTTCACGTTTGGCTACTTCTGTCAGCACAACGGTAAGTGATGGTATTGCATCATCTTCAGCAACTTTAACGATAAGCTGATTAAAATCACGACCAATTTTACTTTCTGCTAAATCACGATCTTCAACACTACGGAATGCTACTGTAATCTTGTCTGATGCTAGTTGAGGACGTTTATTCTTGATTTTCTCTTGTTTAAATAATTCACGTAAATCACTCACGTAACCCTCAAGTGCTTTTTTCTCAGCACTGGCCATATCCACTTCAATTAGAAGGTGTACTCCACCACGAAGATCAAGACCAAGACTCATTGGTTTTGCACCAAAAGCCGCTAACCAACCAGGTGTTGTCGGCGCAAGATTAAGCGCGATGGTGTAATCACCAAAATTTGCGACCTGCAAAACCTCTTGTGCTTTTAGCTGAGAATCAGCATCCGAAAAGCGGATAATCAGATGCTCGTCTTCAAGCGCTGCACGTTTAAATTCAATTGATTTAGCTTTAAGTGCCGCTTCAACCTTGGCAACAAATGCAAGATCAACAACCCCTTGCCGACCGGCAGAGATTTGGATCGCATCATCAGATTTATATAAGTTGGGTAACGCAAAAAAACCGCCTATCACAACGATTGCGATAATCAGCATGTTTTTCCACATGGGATAATGATTCATTTTTTGAATATCCTAAAATTACTCAAGTATATCCTTCGATCCTTCGACAAGCTCAGGACGAACGGAATTTCTTTTATAATTGTTTTAATGTGCCTTTTGGTAACACAGAGTTAATTGACTCGCGACGCACTTTAACTTCAAGATTATCAGCCAGCTGCACCGTAATGGCATTATCACCAATATTAATGATTTTTCCCATTAAACCGCCATCAGTAACAACTTCATCACCTTTAGCTAATGATTCCTGCATCGAACGGTGCTCTTTTGCACGTTTTGATTGCGGACGAATCAACATAAAATAAAACAATACTAATAATACTACTGGAAAAGCAAAGTCCATTATTGCAGGGCCTGAAGAAGCACCACCAACAGCACCAGCCATTGCAGGTGAAATTAGAAAATCCATCATGATTCAATTCTCATCGATAAAAAGAGGGTGATTATGCCACAGGCGTGGGTGATCTTGATAGTGATTTAAACTCAGCTAACAGCCCCTATCGTCATTCCCGAATGCTTTTAGCGGGAATCTAGTTTATTACCACAGAGATTCCGGCTCAAAAGACTACCGGAATGACGGTGATATTAATTTATGCCTGTCATAATTTTAGCCACTAATTATCAGCACGTAGCGCATAAAATTCGCGCTTAAACTCTTCCAATGTTCCCGCCTCAATCGCATCACGCAAACCAGACATTAATGTCTGGTAGTAATATAAGTTGTGAATCGTATTTAAACGCGGACCTAGCATTTCACCTGTTTTGTCTAAATGATACAAATAAGCTCGGCTGTAATTTTTGCAGGTGTAGCAATCACATAATGGATCAAGTGGACCAGTATCTGTTTTATAACGACTATTGCGGATTTTTACCACACCATGATGCACAAATAAATGGCCATTGCGCGCATTTCGAGTAGGCATAACACAATCAAACATATCAATGCCTCGAGTTACGGCTTCAACCAAATCTTCTGGTCGCCCTACCCCCATTAGATAATGCGGTTTATCTTGCGGAAGTCGAGTAGATAAATGGTCCAGAATCCTGATCATATCTTCTTTTGGCTCACCCACTGATAAACCACCGATCGCATAGCCATCAAAACCAATATCAGTTAAGCCTTGTAATGAAATATCGCGCAAATTTTCATGCATTCCGCCTTGCACGATGCCAAATAACGCCGAAGGATTATCACCATGGGCATCTTTGCTACGCTGCGCCCAACGTAATGATAATTGCATTGATTTTTCAGCCGTTCTTTCATCTGCAGGATACGGTGTGCATTCATCGAAGATCATCACAATATCACTGCCCAAATCGCGCTGGACTGCCATTGATTCTTCGGGCCCTAAAAATACTTTGCTACCATCAATGGGCGATCTAAATTCTACGCCTTTTTCCGTTATTTTTCGTAATTCGCCCAAACTGAAAACTTGAAAACCGCCTGAATCCGTCAAGATAGGCCCTTGCCAGTGCATAAAATTATGCAGATCGCCATGTTGTTTTATAATGTCAGTACCTGGCCGTAGCATTAGGTGAAAAGTATTACCTAATACTATTTCAGCTCCCGTCTCCGTGACCTCTTCTGGCGTCATTGATTTAACTGAACCATAAGTACCCACAGGCATAAAGGCTGGCGTTTCTATGGTGCCGCGTTCAAAGGTTAATCGGCCGCGTCGCGCATCGCCATCTTGTGCTAAAAGGTCAAAATTCATTGTTTCTCTCAAAAAATATTTGGGCATACAATACCATTTTCATTCTCATCTCAGGTAAAATCGTATTCATTGTCACGTCTTTAACTTAGATTCCGGCTACAAGCTACCGGAATGACGAGTGGTTATGGTAGCGTGAAGATTGCCTTAACTTAGTTGGAACCTATCACAGTATGTCTGATTCAAAAATCATTGTTGCACTTGATTATCCTACTGCAGATGCTGCTATAGCACTTGCCAACCAATTGGATCCTGCTCGCTGTCGACTAAAGATAGGTAAAGAACTATTTACTCGCTCTGGCCCTAAGGTCGTCGAACTATTAGTTAAACAAGGGTTTGATATTTTCCTTGACTTAAAATACCACGACATTCCTACGACGGTCGCAAAAGCTTGTTCTGCCGCCACCGATTTAGGCGTTTGGATGATGAACGTGCATACACTAGGCGGCGGTGCGATGATGACCACTGCGCGCGAAGCGATAGGAAATACATCGGATCGCCCTACCTTAATTGGTGTGACCTTATTAACTAGTATGGATCAACAGACCTTTGACCAGATCGGCCTGCAAGGTTCAATTACTGACACCGTATTACGGCTGGCAAAACTAGCTAAAGAAAGCGGATTGGACGGTGTGGTGTGTTCAGCCCAAGAAGCATCACAACTACGCGCACAACATGATGATGATTTTCAACTAATCACACCAGGCATTCGTCCGGCGAATAGCAAACAAGGAGATCAGCATCGCACCATGACACCTGCTGAGGCATTAGCAGCTGGGAGCAGTTACTTGGTAATTGGTCGGCCTATTACGGCTGCAGAAAATCCAATGGCCGCATTACGCGCTATTGAAGAAAGTCTGAATTAATTTTTTACAACTTAAACTTTAAATTTAGCCGCAGCCTCTTGTAATTGAGCAGTCAATTTTGCCATTTCTGCTGCCGCTGACGTTGTTTCGCCCGCGCCCTCAGCAGTATGCTCCGCAACTTGACTAATGTTTACAATACCGCGATTAATGTCTTCTGCGACAGTTGATTGCTCATTAGCAGCGCTTGCAATTGAAGCACTCATTTCATCCATTTTAGTGATCATGGTGGTGATAGAGTCCAATGCTGTACCGGCACTTTCTGCTTTTTCTACACTTGTTTTGGCACGCTCACGCCCTTCATTCATAACTTGCACTGCTGCACTAGCACCACTTTGTAAACGGCTTACCATTTCTTCAATTTCATGTGTTGAATCTTGTGTGCGAGCCGCTAGTGTCCGCACTTCATCTGCGACCACGGCAAAACCACGTCCATGTTCCCCTGCTCGCGCTGCTTCAATAGCTGCATTTAGAGCTAATAAATTTGTTTGCTCCGTAATACCACGGATAACATCAACTATTGCACCAATATTACCAATATCACCCTCAAGACTGTTCAGTGTTTCAGATGCTTTCTCAACTTCATTTGCGAGCAAATCGATTGCACCCATAGCTTCCGTTACAATTTGTTTACCTGCTTGAGCTTCCTGATCTGCTTGTTGCGCTGCTTGTGCAGTGTCACCTGCTGTTCTTGCAACATTCTGCACAGATATTGCCATTGTATTCATTGCACTCGCAACTTGGTTTATTTCAGACTGCTGCGTTAGCACACCATCAGCTGTTTTTTTGCTAATGTTTGTCATATTTTGGGTTGCCGTCTCCAAGTGTGCTACGCCTCCTACAATCGTATGCACAAGATCCGCAACATTGATACGTGCACTATCAAGTTCCTTGGCCATCCACGTAAAATCGCTCTTTCCTGAAATCACAATCGGTCGAGACAGATCACCTTTCTTTATATTTTGAATACCACTTACTAATGTTTTAGCACGCATAGCGCCAAGGTTAGCTATATATGTTGCTAGCGCATAGAGCATTACACTGCCTACTATTGCAAAAAATGCCGTTATATAAGCCACATTTTCCGATGATTGGAAAAACCAAATTAACCCTTGTAAAAAGATAAAGCCAACAATGCCCAGGCCAGCCAACATTTGCATACGCTGTTTTAACGAGTAACTTTCTAAATTAAACATGATCTATTTCAATTCCTATTCTAAATATCGTATCGCCTAAAAACTAAGCGTATAAACTTAAACCTACCTCAACATCATTTTCTACACTGATGGCCTGCGCTTCACCTTCATTCTCACGTTGTGAATGCTGTCCATTGTTGGATTGGTTATCACTCTTACTTGCTGTTTCTTCATTTTCTTGCTCAAATTCTTGCTCTGCCACATCTGCATCAGCTAATTGCATGCCGTTTTCTTCAAAGCTTTCTCGCAATCTCGGCAAAGCTTGTTCTAAAGCGTCACGCGTTGCTGCATTTTGAGCGAGAAAGAGTACGTTTACCTGATCGTTATGCATATTAAGTTTAACTTCAACGTGTCCCAGACTAGCTGGGTTTAATTTTAATGATGCTTCTTGAATGCCTTCACGAGCCATCCACACTACACGGCTACTCATCACTTGATTCCATGCACTAGATTGTATTGCGGGTTGCACAGCCAAGACAGGTTGTGCCGTAGAACTGTTCTGAATAGATGTGGCATTTAATGTTGCTGTTGATGTGAGTGCTGTAGCAAAACTTGCTGGGCTTCGATCTGTCACTTTGTCCAATAATGTTTTCTTCCCAGAGTCATCTAACATTGCAGATTCTGATGATTTGTTTTTAGATAAAGCATGAAAGATATCTGATCTTAAATTTGTGGTTTGTAGTTTTTTTTCTGCATCCAAACCATCATCACCAGTATTATCGCCTTTGCTGAATACTTCTACACTAGACCCAATAATTGAGTTTAGTTTTTCTTTATTCAGTGATGGCATTGATGGCTTTTCAGCTGTTACAGATTTTGCAGTTACTGCTGTCAACTGTTCTGCTGACATCAACTTAGTTGCTGATGGTTTGACGGCTTCATTTTTTAGATCGGTAATGATAGAAACATCTACATCTTCGTCAACAAGACCTACCGTTAATTCTTGTGCTGTTTCTGTGGATTCACTCTCTGCTACAGCATTTTCCGGCAAGCTATTGCCGTCTTTATCTTTGGCTGTATTTCCTTCAGTCTTCTCATTAGACTGGTTTACTGATGTTTCAACGTTCTTTATGGGTTCTTTTTTCGGAGGTTCATTCTGCTCGATCTGCTTATCTAACGTCGATGAGAATGAGGGCTCATCTGTGTTTTCAGCTTTGGCGGGCTGGTTAGACACCCTAGCACTATCAAGTTTAGGGGCCGCTGGTGCAGCAGGTGTTTTTAACAAAAATTCTTGGCTCATTGTGACCTCTTAATATCATCAAAGTAATGAATACTTCACTATGGAAATTAAGAAGCAATTAGTACGCCAATCTATGCTGGTAACAATTCAATTTGCAGGTAGCTCGTCATTGCGAGCAACGCGAAGCAATCTAGGTTGAGTAGTACTGGATTGCCGCACTGCGTTCGCAATGACAAATAAAA
>NVWQ02000076.1 GCA_002733715.2 Methylophaga sp.
ATTCGTTCTAAGCTCCCGCAGGGCAAAAGGATAAGCCATACTCTTCGTCGTTATAAATCCTTAAATGAGAATGACTAATTCCGCGGGTTTATGCCTAGAATAGTGTGGCTTCTTCTCTTGCTGAAACCTGCATCTTCAAGTAATTTGGGTATAGGCACTCTCAGTAATCATACAAGACCATGACCTGGATCAATGCCTTTATATTCTTATTGGAGGAAGATTCACTTCAACTATTAAAATTTGCTGAGGTGTATTATGGAAAAACTAGAACAATGGGTTATTGACAGCTTTACCGCTATTATTTTTACTTTCTCAATAATGTGGATTGCATTAGTTGTTTACGGCTTAATTATGTCTTGATGATTGAGGAAATCTCTTAGCTCACTAGCAATCTGATTTCTGCGCCTATGTGAAACTGATTGCTTCATCATTATTGCAAACGCATTCCATCGCTGGTTACTGTCAACCGCATAGCCTGCTAACGTGCTGACATTATTCAATGTTCCTGATTTAGCATAGATACTCGGAGTAACTTCGGGTAATAAGTGCTTCCATGGTCGAAATGATTCTAACAATTGCACTAACTGTTTAGGGCTTAGTTTATTCTTTCGTGATAAGCCTGCGCCCTCTTTCAAACTAACCGTCTTCCAATTAAATTCTTTCTGTAAAATTTCTTCCATATAAAACTTAACATCATTAAAGTTTGCTAGGTGCTGATAATGTTCTGCACTTAGCATCAATATCAGTTGGTTCGCAATAAAGTTCGTTGAATACTTCATCATCGGCTGAATGATTTCAGCTAAGCTTTTACTATTGATATGCCTATAGTAAATAGATTGTTGAGGCACCTGACCCCAGATAATTCCCCTGCCAACTGTCACCCCTTGCTTGCGTAAAAACGTAGCTAATAATTCAGCAAAATAACGTTCCGCATTATGGGAAGACATCCCAGTATTGATGCGCAATGTTCGTTTTGATAATGCTTGTTGATTGGCGAGGTTTGCTGCGAATAATGTTAGCGGTGTTTGAGATTCAGCAGTCATTATTTTTCCTGCCACCTTTTTAATTGCAATCGTATTAAAATTTGCTGCAATAGCCGTAGGCACTGCATCATAAGGATTTATTGTGGCACTCGATCCAGGCACTATTAAATCGGCTTCAAATAATGAGACGTCTAAACCTATAGCATCAATATTTTGTATACCTAACTGTTTTAAGTTGCTGGCAATGATGACTAATTCTTCTGAAACTAAGAATGGATCGCCACTACCTTTCACCCACAGCGTGTTCGTCAAATCATCAAAATAAAAATCTGTTTTAAAATGATGATCTTCACCCCAATGATTTAATGCGAGCCACGCTGTGACCAGCTTAGTAGTGGATGCAGGAATGAACGCTCTTTCTGCTTGTGAAGATACAACCGTTTTTCCTTGTGTATCAACCAACAATACACCTGCATCTTTCAATTCAGCAATACTATCGACTAGCTCATTCGCCGTAATGTTTAAAGAAACAACTAATAATAAAATGATACATATTCTGTGGTTCATTAGTCTGAAACCTTGCCACGCAGTGCCTTGACCTTGCCGCGTTGTGTTTTAGTGTCCATACGTCTTTTTTTTGCTCCTCTACTAACCTTGGTAGTCCGTCTTACCTTTTGCACTACCCCCGCTTTTTTAATTAATTCTTGTAATCGCGCTAGAGCATCATCACGATTTTTTTCCTGAGTGCGGTATTGTTGAGCTTTAATCACTATCACGCCCTCTTTAGTAAGACGACGATCTTTCAATGCTAATAAGCGTTCTTTATAAAAGTCCGACAAGGACGATGTGTTAATATCAAAACGCAGATGAATTGCCGACGACACTTTATTAACATTCTGCCCGCCCGCACCTTGCGCACGGATCGCGGTCAGCTCAATTTCATCATCGGGGATCGATACTGTTTGTGATATTTTCAACATGATCAGAACACTAGCTCAAAATCGGCTTTAGCCATACTTTTGCCATTAATCTGTAATTCAATACTGTGGGTGCCAGCATAATATTTTCGAGTGGTAATTAGCTTAAATGAATGTGATTTCTGTAATTGTACATTTTGCCTAGGCTGCAATGTAATATTTTTCCACTTAAATACTTTAGCGGTTGTTAATCCATTGGCTTTTACATGATGCACTTTATAATCTAAAACAAATGATTGAGCCTTATCTAAGTTTGATTCTAATATGGTTGAAAACTCAAGCGTCTCACCCAACTTAATCTTGGCATTTTGTAGTTTAATAGCTAGCTTCTCAACTTGCGGTTTAGCCGTATAACCTAGTAAAGGAAAAACGTCTGGTCTGCCAGATTTAACCAAACTGCGTAAGCCTTGACGAATAATAAACTGTCGTTCTGCAGAGGCATCTTTTATCCAGCGTTGGCAAAGCGTCACCACATCATCTGGATTATCTTTACTGATATCGTTAAGATTATTAGCCACTGATTTTCTTACATACAAACTAGCATCATCTTTGAGCAGGTTTAATATGGGGAAAATTGGCTGTGGGCTTTCACAAAACTGATTTAAATGCATTCCCCACGGTAGCCGTGGTCTAAAGCCTTCTGATGCTAAACGTCTAACATGCTCGTCATCGTCATTACACCATAATAATGCTTGCTCATAAGTGAATTCAAAATGCTGTTTAATAAAAGGACGAATAGCAAATTCGGCAGAAAACAATGGCGTAATATCCTTTAGCACTTGCAATGCCAATTTAGGCTCATCAATTCCGTATACCGCAACATAATCAATTAACGGCCATGCGGCAAAACCACTTAACGTATCGTTTTCATCGCCCCAGTCCCAGTACTGTTTTACCTGCAATAGAATAGTTGATGTGGATTGAAAATCATTAGGTAGATAATCAGCCAAAACACCAATAAGATGATCTACACGTTGTTTTAACGCTAGCGGCTCTATGCCATCCAATGCCGATTGAGTAAATTTTTTTGAAGGGAAGTCTTCTATAATTACTGATAAAACACGGCTTATGCGGTCAACTGCATCCGTACCAAGGCCATCTTTCATTAGTTTTTGTTCACTCATGACCGTAGGCTAATTTACTTTTTCACAAACAAGGCGATTGATTCAACATGGCTAGTATGGGGAAACATATCCATAATACCGGCAGTTACTAAGGTATAACCATGTTTCTCTACTAATTCGCCAGCATCGCGTGCTAAAGTCGCGGGATTGCATGAAACGTAAACCAATCGTTCGGCACCTAATGCAGCTAGCTGATGCAAGACTTCGAAAGCCCCACTGCGAGGTGGATCAAGTAATATTTTATTAAAGCCTGCTTTTGCCCAAGGGTAATCTTTTAGCTCAGTTTTCGTTAAATCTGCTTTTTCGAAAGTAGCATTATCTAAATTATTGATCATCGCATTTTGGCGAGCGTGTTTCACTAAATTTGCATCACCTTCAACACCGACAACTTCTGTCACTCTTTTTGCTAATGGCAAAGTAAAATTACCCAATCCACAGAATAAGTCTAAGATCCTATCCTCTGCTGAAATATCTAATAACTCCATCGTGCGTTGAATCATTTTATGATTAATTTCTGCATTAACCTGCGTAAAATCACTCGGCTCAAAATCAAGCTGTAAGTCTTGTTCAGGCATATAACTTAATTGCGGATTCTCTGGCCAAATTGGTGTAACCGTATTAGGTCCACCTGATTGCAGATAAATCCATAAATCGTTTGCTTGTCCATAAGCAATTAATGCCTGCTGGTCACTATCGGATAAAGGATCAAGATTTCTAAAAACTAAAGCAACATGTTCGTCATCCATAGCTACTTCAATTTGAGCAATCCGATTATGAGCATCAAGCTTAGCAATCATTTCACCTAATTCTGCTAACCGCATACCTACCCGCGGGTCTAACACTTCACACTGCTCTAACACCGCTAAAAACGGTGAGCCTTTTTCTCGAAAGCCAACCAGTACACGTTCTTTTTTCGGAACATGTTTCACACCCAAGCGTGCTTTGCGTCTATAGCCCCATAACGGGCCTTTTAATGGCTCCAACCAAGATTCTGGTGTTACGCCACCAAAGTGAGTTAACTGTTCCGCCAGCGTGTTTTGTTTTAGGGCTAATTGTGCTTCAGGTGACATATGCATCAAGCTACAACCACCACACACGCCGAAGTGTTGGCACTTAGCATCAACACGATCGCCACTAAGATTAGCAATAAGTTCGACCGTTTTGCCTTCATCAAATTTACTGTGTTTTTTGGTGTAGAGAAATTGAACTGTTTCACCTGTTAATGCACCGTCAATAAATACTGTTTTACCATCAATCCGAGCAATACCTCTCCCATCATGCGATAGCGTTTCAATTAATGTTTCTACAGGATCTTGTGGTAATCGTTGCCTGCGGGATCTGCGTCGAGCCATAGTTTAATCTCTAAATATAAAGTAAAAAATCCAGTGACACTATAGTATCACTGGATTAATGGGTAAAAGCCTAATTGCTAAATAGCAGCTACTATTTCTGCTTCCAACTACCACCTGATTGATACCACCAACCTGATGATGCTTTGCTTACCCAACGGCGTGCAAAGGTAGATTGGATATCTGATTGCCACTCAGGGTGCCCATTAGCTCGCGCTATTTCAGCATAGAGTGCATTGCGATCTTTATTTTCATCAGCCACTAAGCCTTTCACAGCATTTCGACTTTTCAGTGGAATGGCTTTAGCATCACGTATTGTCACTAATCCATTTTCTGTTAAACCGATAGCGCCAATTGAATAATAAGCTTTCAAGCTCGCATGGCGTGTTTTCATTTTGGCTTGAATAGCATTAATTGCAGGTGAATTGATATTGATATCTGGCGTAGCTGCAGCTGCCTGCGCTGGCGACACCACCCAATTCAACACAGAAATGGCTAAGTTTGCTTGCCCACCATTAATTAACAGACTTTGTTGTTCAGGTTCAGCCTGCTCTTTGGATTGAGTTTCAGGCCCCCACACATCTTCAATAATGCGATCGGCCGCTTCTTCAGCTGCAGCAGCTGGAAAGTAAATATTAATGGTGACACACGATACCAACATTAATCCCATAAAACTGCTTGATAACCACTTAAATTGCTTCATATTCTTTCCTTTTGTTACTCAATTACTATCGGACCTGAACTTTCACTTACCGCCTTAAGGCGGTCAATTAGATCTGGCCAATCTACTCGGCGAGTATACCCTACCACGTTTATTCGTGGAGGAAACCCACCACCTTTCACTATGTAATAACCATTTTCGGCTTCACCCACACCTGACATTTCACAGACTTCATTTCGAAGCTTGCAACTTAGACCTAAACGTTTGTAAGAAAAATCCTCAAAAAAGCGTAAAAAACTACGTTGCAAGGCTCCGCCTATGCCTCCGCCCACTTTTGATAGGTTATTAATCGCTTGTTGACTGATTTTATGACGACTTTTATCATTTTCTGGTGTAGCAAAATAAGCATCAAGTTGTACTGGTCGCCAATTTGCTAAACGTAAGCCTTGGATTTTTCCTTCTAACTTCCCCGTAATTTCACCAAAATCAAATGTTTGGCTTAATATTGATAGGTTCATATTTTTCAAATCAACATCAGCATAGAGCTGCGGCAATGCTCCAAAAGGCTGGTCTAATTGCAAGTTGCTGATTACAGTCGAACCCTCAAATAAATTAACCGTTAGCGCACCATTAACTTTGATGCTTTTATTGTTATAACTTACATTTGGAATCACGCCGGATAATTTTCCGTGAAGTAATGGCCAACCAAGCGCTTCACTTACTTGCTCCATCGAAATGGGCGTTAACCGACCATCAAATGTCCATTTTGAACCGGCCTCACCAGGGCGAGATAAATCAAGTTTATTAATCTTTAATTTACCATCAAATATCGGTATATCCCAAGCTTGGCTTAAACTCAGTGATGATGAAATTGATTTCGCTTTCAGTCTTGTTGCGCCTATCGGAATGGCATACAGTGTTGCCTTATCCCATTGTAAATCAGACTTCATTGGATAATTATAATTTGTCCAGCCTAACTTGCCGGTAATATTATCTATAGCAAAGCGCTTTAAATCATCATCTACAAATATCTTATCTAATGTTAACGATAAGTGGTAATCCTTTGCTTTCTGGTGATAATTCAGTGATAAATCCCCGGCCAATTCAAGGTTGTCTATTGCAGAGCCAACAACAAAAGGTTGTAGCCAGTTTTCATATAGTTTTGTGACCTTAGACTTTGCAATGGTAATATTCAATTGTTCTACTTTTTCGATGCTACCTTTAAAATCAGCTGTCACTTGTACTACGTTTTTTTGATTCAGCTTGGCATTATTAATGACCAAATTTCCACTGTCTTGTTGCCATAAGCCATTTGCTTTCAGTGTTATAGGCGTTGCATCAAAATCAATAAAAATGGGGTCGCCGTATGCCTGTCCTTTATCAATAGTGAGATAAGTTTGCCACTGCCACTTTTGCTTCTTATTCTTAGCATCAAGCTCTAATGCTATTGCTACATTTTCAGTTACATAACTACTTTCACTATCTGTTACATTCAGTGATGTCGTCGCCAATTTCATCAACACGGTATTAATTTTATCGTTTCTACCTGCTATGTCGGCTGATAAATTAATATCCCCTTCCACTTGCCACAGTTCAAGCACTGATCGCTGTTGTTGTTCTAAATAAGGAGAAGCCGCTTTAATTAATGCTGCTATTTTAAGCTTCGGTGCATTGGTAACTAAGCGCCAATACTTGTTATTCAAATAGACAGTAGCTGAAAATTTTGCCGAAGCTAACTCCAAGCCTGCAATATTAATTCGGTATTTCTCTTTCTCTGGTTCGCCATTCACTTTAAATGATATTTTCTGTTGGCCGAGTTCGTGCTGATGAAAGGACAGCGTTCCACGCCCACATGAAAAACTTTCAGACTGCAAAATGAGCTCATCGCACTGTAAGTGAAGCTTTGTTACTTTGCCTATTGGAGCGGCTAAATCCACACTATCAGCCTGTGCATTTAACGCTAGACCTTTTGACGTTAAATTAATATCAAAGTGAAGGTTCTTTGCCTGAATATCTTCAAAAGACCATTGGCCTATTGATAATTTAATATCCTGACTAGCATTCGCTGAAACTAGAAATAATAGGCTACAAATTAAAACCACAGAACTACTCAGGGTGTTTATATTTTGTCTCATAGTAAGGCATTTTCGCACGGAAAATGTGAGCATATTGAAATATGTGACCATTTGAGTACGAAAATAACGCCGCTAGGAGACAAAAGATGAATGGTCTGTGTGGTTATGCATTACTCTGCGGGGAAAACACCTGTAGATAGGTAGCGGTCACCTCGATCACAAATAATGCTAACTATCACTGCATTTTCTACTTGTTTTGATAAGCGTAATGCTGCAGCAACAGCACCACCTGATGATACGCCGCAAAATATGCCTTCTTGCGTAGCAAGTTTCCGCATGGTGGTTTCAGCAAGGTCTTGTTCAATTTCAATCATACTATCAACACGATCCGCTTCAAAAATCTCGGGTAAATATTCTTTAGGCCAACGACGTATACCCGGAATACTCGATCCATCGGCGGGTTCAACACCAACAATTTCCACATCAGAGCTTTGTTCTTTCAAATAACGCGACACCCCCATGATAGTACCCGTTGTACCCATTGCACTAACAAAATGCGTTATCTCACCATTAGTATCACGCCAAATTTCAGGGCCTGTTGTTTGGTAATGTGCCAATGGATTATCAAAATTAGCAAACTGATTTAACACCTTTCCTTTGCCTTGTTCTCCCATTTCTAATGCCAAATCACGCGCTATTTCCATGCTATCTGTCAAAATCAATTCTGCACCATAAGCACGCATAGACGCGCGGCGCTCCATGCTCATATTTTTAGGCATGATCAACAGCATTTTATAACCTAAAATCGCAGCCACCATTGCTAAAGCAATACCCGTATTACCACTGGTTGCTTCAATTAAAGTATCACCAGACTTAATATCACCGCGCGCTTGAGCCTCTTTAATCATGGTCATAACAGGACGGTCTTTAACTGAACCGGCTGGATTATTACCCTCTAATTTAACCAATAGCGTATTTGAAGTCTCGCCAGGCAAACGCTGTAACCGTACTAATGGTGTATTGCCAATAAAGGCTTCAATTGTTGGGTATTGTTTCATTCAAAAACCTCTATTCTTTTTCCATTAGTGTTACAAAAGCCACAGCATATTCATGCTCATCACTTAAACTAAGTAGGCTTCGTCCAATATTATACTGTTCCAATAAATCCTTTCCATAGTTATAAAAGTGCAATTCTGGTTTACCTTTTTTATTATTAGCCACTTCAATATGACGCAAACTCAAACCATCACGAAAGCCCGTTCCCAGCGCTTTGGCCGCCGCCTCTTTTGCAGCAAATCGTTTTGCCAAAAAACCGGCTTGATCCGGCGCTTGTTGAAACCCTATAAATTCAGCATCACTCAATATACGTAAAGCAATTTTGTCATCATGTTTATCAAGCAAAGCTTGCATTCGTGGAATATGCACTAAATCCGTACCAATGCCAAAAATCATCTGCGGCGAGCATCCAGCATTAACTGTTTCATTTCACGCACTGCTGATTGAAAACCGGTGAAGACTGAACGTGCCACAATGGCATGACCAATATTTAGCTCTATAATATTTGGAATTTCAGCAATCTTGTCTACATTATGGTAGTTAAGGCCATGGCCCGCATTAACGTGTAAGCCAAGATTATGTGCATATTCAACTGCATTAATAATTACCTGTAGCTCATGTGCAAGCTCTGCAGGTGTTTCAGCATCGGCATAGCGGCCGGTATGCAATTCAACAACGGGAGCGCCACATTCAACTGAGGCATCAATTTGAGCAAAATCAGGGTCAATAAACAATGATACAATCACATTCGCTTCCGCCATACGCTGGCACGCATCTTTCATTTTTGAAAGTTGACCAGCTATTTCTAAACCGCCTTCCGTGGTTAACTCTTCACGTTTTTCCGGCACTAAACAGCAATCACTTGGCCGATATTTTTCAGCCATCGCCAACATTTCATCTGTAACGGCCATTTCCAGATTCATTTTGGTCTGTAAAATACCCGATAACATTGCCACATCACGTTCTTGTATATGTCGGCGATCTTCACGCAAATGTAGTGTGATCCCATCGGCACCCGCTTGCTCCGCCTCGATAGCGGCTTGAATGGGGTCAGGATAACGTGTGCCTCGCGCTTGGCGCAATGTTGCAACATGATCGATATTAACGCCTAATAAAATTGCCATCTTTTTATTTTAACCTATGTAATTCCGTAAATAGCTGTCTACTTTGTAATGGTTTACCACCCAAGTAAAAATGGATAACCGTTCGCATTAACTGCTTAATTTCAGATAAACTCTGTGAATCAAAGCCTGACTCATCCAATAAATGTCGTAGGCTACGCCCTGAAATTGCTGGCTGTTTTAATCCAGGATACCAGCGTGCCAGTCCTGCATCAGCTTGATAATAATACTGTTGTTGCTCATCAATCAACTGGCCGGTTTCAAACTCCCTATCTAATACCAAGCCATAACCAAGATGCGTTAACAATCGTTTCTCAAATAAGCGTAAAGCTAATTGGGTATTATCCACTGCCTGTAACGATTCTAGCGCATATTGGTATGCATTGAATAGTTCAGGTTCAGATTCATGCAGCGGTAATAACTTTACCATCAATTCATTGATATAAAGCCCACAGAGTGCAGATTCGGCTTTTAATATATATCGTGGCGCATGGGTTTCTGCGGTTGTTAACGTAAGTAGTTCACCTTTACCCATCCACGCGACTAATAGTGGTTGGTAGAGTTGATATAATCCTATTTTACTACGTTTTTTTTGTCGAACACCTTTAGCAATGAGACTCACGCGCCCATAATTCTTACTGAAAATATCTAACAGTAAACTGGTCTCACGATAGGAACGCTGGTGCAAAATAAAGCACTGTGTTAATTCTGTCACTGCGCTTACAGTTCGTCGTTATAACCCAAATTTTTCAGCATGCGTTCATTGTCACCCCAGCCTTCACGTACTTTTACCCAAAGGCGTAAAAACACTTTACGGCCAAGTAAATTTTGCATTTCAATTCGCGCCCCTTTACCTACTGATTTAAGCAACTCACCTTTTTTACCGATTACTATCGATTTTTGCCCATCCCGCTCAACATAAATAACAGCTCCAATACGAACCATTTTTTCTTCGTCGTCAAATTGTTCTATTTCTACGGTAATCGAGTAAGGTAATTCTTGACCCAAATGGCGGAATAATTGCTCTCGCACTAATTCTGCTGCTAAAAATCGTGAGCTACGGTCGGTGAGTTGATCTTCTGGGAAAATTAATTCACCTTCTGGCATTAACTTCGTTATTTCTTGTTCTAATTGCTCCATGTTTGAGCCTCGGCGAGCAGAAATAGGCAATACATTAGAAAAATTAAACTTCTCGGACAAAAGTTCAATATGAGGCAACATTACATCTTTATCTTCTAGTTTATCCATTTTATTGATAACTAGCATAACGGGCGCTTTGGCATCCTCTTTTAATCGATCTAAAACACGCTCATCTTCATCTGTCCAATTCATACCATCAACAACGAATAAGATCACATCAACATCATTAATCGATGATGCCGCCGCACGGTTCATATAACGGTTCATCGCCCGTTTATCATCAATATGAAGTCCAGGTGTATCCACATAAATCAGCTGGCTTCCCTTAGATGTTTTAATGCCTAAAATACGATGGCGTGTTGTTTGAGGGCGACGAGAAGTAATACACAACTTTTGACCCAGAACACGATTAATTAAGGTTGATTTACCTACATTTGGGCGACCAATAATCGCTACGTAACCTGATTTAAATGTACTTTCGGTCATAATTTTCCTTCTAATAAAGTCAGAGCACGTTCTGCTGCTTTTTTCTCTGCTTTTCTATGGCTATTACCTTGCGCGATCACAGGTTTTTTTAGTAATTCAACTTGGCATGAGGCCTCAAATAAAGGTTGTGAATCCTTAGTTTTTATCTCACTCACGCTGTATATAGGTAGAGATTGTTTGCGACTTTGCAATAATTCTTGTAGCCGCGTTTTAGGATCTTTAATAATTTCATCGATATCAATGGAATCTAATCGTTCATCGAATAAATGTAATATTAATTTTTGGGCTTGCTCTAGACCACTATCTAGATAAAAAGCACCTAAAATAGCTTCTACAGTATCCGCTAAAATTGATTCACGACGAAAGCCACCACTTTTCAATTCACCGGGGCCAAGAATCAATACTTCACCCAAGTTTAATTCTCTAGCAATTTCAGCTAATGTCACGCCTTTAACTAGAGAGGCACGCAATCGGCTAAGTTTACCTTCTTTAACATTAGGGAAACGTTTATACAAAGCATCGGCAATTACAAAGCCTAAAATCGCATCGCCTAAATACTCTAAACGTTCATTATTATTAGATCCTACACTACGGTGTGTTAATGCCTGTTGCAATAAGCTAGGATTATTAAATTCAAGCTGTAATTGCTTGCATAATAAACTTTGCTTTTTGCTTATCATCTAGCGGTTCGGCCTTTAGGCTCAACATCTATTTCCGATACGAAATGGCCTATAAGATCAATTTGCGCGATAAAAGGTTCGCGTACTTCATAATCAATTTTAATTCTAGTGACAAAAGCATTATTTTTACCACGTTCAATGATAATGTTGTCTTTTTTAACGCTATGAATATAGCCGGTATTAAAACGTCTGATTAACATAACATTAACTTGTGCTTTAGTTAATTTATTATCTCTAAGTTCTGTTGCCATCCCCTGCATAATATTTTTAACACCAAAATATTCTTGATACATTGGTATCAGACGCAATGCTATTGTAGCAAAAAAGGCAATTATGCCAAGAACAATGACCCAGCTAATCAGTGTCATTCCACGTTGATTATTCATATTACTTTCCTCTTAGTTTATAGTGCTACCAATACGTTTCAAACTATCTAAACTCATCCATATAAAAAAAGCCTTGCCAACTAAATTAGCTTCAGGAACTGTACCCCAAAATCGACTATCGTTACTATTATCTCGATTATCACCCATCGCAAAATAGTGACCATCAGGAACGACAGATTCACCTTCATACCTATTTTGTCTTGGATCTAGCAATAAATCATGCTTATGCTCTCCCAATTTTTCTGATCGTAATTCATGATTCATTGGTACAAGCCCTATTAAATCTACATCTTTTTCTTTCACCGACTGGCTAATTGCCTGACCATTAATATATATGGTTTTATTAAAATAGCCAACGGTATCGCCGGGTAAGCCCACAACACGTTTAATATAATCAACTTTTGGATTTTTAGGGTATCTAAAGACAAAGACATCACCCCGCTGCGGCTCGCCTATTTCAAGGATCTTAGTATTGATAACCGGTAATCTCACACCATAGGCAAATTTATTAACTAAGATAAAATCACCTATATGTAACGTCGGCAACATTGAGCCTGATGGAATTCGAAAAGGCTCTGCAATAAATGAACGAATGATGAGCACTATGAGGATAATGGGGAAAAATGATCGTGCATATTCGACCATAACGGGTTCTTTTTGATCTTTCGCCCGTTTTGATGCCCAAAACAAGCGATCAATTAGCCAAATGATTCCCGTCAATGCGACGAGAAAAACCATAATTGCAGGAAAACTCATTTTATACTCTATCCTTATAATCTATTTATCTAATTGTAATACGGCTAAAAACGCTTCTTGTGGTACATCAACCTTACCAATAGATTTCATCCTTTTTTTGCCTTTCTTCTGCTTATCCAATAACTTACGTTTACGAGATACATCGCCACCATAACATTTTGCAATTACATTTTTACGCATCGCCTTCACAGTTGAGCGTGAAATAATATGGCCGCCAATCGCAGCTTGAATAGCAATATCAAACATTTGACGCGGAATTAGTTCTTTCATTTTTTCAACCAACTGACGTCCACGTGACACACTTTGATCGGTATGAACAATCATTGATAAAGCATCAACACGTTCACCATTAATCAAAATATCTAATTTCACCAATTTTGCTACTTGGAATCGGATAAAATGATAGTCTAAAGATGCATAACCACGACTGACTGACTTTATACGGTCAAAGAAATCAATGACCACTTCATTCATTGGCAATTCGTAACTTACTGCGACTTGCTTACCCATATACTGCATTGATTTCTGTACACCACGCTTTTCAATACATAGCGTAATAACCGCACCCAAATGCTCTTGTGGCACTAAAATATCGGCTATAACAATCGGTTCACGAATTTCATCGATAGAGCCCATATCCGGCAATAACGATGGGTTTTCGATATTTAAGATTTCACCTTTGCTAGTTAACACCTCAAATACAACTGTCGGTGCAGTAGTGATTAAATCAAGATCATATTCACGCTCTAGTCGTTCTTGAATAATTTCCATATGCAATAAACCAAGGAAACCACAGCGGAAACCAAAACCTAATGCTTGCGAGCTTTCTGGTTCATAAAATAATGAGGCATCATTTAATCTTAACTTAGCTAGTGCATCACGAAATGCTTCAAAATCTTCTGAGCTAACGGGGAACATGCCGGCATAAACTTGTGGTGTTGCAGATTTAAAACCGGGTAATGCTTCTGTAGCACCATGATGAACATGGGTCAAAGTGTCCCCTACGGGCGCACCATTAATATCTTTAACACCCGAAATAACATAGCCTACCTCACCGCACGAGAGCGCATCACGTTCATTTCGTTTTGGTGTGAATACACCCACCTGTTCAACTTGATATTCTTGCCCTGTTGACATCACTTTAATCTTATCGCGTTTTTTTATACTACCTTGGGTAATTTTGACTAATGAAATAACACCCACATAATTATCAAACCACGAATCAATAATCAATGCCTTCAATGCGCCACCAGGATCACCAATAGGAGCAGGAATACGCTCAACTAAGGCTTCTAATAAGTCTTCAATACCAATGCCTGTTTTGGCACTACAACGTACTGCATCCATTGCATCAACGCCAATAATATCTTCAATTTCTTGGGCTACTTGATCGGGTTCTGCCGACGGTAAATCAATTTTATTAAGCACTGGCAACACTTCCAGTCCTAGATCAATGGCGGTATAACAATTTGCTACGCTTTGTGCCTCAACACCTTGCGCAGCATCAACCACTAACAATGCACCTTCACAGGCTGCTAATGAGCGAGATACTTCATAAGAAAAGTCAACATGACCTGGTGTATCAATAAAGTTTAGATGATAGGTTTCACCGTTACGTGCGTTGTAATCTAACGACACGCATTGCGCCTTGATGGTAATGCCGCGCTCTTTTTCAATATCCATCGAATCAAGTACTTGCGCTGACATTTCGCGATCGGTCAAACCACCGCACACCTGAATAAAACGGTCTGCAATGGTTGATTTGCCGTGATCAATATGAGCAATAATAGAGAAGTTACGGATGTGATCCATAAATAATGGTTTACCTTCTAAACAATAAAAATCAGCCGGACACTTTGTGTCCGGCCAAATAACTGCTAGATTTTACGGCAAAACTGCCTTGCTGTCGTGCTTGAATTGCTCAAACTCGGTTTATTTGGATTTTTCAATCCGTAATGCCAAGAAAATAGCACCTTGTCCGCGTTGTACTAGGACGGGTATCGCCTTATCTTCTGGTAAGGTCTTGGCAATATCTAAGAACTGTTTTGCATCTGTTATTTTTTGGTTATTGATGCTAGATATAATGTCGCCACGCCGAATTCCTGCTGCTGCTGCCGTTCCTGTCTCAACTTTAACCACGACAACTCCGCCTTCAATTGCATATTGCTCACGTTGCTCATCTGTTAAATCAGCAACCTCAATCGCTAAACGTTGATCCGTCAAACGACTTGGTTTTCCGCTGTATTGCGCGAATTCATCGTCTTCAGGCAACTGTTCAACTTTAACGTGCAGTGTTTTTCGTTTATTCTGGCGCATGATTTCTACAGCTACCGATTTGCCAATCGTTGTTCGACCCACAATAGGTGGCAATGCTGAGGAAGTATCTATCTTTTTGCCATTAAATTTCAGAATAACATCGCCAGCTTCAAACCCTGCTTTGGCCGCAGGGCTTTGTGGCAATACTCTTGAAATAAGTGCCCCATGCGGTTTTTTAAGGCCAAATGATTCAGCCAACTCCCTAGTAACATCCTGAATAACCACGCCTAACCAACCACGGCTAACATAGCCTTGTGATTTAATTTGTGCGACAACTTCCATGACTACATCCATTGGAATAGCAAATGAAACACCCATAAAGCCACCTGTTCGGCTATAAATTTGAGAGTTAATCCCAATCACTTCGCCATCTAAATTAAATAATGGCCCGCCTGAGTTTCCAGGGTTAATAGCTACATCTGTTTGAATAAACGGCACGTAGCTATCACTAGGCAGGCTGCGGCCTAATGCACTAATAATACCTGCGGTCGCTGAATAATCAAAACCAAAGGGTGAGCCAATAGCTAATACCCATTCACCTACTTTTAAATCTTCCGACCTACCTAACTTAACTACTTTTAATCCACTCGCATCTACTTTTAGTAAAGCAATATCACTGCGTTCATCACTACCTAGAACCGTTGCCTCCATTTCACTACGGTCATTAAAGCGCACAATAATTTCATCAGCATCTTTAATCACATGATGATTCGTTAAAATATAACCATCTGAAGATAAAACAAAACCTGAACCTAGCGAATGTGTTTCATAAGGTTGTTCACCCGGGCCACCTTGGCCAAAAAAATGCTTAAATAACTCATCAAAAGGCGTACCTTCTGGCATCTTCATATTGGGGGGTAAATCAACCTTTTTACGCTCATTATTTTTAGTGGTACTAATATTAACAACAGCTGCGCTGTTTTCAGCAACCAGCTCTGTAAATTCCGGTAAACTTCCACGTGCGTTGGCATTAGCACTTAATAACAAATAAACTAAAATTATGCTTAATCCGGTCCCGGTCCATACTTTAAATTGTTTCATTCTTATTCCTCTACAATTTCTTTTATTTTTGCTTGTACATCATGTTTATAATTTTTCAACCACAGTCGTATCAAGTAAAACCCAATAAATAGACCACTTAAACCTGAAATAATTTCAATAAACTCATTAAAATTTAATGTTTTTGCTACGGCTGAAAAGAGAAAGAGGAAGATTAAAGGCACTATGTACATTAATATCGCCCCCTGCAATAAAGTTTGTTCTGGGATGAGTAATTGTACTTGCTGACCAATATGCACATCACGGGTCTTATCAACTCTGATTTCTGAAAATCGTTTGCCAACATGATTGCTTAGCAAGCCAGTTCCGCAGCCTTTTCTCACTTGGCATCCACTACAGGTTGATTGCCGTTCGGCTTTGAGCCAAACCGTTTTATCATCACATTGGGTGACAATAGCCTGTTGTTCAATCAAGGCTATTGATCCTCCGCATACTGAATAGCAGTGCCTATTTTTTCGACAGTTTGAGCTGGAACTTCTCCCACCACTGTTACATAATGGGCACTAATTATAGAACCGTAGGCATTTACTGAAGAACCCATTTTCGAGCCACCTTTTAAATGGCCATGTTGTGCGCGAATTTTCTCTATAAAGATCGAGACTGAACTTAAACCATCGCTATAGATTCGTTGTTCAAGAGGTGACCCATTTCTTGCAAAACGGTTTTGATGCCCCGTTAATTTAAACCCATCTGGCATCCAAGTAATCTGCCATTTTGATGTCTGTAATATGGCATCATTAACCGTCGCTTCTGCATCTTTCCTGTTCCAGCTCATTTCATTACCAATCATTTGAGGTTGAAGAAGTAGATCTGCAATTTCTTCATTCATATCAACAGATGAAAATGAAAATTTCTCCAACACTTTGCCAGTTTCGCTTATTAAATCAGCCTGCAATAAAAGTGCATTCTCTTTCTCTATCCACAAACGATAACCATATCTATATTGATCAACTGGTTTCATTACTAGCTCTTGTGCTTGATATGCTGCAACACGCCCGTGTTGCCCTAACGTTAACTGGTAAAAAGCCGAAGCAACTTTCATTCGGCTTAACAAATCACTAGGAAACCCATGCCCTAAAGGTTTGCGGTTTGCTTGTGGTCGCTTGCCTTCGGGATAAATACAGGTCACTAAATCATTGGTTCGAATAAATTCTCTTTCAACACCGCTCAGTGAAACCAGTCTTTCAACCTCGCCTTGCTCATCAGCACGATGGATAATTCGGATTGACTGTAATTTTTCACCTTTTTGAAAAGAAA
>NVWQ02000077.1 GCA_002733715.2 Methylophaga sp.
CGCTAGATCGTGGACGTATTACTGCTCGTCAAATTGAAGCAGCACGTCGTGCAATGACGCGTTATGTTAAGCGTGGTGGTAAAATCTGGATCCGAGTGTTCCCAGACAAGCCGATTACGAGTAAACCGCTTGAAGTGCGACAAGGTAAAGGTAAGGGTAATGTGGAGTATTGGGTTGCAAATGTACAGCCTGGTCGCATGCTCTATGAAATGGAAGGTGTGAGCGAAGAGGATGCGCGTGAAGCGTTCCGTCTTGCAGCGGCAAAACTTCCTGTTAAAACAACTTTTGTTAAGCGGGCGATACTGTAATGAATGCGAGTGAAATTAGAGAAAAATCTGCTGAAGATATGGCGAAAGAGCTTGAGGCTCTTCATAAAGAACAGTTTAATTTGCGTATGCAAAATGCGACAGGTCAACTAGCACGTCCAAGTGAAATCAGACGTGTTCGTAAAGATATTGCTCGCATCAAAACTGTACTGAACGAACAGAAATAGGGCGCGAAGATGAGTGAACAGGAAAACAGTATACGTTTAGTAACTGGTCGTGTTGTAAGCGATAAGATGGATAAGTCAATCACTATTATGGTTGAACGTAAAGTGGCCCATCCTATCTATAAGAAATATGTAAAACGTTCTACTAAGCTACACGTTCATGATGAAGAGAACGTGTGTAATGTAGGTGACATGGTTACAGTTACTTCAACACGTCCGTTGTCAAAAACGAAATGTTGGAAGCTTGTCGAAATTATCGACAAAGCTAAGTAATTAAACCGTTATATTGGAGTTTAGACCATGATTCAAATGCAAAGCAGTCTAGATGCCGCAGATAATAGCGGTGCACGACGCATAGAGTGTATTAAAGTATTGGGCGGTTCACACCGTCGTTATGCTGGTATTGGTGATGTAATTAAAGTCACTATCAAAGAAGCTGTGCCTCGCGGGAAAGTAAAAAAAGGTGAGGTACACAATGCAGTCATCGTTAGAACACGTAAAGGTGTTCGTCGTCCTGATGGCAGCGTGATTCGTTTCGATACTAATGCGGCGGTTCTTTTGAACGCAGCATTGCAGCCTATCGGTACACGTATCTTTGGCCCAGTAACGCGTGAGCTTCGCGGTGAGAAGTTCATGAAGATTATTTCATTAGCGCCTGAAGTGCTATAAGTTTAGGAGTGCTGAGATGGAAAGATTAATTAAAGGCGATCAAGTTGTAGTATTGACGGGTAAAGATCGTGGAAAACAAGGTGAAATCCTTAATCGTGGAAACGAGGGTAAGTTTTTGGTTCAGGGTATCAACCTTGTTAAAAAGCATACTAAACCGAACCCTGCGATGGGAGCTGCGGGTGGCATTGTTGAAAAAGAAATGCCTATCCAAGGTTCAAACCTAGGGTTGTTGAATCCAGCAACCGGCAAAGGTGAAAAAGTAGGATTTAAAGTTTTAGATGATGGCCGTAAAGTTCGCGTGTTTAAATCAAACGGCGAAGTTGTTGGCGCTTAACGCTACAAAATATTAGGTATACACAGTGAGTAGATTAAAAGATTTTTATCGTGATACTGTAGTTCAACAGTTAACCGAACAGTTTGGCTATAAGTCAGTTATGGAAGTTCCAAGGATCACTAAAATCACCTTGAATATGGGTGTGGGTGAAGCTTTGACTGATAAGAAAGTTTTAGAGCACGCAGTTGCTGATATGGAAAAAATTTCCGGTCAGAAAGTGGTTATTACTAAGGCTAAGAAATCCATAGCAGGGTTTAAATTGCGTGAAGACTGGCCTGTCGGCTGTAAGGTTACATTGCGCAGTGAGCGAATGTATGACTTCTTTGACCGTTTAGTGACAATTGCGATTCCTCGAATTCGCGATTTCCGAGGAATGAATCCAAAATCATTCGATGGTCAAGGCAATTACAGCATGGGTGTTAAAGAGCAAATTATCTTCCCAGAAATTGAATATGATAAAATTGATAAGTTACGCGGTATGGATATTACGATTAACACGACAGCAAAAACAGCTGAAGAGTCTCGTGCATTACTTGCTGCTTTCAAATTTCCTTTTAGAAAACTATAGGTTGGATGGAATAAGTTATGGCTAAACGAAGCATGATTAATCGCGAGATTAAAAGAGCTAAAATGGTAAAGAAATATGCTGCAAAGCGTGCGGAACTTAAAAAGCAAATAGTTGATATGTCATTGAGTTATGATGAACGTCAAGCTGCTGCGAAGATATTCCATGCTTTACCGCGTAACTCGAGTGCTGTTCGCATGAGAAATCGTTGTGAAATTACAGGTCGTCCACACGGCTATTACCGTAAGTTTGGTTTGTCTCGTAACAAGTTACGTGAACATGCCATGAAAGGTGATATCCCTGGTTTGGTAATGGCGAGTTGGTAATTACCAGCCTATATATTAAGTGGAGCTAAGATAAAATGAGTATGACTGATCCAGTTGCAGATATGTTAACGCGCATCCGTAACGCACAACAAGCAAATAAGACTGAAGTTAAAATGCCAGCATCAAAATTGAAGCAAAATATTGCAACAGTTTTAAAAGATGAAGGTTATATTTTAGGGTTTAATTCTGCAGAAGTAGAAGGTAAGCCTGTATTGTCTATTGCATTAAAATATTTTGAAGGTAAAGCTGTTATTTCAGCTATAGACCGTGTGAGCCGACCTGGTTTACGTGTTTATAAAGCAGCTAATAATTTGCCAAAAGTAATTGGTGGACTAGGTATCGCAATCGTATCAACATCGAAAGGTGTAATGACAGATCGTAAAGCGAGAGAATTGGGCCAGGGCGGTGAAGTCCTTTGTTCGGTTAGTTAAGGAGAGAAAAGATGTCACGTATAGCAAACGCCCCCGTAGAAATACCTGCTGGCGTAGAAATCTCTCTGAACGGTTCAGAAGTTTCTATTAAAGGTGCAAAAGGTTCATTGAGCCGCACTGTACATGCAGATGTAAACGTTGAACAACAAGGTAGTACGTTGACAACGGTAGCACGGATCAAATCGAAACAAGCAGTAGCGCAAGCGGGAACAACGCGAGCATTACTTAATAATATGGTACTCGGCGTATCACAAGGTTTTGAGAAAAAACTTACCCTAGTAGGTGTAGGTTACAGAGCGAAAGCACAGGGTAATAAGTTAGATTTGACCCTTGGTTTTTCTCATCCTGTTCAATATGACGTGCCAGAAGGCATCAAAATTGAAACGCCAAGCCAAACCGAAATTGTTGTATCAGGTGTTGATAAACAAGTAGTAGGTCAAGTTGCAGCAGACATTCGTGCATACCGTCCACCAGAACCTTATAAAGGTAAAGGTGTTCGTTATACCGATGAGCATGTTGTTCGTAAAGACGCTAAGAAGAAATAAGTAGGCCGACATGAATAAGAAAAGTTCACGATTACGCAGAGCTACGAGAACACGAGCTAAATTAAAAGAGCTTCGAGTTTACCGATTAACAGTTCATAAGACACCTCGCCATATTTATGCGCAAGTACTTGCACATGATAGTTCTAAAGTGATTGCTAGTGCGTCAACCTTAGATGCGGATGTTAAAAAAGCATTGAAAGGAACAGGCAATATATCTGCTGCTGAAGCGGTAGGTAAAGCCGTTGCTTTACGCTCAGTTAAAGAGGGTGTTGAAACCGTTTCTTTTGATCGTTCTGGTTTTGCATTTCATGGTCGAGTTAAAGCGTTGGCTGATGCTGCACGTGAAAACGGCTTGCAGTTCTAATTTAAAGGTATTATCACATGGCACAAAATGATCGAAGACAACAAGCACCATCTGATGGCTTGATTGAAAAATTAGTCGGCATCCGTCGCGTTGCTAAAGTAGTAAAAGGCGGTCGCGTATTTGGTTTCTCTGCATTGACAGTAGTTGGCGACGGTGAAGGCCGCGTTGGTTTTGGTCAAGGTAAAGCACGTGAAGTGCCTATTGCAATTCAAAAAGCAATGGATGAAGCTAGAAAAAATATGCAAACAGTTGTTTTGGATGGCCACACGCTACAACATCCTTTAACTGCCCGTTACGGTGCAGCTAAAGTATATATGCAACCCGCATCTGAAGGTACAGGCGTTATTGCCGGTGGTGCGATGCGTGCAGTATTTGATGTGGTTGGTGTACACAATGTACTTGCTAAGACTATCGGCTCAACAAATCCTCTAAATGTAGTTCGCGCTACCATTAAAGGTCTTACTGATATGCATAACCCAGAAGCAATTGCTGCCAAGCGTGGCAAAACAGTTGCTGAGATCACGGAATAAATAAAATGGCACAAGCTAAATTAAAAGTAACTCTAGTTAAAAGCACCATTGGTCGCTTAGCTAAACATAAAGCATGTGTTGCAGGCTTAGGTCTTAGAAAGACTGGCAGCAGCGCAGTTGTTATTGATACACCTGAAAATAGAGGCATGATCAATCATGTTTCGTATTTATTAAAGGTTGAGGAAGCATAAAGATGGATTTAAATACTATCGCACCTGCTGAAGGTTCAAAGAAAGTAGCTAAACGTGTTGGCCGAGGTATCGGCTCAGGTTATGGTAAAACATGTGGTCGAGGCCATAAAGGTCAAAAATCACGTTCGGGTGGTTTTAGCAAGCGTGGGTTTGAGGGTGGACAACAACCTTTACAACGTCGCTTACCAAAAGTTGGCTTTAGATCTCGTAAAGCATCAACTGTTGCAGAAATACGTTTAGATACCATTGCAAACATTGATGGTGTTGTTGATCTATTAGCTCTTAAAACAGCTGGAGTAGTGTCGGTGAACGTACTACGAGCAAAAGTAATTGCTTCAGGCGAGATTGCAAAAAAAGTTACTGTCAAAGGTCTTTCTGTAACTGCAGGCGCTCAAAAAGCAATTGAAGCTGCCGGCGGAAAAGTAGAAGAATAAACCGTGGCAGAGAATAAACAAAATGCACTAGGTGCCGGAAAGTATGCAGAACTGAAAAGCCGATTATTATTTGTGTTAGGTGCGCTACTTGTATACAGAATGGGGACATTCATTCCTGTGCCTGGAATAGATCCTGGTGCATTGGCAAGTATGTTTGAATCGCAAAAAGGTACCATTTTGGACATGTTTAACATGTTCTCAGGTGGGGCTTTGTCTCGTTTGTCGGTATTTGCGCTAGGAATTATGCCGTACATTTCTGCATCGATCATCATGCAGTTATTAACAGTTGTACATCCTAAGCTGGCACAAATGAAGAAAGAGGGTGCGGCAGGTAAACGTAAAATAACGCAATATACACGCTATGGAACGCTAGTTTTAGCAACATTCCAAGCACTAGGTATTGCGATAGCATTAGAAGGTCAAAGTGCAGGTGGTACAGGTGTTGTTGTAGACCCTGGTATGTTGTTCAGGGTTACTTGTGTCATCACATTGGTTACAGGAACAATGTTCCTAATGTGGTTAGGTGAGCAGATTACAGAACGTGGAATCGGTAATGGTATATCGTTGATTATTTTCGCTGGCATTGTAGCAGGGTTGCCTTCGGCTATTGGTGGTACGCTTGAATTAGCAAGAACAGGCCAGTTACACTCTTTCTTAGTTATCGTTATATTGTTCTTAGCGCTTGCAGTAACAGCATTTGTGGTATTTGTAGAGCGAGCGCAAAGGCGGATCCCTGTGCATTATGCTAAAAGGCAGCAAGGCCGTAAGATGATGGCGGGTCAAGTTAC